>CAYQTE010000067.1:0-25288 GCA_964420285.1 uncultured Tepidisphaeraceae bacterium
TGGTGGCGTATATTGTTCCGATCTCCCTACGGCTGGCGTAACGGAAGGCGACACGAACCTCCGTTGGGGCAATTGACCTTGGTCGCACGTGCTTTTCGCCAATTTATGCCGCCTCACGCATCGTCGATCGGGCGCTGCGCGGCGGCCGGAAAGCCCGCGTTCCCGCTGGTTCGTCTCCGCCTTTCCCGCCGCCATGCGCCACGCTGCGCCTATCTTACCAGATTCGCCGCCGCCGGGCCACCCCCGCATGCCGGCCGCAGCGCGATATTTTCTGATCGAATGGTCCTGTCCCGTTCAGTTGCTCCGTCCGCCCAAATGCGATTCGTTCATAATATTTCACTTACCAGTCGCCGTAACGTCCGACACCTGGCCGTTCGTAAATTCTATAGCGTACGCCCATCGCACCCATTTGTATTTGGATACGTAAACAAGGTCAAAGGTCTGGCCGGATTGCGCGACGGTATCGTAGGGCGCGCCGAACCGCGCGGTAATCTGGGCCGGTGTCAATCCTCGCAAATTCGCAAGTGTAAATTGTGGATCGGGATATGCACCATAAAATAAAAACGCCGCGAGAAGAACAAGAAGTACCAGAGCGAACGCCCAGCAATACTTCCGGATTTTGCGCCGCCGTTGCGAGCTGTGATCGGGGCCCAAATCCTGAATCATATTTGCCTCGCCTCTCGGGTAACTGAATGGGCCACAACCATCCATTCGAGCAATCGCCCTTGGGCGCAACTGCTTTTCGCCAATTCATGCCGCCTCACCCATCGTCGATCGGGCGCTGCCCGGCGGCCGGACGGCCCGCGTTCCCGCTGGTTCATCTCCGCCCGTCCCGCCACCATGCGCCACGCTGCGCCTATCTTACCAGATTCGCCGCCGCCGGGCCACCCCCGCATGCCGGCCGCAGCGCGGTATCTTCTGATCGGATGGTCCTGTCCCGGTCAGTTGCTCCCCTCAAAAATTCCAGACCATTTATCCGCGCTATCCATTACAGCAAAAACCGCTACAGAACCAAATAAACGCGAAGCTCAAATGCACGGCGAGGCGAGCACGGCGAAGCGGGGAAAACCAGATCAGAAACAATAGCGAGATTGTTGAGACGATGAACGCTACCACGGCAGCCCACAGGTCGTTGACATGTTCGCCCCCAAGTAGACTGATTCCGAGCCCAAATGGACCCGCTTCCGCACGGAAAGTGTTTCTGGCTCGTATCCACAAGGTAAGAGGAGCCCCGCCGCCCGGTGTGCCTATCGGTAGAAAGCCGTTGAGGAATATGCCGCAAAGACATGCTGCACCATAGACGAGCCAGATCTCAGTCCTCGTGGGTAGGTGCGCGGCGATGGGGACCGTCGGACCCGCGTAATCGAGCGGGATGCCTTTTTCGTCGTTTTTCTTTCGTTCGCGCATTTGATATAGGTAGTCTCTATCGCGGGATCTGGGTAATTAAAGCAGAGGATAACTGAATGGGACACAAGACTCCATTCGCGCAATTGACCATGGACGCAACTGCTTTTCGCCAACCCATGCCGCCTCACGCATCCACGATCCGGCGCTGCCCGGCCGGGTTGTGCATTGCCGGACGCCGGGCGGATTTTACCAGATTCGCCCTTGTCGCGTTAGAGCCAAACGCCGCCCGCAGCGCGACGTAGCGCCGGGCCGCAACCGCTGCTGTCCGTGCTTCATTTGCCCAGCGCGAACGTGTGGTGCCTCGCTCAGCTGTAGAATCGCGGAGCAATTACCCAAACGAGCACGACGAGAAATACTAACAGGGCAGCCAACGACAGTCTTCTGTCGCGCCTCGAGAAACATCCAGCGGCACCGCACAAAGCCCCGAACAAGCACACCGGGAACGCCAGGAGATGCAGCCGTGCGGCATATGGTGGGATGTGCAGGTAATTGTGGTGGTAAAATGCTTCAGTTCCCTCAACCACGAGCATCAGACATGCGCAGAGGATTTCCGTGGCAAGCGCGACGATGCCGAAGTAGGGCTGGTTGGGCCATGCCTCCGGGCCGGGGCCAGTCTTTCGCCAGTTCACGTTGCCTCGCATTTACTCGCCCGCCGCTGCGCGGCGGCCGGGCGGTTGGCGTTTCCAATTATTCGTCTCCGCCGCCGGGCCGGCCGGGTTGTGCATTGCCGGACGCGGGGCGGATTTTACCAGATTCGGCCGTGTCGGGTAACGGCCATGTGGGATTGAGGGCGGACGCGTCGGACCCGCCGGGTATGCGCGCCCAGATCGGACTGGGGCGGGCAGACTTAGCCCGTAGTTCGAACTCCTACAGGCCGAGTTCGGACTTTCTTGGCGTATTTGGGGATGGATTTGGACTCGATTTTCGATCGCAACCGTGTTATTCGGCCAGGAAGCGGGTTTGCCGGCGGGGGCTAGCGCGCGGGGAATTGGCTCAACTGTTGGAAGAATAAGGGGTTGGGCGCCGTGGCGTTGGTTGAGGCTGAGCGGTTCAGAGTCGCTGGCTGTGAACCCCCACCTCGGTCTTCCCCCTCCAGTACAAGGGGCGGAGGAAAAGACAGGCTCCCGGAAAATTGGACACACTCGGGGGCTAACGGCGGCGTTCGGATGTGGTCAATTCTTGCATGGGGCGGTAGGATATGGGGTTGAGGATTAAGCATGGCGAGAAACGGGACATGGCGGGTGGCGGCGATGATGGGGGTGGTCGTTTGGTGGTGTGGGATGAGCGGGACGGCCGGGGGGCAGCCGGTGCCGCCTTATCCGCAGCCGGGGATGCCGGGCGGGCCGATGCCCGGCGGCGGGCGGGATGCCGGGCCGGGGACGATGGGGCCGGGGGCGAGAGGACCAGTGCAAACGGGGCCACCGCCGTTTCTTATTGACGCCGACACGCCGTTTGAGCGACCGATCACGACGATAACGGCCGAGCCGCTGTTTGGCGGACGGCCGGAGAACGCCACCGGCGGTCCGGCGGCGACAGCGCCGCATGTTGACGTGAATCCGGGACCGGCGGCCATTGCTCGGGCCGAGGTCCAATATGGCAAGATGACGGAGATGCCGGCCGGAATCGGATATATCGGCGGCGCGGGAATCAAGGAAAAGCCGGGCCGTGGCGCGCGAGCCGGCGGCTCGGCGCCGGGCCAAAGCGGTGCGCGGTCTGGTGGGTCAGGGGCGCGCGATCCGAAGGCGCCCCCGCCGGCCCCGCCGCCGCCAGCGGGTGTGCTCGATAAGCCGGGAATCAACTTCCTGCGTCCACTGGCCACGGGCGCCAGCGGAGGCTAATTCAAGGCGGCCTGCCAAGCGGGCGGACCGCCGTCGGGTGCCGGAGCGCGGAACTTTTTATTCACTCTTTGCAATAACAACTACCATGCCAGAACAAGAACCCTCATCGTCATCGCCAATGTCCAACGACAAGACCGACCAGGCCAACGTCCCGCCGGCAACGCCACCCGGCGGCACGCCCGCAGCGCCGGCGCCCAAGCGGAAGCGATCCAAATGGGTACGGCGAATCCTCATCGGCGTTGGCGGCGTGGTGGTGCTGCTGATTCTCCTGGTGCTCATGCTGCCGACCATCGCCGGCAGCGGAACGGTGCGCGGCATCGTCGTCGATCAGGTGAACAAGGCCCTTTCCGGCCATCTCACCATCACCGACTGGTCGTTTTCCTGGACGGGCGGATTGAAGATCACCGGCGTGGACGTGAAGGATTCCAAGCAGTCGCACGTGCTTTCCGTGAAGGAATTCAGCACCGGCCTGTCGCTGCTGGGGGCGGCCAAGGGAAATTATGCCCTGGGCAAGACCTCGCTTGACGGCGTGGATTTCTTCATCGTCCGCCAGAAGGACGGGCAGCTCAATCTCATGGCACTGGCCAAGGGATCGGCCGCACCGGCAAGCCCGGCGCCGGCGCCTTCCGCGCCGTCGAACGTCAAACCGTCGCCAGCGCCATCAACTCCGCCGCCGGCCGCGGCTTCGGCGCCGATCAATCTGCCGGCGCTGACCGGTGATTTCGTGCTGTCGAACTGCACCGGAACATTCCAGGACGACATCTCGAACCGCACCATCCAGGTGAAGGCGATCGACGGCGAACTCAAGATCGACGATCTCAACAAGCCGATCATCGACTCGCTGACGATCACCTCCGGGCTGATCGGCGGGCCGGCCTCGACCATCAAGATCGACGGCTCATTCACCGCCATCAAGAACGGCCAGCTCGACGTGAGCAAGATCATCGACATCCTGAGCGCGGACCAGACGATCACGGTGACGAATCTGGATCTCTCGACGGTGACGCCCATGATGGCGATCGCCAGCCCCACGCCCATCGGGGCGACGATGTCCGGTATCCTCACCAGCAAATACGACCTGCACGTGAAACCCGGCGGGGCCGCCACAATCACCAGCAGCATCGATGTTCCGCACCTGGTTGTCGGCGGATCGGTTCTGAACGGCGATACGTTCGACGCCGGGGAACTGTCGCTGAATCTTGACGCTTCGGCAACCGGAGTTGATCCGACGTCGCGCGTCAAGGTGAACACGCTGAACTTCAAGACCAGGCAAGTGACGCTGGGCGTGAACGTCGATGCGGCGCAGGGTTCGCTCAGCGAGTTGGGCACGTTCCTGCCGCAGATTATCGATGCGGTTCTGCATGCCCGGAAAACCGATCAGACGATCACGCTGCCGGGCAGTGCCGCCGGCGGAACCGTGGCCATCACGCTGCACGCGGATGTGCCGGGCATCGTGAATCAGCTTCCGCACATGGCGCGGCTGAATTCCGGCACGACGCTGACGAGCGGCACGCTGGACCATTCCACCAACGTCACCATTGCGCAGGATAAAGTCACCGTCGCCATCAAGACCGACATCGCGCTGGCCGGCACCAGCGACGGCAAACCCGTCAGCATTCCGAAATTCTCCTCCGATCTTGGCGTGAGCGCAACCGGGGGCAAGAAGCCGTCGATCGGCGATCTGAAGGCCAACATCGACAGCAGTTTCCTTACGCTCAACACCGCAGCGCCGTCGCTGGCGCAGCTTAATGCAACCGGCAATATCAATCTCGATGACCTGCAATCGAAGCTCGCCGCCCTATTCAACCTCGGCACGCTGACCGTTGGCGGCACGGGCAAACTGGCGCTGAATTCAACCGGCGATCCCACCGCGCCTAATGGCGTGGTGAAGGCAACCAACTCGATCGAGTTCACCAATCTCAAGATCAGCGGCCTGGGCAGCCTGCCGCCGGTGACGCGAGATCGGCTGGCGATCGGTCTGACCGGCGACATCACCAACGACAGCGCCGCCGTCGTGCAGGCGATTCACAATATCGAACTGACGGTGCAAGCCGGACCGGCCGCCGCGCCGGTTGTGGACATGCATGCCAAGGCGGATGCGTCGATGGCGGGCCCGGCTCTGGCGGCGACGTTTCAACTGGATAAATGCATCGTCGATTGTCCCAGGCTGGTTGCGGAGCAGAAGGACTTGCTGACCGCGATGGGCAAGCCGGCCACAAAGCCGGCCGCCAATGCACCGGCGGCGCCGCCGTCGCTTCTGGCACAGCTTGGCTCGGGCGAGATGACTCTGCCCAGCGGAACCGTCAACCTGACAGCGGGCGGCTCGTACGACTCCACCGGCGTTAATCTCTCGACGCCGTTGGCTCTTGGTCTGCACAATTTCACGCTCGTAGCCAAGGATGGCAACTCCACGCGCAATCTGCTGGACAACGAATCGGCCGATTTCACCATGGCCGGCAAGATCAGCACCCAAAACGGCATCGCGGCGGATTTGAGCACGCTGTCGCTGACCACGTCGGACGGCGTGATTTCGCTGTCCAACAATTCCGGGCAGCACCTGGTCTTCTCGCGCAACAGCGCCGGCGCCATCAGCGGCAGCGGCACGATCACCGCGCAGGTCAAACTCAAACGCGGGCTGACGATCGCCCAGGGTTTCAGCGGCCCGGCCCAGCCGACCACGCAACCGACATTGCAAAGCGGGCAGCTCGCCGCGAGCATCGGCTTCTCCCACGCGGCCAATGGCAAATCCTCCGACGTGAACGGCGACATCAAGATCACCGCTCTCACCGTGGCCAGCCCCACCGTCAGCGTGCTGAACAACGAAACCATCGACATGCCCATCAAGGCGTCCCTGGCCGATGACGGAACCACGGCCACCGCGTCCGTCGGCGCCAACACGTCGATGGGCAACTTCTCCGCTAACGACATCAACGTATTGCTGGCGCGGATGGTCAACGGCAAGGCCGTGCCCGCCGACACTCTGGACATGTTGCAAAGTGCTCACATTGTGGTCGCCAACGCGGATATTCCCAAGATCAGGGCGCTGCTGAATGCGATCACGCCGCCGTCGTCGGGTCCGGCCGTCGCTGCCGCTGCGGGCAACGACACCGCCGCCAATCCCAACGCCTCCGCCGCGCCCCCGCCGCCGATGGTCATCAAATCCGGCGTCGCCAATGCCGACATCACCGTCGCCCGCAAGGCTCAATCCACAACCTTCGCGGTGAACAATCTGGCCGTTTCCAAACTCGCCCTCACCTGCGGCGACGGCGCCTATGCGTGGGACAAGGACATCACGTTCAAGGCCGCCGCCAGCATTGACACGGCCGTCGATCCAAACAAGCAACAAGCATTGATGGACGAGATCAAGGCCGTCAACATCCAGTCGCTCGACGGCGATCTGGGCGTGGCGTCCATTTCGCTGGGCGCACCGATCGTGGTGAAGGATCTGTCCGCCGCCAAGCCCACATACAGCGGCACGATCAACGTCAACGGCGACATTGCCGGTTTGTCTCGCGTGGCCGAAGCAACCAGCGGCCTAAAGTCCGGCGCGTATCCTTACGCCGGCACGCTGGCCCTTTCCAACGCCCTCAGCACCGAAGCGGCCGGCATTCGCGTCGTTCAGACCGGCGGCGTCAAGAACTTCCAGGAATTCGCCGCCGACGGCAAGACCGTCCAATTCACCGAAGCGCAGATCGGTCTCAATACGCACATGGCCGTCAATCTCGACACGCGCACGCTTCTCATGGACGGCGACGGCGTCAACGTCACCATGGCCTCCAGCAAGGCGCTGGGCATCAAACTCACCGGCACGCTGCACGACTGGCAGACCGCACGGCAGTTCCAGGATGTCAAGCTCGGCCTCGATTACGATCTGGCCACACTCTGGAAAATCATCCTCCCCATGCTCACACCCGACCAGCAGACCAGCTACAAAGATCTCAAGCTCGCCGGAAAATACCATCGCGACTTCGTGCTGGGCGGAAGTTTCCCGGCCGGGCCGGCGTTTAATGTCGCCATCCGCTCGCTGCTCGCCTCGGGCGATCTGACGGTGGACACCTACGATCTGAACGGCCTGACGATTCAGAATCTCGACGTGCCAGTGGACATCAAGAGCGGCATCGTCCGCATCGCGTACAACGGCAAGCCGGCCGGTCAGGATCTCCCGGTTCCCGCGACGTTCAATTCCGGCAAGCTCGACCTGGGCGGCATCACGCTCGATCTGTCCGACGTGCATCCGCGCTTGAACGTGCCGGCCAACAAGGCCCTGATCGCCCAGGCCACGATCAATCCCGTCTTCGCCAATACGTGGATGAAGGATTACATCAACAACCCCGTCTTCGCCGATCCGCAATCGGCCAAGGGTCTGCTCGATATCACCATGGTCTCGTGCATAAAGCTGCCGCTGGACGCATTGATGAATTCCACCGGCCCCGAAAACGACGGCCGGGCAGAGGTCCGCATCAGCATCACGGGCTTCCAGATCGGTTCGAGCATGATCGGCGATATCCTCGGCGCCGTGGGCGGCCGCGGCAACAACGCCATCGACGGCGATATCAAGAACGGCAAACTCGTCATCGAAAAAGGCCTGGCCGAGCAGGACATGACCATCAACATCTCCGGCGAAAAATACGGCCTGCGATTGTTCGGAACGGTCGGCCTGCTGAACAAGACGCTCCAGCCGTATACAGTCGGAATCCCCGGCGCCATGTTCGCCAAGTTCGGCAAGGCCAACGCCAAAACGGCCGCTTTCCTTCCCGCCGAGGTCGATTGCCCGCTGAAGGGAACCGTCTCCAGTCCCAAGCTCGATACCTCCGGCCTGCTCAAGGCCCTGGCCGACGCCGAAGCCAAATCCCTCTTCGGCGGCGGCAGCAACCCACCCAGCACCACCGCCCCGGCCGGGCCTAAGAACAACAACCCGCTTAATCAATTGCAGAATCTCTTCCCCGGAGGCAAGTAGAGCAGGCGACGGCATCGCCACGGATTGGACTTGGCACCCATCGCTGCGATTGGCCAGCAGCCCGCATTCGCATCGGCGGAGCCGGCGGTATAGGATTGCGCTGCGCACGAGCGACATTCTTCGGTTCGACACGGCCCAGGTCGTGGAGGTGAAGGTATGACAACAATTGACGCGATCTACGAGAATGGGATCTTTCAGCCGACCCAACGGGTTGAATTGCCGGAACATACACGGGTAAGGCTCCAGATCGACCCGATCGAGCCGACACCCGAGCAATCCAGTGCGATGGACGCCGTCTACGAGGTCATGTCCCGGCGTTTTCATTCGGGTCGGCACGACCTGGCGGAACGCCACAATGAGCACCAGCCGTGAAACAGGTTTTCGTTGATACCGTCGGATTCCTAGCCGTTTGGGATGAGGACGACCAATGGCACGCCCCCGCCGAACTGGCGTGGCGGCGGGCGTTGAGCCACCGAGCCGTTTTGGTTACGACGGCCTACGTGCTGTTGGAATGCGGCAACGCCGTGTCCAGAACGCCGTTTCGCGCGGATGTGGATGAGATGCGCCGGCGGCTAGAGAGAGCGAAAACTCTTTTCCATCCGACAGAGGCCGATTGGGCGCAAGCGTGGGAGCACTACGCGCGGCACGAGGCGGCGGACGCTGGGATTGTCGATCAGGTGTCCTTCGTCATCATGCGCCGCTTGGGCATAACGGACGTCTTCAGCAACGACCGCCATTTCAAAGCCGCCGGTTTCAATACGCTCTTTTGACTCGGCAAGTTGGTGCGGCAGTGTCACCATACCCGCGAATCGACGAACAAGGTGGACGATGTGGCCGGCACGCGGTAGCCTTTGGGTCATGCGATACAAACCCCGGCCAAGGCGAATTGGATTACTGATCCTGTCGGCTACTGCGGCGGCGGCACTGGGCATCGCCGGGTGCGACAAGGATGTTCATGAGGTGCTGGTGCCGGACAATGCGCCTTCGCTGGCCGGCGGGTCGGGGGTTACACCAGCAGGGCCACTTTCTCAATACCGTCCAGAAGCGGCTTCAGGTGATGTGGGCCGAACAGGTCGTAATGGCCCATCAGGGAATACAGTTGATACACCGGCTTACGAAGGCGGTGATATTCCTCGCCCAGCCGGCGGGTTTGCTGATAAGTCTTCATGAAGCCGGGCGTGACGGTTTTGAACAATTCGAGATAGGCCAGTTCGGCCTCGACGTGGGCGAACTTGCAGCAGGGATCGAGGATGGCGGCGATGTGCCAGTCGCCGTTTTCCCCCTGGCGGGCGAGGATGTTGGTGGACCACAAATCCCAATGCACCAGCCGCGGCACGTCGTCGTGGGCGATCAGGCGGTCGAGTCGCTCGTGGACGCGCGTGACCGTCTTGCGGGCCATGACCGGCAGACGCTCGATCTTCAGCGTCGATTTCACCAGTGAATCGAAAACCGACTGGTAAAACTTCGGCCACGAATCAAACTGCGGCACGGGTTCGGCGCAGACCCGGCCGTATTGCGGGGCGGTCAGCTCGTGAACGCGAACGAGCATGCTGGCCAGTTCGGCCTGCAGGCGATCGAACTGTTCGGTTGTGCAATGCTGGCGGGCGTGGGCCAGATCAAAGCCATCGACGAATTCCATGAGCACGTAGCTGAAGGGATCGTCCAGCGAGCCGACTCGCGTGTCATAGACTTTGGGCACCGGCACGCCGCGCTGGCTGAGCAGCACAAGCTGCATCGCCTCGTCCTGATAGATGCGATTGACGCGATGGGCGGTGATCTTGAGGACGCATTTACGCCCGTCGGCGGTGGTGATGGCCAGTGTTGTGTTGACACATCCCCCGGCAAGCGGTTTGATTTCCGCCAGCTCCGCCGATTCACCCGCCCAGGAGCAGACGATTCGACGGAGCACCTGCCACGAAATGTCTAAGTCCTGCGACATCCGTTGCGGTCGAGCGATTATTCCATGCAACAAGCCGATCGGCAACCCCAATTGGGGAGCAATCGAAAAATAGTGGCGCGACCTGCCTCGCGATCATTTCCCGCCGAAAACCGCCCGTATCTCCGAGGCGATATCTCCCGGCCCAGGTCGAATCGACAGCTTTCCCGTCACCGTGGAGCAGCACCCTGGCCGAGGCGGATCTTCAGCATGATCGTGTCGTCGTCGCTTAACCAGCCGTCCACGAATCCGTGAACGCCGTCCGACCATTCGTACTCAATGGAAAAGTGGCTGGCATCGGCCGGATCGGGCTGGCCAGCGTAAAACCGACTCGGTGTTGGCAGGCGATACGGGTATTCGGCCAACCAAGCGGTAGCGGGAGCGGCCTGGAGCTGGCGGCATCCATTCCATCCCGCCGGGCCGTAAACCTGCGCGCTAAATCCCTCGCGATCAAGCCAGATGGCGCCGCCGTCGGGTGAGAACATCTGGATTGCCGGATATTCCACGGTGACCAATCGCCTGTGGCCGGCCGGGCTGACGCGGTCGTGACAGAACACGACACCGGCCGCCTTGCCCGAGCCCGCGCTGGGAACATTGCGGGTTGCATCAAGAAACCGGACCCAGCAGATCGGCACGCGCGAGATGACTCCGGGCGGATTTGTCGGCGGGGCCGCACCGAACCCACCCCGCGATAACGGTTGAAGCAGTGCCGCCACGTCTGGCGACGCGCCATCCATATAAGAGGGGACAACAGCGGCCGCTCCGCCGGGAAGAGGCCCATAAACCACAAGATCCGCTGGTGCATTGAAATTCATGCACTGGCGCTGCCAGTACCATTGCCGGGCAAACAGCCATGCGTGCGGGCCATATTGCCAGCCCATGATCGAAAGACTTAACAGCACCGCGACAATGACCGACCATTTGATGAGCCGCCGCCGCAGGCGGCTTTCGCCGGGGGCGTAGTCCAACGGGACGACGGGCGGAACCCTCGGCGGAGTCGGCGTCGATTCATCCATCGCAACCTCCCTGGGCCGCATCCTCTTTCCCCCTCGCCCTGTACGCAGGGAGAGGGTTGGGGTGAGGGTTCTTCGCCGTCGTCGAACCAACCGGCCTGCCATCCCGCTCGCGTCGCAACCCTCACCCTAGCCCTCTCCCAGAGTACAGGGAGAGGGGACAAAACGCCCGCGGCCGGTTGCCTTACGCGCGTTGTATGATACCACTATCGCGTTCAAGATCATCGCGAATCGGGAGCGAAAATGACGGTAGCCATCACACGGCCGGTGAGCGCGAGTTTGAGCCGGTGCGAACTGACGCATCAGGCTCGCGTGGCGATCGATCTGGATCGGGCCCGGCAGCAGCACGCGGGTTTGGAGCGGGCGATGAAGTCGCAGGGAGTGACTATCGCGCGCGCTGCTGCGGCGGATGAAATGCCGGATGCGGTGTTTGTCGAGGACATTGCGGTGGCGCTCGAGGAGATCGCGGTTCTGACCCGGCCGGGGGCGGCGTCGCGGAGAGCGGAGACGGAGGGAATTGCGGCGGCTTTGGCGGAGTATCGGCCGATGGTGCGGATGACCGATCCGGCCACGCTCGACGGCGGCGATGTGCTGCGCGTGGGGCGGACGCTGTATGTGGGACAATCGTCGCGGACCAATGCGGCGGGGATCGAGCAGTTGCGCGGATTTGTCTCGCCCTTTGGGTATCGCGTCGTGCCGACGGCCGTCAGCGGATGCTTGCACCTAAAGAGCGCAGTGACAGCGATCGGCGACGGGTTGCTGCTGGTGAATTCGCGCTGGATCGCGGCCGGTGCGCTGGGCGGTATCGAGCGGATCGAGGTTGATCCGCTTGAGCCGATGGCCGCCAATGCGCTGCAAATTGGCGATGCGGTAGTGTTTCCGGCGCATTATCCGCGGACGCGCAAGCGGCTGGAAGATCGGGGCATTTGCGTGGTCTGCGTCGAATGCGATGAGCTGGCCAAGGCGGAAGGGGCTGTGACCTGTTGTAGTATACTACTGTAGAAACAGATGGTGCATTCACCGCGGAGACGCTGAGGACGCGGAGCGAATAATTCCAAGAATCAGGTGATGTCGTCGGATTGGGGCATGAAATACCAGAGGATCAGGTAAAGCAGCCCGCCGGTGCCGGCCCAGATGGTGGTGAACGGGAACCCGGCCCGCCAGACCCATGACGGGGTATCGGTGGAGTTGGCAAATCCCCCGCAGATACCGGCGATCATGCGGTCGTGTTTCGATCGACGCAGCGCTTTGAGCTTCTCGTTGAAGGTCATGGCCGCATTGTACCGTTTTCAAGGCAGAGTCTACTGCCCGGCCGGCGTGGGGACCGAATCGCCGGCGGGCTGCGTTGTTGGAACGGCCTGCACGACGATGAGGACGAGCATGCCGTCGGTGTCGGACGGTTGGGTGGCCGGGCCGGGTTGTTGCGAGGCGCCGCCGGCGACCTCGATGGGGACGTTGGCCATCGCGGGGTTGGTCGCTGGATTCCTCAGCGAGTCGACCGCTTGCTGTGGATACTGACTATCCGGAACTCTCAACTGACCAATCATCGTCTGCCCGTTCTGAAGCTCGGACGGTTGGGTTTGCGCTTCGCCGGCCGACGCAACTGGAATGGTTGCCGGCTGCGCGATGAACCCTTGTCTCATCTGCTGATTGGCGATGACATCACCAGCCAAAGGCCGGGTTGTGGACATGTCATGGGCCGCGGCGGACGGGCCGTAAACACGCAGGTCCAGCCCGCCGCTGTTGGCCAGCGAGGCCTGGAGATTGTGGGCCTGTCCGGCGGTGAGGTTGCGGACGACAAAGACGCCGCCGTTGATATCCGCGGAATGCGCCAGCGTCCCGGCGGGATTAGCCGGGAGGGTTGTCGCCGCCGCATCCGATCTGCGTGGGATAGACGCGGCCCGGCCAGCGCCGCGAGCGCCGCCACCTCGGCCGCCGCGACCAGCCGACGCTCCGCCAGCGCCGCCAGCAGCGCCGCCACGGCCGCCGCGTCCGCCACCGCCCGCAGGAGCAAATCCGCCAGCGCCGCCACCGCCGCCAAGGCCGCCGTATCCGCCGCCGGCGCCGAATCCGCCCACAGCGCCGCCGGCCGGGACTTCGGCTCCGGCAAGCTGGCCATTGCCATCAGCGCCATTGGAGGCCGGCGCCATTGGCGCCGCCGCCGAGCCGGGCGCCGGCGCTTGGCCCGCCAGGGTGTTGGCCATGTCCGGCGACTGGCCGGCGCCTGATTGCTGGTCCAAAGCAAATTGCCGGTCGAACAGCGAACTCACCGTGGTTGGGCCGGCTGACCGCGTCGCGGCAGAACTGCCGGCGCCGATCGCCTGGGCCTGGGCCTGTTCTGCTGCCGATGCAAAATTCGAGGTCACCGTTGACGGCGACGCGAGGAGTTGTCGATTGGGCACGAAGCTGCCGTCGCGGGTCATGACGAGCCCGCCGTTGACTTCGCCCTGAATCGTGTTGCCCATCGCCAGTTGCTGCGACGGGTTTGTCGCCGCGTTCAGAGCCAGGCGGTTGTCGCCGGTCGGTGCGGCGACGTTGGAATAAGCGATGTTCTGAGCCGTCAGCACCTGCGCCACCTGCGCCGACGCGGCGGAGGGATCGGCGGCGTTCACCAGCACAACCATGCGATGGCTGACGTCGGCACTGTCAAGCACGCCGGCCTCAGCGAGGCGTTGGCGCACAGCGACCGGCGGTTGATCGGCCAAGTCCTTGGCCGCCGTGGCCAGCGCGGGCGGTGATATTGTCCCGCGATTGAAATCGCTCGCCGCAGGTGAAGCCGCATTCCCCGACGCAACGGCCTCGGGCAAATCATTGCGCGTTGTCGGGGCGGGCACCAACACCGGCGGCGGTTCGCTGGGCGCTGCTGGACTCGGCACCACAACCGCGACCGATCCTTCGACGCCGGCAGCGGCGCCCGCCGGTGCAACCGCGTGGCCGTCGGCGCCGGGCGCCCTGTCTTGATCCGGCGTCATCGCAGCAATTCCTGATCCGGCGGGCGCAGGCGGTTCGACCCCGTTGTCCGAGTGCTCGAGCACAATGTCGCCGTGGGAATTATCGGGGGGAGTCAGCGGCGCCACGGCGACTCGGGGCCGGCCGCTGGTCGGAATCAGGATTGCCCACACCGCCAGACCGAGCCCCGCAGTAAGCAAAACGACAGCCGCGATCGCCAGCCATTGCGAGCGGCGATTCACCGCCGACGGCATCGCCCGGCTCATCACCGGTCCCTCTCCCAGCAGCACGGATCGCTCAAGCTGGCCGGTGAGGGCATCGGCCAGTTCGCTGGGCGCCGTCGCCCGCGGCAGGCTCTTGACCCAGCCTCGCATGGCGATCATCTCGGCGAGAATCTGGCGATGCTGGGGATTCTCCGCCAGGTGCTTTTCGATTTCGGCCCGGCCGGCCGCGTCCAGGTCGCCATCGACATAGGCACACAAGATGGCTTCGATGTTTTCCTTGTTTGGAGTCATGTGTGTCTACTTGTCAGTCTCGCCATTCCATATCCAATTCTGCATCACTGCCGCGGGGCATGTTCGGTCATATAGGCCGACAACTCATCCCGCAATGCCACCCGGGCCCGAAACAGCCGGCTCTTGAGCGTGCCCAGGGCCAGGCCAAGCACGTCGGCCATCTGCTGATAATCGAATCCTTCTACATCACGCATGATCAACACCGCGCGGTAATCCGCGTCGATCCGACCCAAAGCCGCCAGCACTTCCTGATCGCGCTCGCGGCGCTCCATTCGAGCGGCAGGCGACTGGCCCGGATCGGATGCCACGCGATCCATCAGGCTCGACGCCTGTCCCGCCGATTCGCGATGCCGGCCGTTGCCGCCACCGGCCGCATCCAGTGAAAACGTCCGCCGTCGCTGGTCCTGCCGCAGGCGCGTGATCGCCAGATTCATGGCGATGCGGAAGAGCCATGTATAAGGCCCGCTCTCGCCGCGGAAGGTTTCCAAGCGGTCCAAGGCGCGGGTAAACGCTTCCTGCGTCAACTCGCGGGCGTCATCTGGATCGCCGACCATACGAAGGATCGCGTTATATAGGCGATCCTGATACCAGCCGACGATCTGCCCGAAGGCCGATCGATCGCCATCGCGGGCCTTGCGCAAGACTTCCTTTTCCCGGGGGCTGGCCGCCGCCGCAGGCAAAGGTGACTCGAACTCGGCTCCGCTCAAGCTCGACATAGGGTTTGATGATCTCGGAGGTGAAAAGTTCCCGATTAAGACATATTTTTCTGGAAACGGCTTCCGGCCCGGCATCCGTGCCGCCGACGCCCGATAATCCATCTTGCCATCCCCCGCCGGGGCCGTCAACGCAAAACTGTCAACGCAAAACACTGCCCCGACGCGGGATTCCGATGCTGTTACCCCCCTTTGTACGCGCCGAAGGCCGGGTGGTTGCGGAGGGCTACGCGAATCCACCCAATTCCGCCCAAATCCTGCTCTTGATCATCTTCATAATCCTACTCTTCATCATTATCCTGCTCTAACCCTTATTGCCCGGACAAACTCGCCCACGTAACCTGCTCTACGCCTGACCGACCCCAGGGAATTTCCATGCCCGCGCCTCGAAACCTCAAGCCCGCCAGCAAACCACCAACGATCGCTCAGCGAGCAGCCGCGATCCGGCGGATTCAAAAGCTCAGCCGGCATGTCACGCTTGGCGGATTGAGAGTCAAAGACCTCATCAGCGAGGGGCGCAAGTGATTTGGGCTTACCGAATATCCGCCCGATATTTCAGGATCGCCAGCCGTGAAGATGCCCGAAACCCGATCAGCGAGCCGAGGAACCACTCTCGTTCCCAACTTCCTGTTGCGACCATTCCTGTAGCGGCCCATGCAAGAGCAACACCACGCTGGCCAAAATGTCTCGTCCCAACACTCCCCGCTCATCGTCAATCAATAAATATCGTCCGCGATAGGCTTTGGCCAGAAAGATCATATCCACGTCCACGGCCTGGGCCGTGCTTCTGGTTCCATCGAAGCCGAGCAACTCATAGTCCTTCCCGCTGACTGGTTTCACTCCCAGACGCTCCACAGCGGCCCGCGGCAGCAAAGTGACGTCTGCGCCCGTATCCAGTAACAGGAGCACATTCGGCAGCAATGCCCCGCTCTTCATGTCGCGCAATGTCACTTGTGCGATAGGTGCCGGCGGATCGTAATGCGACGCGTCATAGCTTGCCATCGGCGGGAACCTCCACAACTTGTTTGCGGAAGTCCCCGCCGTCCAGCGGGTTCGCCAGCCGCGGTGTGCGCACCTGTGCCGGGAGAGGCGCGGGCATGTGCTGATCCGCGACAATCACGTACACTCTGGTGTTCTCGGCCAGCGATATCTCCTCGCGCAATCGGATCTTCCCATTTTCAACCACGCCTTCGATGGCAGTAACCAGCACGGGACACCTCTTTTCAGAGCCGGAGCACTATTCTTGTGAGCTATTGTACTCTCACTTGGGCCGTCGCGTTACTGATTATCCACCCGATGTTCCGGCCGAGTCCATTGGTGGAACACATCCATGATCGGCAGGGGCATGCCCGTGTTGTCGAAATAGCTGCGGCCGTCGCGGCTGCCGGGTTCCCAATAGAAGACGCCCTTGCCATGGTCGTTGGGGACACCCATGACGATCTGGTTGACGGCCGCAAGCCACTGGGCCTGGCCGGCCGGGGTTTCCGGGAACGGGCCGGGGGTTTGGCGGAAATAAGTCCGGGCGTTGCAATAGCCTGTCTCAACGACCGGAGAATGGGTTGACCGTCAAGGTCGGATTCATTCTGCTCCAATCTCGGATTCTCGACGCCTATTCCCCGTAATGCCGTTTGACGCGGGCCAAGAAAAGTATATACTTATGTGTGGAATGGACCCGATCCGATGGAACAACTGGAATCAGGAGCACATTGAACGGCACAATGTCAGCAGGCAGGAGGCCGAGGTACTGATTCGACAGGCGCGGCGACCCTACCCGTTGTATCAGGGACACAGCAAGTGGCTCGTGCGCGGGCAGACGGACACCGGCGATTACCTTCAGGTCGTTTACATCTACAGCCCCGCCGACACGATCTTTGTAATTCACGCACGGCCACTCACCGACAACGAGAAGCGGCAGTCACGGCGCCGCAGGAAATAAATATGGCAAAACGCAAACCCTACGACAGGATGAACGCCGACGAACTGGCCGAGGCCACGGCGGAATTTGACCGTGAAGCCATCGTCACCCCCGGCCGGCCGGCCACGGCGTCGGAACGTCGCAAGTTCAACCGCGTGCGCCGCAGAATGGGCCGCCCGAGGATCGGCAAGGGCGCAGCCCGCGTATTGGTGACAGTCGAGCGGGATTTGTTGAAGGAGGCCGACAATTTCGCCAAGCGCAACGGCCTCAAGCGGGCACAGATGTTTGCAAAAGGCCTGCGACTGGTCATGAACGAAGAGCCGGTTTCATGACTTTTCCAACAAGACGCGAATTCCGCGGACGCGAGCGACTTGCCTCAATTCGATCTGGGACCGTTGGATATCGAGGGTCTGGTCATTGGCACAATCGGGTTGTCGGGCGGCCCGCTATACCCGCGCAGAAGCCCCGCTCCTGCCATCTGGATCAGCGAACCCGAAGGCCCTATGGTCACTTCGAGTTGTAACCCCGCTTTTGATTCCGCCGGCTCAAAAGACACGGTGACCGCCTGCCATTTGCGATCGAGTGAATAGCTCCTCAATCTCCAGTCCAGTGCCTTGATCCGGTTGCTCAGGGGAGACGATTGAATCACACTCTGAACCAGCGGAACATCCTTTGACGTAGCGTCGCCGGCCAACGGCTGCCGGGCGAGATTGTTCACAAGACCCTCGAGGTCGGCGGTCGAGTAATCTCTCGACTCCAACACCTGAAGTCGGTCGGGGTCGAGCGGCGGACGCTTCTTGATGGGGAAATTCTCTAGTTTGAGCAGCCATCGGCGATCTGCCGAACTCACGGGAATGTAGCGGATGGCCGGAGTCTCGACGTAGAGCGTTCGATCTTTTCCGGCCGGCGCGCTGGTGCCCATCATCCAGTCGATCCATTTCTGCATGTCGTCGTCGGGAAGGGCCGTTTGCTCCCAGCCCTTGTTTGTCGGGTCTTGAAAGGCATCTTTGGTTGGCCAAAGGAACTTGGCGAGCCCGGGCTCCGCGATGCCCGTCGGCTCGTGGGGATCGTGAATGACAACCAACTCCTCGGGAACTTTGTCGTTGGTAACGGGAGCGACCAGCGGTGTTCCCCGAATGAGTGGATCAATTTGCGCCCAAGCGGCCGAGGCCGACAAACATACCACGATCGCAAACAGAGAGATCGCCGTTCTGCGTGCAGGTTCGATCATGTGCTGGTTCCCCATCTACACCCGATCGCGAAACGCGGCGGGGATGAACTCGGCGTCGCTGGCTTCGCGCACCGCCAGGGCGATCTGGAAATCCATCACGCTCTTGTCGACCGGGTTTCGGTATTGCGACAGGCACGACCGCAGCGCATCGGCCGGCGACAGCGACTGCGTGCGGCTCACGCGATAGGCCTTGGTGGCCAGAGTTTCGGCGGCGCCGGGCGTCAGCAGCAGCGGCACGGTGGGTTGGATATGCTCGATGTCGGCGGCGGGGATTTCGATCCCCTTGCGTTTGCACAACGCCGCGATCAGGTCCATGCTCTCCGACGGCGTGCTGGTGGGAAAAAGCGGGATCTTCACGTCGATCCGGCCGGGACGCTTGAGATCGACCTCGATCAGATCGGGCCGGCTGGAGGCCAGAATCCAGATGATCTTCCCGCGGTTTCGCGTATCGCCCATTTCCTCGGCCATCATGGAATAAACCCGGCCGGAGACGCCGCTGTCGCCGCTGTCGGAATCGCGTTTGCCGAGCGACTGATCGGCCTCGTCAATAAAGACGAAACAGCGGCCCAGGGCGTGGAGCAGGCGGAATATCTTTTCGAGATTTCCCTCGGTGCTGCCGATCCACTTGTCGCGGAAATTCTTCATCTTGACGACGGGCACGCCCGCGTCGCCGGAGAGGCACTCGGCCGTGTAGGTTTTTCCCGTGCCGACCGGGCCGCACAGAAGATAACCCATCGGCAGCGCCTGCAGATCGCCGCGGCGCCAGAGGTCAAAATCCTGCCGCAGCCACGATTTCACTTTTTCCTGCCCGTGCAGATCGTCGAGGGTTCGCTTTGAATCGACGAATTCGATCAGGCCGTTGCAATCCTGTTCGATGAGCTGCTTTTTCAGCCTGGCGACGTCGTTGTCGGTGATGGACTGCTTGTTGTATTCGGTGATACGCAGCAATCCCTCGACGGCGGCGATGCCGGAGCCGGCCAGCGAAGAGGCGAGCTGGTCCCGGCGATTGGTGAAGTTCTTCAGGGCGACGGGAAATTCGCAGCCCAGCACGGCGATCGCCCGCTCCAGTTCCGCCGGGGCGGGCAGGGGAATCTTCACCTGGGCGGCCCGGCTGTTGGTGGCCAGGAGTTGGTGCAGATCGTTGAGGTTTTCGGTGACGAGGAAGGTGGCCAGGGAATGTTCGCGCAGGAGCGAATCGGTGGACCAGTCGCGAATGAGCAGGGCCATGGCGTTGAGGTCGTAATTCAAAGCCCCTTGCAACGCCGGGGCCACCAGCGAGGCGCTGCGGATGATGCAACCCACCTGAAAATGCCCGCGCTTGAGCCGGGCCAGATTGGCCGCGTAACGGAAGAATATCGTCAGCGCCTCGATGGCCGGGCGCGGCGCGCGGGGAAGCTGCGGCATGTCCTTGAGTCCCGGCCATTGCGAGAAAATATCGTTTCCCTTTTCGACGCGAATGCCGTTGCCCAGGTCGTAGCTGAGCACCACGTCAAATCGCGGCATCAGCCCGCGCATCAGGAAATCGTAAACCGAGCCCAGATCGGGCTTGTCGCCTGTCGTGGGCAGAACCATGCGATCCATGACGTTGCCATACAGAATGAACTGGTTGGCGGTATTACTTTCGTACAGCGCGATCAGATCCCGCGCCCATTGCGGCATCTGCGAAATTGGAGTCGCAGCGGCGTTGGGCACGGCGGGCGCGGTCATGCGGAAGCCTTTCCGGCCGTCGTGCTGGCGAAGGTCTGGTCCAGATCGGCGATCGTGGCCTGGGATTCGCCGAACAAATCGGGATCGAGCATCTGGCTGACGAGGGAGATGTTGCTCGATACCGCCTGGGGCTGCGCGCTCATGCCGGCATTTTCGACGGCCAGATCAACCTGGGCCTCGATGCGGGTGATGTTGCTTTCGATTTCCTCAAGCGATTGCGCCCGCTTCTGCAGAAGCTCGATGCGCCGCTGGAGGATCTGCAATGTCCCGGACTTGGCTTCACGCAGCGTGTCGCTGATATGGGTATCGCCCAGATCGTGCTGCAACGAAGCGATCTGACGGCGAAGCTCCGTCTCGTTGGATTGGCTCTCCTGCGATTGAAGGTATTGCCGGGCCGTCAGCAGTTTGAGGTAGAGCCACGCCAGCTTATTGAGCGCGGCGCGGTTGCCTTCGATGGCGTAATCGTCAACGCCCTGGCCGCGCGCCATGTCCTCGGCCTTGTTGCAGCGGGCTTGCAGCCCGATCATCCGGGCTCGGGCGGCCGGAAGAAGTTGCTGGATAAGCGATTGCCGCTTGGCTTCGGCGTCGCTTTGGCCGGAGTAATCGTCCATGGCGTCGGTGAGCTTTTGAAATCGCGGATTGGTGGAAAGGCCGACCAGCAGGGCGGTCTCGACCCCGATGCCGATCAGCCAGAACGCCGGATGACCAAATCCGAGAATGGCCATGGCGATCGCGAACAAGACGTTGACCGGCACCGGCCCAATGCCCGGCAGGCAGGGTCGAATGAGGAATGCGGCTTTCAAGTAGCGAAACATTGAATCACCGCTATTGAACCCGGCTGGCGTTGGGGCATCTTACGTTCCGGCGATCGGACCCATCGACTTGGCCGCGGTCGCGGTGGCGGCGGCGGACTGCTCGGCTTCGGGAGCGGCCTGCGTGGAATCCTTGGCATCCAGGGCGATCCCCTCTCGGGCCGCGAAATCCGCCAGCGCCTGATCCGCCAGCGCCTTTTGTTCGGCTTCCTTCATCTGTATATCAGAAGTGTTGAGGCTATCCTTGGCGACGCGCACACGCCCGGCCGCCTTCTCGCGATCCTGCTCGACCATCGTGTGCAGGCGATCCAGCGTATCGCCGGACCCGCCGATCTGGCTGACCATGCCCGACGCCATTTCCGTCAATTCCGCCATCGCCTTCTTCACTTTCAGATCGTCGAGGCTCTGCCGCAGCGATTCGATTTTATCCTTGGCCGCCTTGATCGCCACGTCGCGCGCCGTCACCAGACTCTTATACGTTTCCTCGGCCTGGGTGGCCTGGGTGCGATTCTCATCGAGCTCGCGCTGGACGGTTTGCAGTCGCAGGGCGTATTGACCGGCCAGATCGCGGTTGCCCGCCTTGAGATTCGCCGACGCTCGGGCGCGCAGATCGCGTTCATCCGTTTCCAGTTTCTTCACCTGGGTCATCAGCCGCTCGCACAGCGCGGCGTGCGACGAAAGGCCGTCATTGTATTTCGCGATCTGCTTGCGGAGGTTTTCCTTTTCCACTTCCAGCAGCGCCTCGGGATTGCGGCGTTCCATCCCGGAGATGAACAGGCCGAAAAAACCGCGGATCAGATTCGCTATTCTCGTAAACATGCGCCGTCTCCTGTCTTATCGCCCATGACCCTGACTCTGGGGCCATAGGATCGCCGAATTCCCCGCTCGAATCAAACTGGCCGTGTTCGTCGGGCGCGGTCTCTATACGCTAATGGTTGCCCTGGCTGCGTTCCCAGCCCACCAGCAGGTTGCTGATGATCTCGGGCTTTGGCGCATCGCAGACGACCGGCAGATCGGTTTTCAGGCCGTACGATTCGTATTGCACAAACGGGCTTTCCGGGAACTTGATCGGCACATTGGGATCGCCGGGGCGGAATCCGTGCGTCAGCGAGAGCTTCTGCATCGGCTCGCTCATCAGGAAATCCAGGAAACTCTGGCAGGCCTTCCGCTGTGCGGCCGTGCTCCATGTGGCATCGAGAATGTAATACGGGTTGTCGTTCCACATGTTGTACCTGGGATAGATCACGTGAAGCCGGCCGGAGCGCCCCTCGGCGTTTTTCAGATAGTCGATGGCAACGCTTTCGTAGACGAACAGTGCGTCATAGGTGCTGGGGCCTTTGAGGACCATGTCGCGCATGAGCGTGCCGGTGCTTTCGACGGTGTCGCTGGCGGCGTGCTCGATGCCGTTCATCCAATCCTGAAACGGCGGCGCGGTGATATCGCCCAAAGTCAGATCGCGGCTCTTGTTGTAGAAGTCGTAACCCATCAGAATCAGCGTCAGCACGCCGCTGTTGGACTTGGTCGGAAGCGTGTGGCCGAACTTGAAAAATCCCCATTCGGTCGTCTTCCCGGCGATGGCGTCCCAGCCGCCTTTTTCGTTCAGCGCCTGCCCGATGGTCTGGAACGACACGTCCTTGTACTTGTCGATGAACGGCTGATAGCGCTCTTCCCAGAAGACGAACACCATCGGCGTCAGCGCCAGTTGCTCTTCCTTGATGATCGGATTGGACCCGAATTTGTCCTGCCAATCCTGCACGAACTGCGGCTTGTACAGCGAACTGGCCGGCGCCCAGGCGTTGATCTTCTTGGCTGCCTCGTCGCCCTTGAGAATGGTCTGGGCGCCGTCAAGCGATCCGAGCGGAATGAGATTCACGTTGATATTCGCCCCGACCGGCGTCTTGGCGAACTCGGCCGCCGCATCCTTGAGCCACCGCTCCTTCTCCGTGCCGTACGCGACGCCGATGTCCACGACCGGCCCGGTGGGCGCCGGCGCGACATTTCCGGGCGTGCCGCCATTGGCGGCGGGCGTGGGCGGCGCGGCGGTCTGGGTCTTGTTCTTGAAAACCAGAATATACGCGCCGTAGAAGCTGCCGGCGATCACCAGCAGAACGATCAGCTTGCCAATGAACGTGAGTTTCGGCCCATCCGATTGCGATGTTGTGTTGCTCATGGTCGATCCCGCCTAGAAGAATGTCGCGATATCGCGAAACACGTCGCGGATATTCTGCGGCGTGCCCTTGTAATACTTGGCGCTGCTGGAATCGGCGATCCGCTTCAAGACCGATTCGTCGGCGTCGCTCCCGTACCCGATCGTGAATATCCGGATCGCCTGCTTCTCGCCGTCGAACTTCACGCGCGAAACCAGATTGTCCAGTTTCAATGAACTCTCGTTGTCTTCCCCATCAGTAAGGACGACAACGGCCGAAATCTTGTCCGGCGTCGGGTGGGTCTTCAGGTATTGCACCGCCGCGTCGATCGAGTCGTACAATCGCGTGTCGCCGTCGGCGATCAGGCTTTGAATGGTATTGGTCGCCACGTCGCGCTGCGTGGCCATCGACAGACCTTGTCCCGACCAGCGCATCTGATCGCTGAAGGGAAGCAGCGACAGCGTGTCGGCGGCCTCCAATTGGCCGATGAGTTGCGCTGCCCCGATCTTGGCGTTAACCAGCTTGCTCTGGTCATTCATGCTTCCAGAAGTATCCAGAACCATGACGATATTCGCCGCCTTCTTGTGCTGATGCCAAAGCTGCAGGATCGCGTTCATCACGTCCGCCGATGGAACCGCCAATGTCGTCTTGGGCTCCTTCGGGTCGACGCCAAAATCCGCGGTGATCGGCGCCCCCAGCGGCACGGTCGGATCGCCCGGCCGGAATCCAAACGTCAACGCCTGCACCTGCTGTGGGTTGGCCAGCAGATAATCCGTGAAAATCTTGGCCGCCTCTTTCTTGTCATCGGTGACCCAAGGCCGCTGAACCACGCCGATCGGATGGTCGCTCCAGAACGTCCCTTCCTTGGGATAAATCGCCACCAGCGGAAACGGCAGCGTGTCCTTCTGCTTGTACGAATCGCAGACGACGCTTTCATAAAGGACGGCCGCACTGAGATAGCTCGGCCCGCCAGCCACCAGCTTATCGGCGAAGAATCCCGTCGAGCTCCCGTAATGCTGAACCGAAGCCTCGATCTGGCTCATGAACGTGCCGGTGGCCGGGTTGGCCACGTCGTCCAGCGTCAGGCCCGATTGCTTTCCCGTCGCGGCGTAAACGATCGCCAGCGACGTGATCAATCCGCTGTTGCTGAAATCGGGATGCGTGTGCCCGAATTTGAATTTCCCCCACTCGGGATGCCCATACGCCGCCCAACCGGCCGGGTTTTGCGTGATGGCAAGAATGTCCGACCAGCCGATCGGCTTCTGGCCCCAACCCAGAGCCTCGGCCATGGGTTTCCACATGGCGACGACCACCGGCGAGAGCACGAGATTCTGCGTCGGCCCGATGAGATCGCCGCCGCTTTTGGCGCGCGATTCGGCATTGCCGAGCGTCACAAACGCGCCCGACGCCGGACTGCACAGATCGGTTTTGCGCGCGCCGGAGAGCAATTCATCAATGCAATCGCCCGATCCTTCCGGGATGGCGTTGATCCAGATCGGTGTCCCCTTGGCGATGGTGTGTTTGGCGGCGTTGAAATCATCCGTCACTTTGGAGATCCATGCCTTCTTCTCCGAGCCGTAGGTGAATGTCACTTCCACCAGCGGCCCGACCGGCTTCGGCGGCCCGGATTCGGCCGCGCCCGTGGCCTGACTGGTTTGTGGCGTGGAACTTGACTTGGAGCATCCGCCAAACTGGGAGCCGAACACAAGCGTCAGCAATCCAGCCAAACAGATTGCACCCAACGATTTTACGGTCCTGGACATGGCAAACCCCTTTCCCATCCCTCAAGCGTTTACCCTCGCCCGGTGGATGACCGCTCCATTGGAGCAACTCCCCTCCGCATTTGCCAGAGGCGATGCATTATAAAACGGATGATCCTCCGTAATGCTAACATCCGCCCGACGCAGAACCTTAACCGAACGTTAACATTTCCCTCTGCCGCGGAATAAGCCGACCGCCCTTCACGAAATCTTCGACGGGCCACCTTCAGGCCAGTACACTACACACAGACGACCGGCCAAGTGCCGTCGGTCAAGCCAAACGTCAAAACTACAAGGAGTCGCCGCGTGAACCTTCCATGTGCTCTCACCGCTCTGCTGCTTGCCGCGCTGGTGGTGACGGCCGCTCTGGCCGCTGGTCCCGATCCGA
>CAYQTE010000068.1:0-25170 GCA_964420285.1 uncultured Tepidisphaeraceae bacterium
AGCCACACTCAACCGGCCCGCATTGGGCGCAATGAAGGTATCGGACACCCGCCAATCCTGTCAACCAACCGGCCGGATGCCCCAACCACCCACGCCAGGCCAATCCCCCGGCCAGCCGCCTTTTCCCACTCGCGCACTCATAAACGGGCGTGTGCAATCACGGCCTGGTGGCCGGCAGCGTGGTCGCATCATCCGGCTTCCAGTGGACGCGGTAAAGATGGCCGCCCTCGATCCGGAAATAGACCAGCGTGCCGTCGGGGTCGAAATGGTAGGGAAGTTGGCCGGGGTATGAACTGCCGTTGTCGATACTCTTTTGGTCTTCGAATTTGGTGGTGGGATTCCATTTCCCCGACGCATCGAGATCGGCCGTCGGGCAGACTAGCGCGCCCGTGCGATCCTCGCTCTGATCCAGGACCATGGACCAGTTACCGTCCTCGTCGTTTTGGGCGGCGTACGCCAAGTGCATACCGTCGCGGCTAAAGAGAGGCGGGCCGACATTCGCGTATCCCGGGCCGTCGAGGCCGCCCCCGTAGACGGACCATCGCTTATCCCTCGTGACGTCGCTCTCAACGGACGCAACTCGTAGACCGTCAGGACTGAGTGTCAGGTTGTATGGCATCCGGTCCAACGGCTTGCCGTCGAGGCTGAGGTCATCCACCCAACCGCCGTTTGGCATCGCCCCGTGATACGCATCGATGACATGACGCCCGTCGCTGGACCAGAGTTTCTGGTCCGCAGCTTCCGGGTCAGCGTATTCCTTGCCATCGATTACCTCTGGGTCAGCAAGCGGAAATACAGGGCGACCGCGCACTTGGACTGCCGGCCCCGTCGCTTTTTCCGCGCCAAAATACGTCTTGGAATCCGGCCCAAACGTGGGGCCGGATAATATGTCGTAATACGGGCCGTACGGTTTGCCGTCGATGTCGACCTCGTATCGAGATGCCACACCGGCATCGCGCGACAAGACGCCCACGAATGCGACTCGCCGGCCGTCTTGACTGAGGATGATCCGCCCAATAGCGAGCGGATACGTCGCTCCCACTCTTTTCCCGTCGACGATGACGAACCAACCGGTTGAGTCATTGACGGCGAACGCGATATGGTCGCCGTCGGGCGTCATGACGACGTCCCGAATTTCATGGAACTGCTGCGCGGGCGCGGTGCCGTCGACGACGAGCATCATGCCCGTCGGCGAGGCTCCGACATAAGCGAAATGTCGCGAGTCCGCGGAGAACGCCGCCCACGCGGCACCTTGTGGCCCGGTCCCCGCTTCCACGCCGTTGAGGACGATGTACCACGCCTTGCCCTTTCGGGCTGTGTACGCTAGCCGCCCGCCGTCGGCGCTGTAAAGCACAAACGGAATCTCGTCCGCCGCAGCACGGGGCTTTCCGTTGATCCGCAACTCGACGCCATTTTCGGTCTTCACAGCGACCGCGACGCTACCGCAATCCGGCGACATCGCCACATAGGCGATCTGTGCGGCAGCCGGCACGGGACCGAAGTCGTCGGATGTAACAGATGCGCGCGCGGTCGGCGCGCTGAGACAAACCAGCGAGACCGATGCGATGAGAAGCGGGAGACGCCTCATGAAGCCTCCTCGATCGAGATACGTCGATATCCTATACCGTCGCGCGCCGCATATCGTTGCCGGACTGGCCGGGTTACATCCGGATGCCAATTGACAGCCAGGGAATGCGCCACCGGCCGCGTTACCTCCGGCGATTTACGGCGTGTCTTCCGTTGATTGCAAGACCGGAGCCGCGCTGAAGGGGGTGCGTGTCGCAAACGGCGGGCTGCCTCTTATCCCCTCTCCCTGTACGCGGGGAGAGGGATAGGGTGAGGGGGTATTTCCAGCCGCTCCCCCGCCGAAGCGCCCTCACCCCGACCCTCTCCCTGAGTACAGGGCGAGGGGGAAAGAGGGGGCCGCCGATCGTGTCACACACCCCGCTGAAGGCCGGCAAATACGATATTATCGAGCGATTAAGTAGGGAATTCCCTGGCGGGCCCAATTCGGCGGTTTCAGATCGCACTCGGGCGCGCAGAATTCATACCAAGTTCCAACTCCTACGCGCAAAGTTCCAACTTTTTCGGGACATTTGGGGCACGTTTTGGACGCGATGTTTGGCGTAAACCGCGATATCCGGCTGGAAACGGGGGTGTGCCTGGATGTGATGAACGCTCGTTTGCGGCGCAAGTCTTTTTCAAATAAACGGTTATTGCCTCGCTTGCCGGTGGGCGTCGGCGGCGGGCCGGGTTGGGTTGAGGCGTTGGATTGTGCCGCGGCGAGGGAATCTCCCGGCGGGGTTATCCGGCGTCGCCTTCATCATGCACCGAGTCGTGCATTACGTGGCTGACGAATTCGCTTTCCAGTTCGACGGGGTGCAGTGCGGCCTTGAGTTCCAGTGCGGCCGCGATTGTGCTGCATAGCATCGACAGCAGGCCCATGAGAAACAGCGGAATCGCGGCGTACATCGCCCGCGGCGCCAGGGCGCTGATGCTGAGCAGCAGGCAGCATACGATCAGCAGAGCAATCGTGAGCAGCAGAAAGAAAAGCGTCAGGCGGATCAGTTTGGCACGCCGCTTGACACCGGCGGTTTGCAGTTCCAGGTGTTCGAGCAGCCGCCGGCCGTGTTTGGATTCGGATTTCTCCAGGCGGTCGATCTCGACCAGGCGCTCGCGCTGGAAGCCGCGCAATCGCGAGACGATGGCGGCCATGCGGTTGTAGAAGGCCAGGCACAAGAGGCCGCAGGCGGAAATGATGACCACGGGAACCACCGCCGAACTGATGACCCGCTGCAGGTCTGCTGGATTCATGAAAGAACTCCTTCATGGGCCATCTTCGGCCCGGATTCGCCGCCGTCAACATCGCCGCCGCTGGCCGAGAGCCCCCGATCTTCCGGGAGGCCGCCTTTTTTTCCTCCCCTTGTACTCAGGGGGAGGAAAGAGGTGGGGGTTCTTCGCCAGCGGCTCTGGAAGGCTCAGTCCCCAACCAACGCCGCGGCGGTCAACCCCCACCCCAACCCTCCCCCTGAGTACAAGGGGAGGGGTAAAAGGTTGCTCCGCATCGAGTTACCCTTGCCCGGAAGATCGGGCACCCTCCCGATGGCTCCGGCAGCGATGCCCTGGCTGGAAAAGCGGCGGCCGTTGCGGCCGCAGTCGCATTCATCAGCAAAATCACCTATGTCGAAAGTCGGGCAATGCCTGATTTTCGCGGCTATCGAGAGCGGCAATATTGGTTAGTTCCTCGTGCCTGCGCGCCGTGGTGGCGGCATGACGTGGAATGAGGAAGTCAGCGATGAGAATAACCACAGCGACGCACCCCCGCACGCCTCCGGAAGCGCATCAGCCCCTGGGCCCCTCGGCGGGCGTTCAACAGTGGATTGACGAATGCATTGACTTGTGCCAGCCGGAAAAGGTCCATATCTGCACCGGCAGCCCGCGCGAACGCAAAGAGATGATCGAGCAGGGCGTCAGCGACGGCGTCTTCATCGAGCTGAATCAGCAGAAACGGCCGGGCTGCTATCTGCATCGCAGCAATCCCAACGACGTGGCCCGGTCGGAGCAGTGCACATTTATTTGCACGCCCAATGCCGACGGATGCGGCCCGACGAACAACTGGATGGAACCCAAGGCGGCGTACGCGACGCTCACGGGCCTGTTCCGCGGCTGCATGCGGGGGCGGACGATGTATGTGATCCCGTTCGTCATGGGGCCCATCGGCTCGCCGCTGGCGAAGGTCGGGATTCAATTGACGGATTCGCTGTATGTCGCCGTCAACATGGCCATCATGACGCGCATGGGCCTGGTGGCGTGGAAACAACTGGGCGACGGCGACGACTTCACCCGTTGTCTGCACAGTGTCGGCGATTGCGATCCCCAGCGCCGCTTCATCTGCCACTTTCCGCTGGACAACACCATCTGGAGTTTCGGCAGCGGCTACGGCGGCAATGCCCTGCTGGGCAAGAAATGCCTGGCCTTGCGAATCGCCGGTTATCTGGGCCATCAGCAGGGCTGGATGGCCGAGCACATGCTGCTCTGCGGCGTCAGCGGCTACGGGCAAAAGACCTACGTGGCCGCCGCTTTTCCCAGCGCCTGCGGGAAGACAAATTTCGCCATGATGATCCCGCCGGAAAAATATCGCCAGGAGGGTTGGAAGGTCACCACCATCGGCGACGATATCGCGTGGATGTGGGTGGATCAGAAGACCGGCCGCCTGCGCGCGATCAATCCCGAGGCGGGATATTTCGGCGTTGTCCCCGGCACCAACGAGCACACCAACCCCAACGCCATGGCGTGCATGAGCCATGACACCATCTTCACCAACGTCGCCCTGCTTCCCGATGGCGACGTATGGTGGGAAGGCAAGACGGCCCAGCCGCCGGCGCATTGCATCGACTGGACCGGCAAACCCTGGACGCCCGGCTCCGGAACCAAGGCCGCCCATCCCAACAGCCGGTTCACCGCGCCAATGGAGAACAATCCCTCGCTGGACCCGGCGGCACAGGATCCCGACGGCGTGGAGATTTCCGCGATCATCTTCGGCGGCCGCCGCGCTCAGACGATCCCGCTGGTCTTCCAGGCGTTTAACTGGATACACGGCGTCTATGTCGGGGCGACGCTGGGAAGCGAGACCACCTCGGCCGCCAGCGGCCAGGTCGGCATCGTCCGGCAGGATCCGATGGCCATGCTTCCGTTCATCGGGTACAACATCCGCGATTACCTCGTCCACTGGATCCGCATGCGCGCCAAGATGTCGGATTGCCCCCGCATCTTCCACGTCAACTGGTTCCGCAAGAACGACAAGGGCGAATTCATCTGGCCGGGTTATTGCGAGAACATCCGCGTCCTCAAATGGATCATCGGCCGGTGCCTGGGGCGGGCCAACGCCAAGGAGACGCTGTTGGGTTGGATGCCGCGGGCGGGAGATATCGACCTGGAGGGGCTGGCGATTTCCGCGGCCGATTTCAATGCGATACAGGAAGTTGGTCCCGAGGCGGTCAAGGCGGAAATCCTCGGGCAGGAGGAATTGTTCCTGAAAATGGCGGGCGATCTGCCCAAGGAAATGATCTTCCAGAAGGAATTGCTGGTCGCCCGGCTGTGAGCGGAGCAGTGGCTATGTCGCCTCAACTAGAAAGTCGATTTGACCTCAACAGTCGGATCGCCCGCGCCAACCGCGCCAATTTCGACGCCGCGGGCGTCACCACCGTGAGCCTGGTCGGTCCGGCGGGAACGGGCAAGACCACCCTCATCGAGGCCATGCTCGGGCGACTCGATCCCAAGCTCCGCACCGCCGTCATCGTCGGCGGCCTGGCCGCCGAGCGGCAGGTCGAGCGGATCGTCCGCCACGGCTGCCATGCGGTGCCGCTGGTGACCGACAACCTCGCCGCCATCAACGTGCGCGAGGCGCTGGGCCAGTTGAATCTCAAGGAACTGGACCTTTTGCTCATCGAATCCGAAGGCAACGCCCACAGCCCCGTGGAATTCGATCTGGGACATCATTTGCGCGCCTCGGTCTTCAGCGTGGCCGGCGGCGATGACAAGGCGACCGAATATCCCTTCCTCATCGCCGGCTCCGACGTGGTGCTGCTGACCAAGATGGACCTGCTTCCCGTGGTGACCTTCGACTTCAATGTCTTCAACCAGGATGTGGTGCGCATCAAACCCAAGATGGCGATCATCCAGCTCTCGGTTCAGTCCAATCAGGGAATCAGCCAGTGGGTCGAATGGGTCGAGTCCCATTTGTCGCCCAATGTCCGCGACCGCACCTCGCGATCCAGCGATCCATTCATCCGATTCCCCAAGCCATAGCAGCGGTGCGACATGTCACACGATTCGACGGCCGCAAGCATGGCCGATGCCGTGGATAAAGCGCCCGCCGAATCCCACCTGCACAAACAGCTTCCCTACGCCATCGCCGCTCTGGCCGTACTGGGCATTGGCTGCCATCTCGTGTTGCGTTATGCCCTTGGCCTGGCCGAATCCATCTGCAACGTTCCTCTGATCGTCACGCTGATTGGCGGCGGAACGCCGCTGGTCTGGGGCCTGCTGATCAAACTGGCCCGACGCGAATTCGGCTCTGACCTGCTGGCCGGAATTTCCATCGTCACCTCGGTCATTATCATTCCCCATCAATACCTGGCCGGATCGGTGGTGGTGCTGATGCTTTCCGGCGGCGAGGCGCTGGAAGCATTCGCGGTGCGCAGCGCTTCCAGCGTGCTGCAGGCGCTGGCCCAGCGGATGCCGTCGGTCGCCCACCGCAAGTCGGCCGCGGCCGTCAGCGATGTGTCGCTCGATCAGGTTGTGCCCGGCGATGAACTGATCGTCTTTCCACACGAGATCTGCCCGGTGGACGGCGTGGTGATCGAGGGCCGCGGCGTCATGGACGAGGCCTACCTCACCGGCGAGCCGTATCGCATTTCCAAAGTGCCCGGCTCGCACGTGCTCTCCGGCGCCACCAACGGCGCGGCCGCCGTCACCATTCGCGCCACCAAACTCGCCGTCGATTCGCGCTACGCCAAGATCATGACGGTGATGCGTGCCTCGGAGAAGAACCGTCCGCGCATCCGCCGGCTGGGCGATCAGATCGGCGCCGTGTTCACTCCCATCGCCGTTGCCATTGCCCTTGCGGCCTGGGCGATTGGTCACGACGCCTCGCGATTTCTGGCGGTGATGGTCGTTGCCACGCCGTGCCCGCTGCTGATTGCGATTCCCGTGGCCGTCATCGGCTCGATCTCGCTGGCCGCGAGGCGCGGGATCATCATCAAGAACCAGGCCGTCCTGGAACTGGTCGATACCTGCCGGGTCGCCATCTTCGACAAGACGGGCACGCTGACCTACGGCGAGCCGAAGCTCGTCGAAACGCTCTGCGCGCCGGGTTTTGAGCCGGGCGATGTCCTTCGGCTCACCGCGAGCATGGAACGGTATTCGAAGCATCCGCTGGGCGCAGCCATTCTCGCGGCCGCCGCCGTTGCGTCGATCAATCTGGACGAGGCCGCTCAGATCAACGAGAACCCCGGCGAAGGCCTGCGCGGCAGTGTCGCGGGGCATGCCGTTGCAATCACCAGCCGCAACAAATTGCTCACCGACGATCCGTCGGCTGCCGACAAGCTGCCTCCGGCGACCGACGGCCTGGAATGCGCCGTTCTGATCGACGGCCGATATGCCGCTCTGTTCCGTTTCCGTGATGAACCTCGAGCCGACAGCCGTGGCTTTATCGATCATCTCGGCCCGCACCATCTGTTGGAGCGGGTCATGCTGGTATCCGGCGACCGCGAATCGGCCGTGCAATATCTGGCTCAATCCGTCGGCATTACGGAAATTCACGCCGGAAAAAGCCCCGAGGAGAAGCTGGCCATCGTCCGGGCCGAAACGCAAAAAGGCCGCACGCTGTACGTGGGCGACGGGATCAACGATGCCCCGGCCCTGATGGCGGCGACGGTTGGCGTGGCACTGGGCGCCAACATCGACATCATCGGCGAAGCCGCCGGGGCCGTCATTCTGGATAACTCGCTGGAAAAGGTCGATGAATTTCTCCACATCAGCCGGAGAATGCGGAGTATCGCCCTGCAATGTGCCGTGGGCGGGATGATCCTGAGCCTTGCCGGCATGGCCCTGGCGGCCAGCGGGCACCTTGTTCCCGTGGCCGGGGCATTGGCCCAGGAGGGGATCGACGTTCTGGCAGTGCTCAATGCCCTGCGCGCCGCGATGCCCCCGCGCGTGCTGCGCGACTTCCGTTAGCAGCCTCTCGCGGGGCGTATGCCCCATTTCCCGCGCGAGCATGCCGCCACCGGTTACAAAAGTCTGAACGTGGCCCGGCCGAGTCCGAACTGGGCGCGCCGCAGTGGCCGCATCGCCGCCAGATTATCCATTTTCACGTCCCGTCTACCGTGACTTGGTGAGAAATCGGAGGAAGTCGCCTCCGGCGACAAAAAAATCTTGAATCTCTTCAAAAGATTTCAGGAATTTTTGTTGACATCGTCATATGGGCGCGCGATGTTATCGGGCGTCGCCGATGGATGGCGACTAAGAGGGCGCGGCACGCGGGCCGCACAAATCGTACTCTGAAATAAACTTAATGCCGCGAAATGTCGTGCAAACGCACACCGGGCCGGGCAACATCGTCGTCTTGCGCATTGGCGCCAAAAGGTGGAATCCCGGCCCTCAAAGAAGGGAGCAGGCATGAGGAACGCCAGCCGCGTGCGCCTCTTCAAACTCCGCGTCCTGTCCGCCGTCGCGATGGCTTTGCTGGCGGCGGCTGTCATGGCACCGGAGGCGAGAGCACAGATTTTTGTCACCAACCAATTCACGGCCTCGGTAGGGGAATATGGTCTGGACGGGAAGGTAATAAACGCGTCGCTGACCCCAACCGGCCTGCGCGGAATTGTTGTGCGCGGGCAGGATATTTTTGTGTCCGACGGTGGTTCGATATGCGAATATACGACATCAGGCGGGGTCGTCAGCGAGCCGTTGGTCGCTGGCGGTCTGGCCTCGGGCCTGCAGGACCCCAACGGCGTCGCCCTGTCGGGAACGGACCTCTTCGTCACGGACACGGGCACGAACCGCCTCGACGAGTATGACATCACCGGGGCAAACGTGGCCGTGCCTTTGGTCTCCTTCATCGGCGTGGGCGCGCAGGGCATCGCCGTGTCGGGGTCGGACCTGTTCGTCGGCAACCAGACCGGCGTCGGCGAATACACGACATCGGGGGCGGTTGTAAACGCCTCGCTTATTAGCGGACTGACGCTCACAGGCGGCATTGCGATTTCGGGATCGGCTCTCTTTGTTGTCACCGGCGGCGGCGGGGTGAGCGAATACACGCTGGGCGCCACTCCGGGCACGATAACCTCGTCGAATCCTCTCATGAGCGGGCTGGACAACGCCAGCGGCGTCGCCGTGTATGGATCGGATTTGTACGTCACGTCCCTGGACAAGATCGGCGAATACGACATGTCGGGAAACCTCTTGATGACGATCTCGGACTATAACAACCCGCTAGGCATCGTCGTCGTCCCCGAACCCGCGACGGGGTCGATCGCGGTGGTGGCCGGATTGGCGCTGCTGGCTCGTCGGCCGCGACGGCGGGTGGGGTGAACCATGAACTGAATTTGGTGCTCCGCGATTTTTCTTTACCTTTTGGGGCAAACTTGTTATTAACCTCGCCCGACGCGGGCGGAACTGACCGGCCGCGTGGACCCGCCGGCATCGGCAGACGTGAATATCATGTCTTCCGCGGATCGCAGGCGCTGTAACGTTTGTGTTGCCATATGGCGGAACCCAACCTTCCTCGCCGCTGGTTCCTGGGGCTTTGGACGGGGGGAGTGTTGACCGCGCTGGGCGGCATGATCGTCGCGCCCGCCGTCGCATTCATTACCAGCCCGCTTTGGAAACGCACATCGGCCCTGGAAGCCGGCTTTTCGGATGCCGGGCCCGTCGACTCGATTGCCGCCGGGCAATGGACGCTGGTGCCTGTCAATATCGTGCGTCAAGACGGCTGGTCAAAGGAGACACAAGCCCGGTCGGTCTTGGTGTTGCGCCAGGGATCTGGCAACGGCGATATCAAGGTTCTCTCGCCGATCTGCACGCATCTGGGTTGTCCGGTCAGTCTCTCGCCGGACGGTTCACAGTTCCAATGCCCTTGTCACGGCGGCGTCTACAACCACGACGGCGTGCATGTGAGCGGCCCGCCGCCGCGCAACATGGATTCGTTAGAATTTGTCGTTCGTGATGACCACCTTTGGGTGCGATGGCAGGATTTCAAAGTCAGTGTTCCAGACCGCATTGCCGTTCAGATATGAGCCATTAAGTCAAGCCCTTTTCGGATCGGAAGCACAGTGGCAGGCGACCGCGACCTCAGCAAGCAAACCAGCAAGCCGGACGAGGGCGGCTTTTTCGGATCTCGCGTCGGCTGGCGCGATCTCAACGAAAAACTCCTCCTGGAACCGATCAAGGGCGGCTCGCGCTGGGCCGCCGCTTTCGGCAGCCTGCTGCTGTTCACCTTCACGCTTCAGCTTGTCACCGGCGTTTTGCTGGTGACCTGCTACGCCCCGTCCGTCGGGACCGCCTGGCAGAGCGTCAGGTACATCCAATATGACATGCCCCTTGGCTGGCTGGTGCGTGGAATTCACCACTGGGGATCCAGCGCCATGGTGATCCTGCTGCTGGCGCACCTGATTCAGGTCTTTGTCTGGGGCGCTTACAAGCGTCCGCGCGAGATCACCTGGATGGCTGGCGTGATGCTGCTCTTTCTGACACTTGGCATGTCGTTCACCGGCTATCTGCTCCCCTGGGACGAAAAAGCCTACTGGGCCAGCAAAGTGGGATTGGGAATCGCCAGCACCACGCCGTTTATCGGCGCGTCGGTCCGCACCTTCCTCCAGGGCGGACCGGATATGGGCAACTTCACCCTCACCCGCTTCTTCGCCCTGCATGGTTTCATTCTCCCCGGCGCCATCATTGCCGTGGTGTTCTGTCACCTCTATCTCTTCCGCCGTCACGGCGTCACCACCGCCTGGTGGGAATCCGATTCCCAGCTTGAACTCGAACAGGAACCCTTCTGGCCGGGCCAGGTGCTCAAAGACAGCGTCGTGGCCCTGGCACTTCTGGTGGTCCTGACGGTCTGGACGTGGTTCCATCCGGCGCCCCTGTCGGCAATCGCCGACTCGTCAAAATCGTACGATCCGCGGCCGGAATGGTATTTCATGTTCCTTTTCCAGCTCCTGAAGTATTTCAAAGGGAATTACGAGATCATCGGCACGTTCGTCCTGCCGTCGCTGTTCTTCGCCATCCTGTTCTTCTGGCCGCTGTTGGACCGCAATCCATCGCGCGATCCGCGGAAGCGCCCGGTGGCGATATCGCTGCTGTGCCTGGGCTCGGTGGGGCTGGTGGGTCTGACGATTTTCGCGATCGCGACTGACGTTCGGATGACAGAACCGGCCGAGGCGGTGGCATCCGCGCCCCCGGTGATTCCGCCCGCCGGGCCGTTGCAGAAGCTGGACGCGGTGAACCTCTTCACGACCAATTGCCTTGCATGCCACGCCATCGACGGGACGGGAAGCCTGCTGCGTCCGGCGCTGCCAACCCTGCCGGACTTTACGAACGCAAAATGGCAGAAGACGCAGACGAACGACGATTTCTTCCGCCGTATCTACGACGGGAAGACCGTGGAAACCAAGCCGCTGATGCCCGCATTCAAGGATAAATTAACGATCGACCAGATTCGTGCGCTGGTTGACTATGCACGCGCGTTTTCGTCGAACACTCCCACGACGCAATAACGCGGAGAACCTGTTGAACGCTCGATGGCTGCCGCGGCAGCCGTCGGATATTTGGAAGGATTTGTCATGGCAAGATGTGGATCGGGATCCTGGGTGCTGCTGGTCGCCGGAACTTCACTTGTCGCATGGGCGACGATCGTTGCCACATCATACAGCGACGATCAGCCCTCCGACTGGATTGCGCCGCCGATCGAGGCGCGCAAGCCCAACCCCGTTCCCGCTGACGCAGCCGCCATCGCCGCCGGCAAGGATGTCTTCACCAAAAACTGCATGCCGTGCCACGGAACCGCCGGCAAGGGCGACGGTCCGGCGGCGTTTGCCCTGACTCAAAAGCCCAGGGACTTGTCCAATCCCAAGATCGCCGTGCAAAGCGACGGCTCGATCTTCTGGAAACTCACCACCGGCAAAGCGCCCATGCCCTCGTTTGAAAAATTGATTCCCGAGACGCAACGTTGGCAGGTCATCGACTATGTGCGGACGCTTCAGCCGAAAGCGGGCCCAGCGGCCAGCGAACCGGCCAGCCAGCCGGCCACACAACCCAAATAGTCGTCTGACAAACCCGGAAGGAGCTACCATGCGCAGAATCCTATGCGGAGTCCTGGTCGTCGTACCGCTGCTGCTCTCGAACGCCAAGGCGCAGGACACCAGTCAACCCATCAGCCGCCAGGAGTTCGACGAACTCAAGAAAGACAACGCGCAGATGAAGCAGGACAACGCCGAAATGAAAAAGGAGTTGGCCGATCTCAAGAAGCAGCAGACCGACCAGGCCACCAATGCCGACCAGGATGAACAATACACCCAAAGTTCCTTCCAGGCGGTCAACGCGGAACTGGCCAAGGACAAGCCCGGCACCGAAGGTCTTGTCATCGCCGGCGACGCCGCTTTCGGCTTCACCACCCAGCGAAAGACCGAGTCCTCTTTCAACGCCGACGTCAGCCCCCTGATCCTCTGGCAGCCGCCGGATTCCCACTTCCTCATCGAAACCGCCTTCGATCTGGGCATCGGCCAGGGCAACGGCCCCGAGAGCGACCCGGCCGAGAATCAAAACTCGAACTTCGCCGTCAACCTCGCCGATGTTTCCTACATCCTGTGCGATAATTGCATGGTTGGCGGCGGATTGTTCGCCGTGCCGTTTGGGCAATATCACAACCACTTCGATCCGCCCTGGATCAACAAATTCCCCGATGCTCCGCTGGCGTTCGGTGACGACGCGATCGGTCCGACGTCCGAAGTCGGCTTTTTCACCAAGGGCGCCATCCCCTCCGGAACCACACGCTGGACCTACGACGCCTATGTCGCCAACGGGCCCAACCTCGTCACCACCGACCCCGCCACCGCCGGTCAGCTCAATTTCAACGACTACGGCGACCTGAACAATAACAAGGCTGTCGGCGGGCGCATTGGTTTCCTGCCGTTCCCTCAGCTTGAGATGGGCTATTCCATCCAGGCGTCGCGGGTCAATCCCGACGGTGTGGGATTCCCCAACACCTCCGCACTTCTCCAGGCGGTCGATTTCAGCTATCGCCCGGTCATCGACGCACTCGGCGGGCAGTTCGATCTGCGCGGTGAATGGATCTGGTCGCACGTGGGCGGCGCCACCTACGACCCCACCGCCGCGTTGGGCTTCGGCCCGGTCGCCTTCACCAACGATCGCAACGGCGGATACGTTCAACTCTGCTATCGCCCCACCAAGGCCGACAGCAAAATCATCCAGAGCATCGAGCTGGTCTCGCGTTACGACGCAATCACCAATCCCCTGGGTTCGCCCGGCGGAGATCACGAACAGCGATGGACCATGGGAGTGGATTACTGGGTCACACCCTACATCGTTCTGGAAACCGCCTACGAGATCGACAAGAAAAAGGTCGGACCCGACCAGAACGCGTTCCTCTTCGAAGTCGGTATTGGACTATAATCACGGAGTTCCCATGCTCAACCTCAAAACCAATCCCAAACTCGTTGTGGCTCTGGCGTTCGGCTGTGTCCTTTGCGGCATCGCGCTCTACGGCTGCTCGTCGGGACAAAATCCCTCCGCCGGCCCAACCACCGCCCCGGTCGACCAGGCCGCGGCGCCCACAACCCAGCCTATTTTCGCACTCTTTGGCCCCCCGCCCCAGAAGACCGGCGTGCAGTTGTGGGCCGAAAACTGCGGCCGCTGCCACAATATCCGGCCGCCCGAGGAATTCAGCGGCGCCCAATGGGACGTGATCGTCCATCACATGCGTCTGCGCGCCAACCTGACCGGCGAGGAAGCCCAGGAAATCGTCAAGTTCCTCCAGGCCAGCCATTGACGCCGGTGATCCCGGTCTTTCCGCATGGCGCGCACAAAAGAACCCGCGGAGCGCCGCGGGTTCGGATGATCGTCTGGTTGTATTCCGCAATCACGGATGAGTCGCCAGCGAACCGGTCGCCCGCGGCTTGATCGCGCTGGTCGGCGTGGCGGTCTTGGGCTTGGCGGCCGTGGCTGTCTTGGCCGGCGGGGTAAACGCGGGGATGGTCAGCACCATTCCCGGCCGAAGGCTCTTGGCCTGGACCTTGGGGTTGGCATCGGCGATGTGGCTCCAGTATTTGGCCGAACCGTAGACCTTCTGAGAGATCGAACTGAACGTCTCGCCGGAAGCAACAACGTGCGTGCGAGCGGCGGTGCTGGTCACGGCGGATTTGGCGGCGGGCTTGACGGCGGCCTTGATGGCCGTGCCGGCCGTGGTGTGCGTCGGCTTGCTCAGGGCCGCAATGGCGGCGGCGAGCTTCTGCGAATCAGCGCTGGTCGCCGGCTTCACGGCGGCGGTTCTCGTGGCCGTGGGCTTGGGGCTGGTGACTGTCGCTGCCAACACGGGGATAGCCGGCACAATGAGCACCGCGGCGACCCACTTGATAATCTTTGACGTAATCATGGTAAACGGACTCCTTTACCCTTCCTGGGGGCGGCCCAAACGACGATAGTTGGGCTGGTATTCTTATCGGACGATGTGCTCGACGGGCGTGAAAAGAAAATAATGTTTCATTGACGGATATTGCCACGCCCCCTTGAATGCGGCGCGGGTCGGACCGACAATGTCGCTCCTGGGCGCGGCCGGACGAACGCCAATCGTCCGATAACGCCCTGCTGCCCACGCGGCAGTATTGATCTTACTCATCGGCCGACGGACCGGCCGATAGACCCAGCACACGGGCGGCTCGCCACAACCGCCGCCCGGACATGCCTTTGGGCATGTCGGACTTGCCGGGCCTGCAAAAGGCCCATGGACGGGTGAAACATGGAAAGCTTCGTCATTCGCGGGGGTCAGCGTCTCAAGGGAAAAATCGAGATCAGCGGCAGCAAGAACAGTTCGCTGCCGATCATGGCCGCGTGTCTGATGGCGGACGGCCGGACGCGACTGCACCGCGTGCCAAGGCTCAGCGACATCTCCACGATGAGCAAACTGCTGGGCGAATTGGGCTGCCATGTCTATCGCAACGAGCCGGATTCGCCTCCTGCGTACGGCGGCCCTGCTCTGGACGGGCCGCTCGATATCGAAGTGCTCGACACCGACAAATGCGTTGCCAGTCACGACATCGTCAGCACCATGCGCGCCAGCATCTCGGTGCTGGGTCCGCTGTTGGCCCGGCGCGGGAAGGCGACCGTGAGCATCCCCGGCGGCTGCCAGATCGGCGATCGCCCCATTGATATCCACCTTCGCGGACTGGCCAAGCTCGGCGCGGTGTTCCATGATGTGGACGGCAACGTCGTCGGCGAAGTCAAGGGCCGCCTCAAGGGATGCCGCATGTATCTCGGCGGCCCGCAGGGTCCGACGGTGCTGGGGACGATTAACATCATGTGCGCCGCGGCGCTGGCCGAGGGACAGACGATCATCGTTGGCGCCGCGTGCGAACCGGAGGTTTCGGATTGCGCCGAGCTGCTCATCAAGATGGGCGCTCGCATCACCGGGCACGGCACGCCGGAAATCCGCATCGAGGGCGTCGATCGCCTCACCGGCACCGAACATTACGTCATCCCCGATCGCATCGAGTGCGGCACGTTCATGATCGCCGCCGCCATCACCAACGGCGAACTGGAACTGAAGCATTGCAACCTCGACCATCTCTTTGCCGTAACGGACCGGCTGGAAGATGTCGGCGTGAATGTATCGCGAGAGAACGGGACGATCTTTTGCAGCAGCGCCCGGCGATTGAACGCCGTCGATGTCACAACCCAGCCGTATCCGGGATTTCCGACCGACCTGCAGGCGCAATTGCTGGCGCTTTTGTGCCTGGCGGACGGAATGAGCATCGTCAGCGAGCGAATCTACCCCGACCGCTTCGTACACATTGGCGAGCTTCGCCGCATGGGCGCTCGCGTCCGCAAGGAAGGCTCGGCCGCCATCGTGCAGGGCGTGAAGGAACTCCAGGGCGCGACGGTGATGGCCAGCGACCTGCGCGCCTCGGCGGCATTGGTGCTGGCCGGCCTGGTCGCCAAGGGGACGACGAGGATCGACCGCGTGTATCATATCGATCGCGGCTACGAACGAATCGAACAGAAACTGGCGGCGGTCGGCGCGCAGATCGAGCGCGTCAAGGACGGCCGGCCGGGCTGATGCTGATCGCGCCGGGGCGGAATCCAACGGCCCGCAGTATCCGCATTGCGAACCACTGCTTGCGCAAGAAAGTGCGTTGGTCCGCAGTGCGGACCCTACACAGCGCGGAGGCACGCAAAGTTAAGTTGAAAGCGTTCTCGCAAAACAGCAACCCATGCGCCACGGCGCATCAATTGTGTGCCGCGATCAACAGGCCGCCGTGAAAGCGCGCCGATTGGATTTCTGGAAGCGACTGGCTTTAGTAGCGGTCGCGTCCGCCGCGGTCGCGTCCGCGGTCGAAACCGCCGCCGCCACCACCGCCACGGTCGCCACGGCCACCGCCGCCGTATCCGCCGCCACCGCCACGGCCACCGCCGCCGCCAAATCCACCGCCGCCACCGCCGCCGCCTCCACGCGGGCCACGGTCTTCACGCGGACGGGCTTCGTTGACGGTCAGGGCACGGCCATCGTGTTGCTGCCCGTTGAGGGCGGCAATTGCGGCCGCAGCCTCGGCGTCGTTGGACATTTCCACGAATCCAAAACCCTTGCTACGCCCCGTGTCCCGGTCGTTGATGATCTGGGCACTGACCACCTGCCCATGCGCACTGAACAACTGCTCCAGTGCCGAACTATCGACCGAATAACTGAGGTTACCGACGTACAGCTTCTTACCCATTGCAGGATCTCCAGGTGCTGGGTAATCCACGGCCCGCTAAAATGCGGTTCTTTCCGGGCCTGGACGAAAGAGGTTGACAAACCAACCGATGCGGGACTGAACTGAGCGACACGGAGGTAGGACTATACACAGACACTTCCCTGAGGCCGACCGACAAACCCGCCACCTTTGCTACCATACCTATAACAAACTCGCTTGCCGCTGAAAAGAAAAAAATGGCAGGTCTTTTCAGCGACATCAACGCCGTACTTCATACCACCAGCCTATGCTCATGTTTAATACGCCGTCGAATTGGCTTTATTGCATCACCCGGCAATTATCGGGTACACCATTCTGGAAAGGTCCGGGCAATCTTATGGCCATACATCCAAATCGACCCTTGCTTCTGGCGCTGGCGGCCACGTTCTTCATCGCGGCATCCTCCACCCGTGCCGCCGATCCGTCCATCACGGTCTCCGCCGCCATCAGCCTCCGCGAAGCCCTGACCCAGATCGCCAATGACTGGCAGAAGGCGTCCGGGGTCGCCGTCCAGCTCAATTTCGGGGCGTCCGGGACGCTTATGACTCAGATCCAAGCCGGTGCCCCCGTCGATCTGTTCATTTCCGCCGGGCCCGAACAAGTCGATCAACTCATCCAGAAGTCGCTGGCCGATCCCGCCACACGCCGCAATGTCGTCGGCAACACGCTGGTCCTGATCGTGCCCGCCGATGCCAAACAACCACCGGCACAATTTGCCGATCTGGCCGACGCACGGTTTACCCACATCGCCATCGGCCAGCCCCAGGCGGTTCCGGCCGGCATGTACGCCATGCAGGTCTTCAAATCGCTATCGATCGATTCCCGCATCAAGGACCGGCTGGTTTACGGCGCCAATGTCCGCCAAGTGTTGGATTATGTACAAAACGGCGATGTCCAGGCCGGCATCGTATACAAGACCGATGCCATCACCGCCGGCACGCAGGTGCGCATCGTCGCCACCGCTGATGCGGCATGGCACGAGCCGATCGTCTATCCCGGCGTGGTACTCAAGGACAGCAAATCGGCCGCCGCAGCGCTGAAGTTTCTCGAACAGCTGCAAACGCCCCAGGCCGCCGCCACCTTCCGCGACCACGGGTTTATTGCCGGTGCCGACCTGAAACCAACCACTTCCCCGGCCGGCCGGCCTGCAACCGCTCCGACCGGCCATTAACGCGGATCGACCCGATGAACGATCTCTGGCCAGCTTTGGAGCGTTCCCTTTCCTATGCCTCGCTGGCAACGCTCCTGGTCGGCCTGGTCGGCATCCCTGTCGCCTATCTTCTGGCTCGAACCCGCTTCATCGGCAAAAACCTCGTTGAAGCCGTCCTGACCCTGCCACTGGTCCTCCCACCAACGGTCGTCGGCTATTTTCTCATAGTCACCTTCGGCCATCGCGGCTGGATCGGCCGGTGGCTGGGAGTTTCCATCACCTTCCAATGGTACGGCGCCGTGCTGGCGGCCGCGGTGGTCGCGTTCCCCCTTCTGGTCCTTCCCGCCAAAGCCGCCTTCGCCTCCATCGATCCGGAAATGCACGACATGGCCCGGCTCATGGGGGCCGGCCGGGTGCGCACGTTCTGGCGGATCGCATTGCCCCTTGCCGGCCGGGGAATCGCCGCCGGGCTCCTGTTGGCGTTGGCCCGTTCGCTGGGGGAATTCGGGGCCACCGTCATGGTCCTGGGCGATTTCTCCCCCTCGCGCACGCTGCCGATCAGTATCTACGACGCCTCGGCCACCGGCGGTATCGACAGCACAGAAGCCCGCATGGCCGTCGCCTTGCTCACCGGCCTGTCGATGCTCATCGTGCTCATCCACAACCGAGCCCCGGCCAGCCGCGGATGGTAAGGCAAAAGTCGCCGGCGCCGGGCAAGATTTTTTCTTTTCTGCACAAAACTTCACAGAGTTCCAAACGTCTTATTGGTATGGACCGAGGTCGCGTGGCAACGACATGGACAATCGCCAGAAGGAGGTGCGGCCATGATCGGAATTAAGCATCTGCTCGACAGCATTGACCCGGCCGACGGGCGGCGAATCTGGGTCGAACCCATCGGATTGACCCGTGATTTCATCGAATGGTGCCAGGTTCACCATCTCCTCACCCACGTCGCCCCACCCGAGGCTCTGTGGCGATGGTACCAGAGCCATCCCGACGGCTACGAATTCTTCCGCGGCCGATATCACGCCTGGCTGGCCCAGGGCCCCTACGTCCCGGCCCTTCAGGAACTGGCGTGCAGCGCCAGGGCGCAGAACATCACGCTCCTGCACCAGGAGGATGACCCCGCCCGCAATACCGCCTCGGCCCTCCAGGAATTCCTCAGCGAATTGGAGGCGTATTGCCCGCGCGAGCCGTGAACTGGTGGCGATGGCAACAATGGAAACGGGACAGGTCCAATCAATGGTTGGACCGGTCCCGTTTATGCTTTTATCGCTGCACCCCGCCCAGCGGCAGCCCTTTGTCATCGAGCAACTGAATGCTCGACGCGGGGCCAAGATCGGGATCGCTCCAGGAACTCAGCGCCCAGACCACTTTCTTGTCGGGCGTCACTTCCAGCACCTGCACGGTACGCGACCAGTCCTTGGGATCCTTGACCACGTACCCGCACCAGTTGCATATCAAAGTATTGCCGTTGGCCATGCGTCCGACTTCCTGAATGGTAAACAGGGCAATATCGGGGCAATCTTTTTGCGCGAAGGACCAGACGGTCTCGCCTTTCGGATTGACTTCCACCACACCCTTTTGCGAGCAGCCCATCAGCGTATTGCCGTTCTTGAGCCGCACAATGCCCCACGGCTGGGTCACGTTGTATGACCACACCAGCTTGCCGGTAGCATCGAATTCGACCGCCTTGTTGCCGTCGATCTGCCCGCCCAGATACGTGCCGGCGTCCGTCAGGCGCACACGGCGGAATTGAAGGTGCGGCTTGTCCGGATTGGCAACCGTCAGCGGAACTTCCTTTTCCGTCTTGCCCGTTGTCGTGTTGATCGTCAACGCCCGCGCGGGATTCCCCTGAATCGTCATCAGCACGTGGTCCAGGCCCAGCGGTTGGACAGAGTGAATCTCGGTTCCGGCCGGTGCGTCGTACGTCCAGATGATCTTCTTGTCCGGCGTGATTTCGCTGGCGCCGATCTTGCGGCAGAAGACGATATTGCCGTTGGAGAGCATGGTGGCATCGCCGAGTTCCTCGAGCGTGCCGTCCTTGTCGTTGGTGGGGATCGTGTATGACCATGTGACTTTGCCATCGCGCACGATGTACATCGTCTGAACCTTGTTGCGATAATCCCATTCGCCGGTGTAAAGGAAGTTGTATTGCGACAATCCCTTCCCCGGCAAAACGGCCGGCATGTAAACCGGTTTGGTGCTCGGGGCAGTGGCCGGCCCGGTGGTCGGCGACGGTGCGGGCTGTGCCCCCGCGAAGGCACAGAAAACGCCGCATACGAGAATTGCCAAGATGCTTATTGTTTTTGACATGACCTCTCCGCAAGTTGACCCCCAAAAAACCTGAACAAGCCGGGATGTTACGACTTCACATCGCGCGGTCAAGGCGAACGGCCTCTTACCCCTTTTCTGATACCCCCATTCCCCCACGCCCTGCACTCAGGAAGAGGGACGGGTGAGGGTTCCTACTCCACTGCTCCACTGCTCTACTGCTCTATTCCCCCCAACACCGACCCCGCCGATTCCAGCCAATCGCCCGCAATCCGCGTATCCGAGAACAGCGACCCGACCAACGCGCCGCCCGCCGACGGACTCACGGCCGCATGCGCCAAAGCCGCCGAGCCCGCGGTACCCGCTGACGACTGCACCGCCGCATCCGCCGTGCCCGCGCCATCGCCGGCCGCGAGCAGATTCTGGCCCAGATCGTTGATAATGCCGTTGATGTCGTTGATATTCACTATCCCCTGATTGAGGATATCCCCGCCGGAATATCCCACCGCCTGGCCCAGGTCGTTGATGGCCCGCGTGACGTCCGTAATGTCCACGACGCCGTCCAGGTTCGTATCGCCGGCGGGCACATATTTTACTTCCACATCCCCGGCCGGGACGGTGAGCGGAATGTGGATCGAGTCCCCATAACCGACAGCCCGACTGGCAATAGCGTTCGGCCCAATCACCAATGAGCTCATGACGGTTTGCCTCTGCACCCATGTCGCGATCTGCGACAAGGGCACATTGCTCTCTTTGGCCAGCAACGTGTTGTTCGTGATATCCAGCGTGCCCGCCACCGACAGATTATTGACGGCGAAAACCGTCTGATCCGCCTGCGAATCCGACTGCGCCAGCGCCAAACTCGCCCCGGCCGCAATCGAGATCGTGCCGAGCGTGTAATTCATCGCCCCCGCACCCGGCGTATTGGCCGGAACGGTGAACGACCCGCCGTTGATCGCCATAGCATCGCTGTTGCTGGCCGGATCGCCGATGATCTCCAAGGTGTTCTGCCCCACTCCGCCGGTGAGGGCAATTCCGCCCGCCGGAATTGGATCCCCATTGGAGAAGTTGAGAACAAAGAGATCACCCCCGGCCGGGCCGGTGTAGCTGACGGAGGGGCAGTCGGACATGAGGAGGGATTGCACCGGCGCACCGGTGCCCGTGGCGTTGTTCCAGATGTCGATGTGCTGCCCGTCCGGATCGACCTTGCAATAAACGCTTTGGGCGGCTACCGGCAACGGACCGGTGCCGACGATCTGCGTGGTCGTCGGGCTTGTGCTGGCGGTGAAATTGCCGTCGCCGCTATAGACGGCCACGATGGAGTGGCTGCCGGGGTTAAGTGTCGAGGTCGTGTATGTCGCCGTGTTTCCGCTCAGGGACACCGGGCCGCCCACATCACTGCCGTCGATCTGGAACTGGATGGTTCCCGTCTCGCCACTGCCGCTGGCGGGCGTCACCGTCGCCGTGAAAGCGATGGATTGGCCATATGTGGCCGAGCCGTTGTTGGAAGTAACGGCCGTCGTTGTTGCGGCATGACCGCCGCTTTGTGCGAAGGTCGGCGAGGTACTGCCGGCAAAGTTGCTGTCGCCGCTATAGATCGCAACGACGGCGTGGTTGCCAGCGCCAAGGGTCGAAGTTGCGTAGGCCGCTACATTACCGCCGAGGGCCACCGGGCTGCCCACATTGCTGCCGTCGATTTGGAATTGCACTGTCCCCGTCGGCCCAGCGCCGACATCGGGATTTACAGTCGCTGTGAACGTGACCGATCGCCCATAGATCACCGAGTTGTTGTTGGACGTGACGGCGATGGTCGTGGAGATTCGAGTGACACTTTGTGTGATTGTCGGCGAGGTGCTGCCTGCGAAGTTGACATCACCGCTGTACGTGGCCACGATGGCATGGCTGCCGGCGGTGAGCGTCGTGGTGGCGTACGCGGCGATGCCACCGCTGATGGCCACCGGCGTGCCCACGTCGCTACCGTCAATCACGAATTGCACGGTCCCCGTCTCCCCGCTGCCGCTGGCTGGCGCCACCGTGGCCGTGAAGGTCGCCGGCTGGCCGTAGGTTGTTGAACCGTTGTTGGATGTGACGGCGGTGGTAGTGCCGATGCTGACGACATATTGGGTAAACACCGCGCTGATGCTGCTGGCGAAGGTGCCGTCGCCGCTATAGACAGCCACGATGGAATGAGTACCGGCGCTCAACGTGGAAGTGGTATAGACAGCGGTATTGCCGCCCAGACGTGCTGGACTGCCCATGTTATTGCCGTCGACCTGGAACTGCACGGTTCCTGTCTCACCACTGCCGTAGGCCGAAGACACTGTTGCCGTGAAGTTCACCGACTGGCCATAAATGGTTGTGACGTTATTGGAAGTGACGGCCGTGGTAGTGGGGCACAGGACAACGATCTGCAAGGCGGTCGAAGAGGCGCTGCCGGCAAAATTGCTATCGCCATTGTAAATGGCGGCCACCGAATGGCTGCCGACATACAGCGACGATGTCGTGTAGCCGGCGGTGTTGCCGTACAGGGCGATGGGGCTTCCCACTGGCCTACCGTCGATCTGGAACTGCACGGTGCCGCTCTCACCGCTGCCAATGGCAGGCGTTACCCTCGCCGTCAAGGTCACGGACTGGCCATAGACCGGCGAGGAGTAGTTGGATGTGACGGCGGTAGTTGTTGTGACCTGGGTAACCGTGAGTGTGCCATTGACAAAAGTGAACGAGTAGTTCGCCGCGGCGAGGCTTCCCGCCGCGGCGGTGAGGGGATAGACGCCAACCGGGCTGAAGGTCAAGGCCGTCGAGGCCAAGTAGGCTGAACCCGAGACCACCGAACTGGTGTCCCCATCGACGAAGCCGGTGATTGAGTCGGTAAATCTCGGGTCGCCGGCACCGTACATCCTGCTGGTGCTGATGACGGTGACGGTCAGCGGCGCTGCGGCAACGATTTGTGTTAACGTCGGGCTGGTGCTGGAGCCAAAGTTGGCGTCACCGCTGTAGAGGGCCACGACGGAATGGCTGCCGGCGGTCAATTTCAAAGGCGTATAGGTGGCTGTGTTGCCGCTGAGGGCGACCGGGCTGCCAGCGTCGGCGCCGTCAATCTGGAACTGCACGGTCCCGGTCTCGCCGCTGCCGCTTGGGGTCGCCACCGTCGCCGTAAAGGTCACGGCTTGGCCGTACGTGGCCGAGGCGTTGCTCGACGTGACGGCGGTGCAGGTGAATTTCCCGACCATGAGAGTCTGCGTTATCACGGCGATGGCCGTCGGACTCCCGGCGCCGTCCCAGCCACCGGCCGCCGTATCAAACGCCTCGTCGTAGGCCGCCAGCAGACCCGCCGAGGAGTCCGCCGTGTCGATCGTCGGTGGCGTGCCGGTCACATAGTGTCCGTCGGCCACCAGCAGGCTGCTCAGATAGGTATTGCCGCCATAGGTGAACGTGCCGGGGCCGGCGTACGGGTAGCTGGCCGGAGCGCCGCCGCTGAACGTCGTGCCACTGGGCACGCCTGGATTGTTGCCGGTGGTTGCGGTGGCGAAATTCTGCATGTCCCCTGCGCTCTGGCCCAGGCCGAAGATGATCAGTGTCGATGAGATGCCCTTTGTGGCGTTGTGCAGCGACGGCGGCGAGCCCACCACGTCCTGACCGGCCGCCACCTCCGTGCTGCTGTTGTCATTATTCAGAATCCCGTACGTGAATCCGGCCTCGACCCGCGCAGGGCCCTTCTTTCCAGTGGCCGAATCCGTCAACAGGTAGTAGGTGTCGCTGGCCAATTGCCCGGTGCCGGAACCGGAATGCGCGGTGTAGGTCGTGCCGTTGAAGATGTCATCATTGAGAGACCCGGCAGTGGCGCCGCCGACGATGACATTGAAGTTGCTGATGCCGCCATCGACCCCGCCGTTATTGGCCTGGATGGAATTGGGCGTGACCGTCGTGCCGTTGACGGTTCCATCGATGGCGTAGATCGCAAATGAGTTGGGCGTGTAATCGCTGAATCCATCATCGTTGATCGACATGACGAAAGTCACGGTTCCGTGAGGTGCGGAAAGCAGGACCCGACTTTCCAGTACCTCGATTACCGACGCCATTGCCCGCGAGGATCCCCGGTGTTGGCGACGCGATTTATGTTTCAACACGTATGCACCCTCCTTGCCAGTCATGGCGAATCAGACATATTACCCGCCTCCAGGCAAAGGCCGGGTGCCCTGGCAAATGGTTAACATCGGATTATCCTGATCCGTGAATGCCGATGCAAGCAAAAAGTGGAGGCTTTTGCGAAAGATTTCGGCCAGGGAGAAACCGAACCGCCGATCGGCTGGGACGAACGCGCAGGATCACACAGAAAATCCAGGAAAATGCGATTTGACCACGGATCGGCACGGATGGGCACGGATGGTTCGGCCGCGCTCACCACAGGTAAGAAGCAAACCAAACGCATCATTCTCTTCGAGTCTGAGCCTGAGGCTCATGCCTCAGAGTCGATGACCTTATGCGTTTATCAGTGAAATCCGTGGTTAAACAGCTTTCTCTCCGCGTTCTCCGCGCCTCCGCGTGAGGAATCCTCGATCGCCCTGGTTTGGGTTGCGGGCAAAGCTCTCGCCGTGAAATCCGTGGTGGGATCATAGCGGAAATTTTCCGATTTTTCCGTTGCAAAGAATCGTCTGTTAGGGTATTGTTCTGAGTAGTAATGCACAATGCACAGTGGATAATGGAGGTCGGGCAATTCAGAATGGATAATGGACAGTGGCCAATGAGCAGCCGGCGGATCGTCACTCTACTGTCTACTTTCCACTTTCCACCCTCTCGGCCGTGGGCCGCCCCCCACCCCCCCCTCTGTTGCATTCGGTTGCATTTGGGACGCGCTGCGAGAGAGAGGAGAACAGTGAGCACGAGACCTTCTGTCACCGAGTCACCTTGTCACCAAGTCACCATGTCACCCCTACCCCCCACCCCCCCCTCCCGTTGCATTTGGTTGCATTTGGGGTCATCGAAGCAGCGTGGGAGATCGACCGGCCGTGGGTTCGGCTGGCGAGGCTTCCGAAATGGCGTGAAAAGACCTATACAAAATCCCACCCGGCCGGGCCAAGTTCCAACTCCTGCGGGCCAAGTTCCAACTTTTTCGACACGTTTAGGGCACGTTTTGGACGCGATGTTTGGCGTAAACCGCGATATCCGACTGAAAACGAGGGTGGGGCGAAATGGGGATTGGGGCCCGTTTTTGGCGTAACCATAGTG
>CAYQTE010000069.1:0-25013 GCA_964420285.1 uncultured Tepidisphaeraceae bacterium
GTCACCCTGTCACCCTGTCACCCTGTCACCCTGTCACCCTGTCACCCTGTCACCCAGTCAACCACTCACCAAGCCAAGAAAGGTAAACCACTATGCTCACCAACATCACCGGAAAACCCGGCGTCCTCACCACCTACATCGCCCAGCCGCGCGAACTGTTCTATTCCAGCCGCGCCAATGCCCATTTCCTGCCCGGCCCGCTCACCGTTGACGGCACGCTCAGCGGCAACGCCGCCAACGCGCCGTACACCTGGCTGCTGTTCGCCGGAATGCCGGTCGGCCGTGTTACATCATCAGGTAAATATGCCACCAGTATCCTGGGCGCCACCACCAGCGCAACCGCCGCAAATGCCACCACCGTGCAGACCGATGTCAACACCGCCGCCGAAATCATCCGCCGCATCGGAACGTCCGGCACCTTCAAGCTGACCGGCCCGCCCGCCGCCGGCGGAACCGTCGCCATTCAGGTTGTCACCTATTCCGCTGTCAACACCACCAGCGGTGCCATCACCTGTTCGGCCGCCAGCGATGCCGCCATCAGCGGGTCGCTCATTCAACCGGCCGACGGATCGGAAACGATCATCACGCTCATCGCTGACACCTGGGGCCTGAAAGTGATCGACGCCCTGAACTCGACGCGGGTCGATGTGTTCGACCCGGAACTGTGGGCCGGCGGTGGCATCGTCAATACAGGCATGATCGTGAACTATCCGGCCGATTCGTCGCTGAAGGCGTGGCTCAAGGCGTCCATCCGCACGCTGATCGCCGATGCCAAATTCCAGGACGATCTGGTCAACACCTGATTCATCGCCCTGATTGATCCGCAATCGCGTTTCCGGCAGCCCATCGAATTTCGCTTCTCAAGGAGAACACATGTCAACCGTTTCACTCCTGGACGTTCTGGCCGCTCCCAATCTCTGCGGCGTCATCCAGGGAACAACGACCGGGATTCCGAACGTCTTCCCGGCCGGGTTTTTCAAGGTCGATCAGACCGTCGACAAGGACACTGGCACGTATTTCCGTGTGACCGGCACGCGCACGACCGCCCGCGCCGTTGCCTACGGCGCGCCGTCCCTGGCACGGCAGCTTCGCAACGTCGAGGAAGTCCCGTTCAAGCTCATCCACGTCGCCGAGAACGTCAACTTCCCCATGGCCCAGTTCCGAAACCTCATGGAGAAGGGCACTCTCAACATCGACGAGAAAGGCGTGCGGGAAATCACCCGCCAGGTCCGCGAGGCTCGCAAAAACGTCGATAATCTCCGCGTCGCCGCACTCACGCAGATGCTCTTCAACGGCCAGATCTATTTCGACGGCCAGGGCAATCTGCTGCCCAGCTCATCGGGCGCCCGCACCACCGTCGATTTCGCCGTGCCCGCCGGAAACAAGGGCCAGCTCAACTGGGACGGCAACGGCAGCGTGCTGACCGCCGGCTGGGAATCCGCCGCCACCGACATCGCCACGCAGCTCATCACTCTCCGCCGCGCCGCCGAGAGGCTTACCGGCTACGAACTGCGTCACGCCTTCTACGGCCGTAACATCCCAGGCTATCTCACCGGCAACACCACCCTCCAGTCCTACTTCATCCGCAACCAGGAGACCAACGCCGAGTATCTGCGCACGGCCGATGTTCCCAGCCCGTTGCTCGGCTTGTCGTGGCATCCGGCGTACAGCGCGTTTTTCGAGGATGCCAACGGCAACGACCAGTCGCTCGTCGGCGACGATCAGGTTGTGTTCACGCCGGAGCCGGACACCGATTGGGTCGGCTTTCTCGAAGGCACGATCGACGTTCCCGGCTCGGTCACGTACGCGGCCGACATCGGCACCGCCCTGGACAGCGTCGTCCCCGCCAGCGGCATGTTTGCCTACGGATCGATCACCACCGATCCGGTGGCGATCAAGCTGGTCTACGGCGACACATTCCTTCCGGTCCTGAAGGTTCCCAAGGCGATCTTCATCGCCACGGTGAATTTCTAGCCGGAATTCGTTCTTCTCGGAGCATTCCCATGAGCACGCTTCTCAATCCCCGCATGTTGCTGGCCGTCACCGGCGCACTGTCGGATGGGCTTTTGCCGCCGGTTGTCACCGCCGCCATCAATCATGCCGTCAATCCATCGCTGCCGGTCGGTTCTGGATCGGGCAATGTCAACATCGAGTTCCACCTGCCGTTTACCGTCACCAGCGGTTCGCTCCTGGTGCTGGACCTGACCAATCTGACCGATCCGCTCGGCAAGGCGATTGCCTTCGCCGTCGTCACCGCGATTCTCCTCACCAACGATTCGACCACCGCCACCAATGACCTGTCGCTGGGCGGCGGAACCAATGCGCTGGTGGCAAATTGTCCGCTTCCCGCCCAGGCGGCCGGAGGCGCCGTCGCCTTCCTGGCGCCGGCCGCAGGCCTTCCCGTCACCAGCGGATCGACCAACCATCTCCAGATCGCCGCCAACGCCGGCTCGGCGGTTCCCGGCCGTCTCACCATCCTCGGTCGATAGGAATCGCATGAGCACGACCAACTACATCAAGATTGTCTACGGCCGGATCTGGGATTTGCTGGGCCAGTATCCTCCGCTGGCCCAAGCGATCCCGGTGGGCAATCGCATCCGCCTGGATGATGGCTTGCCCATGCCGTTCAAGACCGCCAAGCAGGACAGCGATTTTCCCGAAGCTGTCCTGCTGGCGGCCGGCGGGATCGACAGCGAATACGGCTCGTACAAGACGTTTCCATTGGCCAATCCCGGCGCGATCCCGATTGCCCAAAGCTGGATCGAAACCTGGACGGAGACCTTCGCGCTGACCATCAATCATCGCGATCTGCGACTGGACGTTGCCCTGTCCACGGAAGCGGTCGCTCTGACGGCCCTGCGACTCGGCGGGCCGCGATTGGGTCTGCCGTTCGTGCATCGCTGGGGCCAGGTGGCGATCTCGCGTCAAATCACGACCGGCCGCTCGCCGCCAATTGATGCCGCCGGCGCCGACGGCACCCGCCGGCTCGCCAGCACGCTCGAATTCACCGTCACACTGCGCCTGAAAGGTGAGAACGAGATCAGTTGACCAGGCGAACGGTCGAGCAGTAGAGCAGAAAGATCCTCCTCCTCATTCAAACGCATCACCTGATCCCCTGCTCACCTGTTCTGAATTCACCATCCACCACATTCCCATGTCCAACCAACCCACCTACGACTGGACCTTTCGCGATCGCACCGGCCGCGTGCATGGCCGCGTCTCGCGCGGGCCGCAAACCGTCGACGAGATGATCATCGCCGCGCGTCGTTTGCTGCACGAACAAACGCTCCAGGCAATCGACCAGGGCAGCGATAATCCCGGCCTGGAATTGCTCGAAGTCACGCCCGGTGCGCCGACTGATGCCCTGTTCGGCCAGCCGCTGCGCCCCGGCGCCAAGCCCGTCGATCTCGGCCAGTTCGCCACCTCCTCGCCCTGTACTCGGGGAGAGGATTGAGGTGAGGGGTCTTTTCGCGTGGAGCTTTATGACTCGGCCGGAATCTATCGCCGCGCCGAACCCTCACCCGAACCCTCTCCCTGAGTACAGGGCGAGGGGACTTTGACGGAGCATTCCCATGTCCGAAACATTCTGTGACGGAAATTCCGGCGGATTCACATTGCCCAGCGGTCACGGCGGCAAGATCGCCGCCATCGCCCTGACCTTCACCATGAACGACAAGGACGTGAGCGTCTACGGCAGCGGCCGGTTCCGGCAGTTCCGCGGCGGGATGATCCAGGGCACGTTCGTCGCCAGCGGATTTGCACGCAAATCCAACGCCAACACATCCCCCGGCGCCGCGACACTGGAACAGGACGGCGCCACCATCACCGCGACCGTCGACAGCGGCTGCACCTATTCCGGCACAGCGATCTTCACGCGCATCCGCCTGGACAGCAAAGTGGACGACCCGGCCGTGGCGCTGGCCTACGAAGGCAAATTCACCGGCACCATCACCGAAACCTGGGCGACAAGCTAAGCGGCATTTCGCACTGTGGGGTCCGCATTGCGGACCAGTTGATTCGCGATCGAAGACCGTGGTCCGCGGTGCGGACCCTACAGGAAGGTGGCGAACGCACATGCAGCGCACCGGAACCCGCGCCATCCTCAATACGATCGGCGGCTCGATCGAATTGCCGATCCTCAGCCCGTCCGATTTCCTCGCGCTCGGCCGCCAATGCCGTCAGCAGCGCAAAGGCGATCTGATCCAGAACGCCCGCGCCGCCGGCGCCCAACCGGACGCGGTTCTGAAGCTCCTGAACGAATTCGACGCCCGGCCGTGGCGGCACGCGGACACCATCGGATATCTGAACACAGAGGCCGGTGCATCCGCGGCCGTGTTGCGCTCTCTCCGCAAGAACCGGCCGCGCGCGAGCCAATCCGATCTGGATGGTCTGGGCATCCCTCCCGGCCGGATGCTCGAAGCCGCCGCGGCCGTCTGTCGGTTGCGATTGGTTGAATCGCGGCCGAAGGCGGAGGGACAAGTGGGCCCTTTTGCCCAAACCGGCGTAACCGCCGGCGCGAGCCCACCTGCGGCGAGCCAGTCGAATCCGCCGATCGCGTCTGGCGATTCCAAGCCAACGTGATCGGCCACTGTTTCCCGCACATTCGCCGGCCGCTCGATCTGCCGCTGGATGTGTTCGACGCCTGTTTGTCGGATGCCAGGTTGATTTGCCCGATGGCGTTGGCCGCGTCCCGATCTGATCCGCGCCAGCGTGTTCTCGATCGGCTGCGCCGAGCGAAAGTAGATTCCCGCCGCGATTCGCCATTGCCGCCGTTCTGGATCGAGGATTGACCGATGTCCAAACGACACCACAGTACACATCATTCGCCTCGCCACGCCACGGGGCACCACCAGCGACAGGATCACCCGGCCATAGCGCGCCTTTTCGATCCGGAGTCCAGCGCACAGTCGCCGCGCTACGCCGAGGCGCCGGAGATTCCGCCGTCAGGCGCGACCCCGGAGCTGGAGGACAATTCACCTGACACTCCGAACATATCGCCCGGCCAGGACACGCTCGATGGACCGGATATTCCGATTCCGCGCGGCGAACTCGCGCTGCGCGACGATGCTGCGCCGATTCCGGAACCGGCCGTCGATTCCGAGCCAGCGTCGATCGAGCCATCCGTCAATGCCGAGCTCATCGATCCGGGTCTGAACGCACCAACGCAAATCGCCGCCGACGCTGTTGATATTCCTTCGACCGGCGCCACGGCCGTCTCGCCAATTTCCCCCGACTCCCTGACGCAGGCTGCGGACGCTCTCAAGACCATCATCCCCGAACTGCTCCGCCAGATCGTGAAGAACACCGCCAATCCGCCGACGTCGGCGATCGGGCCGTGATCCGCGGAGAATCGGAACGATCTGCCGCCTCAAGGGACATTTATGCCAACACCAACAGCCATTGCCAATCTCATCGAGAACTTCCAGATCGCGCGCGACGATGTGGGGCGCGTGACCGTCACGCAGAGTCTCCATGCCAAGGATCTGCCGGGGGCGACGCCGCTGGAGCAGTTGAGTTATGCGTTCGCCAATTACGTGCCGCCATTCGGGGCGCTGCTGGGGGATTTTCCGGTCGTCGTGCTGTGCATGGGCGCATCCGTGAAGGCGTGGGGGACGGCCGATGCGGAGATTCTCATTACCTACCGCTCGCCCGATCTGACCGTGCCGCGGACGGGGAACCAGGGTCAGATCGAAATCGGGACGACGCTGACGGCGTCGCAGACGGATTTCGACGCGGAAAATCAGGCGTTGCCCGTCGGCCAGCGGCAGGCGATCGAGGTGTCGTACACGCCGCCGGCCGCGGGCGCGGTCACGCGCACAGCGCCGGCGCGGGCAGCAATGCTGGCGCCGCGATCGACGCTGGTGATCGAGCGGACGGAATCCGCCCAGCCGGGAGCGGCGTCGCGGTCGTATGTCGGGGTCACCAATTCCCAGCCGTGGAACGGAGCGGATGCCAACACCTACCTCTGTACATCAATCACCGGCCGCAGCAGCGACGGCGGCATCACCTACGTCGTCACCTACACATTCGAATACGATCCGGTAAGCAATTTCCGATCCGTGGTTTTCTGGGAAGACCCGATCACGCGCACGCGGCCGGTGCTCAGCGCGCAGGACATCGCCGACGGTAACGGCATTGCATGGGTGACGGTGTACGGATCGGCGGACTTTAGCGAACTGGGGCTGATCTGATGAGCCGCACGACGAGCATACCGCCGTTTGTCGCCGGGTCGGCGCTGAGCGCCCGGCGGCTGAATCAACTGGTGGACGCGCTGGATTCGGTGCGGCAGGTGCGCGGCTCGGCGAATCTGAGCGTGACGCAAACGGCCGATGGCGTGAGCGTGGCCGCGCCCGAATCGGCGCCGCCGCGAGCTTATCCGGGCGTCCTGGTGCTGATCAGTGGTCCGGACGCATCCGGCGGCGGGATGTATACCGGCCGGATCGCGACGCTCGACGCCATCGCCGATGGCGAGAGTTTGTCGATGCCGCAAGGCATGGTTGTGCCGGCGGCCGACGATGCGCTGGTAATGAATCTGCCGGAGGATTCGACGGCAGGACTGGGTTTGTGGTCCGGGACGTGGGTGAATGGAATCGTGGTCGGCGTCGCCGGCGATGGCCGGCGGATCGTGGCGGCGGACCGGATGGGCGTGGAGTGGGGCACGGTCGTGTCCGTCGATGCGTGTGGCAACAGTGTGGTTCTGCGGCCGCTACAGGGCGCCGGCGACGGCAGCGACGATGTGGCCTGCCGGATTGTTTTGCCAACGTCCGTAGCGGTGGCGAAAGTGAATTTCTCGACCGGCGACACGCTGGCATATTTGCTGACGGGATTGGGGCAGGGCGTATGCCTGTCAGCGGCAACCGGCGGGGTCGAACTGGCCTGCGACGGATCGAGCATCGTTTCGCCGCTGGCGGAATTGAACATTATCAACGATCACGGCGGGAGGGCGGATTTCTCGGTGTCCGCCGGAGGCGGCGGCTGCCTGCCCGAATCGACCGCCGCTCTGGAATGGAACGGCATCGACATCGCCGGGGCGTTCACCGATGGAACCTGCCGCGCCGTGAGATCGATCGCATGCGATCCGGACGACGCGCTCTCGGCGGCGGTGGCGGCCGGGGATCAGATCGTGCCGGTGCTGTTGCGCGTGAACTGTCCGGCGCCGTTCACGGCGGGACTCCGCGGGCAATTGCCGGTGAAGACGTTGACGGTGTCCGGCGGCGTATCGAGCGTGACGTGCGACCCGGCCAGCGGGACGATCACGATCGTCGAATCGCTGGTGACGCTCCAGGTTCCCGCGGGCAGCGCAGTGGATGTGGGAGGAGGAACATGAGCACGATTCGGACACAAGTCTTTCCGTGCGCCTGCTGCGGGGGAAGCCGCTGCGCGTTTAAGTTTGCGACCACATATTCCAACGCGAATTGCGCCTGGTCGACGCCGCAGCGGACGGCCACGCAATGCGGCAGCACCAACGGCGAGCCGCTGGACACCTGGATCTACGATTCGCCCACGGCCGCTCATCAGTGGCTCTACGGCTCGACAGTGTGTGCCAGCCCCGGCGACTGCGGCGTCGCCCCGTCGCCGCCGGCAGCGCCGCCGGCGCCGGGCGGAATCGGACATTGCGCCCGGCAATGGACGGCGGTTTACGACTGCGCGACATCCACATGGACGGGCCCGACGGCCGGGGATGTCGTCTGCACCTCGGCGGATTCGCTGGGCCAGTGGACACTCACCAATTCGAGCGGCGGGACGTGTACGGCGGTGTACAACCAGGATCTGGGCCAATGTTGCGGCTCGGCGGGCGATTGTCCGACCAATGCCACCAGCGCCCCGAGCCTGCCGGACAGTTCCGTGTGCGATTGTGGCAGCACCGGCGGCGGCGCGATCGCGTCCTGTCCGGCGAATTGCCGGGACATTACCAGTCGCTGCGGCGACAACATCACCGTGACCATCACCGGCTGCCTGGCGACCGACAGCCTGGGCAATTCGCAGAACGGATCGCACATCCTGACTTTCGACGCCAAACTCGTCGATTGCAGCTACTCGGCCTATCGCTCCAGCGACGGCGGATTGATCCTCCAGGGCCAGTGCACCGACCTGGCCGCGTTCCATTCCCTCTATGGCGTCGGCCCGGCCAGCGGATCGGGTATCTTGTTCACGATCTACGGCCTCTATGGCACCACCAACGGCAGCGCCTTTCTCTACCCGCTGACGGCCGGTGAATGTCCACAAAACACCACGTACGCGGTATGGAGCTTTCCGACCGATCCGATACCGCCGGGCGGCTGGGGAGAATGGAGTTTCTCGTAGCGATTCCGCGCAACCATGTCGAGAATTCCCTTTCCCATGATCGAGTGCGACCATTATGACGCCGGCCGATGCAGGATGCGATTCTACGGCGGCCATCCCACGGCGGAGGATTGTCAAAACCGCTGCGGCGCCCGCACAAGCCGCCCGGGGCATGTCGCGTGGCGGATGGCGGATGGCAAACCCCAGCCGGTGCGACGCCAATCGCGAGGTATTGTCGATGGCGGATTGCACAAGCTGGCTTCCGGGGCGGCCGGGCTGGCCAAATCGGCCGTCGGAGTCGATCGTGCCGCTGAAACCGTGATCGAATCGCGGCGAGCCATCTGCAACGCCTGTCCAAATGCGCGCGTCACGCTGGGTGTCTTCCAACAATGCGGCCTGTGCGGCTGTCTGACGGCCGCAAAGACGACATTGGCCGGCGAAGAATGCCCGGCGGGGAAGTGGTAGCGTGTGCGTGACCGCGCCGACGCAAATGAACCCTCACCCCAACCCTCTCCCTGAGTACAGGGCGAGGGGGAAAGAGGGGGCAGCCGATTGGGTCACGCAGTCGGTGGTAACGCGATACCCCCGTTGCTCTTGGCGCGGGTCGCGATTACAACATAACAGCCGCTTGTCGAGGTCGATCAGCGGCGGATGGAAGGGATTATGGCTGGGGAAATCCGGAAGTCCCCGGCGCAAGCTGGGCTGTTGACGGCGGGTGTTGGGGGCGATGCATCCATCGGCATGGCGGGGGGATCCCTGTGGTTTGCAATCGCCATCACGGCGGGGTTCGCGGCGATTCTGTTTCCGATCATCCTGCAGCACGCCATGTGGCGCGATGAACTGCAGGTCTGGCAATTGGTGCGAGCCCGGCCGGGGCTGGGGCAACTCCTGTTGTCGGCTCGCTACGAGGGGCATCCGATCCTGTGGTTCCTGATGGTGGATGCGGTGGCGCATCTGACGGCCGATCGGGTCGCGATGAAATTGCTTCATGCGGCGGTGGCGAGCGCGACGGTGTTCATCGTGGCGTGGCGGGCGCCGTGGAAGCCGATTTTCCGGGCGGCGTTCGCGCTGGGGTATTTCCCGCTCTTCGAGTACGGCGTTATCAGCCGGAATTACAGCGTGGGAGTGTTACTGGGTTTCGCGGCCTGCGCGATCATCGCATCGCCGAAGCGGATTCCGCTGCTGCTGTTGGCGCTGGTGCTGCTGCTGATGACCCAGTGCAACGTGTTTGCGGGGATACTGGCGCTGGCGCTGGCGTGGGGGGCATGGGTGGAGTGGCTGGCGCGGCGGAACGAGGGTCGGGAGGAACTGCCCCGATCGCGCATGATCATCGCGGTGGCGGTGATGGTGGTGGGCGCGTTGATCCTGGCCATCGAGCTGCGCCCGGCCTCGGATGCGGGGATGAACCAGTATTGGTACGCGCGGTTCAATTGGTATCGTGTGGAAGCAACCACCGCCACGCTGGCTCATGTCTTCCTGCCCATTCCCGGGCGTCTCGTCCATTTCTGGGGATCCAATCTCCTTGATCCCAGCGCGCCCGTGGGTGCGCTGGTTGCGGTTATTCTGGGAGTGGCCGCGGTCGCGGTCTCGGCGCGACGGCCGGCGGCGCTGGTCGTCGTCGTGCTGTGTTTCAGTGGCGTGCTGGGGTTCATGTACGTGAAGGTGGCGCAATGGGGCATGCGGCACCAGGGGCACATGTTCATCGCTTTTCTGATGGGCGACTGGCTTTCGCGGCAGGGCGCGCCGTGGCCGGCGCGATGGCGGGAACTGACCACACGGGTTTGCGATAAATGGGCCAATGTGCTGCTGGGCTCGCTGCTGGCGGTGCAGGCGGCGACGGGATTGTGGGCGGTCGAGCGGGACGTGCAATATCCCTTCTCGGCCGGGCGACAGACGGCGCAATATATCCAGCAGAATTTCCCCGCGGACGTGCCGATTGTGGGGGACATGGACGCGGCGGCGTCGACGGTGGCGGGATACCTGGGCCGGTCGGTCTATTACGTCTCGGGGCATCGCGAGGGCACGTACATTATCTGGGACAAGAAGCGGAAGGATGAGCAGGTCGATCAGGACGGCGGGAAAACCTGGGCGCCCCCCGATGAAGTGATCCGCCAGGCCGAGCGCATCGCGGCACAGCGGTCCAGCGACGTGGTCATCGTGTTCAGCCAGATTCTGGATCACAATATGGACCTGGTTGCCGATCGAGTGCCGGTGCTGCCGGCCAATGTGCGGCATGTGTGGCGATCGAGCGACGCGATCGAAGCGGATGAAGTGTACGATCTGTACGTGGTTTCCAAGCCAATTGCCCAGCCGGCGCGATAGGGCGGTTTCGGTCCGATGTTTGTCACGGATGTATTTCCTGTTCCGATGATACTGGCGGGCGTGGCGGCGTGCGCGACGCGGGCCGGGCGGCGCGTGGCGCGATGGATTCGCCGCGGGGCCGAAATAGCGACGCGATCCAGGGGCATGTCGATCGTGGGCGTCGCGATTTTCGCGATTGCGGCGGCGGCGGCGTATTCCACATGGGTGCGGCGGCCGTTGCCAGCGGTGCATGATGAGTTCAGCTATCTCCTGTCGGCCGACACATTCGCACAAGGGCGGCTGACCAACCCGACGCCGGCGATGTGGCGGCATTTGGAGACGATTCACGAGATCATGCAGCCCACGTACGCCTCGAAATACCCGCCGGGGCCGGGTTTGGTCATGGCATTGGGACAGGTGATAACGGGCCGGCCAATCGTCGGGGTGTGGCTGGCGGCGGGGGCGGGAGCGGCGGCGGTGTATTGGATGATGCTGGGATGGATGCCGCGTCGTTGGGCGCTGTTGGGGGCGCTGCTGGTGACGATGGACGGGCCGGTGTTTCAATGGAGCCAGGGATATTGGGGCGGATCACTGGCGATGGCCGGCGGGGCGCTGGTGGTGGGGGCGTGGATTCGATTGATGGAGAGGCCGAGAGTCGGGGCGGCCCTGTGGCTGGGAATCGGCACTGCGATCCTGGCGAATACCCGGCCGTTTGAAGGATTGCTCGTGCTGGCGCCGGTGCTGGCGATTCTGGGGTGGCGGTGGATATCGGGGATGAGATGGCCCGGCTCGGCGGCGGGAACGCGGTGGGCGGGATCGACGAGGAGCGACATAAGGAGCGATATTCTGTGGCGGCTGGCGGTTCCGTGGGTGGCGGTGGCCGGCGTCAGCAGTGGCTTGATGCTCATGTACAACAAGAGCGTCACCGGCCATGCCTTGACGATGCCGTACATGATCCACGAAGAGCAGGTCGCGACGGTGCCGAGTTTCCTGTTTCAGTCGCTGCGGCCGGCGCCGGCGGCGACGGCGTACGCGTTTGACGAAATCCGCGACCAGCATCTTGTATACGAACGCAAGTTTTACGATCAGGGGCGGGCGCAGCCGGTTTCCTATCTGCTGGACAAGGTTTCCGACCTGTGCGCCGGCGGGCCGCAGTCTGGCGATGGATTTTTTGGCGGGATGGGACTGCCGTTTGCGCTGGTGGCGTTGCCGTGGTTATTGCGGCGGGATCGGCGCGCGGCATGGGCGGTGTTGATGTTGCTGCCGCTGGGGGCGGGTGTGGCGCTCGAGACGTTCATGCATTCGCACTACGTGGCGCCGGGCGTGGGCTTGGTGTTCCTGGTGCTTATGCAATCATTGCGATACTTGTGTACCTGGCAACGCGGACGGCGAGTGGGTCAGATGCTGGCGTGGGCCGTCGTATTGATCTCGGCTCATGGCGAATTCACCAGTCTGCATCAATTGGCGCACGGCATCTGGGGCGACAGGGAAATTGCCAGGCCGAGGCAGCACGTGGTCGATTTCCTGTCGCGGCAGCCCGGCAAGCAGTTGGTTCTGGTTCGCTATCCGCCCGATCACGGGCCGGAAACCGAATGGGTCTACAACGCGGCGGATATCGACGGATCGAAGATCGTCTGGGCTCACGACCTGCCCGGCGGCAACGCCGAAATTCGCGATTATTATCGGGACCGCACGGTATGGCTGCTGGAAGTCGCAAATAAACCGGCGGCCGATATCATACCAGTGCCCTATCCATCCGATCGGCCGTAAGATGATGACGGGCATTAACCCCGCCCGCTGCGGTTGCACAGGGAAAGGTATTGGCGGTGAATTCGGATATTGAATTGTCGATTATCATGCCGTGTCTGAACGAGGCTCAGACGCTGGAAACCTGCATCCGCAAGGCGCGGGGGTTTCTGGATCAGCACGGGATCAACGGCGAGATCGTGATCGGGGACAATGGGTCGACGGACGGGTCGGTCCAGATTGCCGAGCGATGCGGCGCTCGCGTCGTGCATGTTCCGGTGCGCGGATACGGGGCGGCCTTGTATCACGCGACCATGGCGGCGCGCGGGCGGTTTATGATCATGGGGGATTCGGACGACAGCTACGATTTCACCAACCTGATGCCGTTCGTTGAGAAACTGCGCGAGGGATATGAGCTGGTGATGGGCAATCGGTTCCGCGGCGGCATGCGGCCGGGGGCGATGCCGTGGAAGAACCAGTATTTCGGTAATCCGGGGCTGACGGCGATCGGGCGGTTGTTTTTTGGCTGTCCGGTGAAGGATTTCAATTGCGGCTTGCGCGGCTATTCGCGCGAGGCGTTCGTGCGGATGGATTTGCAGACGACGGGGATGGAATACGCTTCGGAAATGGTGATCAAGGCGACGTTGATGGGACTGCGGATCACCGAAGTGCCCACGACGCTGGACCCCGACGGCCGCAAGCGTCCGCCGCACATGCGACCTTGGCGCGACGGATGGCGGAATCTGCGGTTCATGCTGCTGTACAGTCCGCGCTGGCTGTTCCTGACCCCGGGCGTGCTGCTGATGATCGCCGGGCTGGCGGGGATGGCGGTGCTGCGGCGCGGTCCGGTGAAGATCGGGCGGGTGAATTTCGATGTACACACGCTGATGTACGCGGCGGCGGCGGTGCTGATCGGATTTCAGGCCGTGAGCTTCAGTGTCTTTACGAAGGTGTTTGCGATCAGCGAGGGCCTGTTGCCGCCGGACCCGCGGGTGGCGCGCGTGGGGCGATACGTGACGTTGGAGGCCGGGCTGATCGCCGGCATGCTGCTGCTGATGCTGGGGCTGGGCGGCTCGGTATTTGCGGTGACGCACTGGGGCGGCCAGCGATTCGGCAATCTCGATCCGGAACAGATGCTGCGGCTGGTGATTCCCAGTGCGTTTGCCATCATGCTGGGCTGTCAGGTGTTGCTGAACAGTTTCTTCCTGAGCGTGCTGGGACTGCGAGTCCGCTCGCCGGGCCGGGGCGGAGCGATCGGGGATCGCAATTCCGACGAGCCATTGGCCGAGGATCACGTCATTCACCACTGAAGCGTTTCCAAATGCCGCTGGATATCCCCGGCGCTTTGAAAGCGTTCGAGGATCAGTGAATCCTTCAGGCCGCGGATGATGTCCTTGACGACCTTGGGTTGGCGGGCGTATCGCTCGCGGCCGCCGACGAGGGTGTGGAAGACCTGGATGAGGTTGAGCACGTCCTTGCGGATTTTGTCACGTGTGGGTTTGCCCAGGTCGAAGAAATCCAGAAGCTTGACTTCGAATCCGATACCCTGGCGGCGGATCATGATGTTGTCGTCGTGAATGTCGCCGTGGTACTCGCCGCGGGCGTGGATGGGCGCGATACCGCGGGCCAGAACATACAACACGTGCATGGCCTCGAAGGGGCTGAGCCGCTTGAGCGGCTGTGCGGCCAGGAATTCGCTGAGCTTGCGGCCTTCAACCAGTTCGCTGATGACGACGGTGACCTTGCGGCGGTGGACGGTGGCGGTCTCCTGGTGGTGGTATTGCAGGAGGATCGTGCAATGGCGCAGGGCGTCGAGCTTGCGGGCATAGGCGATGGCGGCCTTGCCGGTGGGATCGCGATGGGGATAGTAGAACTTGGCGGCGCGATGGATGCCGGTGGAGGTTTCGACAATTTCGTAAACCTCGCCCTCCCAGCCGCTTCCCAGCGACGCCTGCACGACGTACTTTCCGGCAAGCCGCTTGCCGACGGGAAAATCGAACCGTTTGGCCTTGCGGGCGGGTCGATACATCGCCACATCATTGAACGCCCGGCGGCATCCGTCAAATAAAGGCACCCCTAACACAAGACACCGGGAGCGGACCGTTTTGGCCGCAGGCGTCGAGAGCGCCCGATTTTCCGGGAGCCTGTCTTTTCCTCCTCCCCTTGTACTCAGGGGGAGGACGGAGGTGGGGGTTCTTCGCCAGAGGTGCTGCCATCTCGAAGCCGCGACCGACGCCATGGCGGTCGACCCCCACCCAACCCTCCCCCTGAGTACAAGGGGAGGGGTAAGAGGTTGCTCCGCTTCGAGTTACCCTAGCCCGGAAATTCGGGCACACTCCGGGCGTCCGGCCGGCGCTGGCGGATCGACGACGGCGGCTTGCGATGGTATGCTGCCGGGGTGAGAAGGGCCCGGCTCTCTGCCCGGCAATGGCGCATATTGGAAGTGATCCATGCGGCGATTGGCGATGTTTTTGATAATCGTTGCGGCCGGGTGTTCATCCGCCCTGGACGACGGCTACGAACCGCACAAGCTCGATGCCAACAGCGACGATAGGAAGAGCTGGTATGTCCCGTCGTTCGCGCCGGAGGCTCGACCGACCGATAACTCGAATCCATACGGCGATGTCGGGCACGAAACCCCGCCGGACAGATAGCCGGCGCGGGCGGATAGACATTGTCGGGAGCGGATACCTAAGATTCAGGCGTCATGGCAGCGACGACGATTGATCCCGAGGCCTTCATTTCCGCGGTGGAACCGCTGTTGGAATCGCAGGATCTCAAGGGAATCCACGATCTGATCGTCCATCGCTGGACGTGCGAACAACTCGAGGAATTGCTGCGGTCGTCGCATACCGACGCCAAGAAGGTCGCGATTCTGGCCGTTGGGCTGGTGGGGCGGCGCTGTTGCGTCGGCGAACTGGCCCATTTGCTTCACGACGGCGATCCGGTCGTGCATCAACTGGCCGAGCATGCGCTGTGGTCGATATGGTTTCGATGCGGCGTTCCGGAAGCCCGCCAGGAACTTCTTCTGGGCACGCAGGCCATGAACGATCGCCAGTTCGATCAGGCCGAGATTCATTTCAACCGATCCATCGAGATCGATCCCGCGTTTGCCGAGGCGTACAACCAGCGCGCGATCGGGTATTACCTTCAGGAGCAATACGACAAATCCATAGCCGATTGCCGGCGGGTGGTGTGGCGGATGCCGATGCACTTTGGCGCCTGGGCCGGCATGGGACATTGCCAGGCCCACGCCAATCAGATTGAGGATGCGATTGAAAGCTATCGGAGGGCATTGTCGATCAATCCCCGGCTGGAATGCGTGCAAATGGCCATCGACGAACTGAGCCGGCGGCTGGAACAATGCGCATAAACGGCGGTGCTTGACCGCAAAGACGCCCAGGGCGCGGAGCAGAAGAATGGGTCGAGTGAACTGAGATGGGGCTGACATGGCGGATCGGGGTTTCCATAGCGAGCAATTCATTGGTGCGATGCGCCGGCGTCTTTGCATGATCCGTGCGTGCGAATCGGTCGGTCTATGTGTCCTGATCGCGTCGGCGGGCGGGGCGGTGGCGGCGGGCGTGATCCGGTTTGGATTGGGGCACGTGTCGCCCGTCGAGGCGGTTCTGGCGGCATGGCTTCTGGCGATCGGAATCGGTCTGATAGTCGCCTGGCGCCGCCGGCCGACGCTGGTGCAGGTCGCGATGGAAATCGATCGGCGACTTGATTTGCACGAACTGCTCAGCAGCGTGTTATTGAGCGACCGATACAGAACTGCCGATCCGGCGTGGCACGCCGCACTGGCTGCGACGGCTGACGTTCGTTGCCGGGAGATAACCCCGGCACAGCTTGCGTTGCATCGGATGGGCGCGCGGTCATGGGGCGGGATCGGATTGGCGATGGCGCTGTCGCTGGTTGTCAGCCTTATGCTGGCAACGACCGATCCGCGATCGAGCCTGACCGGTGCTCAAGCGAGCGCGAATCTCTCTCCATCAGTCAGCACCATAGCGGGATTGAATTCCCACGTGTCCATGTCGAACCCGCAGCGGCCGGAGATCGAAACGCGGTCGCAGAATTTCACCGGCCAGGATGCGCCGGACCCATCATCATCGCAAGCGATGTCGTGGGGGCCGTCGGCACATGACACGGGCGGATCAGCCGCGGCCGGGTCCGGCCGCACCGGTATTGGCCGCACGCCAACATCCTCCGGCCCACCGCCATCGCAAGCCGGCGTCGCGTCCGCCGGATCACCGCAAGGCTACGGCACATCGGCCGGCGGCGGCCCGGCAAATTCCAATCACCAGCACGGTGATATCGACACCGGCGGCGCGTCGAGCACAACTCCGGGCCATTCGGATACGGCGCCATGGAATTCCGCCAACTGGTCCAGCGCCCGCGATGCAGCTCTCCAAGCCGCCGACGATGGCGCTATCCCCGAGGAATATCGCGATCTGGTGCGGGATTATTTTCAGCGGTGAGCGGATTACCCCACGGCCGCCACACCGCTGTTGGCGGCTTCAAATTGCTTTTTCAGCTTCTCTCGCGTCCTCTGATTTATCTCGACAACGGGGATCGCGATTGTATCGCCTCGGCCCGTCATTTCGCTCGCCCGCAACCACGCGTAATAGAGTCGGTTTCGCTTTACGTCTGCAACGAGCAGCAGGCCGGGCACATTCGAATGGGCCATCCGGTTGAAGACGCTGCGTCGAATCGGATAGTACGATTCCAACGGCTGTGCCGTGGCTCTTACTTCGACCGCGAATGTATTGATTCCAGCGTTCTCGTTGTTGAAACCGACAAGAAGATCATATCCGCAGTCTCTTGTCGGCCGCGAGAGGAAGAGGGGGTTGAGCTCCTGGAAGAACAATTCCGCCAGAAGCTCGGCTCGGCGGCCAACCAGATTTGATTGCGATCGGGAATTTTGGTTGCTCATGCGAACACCGACTCGTAGGGTTTATATTCAGTCATTCGCCAGAAATTACGGACCTCATCGTACAATCTCCGCAGGTTGGCGGCCGTAAGTTCGTGCGCCAATTGTATCCGCGTGATAGCCTTGACGGCGATACCGGCATGCACGGATTTGACGAAAACCCGGCGCGACGGCTCATGGACTCCGAGAAGATAGGTTGGCCCGGGTATCTGCAGCAGCCGCAAGATATCGTTCCGCGTTGACGAAATCCTGAGACTTGTCGCATTGGGGGTCAGTCTTGCCGAAGTTGTCTTGCACTGGACCAGGAAATAGGGCCGCTTGCCACGAACGCCGTTGAGTTCGACGTAAAAGTCGACCGCCGGCCATTTGTCGCCAAGAAATCCCGGTCGAAAGAGTGGCGCTGGAAAAGTCGAATGGTCGGTCAGGCAAAGCTCGACAATCTTCTCGCCGCGAAAACCGGTTACGTCTTGAAGTAAAGAAGGCGGCGCCATTTCTGTGGGTGAACAATAAGCGGACGGTCAGACCAGTTCAATCGTGCGTGATCGCGATCTCGTCCGGCGAGCCCGCCCTCGAGACACTTTGCGCCGCCGCGGCTTTTTTCGGTTCGTACAGCTTGGGATTGTATTCCCAAAGCAGTTTTGCAACCTCCGGCGGCGGGGGCGGGAGATCGGGCGACGGGGGGACTTGCATGTAGGACAGCGCCCGCTCCATCAGATGCATCGCGCCGGGGCCGGCCACGGCGCCGCCGTAGTGGGCGATGTTCCGGTTGGGATCGTGGATGATGAAGGCGATGACCAGTTGCGGGTTTTCGGCCGGGCCGCCGCAGATGAAGCTGGAATTGAATCGCGTCTCGCTGTAGCCGGCCTTGCCGAGGCTGATGTGAGCGGTGCCGGTTTTTCCGAAGATGTTCCAGGTATCGCTGCGCGTGCCGGCGGCGGTACCGCGGATCGGGACGTCGCACAGAATGCGCCGCATGACTTCAACGGTATGCGTGTCCACGATCTGTGGCAGGGTTGACAGATCGGGGGTCGGCGTTCTGGCGATCAGGTTGCCGTCGGCATCGAGCACGCCCTTGATGAGATGCGGCTGGATCAGGTGGCCGCCGTTGGCGTACGCGCACATGGCCCTCGCCAGTTGCAGTGGCGTGACCATGACCTCGTAGCCCTGCGACACCGATTCGGTGCTGTATTTGGTCCACTTCGCCAGCGGATTGAGCAGCCCCGTGCTTTCGCCGGGTAGTTCGATGCCTGTGGGCCGGCCGAAGGCAAAACTGGTGATGGCGCGATACAGCCGGGCGTTGCCGAGCCTCTCGCCCAGCAGCGACATGCCGATGTTGCTCGATTTGACCAACACGTCCCACGTGGGCAACGGTCCGTAGGCGTGAACGTCGGTCACTTTACGGCCGTACGGCGTTGTATAGACGCCGCCGGGGATCGGCCAGATTTCCAGGGGGTTGGTGACATTCCATGCGAACGCGGGACCGGCGATGAAGGGTTTGAAAATGGAACCCGGCTCGAAGGGGCTGACCAGGCAACTGTTGCGGCGCGGGTCGGGGTTGTTGTCGTCGGCGTCGTTTGTGGCATGGGCCGGGCGGGTCGTGGGGGGCGCTGAATCCTCGGGGTTTTGCGGATTGAATGTCGGGTAATTGGCCAGGGCCAGGACGGCGCCGGTGCGCGGGTCCATCACGACCACCTCGCCGCGATGGGCCTGGAATTCCTGGCACGAATCGGCCAGTTCCTGCTCGGCGATCAACTGAATGTTGGTGTCGATGGTCAGGACCAGGTTCTGTCCATGGCGCGGCGGGGCATAATCCTGCTCGTCGGCGCCGATGGCGCGGCGATGGCCGTCCTTGGTCATCACCTCATAACCGGCCCTGCCCGCCAGAACGTTGTTGAATTTGAGTTCCAGTCCATCAAGGCCGATGCCGTTGGTCCCAACGCCGCCGAGGATGTGAGCGGCCATGGCGCCCAGCGGATAGTAGCGGGCGTAATCGTGGGAAATGCCGGCGCCGGGGATATTGAGCTTGCCGATGGCGGCGGTCTGATTGTCGTCCAGATTCTCGGCGATCTTGACGAACCGGGCGTTGGGGTTGTCGCCGAGCACCTTGGCGATCTCAAACGGCCGCTTGTCCACAACCGCGGCAAGCCCGGCGATCGCCTTGTCCATGTCCACCAGGCTTCGCCCTTCGGACTGGTAATGATCGAACATGAAACGGGCGTCGATGAAAAGTGTGGAGGTCTGGATGGTTCCGGCCATGAGGATGCCGTTGGCGTCGAAGATCGTGCCGCGGCGGGCGGGAAGAACCTGCGATTCCTGTTCCTGTCGATCGGCGCGGGCGAGGATGTTCTGACGCCCGGCGGTCTGGAGCCACGCAACCCGGCCGATTAGAGCCGCGCACAGGCATGTCAGCAGAGAGAAGATGAACCCGGCCCGGATGGTGGAGAACATGATTGCCAGCGCCGACGTGCGGCGTCCGATAATTCATCGGCTAGAAAACTGCGGCGCAAACAGAAATTACCCGTCTCTATTCCGCCGTCGCGGTGCTCTCGGATGGTTTGGGCATCTCGGTCCAACTGTGAAGATGGTCCGGCGGCGTTGCGGGGGCGACGAAGTGAATGTCCTGCTGGGCGATGACCTGCTGCATCGCGTTGGGGGCCGTCGAGACGGCGATCTGAATCTGCTGATTCCACAACCGGGCCTGCTCGGTCTGGATTTCGTTGTGCAACCGGTTGTTCTGGTACGAAAGATCCAGCCGCTGCTGACGCAGTTGCAACAGTGCAACGGCCACGGCGGTTGCAGTCACAAGACAGAGCAGAATCTTAAGCATGGCGGCCTTTTGGTCGGGATCACTACCTGGCGGCGGCGACGGCGCGGGACGGCAGCGTCAGTTTCATGCCCGGCACGACGGTTTCATGGTCGTCGCCGCGGAGAACGTCAATGTTCAGTTGCTTGATGGCGTCAACCTGATGCGGATCGCCAAGTTGGTCGCGGGCGATCTTCCACAGATTGTCGCCGGGCTGAACCGTGTAATGCGTGTCTGCTACGGAAGTTGGGGGTGTGGCCGGGGCGGCGGAGCGGGGAGCCACGGCCGGGACGACCGCCGGCGCGGCTGGAGTGGCCGGCGTCGAGGGAGCCGGTGCCGTGGGGGCGGCGGGGATGATATAGGTTTCCCCGGCGACGACTCGATCGGGGTTTTGTTGCAGGGTCGGATTGGCCTGGATAATCAGGTTGCGAGTGGTCTTGGTGCTGGTTCCGAAGAAATGGGCGGCCATCTTCGAGACGCTGTCACCGTTCTGGGCGACATACGTGCGATTGGCGGCTACGACGGGAGTTGGCGGCGTTTGCGAATGGTCAGCCGCGCCGCCTGTTGAGGTTTGTTGCGGGTGCGGCGGCGGCGACTGCGTGAGAATCACGCCGGGGTCGGTTTCGATCGGCCGGCCGTCAGCTCCAACGGCCACCAGCGGCTGGCCAAGCTGACGGGCGACCTGGGCCAGCGCGCTATCCGACGACTGGCTCGTTCCGGGTCCGGGCGTTACATCCAACGTCACAGTGCCTTGGGGGCCGGGTTGCGGCGCTGGCTGGGCAAACCCGGTGCCCGCATGTGAGTCGCTCAATGTTACGGGCAAATGCGGTGGGATGAGATCCTCGTGAACCGGCACGGTCTGTCGTGGCGGCGCCTCCAGGGGCTGGACAAAGCTGACCGGCGGATGGCTCGAACCGGGCGTGCTGATTCCCGCGCGGGCGGTTCTTCCGGCTATGGCCAGATCGGCGGCGGGGGGCTGGTCTTTGGTGCGGTATGCGTCGGACAACAGGATTCCCATGACAATGAGAAAACACAAACCGACCAGCAAACTGATTTTCGCTTCGCGCGTCATGGCAACCTCTTCCGGATCATCCGCAAACGCGCCGAGCGCGATCGCGGGTTATTGGCAACTTCGCCGTCCGAAGGCGTCCGCGGCTTGATCGGGCGGTCAAATCCACCGCTTTCGTCCAGCCGCCGCATGGCCTGCTTGACCAGGCGGTCCTCGGTGGACTGAAAACTGATCACCGCCAGACGCCCGCCGCTCTTGAGCCGCCGGGGCGCCCTGTCCAACAGACGGGCCAGATTGGCCGGCTCTCGATTCACGGCCAGCCGCAGGGCCAGGAACGTTCTGGTTGCTGGATCGATTCGAGGCGGCGGTCCTTTTTTGCGCGGGATCGCGTCACGAACCAGCTCGGCCAGACGCCCCGTTGATTGGATCGGCACGAGGCGCCTTGCTTCGACAATTTTTCGTGCAATTTGCCTGCTGTAACGTTCCTGCGCCATTTCATATAGGACGTTGGCCAACTCGGCCTCGGGGAGATGATTAACCAGATCGGCCGCCGATTTCTCGATTCCCGGATCGAGTCGCATGTCCAGAGGCATGTCCGTGTCGAAGCTCAATCCATACGTTGGATCGAAGAGTTGATTGGTGCTGACCCCCAAGTCTGCCAGAATGGCATCGACAAGCGGAATTTGCGCCTCATCGAGCACTTCGTCAAGTTGGTTGAAATTAGCATGGAAAAGCCGGATGGCACAATCGGGCTTGTCCGCCCCGTTCAGACGCTTATGGGCGAATTCGAGGTTTCGCGGATCAGCATCCAGGCCGATCAATATCCCCCCCGGCGCGATCCGGCCGGCGATGGCCATCGAGTGGCCGCCGCGGCCAACCGTGCAATCGACGATAATCTGCCCGGGCAATGGGTCGAGCAGCTCGAGCACTTCCTTCAGCAGGACTGGCTGGTGGCCGGAATCGGATGTTGCGTGACTCAATCGGCGGCCCTCTCTTTCCACCTCGCCCGGTACTCAGGAAGAGGGTTGGGGTGAGGGTTTCCTGGCTTGGGCGCGGTTGCACACCCGGAATCGGAGGGCTGGAAAATGGACATAGCCGACGAGGGTACGGCCGAAAAATGATAGTTGCAATTCCGGGCGGAGTGTGCGATACTGCCCAACGTTAGGAGTTTGTTCGGATGGAAACGCGGTGGCGCATGGATGCGGGAACTCGGCCCGGATGTTGCCGGGAAGCGATAATATCGGCGGCATGGGCGGACGATGGCCCGCACCGCGTCTTTTCAGGAGCAATGGCCGCGACTGTGTCGATACAGTCTTGGGCCAAAAATATCGGTACGACAAGGAAGCGCCTTATCCTCCTTGCTGGCTTCTCTGCCTGCGGAGCAGATATCCCGATCCTTCATGCAGGGTCTTCCTTGCCATACCGCGCTGATTCCGATGCGGCTCGCAACGTTCGCTTCGGCACAACGCCCAATGCATGTGCCCGGTGGCCTCAGCGCCGGGCCACGGCACTATCTCAAAAGGGAAGATCGAATTTGCGGTTCGATCATCCCGGTAGAAACTGCCGGTCGCGGTTTGGCAAGACTCCGTTCAGCCAAACCGCGGCCGGTGCAGCCGTACATACTGTCCTCGTGGCCAGGCGACAGCCCTGTCGCTGGCCGCTGACATCACAGGCCCTTGCAGGCAGTGAAGCATCGCCCTTCCCTGGCGATGCAACACCGGCTCGCTCAGCCCATATCCCGCGAGCATCCTTTCTCGCGGAAATCATGGCTGGCATGCGACGTGAGACCTCCTGTCCGGTCGCACAACGGGGCTTCGCCCGCGTTGGCCAAGTCCGTATTTGCAAAACCCATCACGAACGACGCGGTCCTTCCCGTTCGTTGCGGCGGCATTCCGCCCAATCTCTGTCCCACCTGCAACTTCAACAGTCTTCCGGTGGGGCCATTCGCCTAAGCACCAGCGCTCTTTGCTCCTTCAGATCCAACTTGAGCCGGCGGCGAAATGGTTCCCGATGCCTTACCGGCCGCACGTTTTGCTTCCAGTTCCTCGCGTATTCTGCGAGCTTCGTGAATTCCCAGATCCGTTCTCTTCTTCCATCTCAACTTGTCGTACAACTCGATATGGTCATCAACGCCGACCATCACGATCTCTGTGTTCAAGTCATAATCATTCCGCGTAGCCTGCGAAATGCTGATTCGTCCCTGCTTGTCGAGGCACAGCAACTTGGTCGCACCAAAACAAGCGACGGCGGCCTCGTTCTCCTCAATCGTCCGTGCCAGCTTTGCCGGACCGTTCTTCTTGGCCAGTTCGTTGTACGGCTTCTCCGGGAACAGCCAGTATTGCCCGTTGACTCCGCCGTAGCCGTAAACCCGCTCGCTACCCGTGGCCGCGATGGCACGACGAAATGGGGCGGGTATCTGCAATCGCTCCTTTTGGTCGACCACGACCTCGTAATCGCCGGAAAGAGTCTTAAGCAGGTCATCTGCCATTTCATCTCAAACACATTTTCTCTTTTAGGGCTGGCACCACATTTATAGGGGCATGGTATCTTCGACTCGCGCCACGTCAAGCAAAATTCCGCCCAGTCCGCAAAAAAAAGTGAAGTATTGTCGCGCGCGCAGCCGACAGGCGGTTTTGAGCCGGTTTGCGGGGCCTATTCCGTCAAATATCAACAAGGAATGTGGACAACCTGTGTGAAACCTGATGCGAATTCGCAGCAGGATTCTCTAGCCGACGACAGTTCCGACCGCTTCGCCATGCCCCCGCCGCCGGCGATATCCCACCCACGCCAGCGCCGCCCCGGCGATCAGAAAACTCCCCAACATCGTGATGGCAAAGATGTTGGGCGCTTCCCCGTCCAGCGGCGATACCAGCATCGATAACACGGACCAAGCGATTAGACGTCCGCCCGATGTGGCGACTCCCGCCAGAAAAAATTCTTCGTGCAGATACCCCAGCAGCGCCGGCCCGATCGTCCACACGCCGGCCGCCGCGACCACCAGCATCCGTCCGCGCCGGCCGGGCATTGCGTTCTGCCACACGAACAGCGTTGCCAGCCAGATCGCCAGAACCGCATACGCCGCCGCAAGATGCCGCATACTGACGCCCGCCAGGAATCCCGCGATCTCCAGAAATGGCGCTGTGCTCAACGCGATCAGAACCGCTCGCCGGCCGTTCGACAACAGCAGCGGGCAGAACACGGCCAACGATATCGCATCCACAACCAGTAGCTGCCAAGCGGCCGTCGATTCCAACGGCTTGGGCGCGCCCGGCCAGAGGTTCCACCGGCTGGCCGACAGAAACAGGCTCAGCGAATTGATCCCCACCCACAGAAGCAGTGCCAACGGTTCGGCCGCTGCCTGTGTACGCGGCCGGATCGCGGTGTTGGCCATCGTTTCCACGAGAAGCCCGAAAAAGAGAAACCCGCTACACCGCCGCCCCGGCCGCCGCGACGGCCCCGGCGGCGGGCGCCTCGATCCACCGGAATTCCACCCCCGGCATGACCATCGCGTTCACCATAACTCCCACCGCCAGCGGCCCGTTGGTCAGATCGATGGCTTCATCGCTTTGCGGCATCTGCAGAGTGATGGGCACGCCCGCCTGAACCACGATCTCGCTGTCGCTGACGTATTTCACACGACCCTGCACTGTCCGCGGCGTGCCGAAGATCGGCGCGATGAAATTCCCCCCGGCCGGTATCGTCCAAATCTGCCGCGCCACGCCGCGGATCAGCCCATTCACCGGCACGCGCATCGGCCCGCCGTAACGCCCGCTGGTCGCAAGCTGCAACTGGTATCGGAACCCGCCGGGCGCAAACACAACATGCCCATCCGCGGCCTCCAGCACACAACCACGAGCGGGAAATTCATTGGTCAACGGCATGACACTCCTGAATAAACCGATGGCAATCTATCCGCAATCGCCCCGATCGGCCAGTATCGC
>CAYQTE010000070.1:0-24643 GCA_964420285.1 uncultured Tepidisphaeraceae bacterium
CGGGAGCGCGGAAATGAAGGGACGAATGTCCCAGCGCTTCGGACAGCGCCTCTCGCGCACGGCGCAGGGCCATGCAACTCGGACATGCCGCGGCGTGCTCCTCGACCTCATGGCGCAGCGATTCGTCCAGTTCGCCGTCGAGCAGCCGATTCAGGTTCTCGATCGCTTGTTCGTGCGTCACGTCTTTTCACCATTTCCCGAGGCCGCCAAATCACGCGCCAGTCGCTCCCGGGCTCGCGACAGCCGCGACATGATCGTGCCGATCGGCACGCCGGTCATCTCCGCCAGATCCTTATATGAAATTCCTTCCATCTCTCGCAAAACGATCAACTCCCGAAAATCGTCCGGCAGCCGTTCGATCGCCGCTCGCACCGATTCAACATTGGCACTGCGAAGCATCTCGGCATCCGGATCCTCGGTGCCGGCCGGAATTTCCTCCAGCTTGTCATCCCCCCCGGCCGTCCAGCGGCCCTTCTTCCGCATCCATGTAAAACACGCATTGCGGACAATTTTCAGCAGCCACGCCCGTGCATCCCCCCCGCTAAAGCTGCCCATCGCCGAAAACGCCCGCAAACACGCTTCCTGCACCACATCCTCGGCATCAGCGCTATCATGCAACAGCCATCTCGCCAGATTGTAGGCCGCATTCACGTGCGGCATCACCAGCGCTTCGAAGCGATGCGACGCCGTCCCGTTGCTGTTGCGGTTCTCGCTCAAAACCTATACCCGATGACTCAGCCCGCGCCGATTTATTCCCGGCCACCAACAAAAATTCTTGCCAATTTGCCCAAAATACCCGTTAACGGGATTATCACGCCTCAATCGCCTGTCGTGATATCTCTGCCGCAAGCCCATTTTGTCTTTCCATTGTAACCACCCGCACGCTACAATCGGCCCGCCGGCCACAGGTTATCGCTCTTTTTTCCACCCGCGCCGGTGCTGGTTTGACTTTACCGAGGTTCATCCCATGTCATACCGACAAGCGTACTGCTGGACGGCAATCGCCCTGTGGCTGCTCTGCGGCTCGGGGGCTTTGGCGGATTCGGCGCGACGCTACACCGTCACCGATTTCGGCGCCGTCGGGGACGGCAAGACACTCAACACCAAGATTTTTCAAACACTTATCGACCGCATCTCTGCCGACGGCGGCGGCACCGTCGTCATCCCCGCCGGCACGTTCATGACCGGATCGCTCTTCTTCAAGAAGGATGTCAGCCTTTATCTCGAATCCAACAGCATTCTCAAAGGCACTGCCAACCAGGCGGATTATCCCCAGGTGCAAACGCGTTTCGAGGGCGTCGAACGCCCCTATGCCGCAGCCCTGCTCAATTGGGATAGCGTCCAGAATGCCTCACTCAGTGGTGACGGCACCATCGACGGCTCCGGCGACCTCTGGATGCAGCGCGCCGCGCCCGGCGCTCGCGCCACCGCCAATTCGACAACCGTCCCCGCAGCACGCGGCCGTGGCGCACCGGCAACTGCGCCGGCCGGCCGTGGCCTGCTTGCCGCGGGTCGCGCCGCCGGCGCCAGCCCTCTGGCATCTGGCCGCGCCACCACCCTACCGTCAGCCAATCCTCTGGCGCGCGGCGCCACCACCGCAGCGGCCACTCGCCCCGCCTCCGCAGCCTCCGCCGCCAGCACCGGCCGGCCCCGCCTCATCTGCTTCTCCAACTCCAGCAACATTCGCGTCAGCGATGTGCATTTGATGCGGCCGGCCAGTTGGTGTCTGCACATCCTTTATTGCCAGGACGTCGCCATCGATGGCATCACCATTCGCACCATCGTCCCCATCCCCAGTTCCGATGGCATCGTCGTCGACTCCTCCAGCCACGTCGCCATCTCCCACTGCGCCATCGACTGCAACGATGACGACATCTGCCTCAAGAGCGGCAAGGACACCGATGGCCGCCGCGTCAACCGGCCCACCGAGTATGTCACCATCACCAGTTGCACTATCGGCTCGGGTGAAGGCATCGCCATCGGGTCGGAAGTCACTGGTTCCGTCCGCCATGTCCTCGTCGAGCGATGCCGATTCGACAGCACCGGCCAGGCGGTCCGCGTTAAATCCATGTCTTCGCGCGGCGGCACGATCCAGGACATCGTCTTCCGCGATTGCCAGCTCCAGGACGTGCGAGACGCCTTCGAATTCGACATGAACTGGCTGACCGGCCAGGAACGCGAAGCCCCCGCCGCCGCGCTCACCCGCGTGCGCGAGGTTCAACTCATCAACGTCTCGGGAACCGCCAAACAACTCGGCAAACTCGTCGGCATCGACACCACCCAGCTTCAGGATATCCACTGGCAAGATTGCACCATCGCCGCCCAGACTCCCATGACCATCCAAAAAGCCCACGAAATCGACCTCTCCGGCCTTCACGCCACGGTGCCGTCCGGCAACCCATTCGCGGTCCAGAACAGCGATGACATCCTCTTCCCGACCACCCGGCCGTGAGGGCTTTTCACCATGTGGGAATGGCTGAAGAGTTGCGTCCCCCTCGGTTCATCTGATCGCCCCTTCTGGAGAAAGGCCATGACACCAAAGCACGTCCCGGCGATAATGGCCGCACTGCTGATGCTGGGGGGTTCCGGTTCGTTGTTGCGCGCGGCTGATTCGGCTCCTGCCGATTTGCCCGCCTGGCTCGCCCTGCCCGAGCAGAGCCGCGGCCAGCTTGCGGACTTGCCGTTTGCCGGCAAGCCGTTGACCAGGGAACAGGCCGCCGCCGACGCCCAACTGCTCATCGCGGACGATGCGCGGCAGACCAATGCCGCAATGAAGCAGCAACTGGCGGACAAGGCGATCACCTGGAATGATCTGACGCTCAAATACCTCACGGCGTCCTTCGGCGAAAAGCCCGCCAACGGACATGCACTGTTCATCTCCATGCACGGCGGCGGCAACGCGGCGCCGGAGGTCAACGATCAGCAATGGCAAAACCAGATAACACTCTACACGGCCAAGGAAGGCCTTTTCGTCGCGCCGCGTGCTCCAACCAATACATGGAATCTCTGGCACGAACCGCATATCGATGTGCTCTTCGACAAACTGATTCGGGCGCTGGTGGCGGCAGGCGAAGTCGATCCCGATCGCGTCTATCTGATGGGCTACTCCGCCGGTGGCGACGGGGTTTACCAGCTTGCACCGCGGATGGCGGATCGATTCGCCGCGGCCGCAATGATGGCCGGCCATCCGAATGACGCCTCGCCCCTGGGGCTGCGGAATCTGCCGTTCACGATTCATGTCGGTGCCCTGGATTCCGCCTACAACCGCAACGACGTTGCCAAAGAGTGGGGTAAGAAGCTCGACGACCTGCAGAACGCCGATAAGGACGGGTACGTTCACTTCGTCAAACTCCATGAAGGCCGCGAGCATTGGATGAACGGCGAAGACGCCGAAGCTGTCCCGTGGATGCTCAAGTACACCCGCAATCCGCTCCCGACGCGCGTGGTGTGGAAGCAGTCCTCGTCCACTACGCATGACCGATTTTATTGGCTGGCGGTTCCTGCCGGCAGTGCGAAGAAGAACGCCCTGGTGTCGGCCCGGCGCGAGGATTTGGGCGGGCAGGTTATTACCATCGAGAACGCCCAGGATGTCGCCGAACTGCTGATTCGCCTCAACGACCAGATGTTCGACCTCGACAAGCCCGTGACTGTTCGTTGGCAGGGCCGGGATATCTTCTCCGGTCTTGCGCCGCGGACGATCGCCACGCTGCAGCAAACGCTGGCCGAGCGCGGCGACCCCCATGCGGTCTTTTCCGCAGAAATCAAGGTCAAGCTCGATACTCCCGCGACCGCCCCGGCCACCGCCCCAGCCAGAACGACCATCGCCCCCGAGGCCGCATTGGACGACGCCATCGCCGTGCTGGCCAAATCTTTGCGCGCCGGCGACAGCCAAATAGCCACGCCCGATTTCCTCCGCCGGCAGGCGAGCCTTGCGCTGGCGGCACGTGACAAGTCCGCCTGGGCGCGCGACATCCCCATCGAGTTGTTTAACGAATTCGTCCTTCCCTGCACCAGCGTGGATGAGACCATCGGGGATTGGCGGAGCAATTTTGCCCGCCGATTCACGCCGGCCGTCGAAAACGCCCGTTCGGCCGGGGACGCCGCACAGATTCTCAATCGCACCATCTACGACCAGCTCAAGGTCAAATACAGCGCCACGTTGCGGCCGCAAGCCAACCAGTCGCCGTCGGAGTCGATCGCGGCGGGTTATGCTTCGTGTACCGGGCTCTCGATTCTCCTGATCGATACCTGCCGGAGCGTGGGCGTTCCTGCGCGGCTGACCGGCACGCCCCAGTGGGCCATCCGCCAGGGCGACGCCAACGGCAATAACGCCGGCAACCACACCTGGGTCGAAGTCTGGGACGGTACGCAGTGGCGCTTCATGGGCGCCGCCGAGCCAGGTGAATTCAACCAGACATGGTTCGTCGACAACGCCTCCCGCGCTGATAAGGATCATCCCATCCTGGCGGCATCGAGCATTCCGGCCGATACCTTTTTCCCGATGGTCTGGAATCCCGCCGATCATTCCATCCCCGCAATCGACCGCACCGCGTTTTACGCCAGCCGGGTGAGCTTGCGCGTCGACGTCCCCGAAGGCGCTGTTGCATTTTTCCGCCAGGGCGGCCGTCTCGTTGCCCGCGTGACATCCTCTTGCACGCTCTATCTTCCCGCATCGTGCGCGATTGAGATCGAACTGGGCACGGAGCGCAAGACCCTCACGCTAACCGCGGAGAAGGATCAGCACATATCGCTTGGCAAGTTTCCATGAGGAGCCAAACGCCGGCTTGAGCGATCTTGAGCATTTACGTCTTCTATCTTCGGCCACGTCTGATAACGCGGTCGCGGAATTAAGCTCCCCATTTGCTCATATCGACACGCCTGCACGCCGATTTCTGGAGCACCACACCTCTTCGCCGGCATAAGCCGGATAAGTGGCGAGATCGGAGCAGACCAGATGAAGCGTGCACAACTGACCGTCGGCGTTTTTGGATGTCTGCTCTTGGCCAGTGCATTGGCTTCCAATGCGCAAACGGCCGCGACCGAGCCCTCATCCGCTGCTCCGCCCCCGAGTTCACCCGTTGTGTTACCGTCTGACTCGATCAGCTCCCCGCCTGCCACTGCGGGGGCCACATCGTCCCCGTCGAATGATTTGACGTCGATGAGCCTGGAAGACCTCATGAACCTGCAGGTCACCAGCGTCAACAAGACCCCGCAGAGAACTGCCGACGCCGCGGCATCCGTTACCGTCATCACGCAGGACGACATGCAGCGCAGCGGGTTCAATGAAATTCCCGAGATGCTCCGCATGGCGCCGGGACTCTTCGTCCAGCGCGGTAATCAGTTCACCGGCTGGAGCGTCGCTTCGCGCGGGTTTGGCGCCCTCTTCTCGGATAAGCTGCTTGTTCTTCAGGACGGCGTGAGCCTCTATACGCCCCTGTTCTCCGGCGTTTATTGGAATACGGTGGACTATCCCGTCGCCGACCTCGATCGCATCGAGGTGATCCGCGGTCCCGGCGCCACGCTCTGGGGAGCCAATGCCGTCAACGGCGTGATCAACATTACCTCAAAGAGCGCCATGGACACGCAGGGAATGCTGATCGAATCGCGCGTCGGCGAGGATTCCAGCGACATGACCGCCCGTTATGGCGGCCGCATCGACGACAACACGTACTATCGCGTCTATGGCATGGGCCGTGCCTACGCCGCGTTTGACTACGCCCCCAACCCGGCCGGCGAAGCGTCGCAGTGGGATGATACCCGTGGCGGCTTTCGCATTGACCATTATTCCTCGAACAAGGACACATTCACGTTGCAGGGCGACGGATTCGAGCAGGTTGCCTCAGACCAACTCGTGACGGGACATATCCTTCCGGCCTATAGCCACGACTATCGCAGCGGGGAAGACCTGTTGGCGCGATGGACCCATACCGATTCGGACACCTCCGATTTCACCCTGCAGACGTATTACGATTACGTCAGCCTCCGGGACGGGTATGCGACCTACGACGGCAACACGTTTGACATCGATTTTCAACAACGCTTTCAGTTGGCACGCGTTAATGAAGTGATGTACGGGATGGGAGCGCGTCTGGTAACCGATGTCGTCGGCACACAGTCACTCGCTCAACCCGTTGTTGATCCGACCTCGCGCGACACGCATCTCCTGAGCGCTTTCGTGCAGGACGACCTGACCATCGTGCCCGACCGCCTGCATTTCATAGCCGGCTCCAAGTTCGAGGAAAATGGATTCACCGGCTTTGATATCCAGCCCAGCGGCAGATTACTTTGGACTCCGAGCCAGACGACCTCGGTGTGGGCCGCCGTCTCCCGCGCGGTGCGAACCCCCAGTCTTCTGGAATGGGATGACTCCGTGCGCATACCCGTTCCGCTGGGCAACGGACAATTTGGTCTCTTGAACAAGACAAGCGAACACCCGGACGATGAAGACCTTCTGGCCTACGAAGTCGGCTTTCGACAGCAGGTTGCCAAGGTCTTCTCGTACGATTTCACTGTCTTTGCGAACAAATACAACAACCTGATCGGCCTCGAAAGCACCGGCACAACCGTCGATCCGGCACTGAGCCCATCGACGCTGATCAACAGCACCTACGCCAATGCCCAGAATGCCCAGACCTACGGAACCGAGATATCCGCCAACCTCCAGGCAACCGACAAGTGGCGACTCGCCGCGTCTTACGCCTTCCTTGAAGCGTATGTGCAGAACACCAAACCCAACCTGACCCCGGACGCATCGGCCATCGAGCAATCCACTCCCCGCAACCAGGCTCAAATTCGCTCGTACTACGACATCACCCGCAATCTGCAGTTCAATTCGGGTCTCTATTACGTTGAGAACATCGGAAACGGAAACGTCCTTCAAGCGACAGGCGCCGCTCCCGGCTCCTATATCCGCGGCGACTTCAACGTCGTCTGGAGTCCCACTCCCGGCATGCAAGTCAGCCTCGGCATTCAAAACGCCTTCGATCCCCATCATCTCGAATCGTCGTTTAACGCAACATCCTCGACCGAAGTCGATCGCGCGGTGTATGCACAATTTGAATGGAAGTTCTGACTCCACACCGACGCCGCGCTATGCGGCGGACATACCGCCCCCTCCGCTTGAAAAGCAGCAACATACCGGCAAATTCCCTCGCCCTATGACTTTCGCGTTCGGCCCGTCGCGCCCTCGGACCAAGGCGACAAAAAACGCAAAAGGGTCGCATCCGTCACGCCACACGGCCTCTTTTCGCGCCCGCCTCAGTACGGGGCCGCAGGGAAAGACAGGGCCGCCGATCGCAACACGACCCTGACCCGCCCCCCCGCACGGCCGGCCGTTTTGACATCCGGGGACGGGCGAACTATATTTCCGCCCTTTGTTTTACAAGGAGTTTCCATGGCGGACTTGAAGTTGATCTACGAAGCGGATGCACCGTTGGACGCCCTCAAAGGCAAGACCGTTGCCATGCTGGGCTACGGGTCGCAGGGCCATGCCCATTCACTGAACCTGCGCGACAGCGGGATCAAAGTCATCGTGTCGGAACTCCCCAATACCAGCAACTACCGTCTGGCCGTGGAGCATGGTTTCCAACCCATGCCGGCCGATCAGGCGACCAAGGCCGCCGATCTGATCATCATGACGCTCCCCGATGAGGTTCAGCCGGCCGTGTACAACAAGAGCATCGGCGCCAACCTCCGCGCCGGGCAGACGCTGGGGGCCACGCACGGCTTCAATATCCATTTCAAGACGATCGTCCCGCCCAAAGATGTGAACGTGATCATGATCGCCCCCAAGGGGCCCGGCCACCTGGTGCGAAGCGAATTCGAAAAAGGCGGCGGCGTGCCATGTTTGCTGGCCGTACACCAGGATCCGACCGGCAGCGCCCGCCAGATCGGCCTGGCGTGGGCCCGTGGAATCGGCGGCGCGCGCTGCGGCATCATCGAAACCACGTTTAAGGACGAATGCGAAACCGACCTCTTCGGCGAGCAGGCCGTCCTGTGCGGCGGCCTCAGCGCCCTGATCAAGGCCGGTTTTGAAACCCTCACCGAGGCCGGCTATGCCCCGGAAATGGCGTACTTCGAGTGCGTCCACGAGGTGAAGCTGATCGTCGACCTGATCTACCAGGGCGGGCTGGATTACATGCGGTACTCGATCAGCAACACCGCCGAATATGGCGACCTGACGCGCGGCCCGCGGATCATCACCCCGGCCGTGAAGGCGGAAATGAAGCGCATCCTGGGCGAGATCACCAGCGGCCAGTTCGCCAAGGAATGGCGGGCCGAATACGAAGGCGGCATGAAGAACTTCAAGCGTCTTTACGAGGCCGACAACGCCCACCCGATGGAAATGATCGGCCGAAGATTGCGCAAGATGATGCCGTGGCTGAAGGCGAAGGAGCCGCCGAAGGGATGAGCGATACACGGCCAGCGAGCGAAGCAAATAGAAGAGAGCGATCGAGGAAGCGGCCAGCAACGGCGAATTCCGGGAATCTTCGAGTACCTGCGTGATCGCGGTTTGTCGATGGCGTAACACATGCCGGTAATTGCTCATGCCGAGGGGCATCAGCCTCACGCGGCATCGAGTGATAGCTTAAGGCCCAAATACGAATTTCATTTCGACAGCGCCGAAACTGCCGGCATTGCCGACATGGCATCGCTTCGGGTACGTTGCATCACTGACCGGAGATCACCATGCCAACCGCGACCATCGGTTCGACGACGATTCATTACCAGCAGCAAGGCACCGGGCGGGCGGTGGTGTTTTTGCATGGATATCCGCTGGACAGCCGGATTTGGGATCAGCAGGTCAAAGGCTTGTCGGCGGTGGCGCGGGTGATCGCACCCGATCTGCCGGGGTTTGGCAAATCGCTACCGCCGGTGCGGTTTACGGTTGAGTCGATGGCGGACACGGTGCATGACTTGCTTGTGGGGATTGGGGCGTTGCCGTGCGTGCTGGGCGGCTTGTCGATGGGCGGATATATCGCGCTGGCCTTTGCGCGGAAATATCGCAAGGACATGGCGGGATTGATGCTCATCGACACCCGCGCTGACGCCGACAGCGATCAGGCCAGGGTGGCACGCAACAAGTCGATCGAGCTGGTTCGCTCGGCCGGGGCGGAGGCGATCGCCGATCAGATGTTGCCCAAGCTTCTTGGCGATGCCACACGATCGAAGCGTCCTGATATCGTGAACCGGCTGAACGACATTCTCAGTGAGTGTCATCCACTGACCATCGAATACGCGCTGGGTGCCCTGCGGGATCGTCTTGACCAGACGCTGTTCCTCCCCAACATAGACGTGCCCACCCTGGTCGTCGTCGGCCAGCATGACGCGATTACGCCGCCCGCCGTTGCCCAGGGGATGCGCGATGCGATCCCCGGCGCGATTTTGGCCGTGATCGCCGGCGCCGGGCACATGCCGCCGATGGAGCAGCCGGCGCTGTTCAATGAGGCGGTTGCCGGGTTTCTTCGCACGGTGCAGGCGAAATAGCACGGGCGGCCGGCTCGCAAGAAACGCGCAATTGCCGCCGAACCGCCGGGCGATAATTGCCGTGCGCCCCGTCCGGAAATCATTTCGTCCGCCGGCGAACCGGCTTTTCTTTGGATTCCGCTTAAGTCGTGGACAATTTTCTGCCGATGGGTGCAAGTGCTTCGCAATTTGCATGACGCCACGACGTGCATCGTCGCCGTACGCGGCGAGTCTGGGACACGCGGAGGAACCATGGACCCACGAAAACGGCTGGATCGAATCTGGCAGTGGTATAGGCACCGGCCGTCGGCTCGACTGCGGGAAGTGCTGGTCGAACATTATTGGAAGCTGCTCCGCGGCGAAGCCCGCCGCGTCCACAGGCGGCTTCCGTCGTCGGTCGACGTCGACGATCTGATCGCCGACGGCGCACTGGGATTGCTGGACGCCATCGATAAATTCGATCCGGCACAATCCCAATTCCAAACCTTCGGCCGGGTGAAGATCCGCAGCGCCATCCTGGACGGCCTGCGTGGGCGCGATCCGATTTCCCGATCCACGCGGAAAGCCATGCGCGACATGGAAACCGCCGCGGATCGCATCCGCGCGGCTACGGGCGCGAATCCCACGCCACAGGAAATCGCGGATCATCTGCACGTTCCATTGGCCACGTACATGCGGCACGCCGGTGAAGCCAGGCGAGCCAACACGTGTTCACTGTCCGGCGGCCGTGGCGACGAAGAACACCCGACGAGCCACATTGCGCCCGACGCCCTGCCCGACAAGCGGCAATGCGATCCGTCGCGGATCGCGCTGCGGAACGCGATTCGTGAGACGCTCGTCAATGGCTTTTCGCCGGCCGAACGGCTGGTCACGATCCTCTACTATTACGAGGAATTGACCATGAAAGAGATCGGGCACACGCTGGATCTGTCGGAATCCCGCGTCTCGCAGATGCACAAGTCGATCCTCGCGCGGTTGAAATCGAGGTTTGATCAGACGCAACTTGGCGAATGAAACTCCAGAAGGGGCTGGTCTCACGTCGCCAACGCTGCGCCTCCGCCGCCTCATCAAACCGGATCACAAACGGTTTGCACGGCGAGGCGATTTGGATATAGTGCCGGCTGCCACGTTTGTCACGGTGATTGGTGGGCCAGAAGGCGGATCGGTGGCTCCTTTCGTCTTCGCTCCATTGCAATCGACGGGCCAGAACGGCGGGCCGATATGTCTCTCATCTCTTTGCAGAAAGGCGATAATCATGAGGCTGGCAACACGACCATTTTGGATCAGGTTGGCGTGCGCGATCGCGCTCCTGTGCGCCACCGCCCAGACGCGGGCCCAAATGTCCGCAAGTTCCGACATTCCCCATCTGGAACAGCGCAACGGCATGACCAAGCTGATCGTGGACGGCAATCCGTTCATCTGCGTGGCTGGTGAACTGGCCAATTCCAGTTCCTCCGACGTCGAGACGATGAAGGCGACCTTCCCTCGCCTGGCCAAGTGCAATCTCAACACGGTTTTGAGCGTAGTCTCCTGGGATCTGATCGAGCCGCAGGAAGGCAAGTTCGATTTCTGGATGGTCGACTATCAGATCGAAGCCGCCAAGGCCAGCGATCTGCGCCTCATCTTCCTCTGGATGGCAAGCTGGAAGAACGGCATGTCGCACTATGAGCCGGCATGGGTCAAGGCCGATCAGACCCGATTCCCGCGCGTCATGAACAAGGACGGTAACACGCTGGAGGTTCTCTCGACGCTGGGCGACGCCACTCGAGATGCCGACGCCGCCGCGTTCGCCGCCGTCATGCGCCACATCCGCGAGGTCGACACCACTCACCGCGTCATAGCCATCCAGTTGGAAAACGAAGTGGGCGTGCTGGGCAGCACGCGTGATTTCTCACCGGCCGCCAATGCCGCCTACAACGGGCCGGTGCCCAGGCAGTTGACCGATTATCTTCAGCAACACAAGGACACCCTGCGCCCGGAGATGAAAAAGATCTGGGACGCCGCCGGTGACAAGACCAGCGGCACGTGGGAGGAAGTCTTCGGAAAGAACGTCCAGAACCCTGAAAAGCCGATAGCGGCCAACACCGTGCAGCGGCCGGTCCGGCCGGCCGACATGGAGCTGTACAATCACACCGACGAGATTTTCCAGGCGTGGGAATATGCCCAATACATGGGCTACGTGGGCGCGCAGGGCAAAAAGGAACTGGCGTTGCCGATCTACGCCAACAACTGGCTGGTGCAGCCGAGCGATCGCGGCCCGGGCGACTATCCCAGCGGCGGCCCGCAACCGCTGGTGCATGACATCTGGCGAGCCGGCGCGCCGGCCATCGATATCCTGGCGCCGGATATTTACCTGACGCCGTTCGATGGGATCATGAAGGACTTTGCCCGCAACGGCAACCCCGCGTGGACACCCGAGACGCATGCCGATGCGAACAATTTCTGGACCGCCTATACGCAACTCAACGCCCTGTGCTGCTCGGTCATGGGAATCGACGAAGCCAGGAACTCCGTTCCCGACGGCCCGTTTGCCCGCACCGACGGCTTCATTAACTCCATCAGCGGCGCCATCGCCGAGGCACAGGGACCAAATCTCGCCGACAACATCAAGCTGATCACGCTCCAGGCGGGGCAGAATCCGGGCAAGGTCGAAATGGGCAACTATGTCTTCGACTTCACACCACCGGCAGGCCGCGGCGGTGGCGGCGCTGCTGGTCGCGCGGGACGCGGACCTCGAGCCGGGCGCGGCGCTGGCGGAGCCACTCCACCGCAGGACGCTGCGACCCCGGCCGCACCTTCGGCCAGTTCCGCGCTATTGCTTCCCTTCCTCAACAACCCCTTCGTGCTGATCATCCATACGGCACCGGATGTGTACTACTTTGCCACCAACGGCAATTACCCCTTCATCGTTTCCCCCAAGGCCCCCAGCGACAACACGGCCGCCCCCGCCACCATCGATCGCGGCTTCTTCAAGGATGGGAAATGGGTTCTCTCGCACCGTCTCAACGGCGATGACATCATGGGACGCGGCTACGACATCTCCGGCGCTGCCGATAACCACCAGGCCGGCACGCAGGTTCCCCTCAGCGCCACCGGCCGCGGCGCTGCGGCGGCGACTCCCGGCCAGCCAGTGGCGCCGGCGGTCTTCCGCGTGCTGTTCTATCAATATCATTGACAGCCACAGACGAGAGTCTGCGGCCAGTCGGCTTGGCAGGCAGGGCGCCGCGGCAGAGACGAGAATCGTCTTCGCCGCGGCGCCCGCTGTGTTTTCACACGACCTTGAATCCCACGGTCGGGTTGCTCGGATCGCTGCCCCCAAGCAGGATAGTAATGGTCGCCTGCACCGTATAGGCGCCGTCCGTCTCCTGGCCGGGCGACATCACCCTGGTAAACACATCGTTGAACTTTCCCGTGTCGAGGTTTTCCAGGGCGATGGTCAGATACGCCGGCCCGTCGCCACCGGCTGGCGTGTACCAATCGGAAGCGGCCGTCACCGTCGTCGTGCCGGACCAAGCATGGGCCGTCCATGAGTCGTACAGGTCCACCGTTGTGATTTCCTGGCCGCCTGCGCTGGTATCGTCCCCGCTCCAATTCAGGTAGGGGCCGCCGTCATAGTTGTATCCCGCCGACGTGCCCAGGAACGTCGTGTTGCTGTCCAGGTCGCTCTGGTCCTGCGGCCAGTCGTAGCGGACGTACAGTTCGTTCTCCTTCAGAAGCAGACCCTGTGGCAGAGTGGCGGTTTCCGGCCCGTCTTCCTCAACAAAATACGCCGGCGGGTTATTAGTGTCGTGATCGACGTTGATGCCCGGGATATCCCCCACGGTGTTGTTGGTTGACTGAAGCAGCGTTGTCCAGGTGCTGATCGCATGATTGGCTGCGAAACCCGCCTTGACCACCTGTGTATAGCCCAGGTAGGCGGCGGCGCCGTCGTCCACGAACGCGTTGGCCATAGTGTCGTCGTAGGCGCTGTTGCAGCAGTTGGCCAGGACAATCGTACCGTTCATTTGGCCGCCGTACGCCGTGATGTACGACGGCGTGATGACGTAGTAATCGTTCAGGATCACAATCTGTTCGTTCAACATCGCCCAGATGTTCGTGAGTGAAGTAGTCACCGACGGTGCTATCGACGTGTAGAACCCTTCGCCGCCGCCCGGCAATTTGTCGCCGTGGCCGTACAGTTCGATGGCGTCATACTGGCCAAGGTTCGTAAAGTCGCTGAACGTCACGTTCTGATTGGTGTGGTAGGTGACGGTGTATCCCGCATTGGCGAACTGCGATTCGATCGCGGCACTGGGATCCCACTGCGAGAGCGAGGAGGCAAACGGCGAAAGAACCAGTACCTGCATGGTCGGGTCCGGCGTCGCGTCGGCCGGCGCCATGGTCTGGCCCGCCGCCGCGGTCACCGCCACCGTCGGCGCTGATTCGCCCGGCGCCGCCGGCGAGGACAGCGCACCGACGCCCACCGACAGCGTGTCGGTCAGCTCGGCGGTATCGACGCCCTCGGTAATGCCGTCAAGCGTCTTCCACGTGATCGTCGTGTCCGAAACCTGCACGCTTCCCGGCTGCACGTTGTTATCACTGGTCAGCGATGCCTGAACGGCCGCAATAGCGGCCTGCGAACTGCCACCGCTGGCCAGCACGTTCTGCGCCACCGCCGTTTGACTTGACGCGTCCGTTGTGTCCGTCTGCACCTGAGCCTGTGACGGTGCGGCCGCCACTGTTATCGAAATGGACGTGGTCTTGAATACCGCCCCCGACGACGCATCCGTGACCTGGACGTCATAGTAAATCGTCCCCGGCGATGCGTAGTTCAGCACGTTGGACCCGCTGTAGATCCCGTCCCCGGCCTTCACGTCCTGATTGGCAGCGCTGCCGTCATCGGCAAGCTGCACCAACTCGCCAATTTCGTTTCCAGAGGCGTCCACCTGGTGGACCTGCACAATTGTCCCGGCCGGTGGGCTCAGCAGCGTCGCGTGGAAAATCGCCGGCTGTGATTGTCCAACCACGGCCGCGCTCATGTCCGAAGAAAGCCAACCCTGGACGACGTCCTGCACGTCGCTCATTGAATTGCGATTCCCCGCCGCCACTTGTGCGCCGTTGGTGCCGACGCCGCCGTTGAGATAATCCGAAGTTGCATTGGGCACCTGGAACATGTCGTTGCCCGGGCCGCCATACATCGTGTCCGGGCCAACGCCGCCGGCGAGATAGTCATCGCCCTTGGCGCCGCGAAGCAGATTCGATCCCTGGCCGCCGAACAAACTGTCGTTGCCCACGCCGCCGGCCAACGTGTCGTTGCCCTGGCCGCCGCGCATCGAATCGTCGCCTGGTCCGCCAAAGAGGCTGTCATTGCCCGCGCCGCCGCAGAGCGTGTCGTTGCCGCTGCCGCCCATGATTGTGTCGTCACCCGCCCCGCCCTGCGCGCTCACCGCGGGCACGTTGGGGCCCACGGTAATCATGTCGTTGCCCGCAAGCCCCTGGATATCGATGGCCGTGATCTGCGATTGATCAAACCCCTGCGACGCCGTCCCATTCATCGTCACGACGACGTTTGTCCCATCGCTTGTCAGGGCGATCGTGTCGTTGCCGGCGGTTCCAACAACTGACAACACTCCGGCCGAAAACGTCACACCCGACAACAGGCATCGCGACTCCAGCCGCTCCAGCATCGCCCCCGCCGCGGCCGCAATTGCCTTTTGCCCGACCGGCCGTTTCGAAGCGCGAGACGACTTGAGTACCCCAAACGCGACGTGACGGCGATTCCACATAGTAGCAGATCCTCCGGCCGTGACGGCCATTGAACACTCGTGCGTCGAAATGCAAGCGGGCCGCCTCGTCAGGAACCTGGCGAAAACGCGCGCCCGAGAATGACGTGCCCGAGGCACGGCCTGATCTGACGCAAGATTAGAATATACACCAAAAACCGCCTGCTGCAATCAGCGGTGCTGCATAATTGTTCTTGCCGCATGGATACGTACAACCCGTTAAGCGGCAAGATATTCAGATCGTCCGCACCAACCTCATGAAGGACTTGCGTTCCAGTAACAGCTTCTCGATCGTCCGCACAAAGCCCTGCGACAAGATGGCGGTGCGGCCGAAACTGTGTTCAATGGCGGCCACGGCGTAATTGACGTCGGGAGCTTCGATGGCCGGCGAGTTGCGTGAGGCGGCACTATGGCGGGCGGCGGCGAGAACCAGCGGGTATAGCAGCGCCAGCGAGCGCAGGCCGGTCACGAAATCGCGCTGGCCATTGGCGCCGCCCATGAACGAAAACGTGTCGAGTTTGTTGCGCACCAGTCTCCACAGCAACGCGAACGCCTCGGTCGATGGCGGCGGCGACGACTTAAAAAGGCCCGAGCGGCGCAGCGGACCGGCGGGATGATGCAAACCCAACCCGCGAAAACTGCCGAAGCCCGGCACGAACACCGCCATCGCCAACAGGCGGCCGATGCGGCTGGCCCGCCGGTCCAGAATGTCCTCATCACGACGCAGGTGAAGGGCCAATAAAGTGCGAAAGGCCAGCCGATGAATAAGTCCCGGCCGGGTGACGGGTCCGGCCGCGGCGGATTCGATCTGCAATTTCAGGGATCCGAAGATGCCGGCCAGCGCGGAGCGGTCGATTTGGTCCGCGGCCGTCAGCGACAGAACATCCGCCAGATAGACGATGAACATCGCCTTTTGATCGTTTTGCGCGAACCCACCCATCAGCGTGCCGAGAAATTCCGCGACGGCGGTAATCTGCTCGCGGTTCAGATGGCACCGTGTGGCATCATCAAAACCCTGGGGATTCGGAAACTTATCGGTGTAACGTCGCAGCAGCGGCAAGGCATCGGCGTGCGGGTCACCGACGTTGCGCCGCACCGTTGGGCAGTCGTAACGGGCGCTGATGCTGGCCTCGCCGCGGAAGGTCGGCGTGATCTGAAACGGATACATCCGGCACGCCAGGCATTTGGCTTCCACACCAAACTGTTCATGGATGCGGCACAGCCCGTTGGCCTCGTTCAGAAACACGCACGCCCCGTCGGGTCGATGCGCCAGATATGCCTTGCCCCCGTGGTGGAATACTCCCTTGACGCCGTGAAGCGGATCATCCGCCGGCCAGGGCAGTGCTGCGACATGCTCCTCTTCGCCTTCGAACAATTCAACGTACCAGCGTCGACAGCAGTCCGTGCAAGAGCGGCAGGAGAACCTTTCGTCTTGAAGCACGTGGAGTTGCATGGGCCGGCCTAAACAGCGAGTGATTTGGACAACGTCTAGAACGTCATGCCTGCCTTCTGCATGTTAATGATCCAGTCCGGCGTTTCCGTCAGGTACGTTTCAATATGTTTTTGGCGCGAAAAGTAATAGCGCGACATGCCCAAAGCGCTGCCCAAACCAACGACAAGCAGCATGGCATAGACTGCGAACATGATCTGGTTCACAGTGTCCTGAACCGACTTGTCCAGCGATGCGGCCATCTTCTGCAAATCTGGATCGCTGCCGGCGTCCAGCGAAAGAGCACCGTGGCCGTGAACCGCGGCGTACATCTTGCACGCCGCGTATACGACCAGCAGACCTCCAAGAGCAAGCTGATTGTATCCCAATAGTCGAGTTGCCTGCGGCTGGAGTTGGCGGAGCTTCGCCGCGCCGCGCAACTCAGTCCAGGCGATCGCCCCCAGCACGACCCCCAAGAGCATGCTCAACCCGTCTCCCAGCCCCAGTAAGAAAGTAAGGCCCCCGAAGATCCCTATGCTCCAGCCGTCGCCCTTGGCAACCGAGATGGCGCGGCTGATCTTGCGGTACGCCGCCCGCGCCAGTTTCAATTGTGTTTGGCTCTCGTAAGACAATACCGGCGGCGGAGAAGTGGGCGGCTGCGACATTGCTCGTATTGTAGGGCCAGAATGGGCTCAAATGAAATACGCCGCGGCAAACAGACCCCGCCAAGCGGGGCAGATTTCAAATCTGAGATTTCGGATGCACTGTCCCGCGCCTCCTACAGGCCGCCTCGCAGCGGGCTGAGCAATCGCAGCCAGCCGTCTACTGGAGTCAGCAGAAAACGCAATTGCCCGCGGTGAAAACCCCGGACCGGCGGCTGCGGATCGGGGAATCCGGCGGGAACCGGCCAGTCGGGCGGAAGCAATTCGCCCGCGGGAATCGTGCGACCCTGACGCAAATCGCCGACGTCCTGGTCAGTCAGAATCCTCGACGCCGCCCAGGGAAGCAACTCGCGGCCGTGAAGCTCGACCGTTCGTTCCGGGCCGGGATCGGTCCAGGGGCCGATCGATGTGCGATGCAATGTTGTCAGGTGCGCCCCGCAGCCGACAAGCCGGCCGAGGTCGCGCGCCAGCGCCCGGATGTAATATCCGCCGCGCACGACGATGCGCAAACGGCTGCACAGCGGCAGATCGTGATCGAGCCACACCGCCTCGTGGAGATAGACTCGCGATGGCGGCATCACAACATCTTCCCCACGGTGGGCTCTGACGTACGCGCGCTGGCCGTCGATCCGCTTGGCACTGGTGGCCGGCGGTATCTGGTCGTGCCAGCCGATGAATGTCGCCAGGGCATCGTCGAGTTGCGGCCGGCCCACGGCGGAGGGATCGCCGCTGTGAGTCACTCGGCCGTTTGGATCGCCGTTGTCGGTTTCGACACCCCACCGCACGGTGGCCTCGTAGACCTTGGGGACCGCGTGCAGATAATCGAACAGCCGCGTTGCCGGCGCCACCAGAATCAGCAGCAGACCGCTGGCGAATGGATCGAGCGTGCCGCCGTGGCAGAGACTTCGCGTGGGTCGCGTCGTGTCCGCATGCGTCTGCTGCATGCAGGCCTTGACGAGCGAAAAGCTCGTTGGACCGACAGGTTTGTGCAGGAGATGAATTCCGGGGCTCATCGTCACATTACCCGCCGTGCTTGACGGCTTGTTGGCCGAGGGCTTGGGCCACCTGTCGCATGACCGACGGCCAATCGCCGATGGCCGGTTGACGAAACAGCCGCATCGTCGGATACCAGGGCGTGTCGGTGCGATTCAGGAGCCAGCGCCAATCGGGATTGAACGCCAGCAGCGTCCAGACTGGCTTGGCCATCGCGCCGGCGAGGTGGACCACCGCCGTGTCGACGGAAATGACCAGATCGAGATTGGCGATCAGCGCGGCGGTATCGGCGAAATCGCGAAGGTCGGCGGCGTGATCGATCAGCTCCATGCCGGCCGGTGGAGACGCCGATTGCCCCGCTGCGTCGCCGGTTTGCAGACTGTGGAAGACGACATCAGGAATGCCAGCCAGCGGAGCGAAATCCGTCAGAGCCATCGACCGGTTGCGGTCGTTTTCATGTTTGGGACTGCCGGCCCAAACCAGTCCGATCTTCCAACGCCGCTCGGCCGACAGCTTGTCCGCCCATCCGGCGGTGCGAACGGGGTCGGGCTTTATATAGGGAACGTGTGCAGGTATCGACTCAAGCGTCGTGCCAAGTAGTCCCGGCAGGCTCATCAGCGGACAATGTGCATCAAAGGCGGGCAGCGGCTCACCCTGGCGGATCAGTTCACTAACGCCCCCAATTCCCTGCAACAAAAGCAGGAGTGTCCGGTGGCATTGAAGCAGCACGCGCTGGCATCGCTGGGCAACCAGCGGCGCATAGCGGATGAACTGAATCACGTCCCCCTGCCCCTGCTCGATGGTCAGAAGAACCGTCCGGCAGGCCGGATCCGATGGATTCCACCGGGGCCACGGAAAGTCGCGCCGCTCCTTGAAATCCGACGCCTTCCATCTCCATTCATACTCGCTCCAGCCGTCGGCAAGTTCCCCCGCCTGAAGCAGCGCCATACCCAACTTGCAGTGGGCATCGGCATATTGCGGATTCAACGCAATGGCCTTCCGCCAGCACGCGATGGCCTGGTTCAACTGGCCCGTGTCTTTGAGCACGTCGCCGAGATTGCTTTGAAAGATGGCAGAATCCGGCCCGAGATCGACGGCCGTTCGGCATTGGGCCAGCGCCTCATCGAATAGCCCCTTGCCGCGCAGGGCGTTGCCAAGATTGCTGTGGGCATCGGCGCGACCGGGCTGGAGCTGCATTGCCGTGGCCAGAGAGGCGATGGCATCATCCCATCGTCGAACGTCGGTCAAGACAACGCCCAGGTTATTGTAAGCATCGCTGTTTTTCGGATTCAGTTCGATGGCCTTGCGGTAGGACGCCATGGCCTGATCCAATTGGCCTTTGTCGCGCAGAGCGTTGCCGAGATTGTTGTGGGCTTCGGAAATATCCGGCCGTAACGCAATCGACTTTTGCAAACAGCCGATGGCTTCATCCAGCAGTCCCTTGTCGCGCAGAGCGGTGCCGAGATTCAGATGCGCACCGGCATGTCCGGGGCTGATGGCGATGGCTTTGCGGTACGATGCGATGGCCTCGTCCAGTTTCCCCTGGTCGCGCAGGGCATTGCCGAGGTTGGCCAGAGCCTCGGGAAATTGCGGCTTGATGGCGATGGCCTGGGTGATAAGCCGCACGGCCTCGTCGCTTCGGCCGCCCTGGGCCGCGATGACCCCGAGAAGATGCAGCGCCACGGCGTTGCGGGGATCGCCGCCGAGAATCTGCCGGTAAAGAGCCTGCGCCTCCGAGACGTTACCGGCCTGGTGAAGCTGGAGGGCTCGCTGCAAAATCTGTTGCCACTGACTCATTGTGCTGATTCTACTTCTGGCACCAGGTTCGCCACATGCATCGATAGGCCGCTTCGATGCCGCGGGCAAAGCGAGGGGCATCCATCAGCGGGGAAACTTGCATGCGTTGCCGCAATGTCGCGCGCAGCTCGGCCAGGCGAGGCAGGTCGCCGGCCAGTGCCGTCGCGATCTGAACATATTGCTCTGGCGTGTGAGCAATCAATTCGGGCAATCCCAGGTTGCTCAATTCAGAGAACCCGGCCCGGCCGACGATGGTTTGGCCAACGAGTGTGACGACCGGGACACCCATCCAGAGAGAATCGAGCCCGGTCGTGTGGCCGTTGTAGGGAACCGTATCGAGACTGATGTCGATGCGATGGAAGGCCCGCATGTAATCAGGCCGGAGCATGCGTTTGAGCATTTCGACTCGCTCGGGGCCGATGCCGGCATCGCCGAGGCGGTCCAGCACCCGCCGCCGTGCGCTGCCTTCGGGGACCAATAGCATCAGTCGCGAGTCAGGCACGGCCTTGAGAACCTGCGCCCACAACGACAACACAGAGTCGTTGACCTTGCAGAAGGAGTTGAGGCATCCAAAGGTGATGAATCCGTTTCCCGAGCCTGGCGGGCCGCTCACGGACGGTTCCTCGGTAAGCGGATCGTAACACCAGAAGGTATCCGGAAGGCGGATCGAGCGTTCGGAATAGAAAGCGTCATCGCCGCCGGGCGGATCGAGATAAGGATCGGTCAGGCGGTAATTGATTGCGTCCATGCCGGTCGTGCCGGGATAACCGAGCCACGTGACCTGAACAGGCGCCGGCTTGTGTGCGAAAACCGGCAGGCGATTGAATGGCGTATGAAGTTTCAGATCGACCAGGATATCGATCCGATCCTGGCGAACCATGAAAGCGACGTCCTCGTCGCTGAGGCCGTTGGTGTTACGCCACTGGGGAACCAATTCGCGGAATTGCCGCGTGTACGCATCGGGCCGGGGCACCTGAGCATAACAGAATATGTCAAATTGCCGGCGATCGTGGTGCCGAAACAATGGCAGCAGGCCCAGGGCACACGGATGCTGCATGAAATCCGCCGAGACATATCCGATGCGCAGCGGGCGCTGGGGATCGCGGCCGTTTGAATGCGGAACGGCCTGCCGCGCCGGCGGTTCGGCATGCAGACGGTTCCACAATTGGCTTTCGGAAAGAATTTGACGGGAATCCGAGCCGGGGTCGTACAGCATCGTCAGGAGCAAGTCGTCGTGCGCGGCGACAAATCCGCTCTTGATCGCCAGCGCCCGCCGAAAGCTCGCAATCGCCGCGTCGATCTGGCCGTTGGCCCTGAATGCGTTGCCGAGATCGCAATGGGCTTCGGCGCACTGGGGCCGAAACGCCAACACGCGCTGGTGACAGGCGATGGCTTGGTCGAGTTGTTCCTTATCCTTGAAGGCGATGCCGAGATTCGAGTGGGCTTCGATGAGTTGCGGATCGATCTCGATCGCCCGCTGGAAACAGGCGATGGCCTGGTCGTGGCAGCCCTGGTCGTTGAGGACAATTCCGATGTTAATGTGGGCCTTGGCGAACGCGGGGTTCAGGTTCAGTGCCTGTTGAAAACAGGCGATCGCGCGGTCGCTCCAGCCCTGCTCCTTGAGAGCCAGACCGAGATTATTGTGGGCTTCGACAAATCCGGGTTTGATGGACAGGGCGCGCCGATAGCAGTCGATGGCCGGTTCGAGTTGGCCTCGGGCTCGCAGCGCAACACCCAGATTGCAGAGAGCTTCGGCACTGTCACCGCGGATGGCCAGTGCCCGCTGGTAACAGGCGACTGCCTGATGCCCTTCGCCCCTGGAAAACCACGCGAGGCCCAGATTAACGTGCGCCTCGACGTGATTCGGGTTCAGTGCCAGCACCCGCTGATAGCTGCTTATGGCCTGTTCGACCTGCCCCTTGTCACTCCAGGCGATGCCGAGATTGTAAAGAGCGTCAACAAATTCCGGCCGGAGATCCAGTGCCTGCTGATAGCAGGTGATTGCCTCATCCAGTCGTCCCTTTGCTCTCATGGCGTTGCCGAGATTGATGAGTGCTTCGGGATAGTCCGCCTTCAGACTCAGCGCCCGCTGATAACAGGCGGTGGCTTCGTCCAGTCGGCCCTGGTTCTGCAGCAATGTGCCGAAATGGAAGTGATAGACGGCATTGTCCGGCGCGGCGGTGATAGCCTGACGCACCAGATCACTTGCCACATCGGGCCGGCCCATTTGACCGGCGATTGCGGCCAGCAGATTCAGAGCCTCGGCATGATCCGGCCGCACCGCCAGAACTTGCCGATAAATCGACTCAGCCTCGCGCAATCGCCCGGCCTGATGATGGGCAACGGCGACTTGCATGGCCTGTTCGATCGAGACTTGCGTCATGGCGGGCATCTTACACCCGGTGGACGGGACCGACTATTCGGGCGTCATGATGCGCACCATGTTCGCCACATGGTTCGGTAGGCATTTTCGATATTGCGGGCGAAACGGGCGGCATCCATCAGCGGGGATGCCTGCATGCGCTGGCGAAGTTCTACGCGCAACCCAGCCAGACGCGGACGATCGGTTGCCAGATCGACAGTCTTCTGAACATACTGCTCCGGCGTGTGCGCGATGAGTTCTGTCAGACCAAGGTTGGTCAACTGGCTGACGCCGGCGCGGCCGACGGCGGTCTTGCCGGCAAGGGTAATGACCGGAACTCCCATCCAGAATGAATCGAGGCTGGTCGTGTGGCCGTTATAGGGAAAAGTGTCCAGGGCGATGTCGATGCGGTGATAGGTGTGCAGATACTCCGGCCGTGGTTGTCTGGCAACGCATTCGATGCGACTGGAATCAATGCCGTCAGCAGCCAAACGATCGAGCAGCGGTTGTCGAGCAGATCCCTGCGGCGCCAGCAAGAGCAACCGGGAGCCGGGGACGGCCGAAAGAACACGGCCCCAGAGCCCGAGCACATCGCTGTTGATCTTGCAGAAATTGTTGAGGCAACCGAACGTTACGAATTCATTTTGCTGGCAGGGCAAGGCGTTGACATCCGGTTCCCCGGACAGCGGATCGTAGCACCAGAACGTATCTGGCAGGCGGATGGATCGCTCGGAATAGAAGGCATCATCCAGGCCGGGCGGGTCCAAATAGGGATCGGTCAGACGATAGTCGATGCTGTCCATGCCTGTGGTGCCGGGATAGCCGAGCCAAGTTACCTGGATCGGGGCCGGTTTGTGCGCGAAGACGAGCAGACGATTCTGCGCCGTATGCAATTTCAGATCGATCAGGATGTCGATTTGGTCTTCGCGGACGAGCGATGCGGCTTGCGCATCACTCAGTCCCATGATTGATTGCCAATGCGGTACGCAATCGCGCATCCGCTTCGTGAAGCGGTCGGGAAACGCGACTTGCGCATAACATGCAACGTCGAACTTCCCGCGATCGTGATGGTGCAGCAGCGGCAGGATATACAAGGCGCAGACATTGTCGCAAAAGTCGGCCGATACATAGCCGATGCGCAGCCGCCGCTCGGGATCGCGACCGTTGCCATGGGGTTGCTGAAACCGCTGAAGCGGCTGCGCGTACTGGCGGCTCCAATTCTGGTTGGCATCGAAGAGGCTGCGGGCATCGGACCTGGGATGATATTGAAGTGTGGTCAGGAGGTTGTCGCAGGCGACGACGTACTGGGGGTCTAATGCCTGCGCCCGCTCGAAACATGCAATCGCATGATCGAGCTGGCCCTGGTCCTTCCATGCATTGCCGAGATTGGAATGTGCTTCCACCAGATCGGGTTTGATCGCCAGGGCCCGCTGGTAACAGGCGATAGACTGGTCGATCTGCCCTTTTTCTTGCAGCACCACGCCGAGATTGTGGTGAGCGTCGGCAAAGTCAGGGCTCAGAGCAAGCGCTTTCTGATGGCAGGCGATGGCCTTGTCGAGTTGGTTCTTGTCCCTCCAGGCATTGCCGAGATTCACGTGAGTTTCAACCATCCGCGGATTGATGGCCAGGGCGCGCTGGTGAAAGTCGATAGCCCGATCGAGTTGGCCAAGATCATACCAGGCGTTGCCGAGATTCGTGTAAGCTTGGGCAAATTGAGGTTGCAGGGCGATCGCGCGTTGGTAGGAGGCAATCGCCAGGTCGAGGCGGCCCTTATCCTTCCAGGCATTACCCAGATTGTTGCAGGCATCGGCATAGTCAGGTCTGAACTCCAATGCCCGCTGATAGCAGGCAATGGCCTGATCGAATTGTCGCTTTGTCCTCCAAACGTTGCCGAGATTGATCAGTGCTTCTGGATAGTCCGCCCTTAGACTCAGCGCCCGCTGATATCCGGTGATGGCTTCATCGAGCCGACCCTGGCTTTGCAGGTGGGTGCCAAGATGAAAACGATAGATGGGATTGTCCGGCGCTGCGGCGATTGCCTGACGAATCAATTCGATGGCCGAGTCCACCCGTCCCCGCTGGCCGGCTATTGCCCCCAGCAGATTCAGCGCCTCAGCATGATCCGGCCGGACCGAGAGTATCTGCCGGTAGATCGATTCAGCCTCGGTAAGCC
>CAYQTE010000071.1:0-23819 GCA_964420285.1 uncultured Tepidisphaeraceae bacterium
CTTCCCCATTGTCGGGGCGTTCGTTGAGAGGTCCGGTGTGTGGCCGGATGGGTAAACGAGCCGGGTCGGACTCGCGGTTTGAACCGACACGGGCCTTTGGGAGGCGGCCGGCGTGATGCGCTGGCCACCGTGCCGCGAAACGGAACATGCCAGTCCGGTGTGCGCGCCGGATGCGTTTCCATCCAACAGGCAAGACCAAGTAAGAACATGGCGGCCGCGGCAGGCGCCCAGGCCCATTCTTACCCGGTAGTGTAACGGTAGCACAAGAGATTTTGGTTCTCTTTGTCCAGGTTCGAATCCTGGCCGGGTAGTCGCGCCCTTGGGCATGCGTGAGCGTCGCGCGGCTTCAAGCGGCCGGATCAGATTTATGTCAGCTACGGCAATCATCATGGCGGCGGGCCGGTCAACGCGAATGAAATCGCGGCGGCCCAAGGTGTTGCACGAAATCTGCGGCAAGCCGATGCTCGGATGGGTGATCGACGCCTGTGTCGAAGGCGGTTGCGAGAAAATCATCGTCATCGTCGGACACGGCAAGGATGAAGTGATCGGGCAATTCCAGGGCGATCGGCGTATCCACTGGGTCGAGCAATCGGAACAACTCGGCACCGGCCACGCGGTTCAGATGTGCCAGGCGGAACTGAAGCGCCTGGGCGGCGGGGATGTATTCATCGTGGCCGGCGATGGACCGCTGGTGCGCGGGCAGGTGCTGCGGACCATGCGGCAGGCGCATCAGGAAGCGCGCGCGGCGGCAACGATGGCAACGGCGATTCTGGACGATCCCAGCGGCTACGGCCGGATCATCCGCGATGCCAACGGCGACTTTGTCGAGATCATCGAGCAACTGGATGCGACGCCGCAACAGCGCGACATCCGCGAGGTGTTCCCCAGTTATTATTGCGTGCGCGTTGAGGATTTGCTCTGGTCGCTGGGTAAGCTGACCAATCAAAACGCCAAGGGCGAATACTATCTGACGGATATCTTCGGCATCCTCCAGCGCGGCGGGCGCAAGGTTCTGGCAGTGCAGGCGGTTCCGGCCGAGGACGTGCTGAGCGTCAACACCCGCCAGCAGCAGGCGGAAGTGGATCAGGTGATGCAGGAACGGATTCAGCGCAAGCTGCGCGAAAGCGGCGTGGCGATCGCCGCTGCCAGTGGCGTGTATATCGAAGCCGATGTGTCGATCGGGCCGGATACGGTTGTCTATCCGTTCAGCTTCATCGGCCGGGGCGCCAGTATCGGCGCCGAATGCGTGATCGGGCCGATGGCGCACGTGCCGCGGAACGGGATCGTGACCGAAGGCTCGACGGTGGCGGGCGTGTTATCTATTCCGGAGGTCGGACAATAGCCGCGCGGCGTTCCAGGAGACCAGCGATGGCGGAACTCGAGCCGCGTCTTGAACCGTGGCGGACCAGGAAAACAGAGATGTCGAAACTTGATGCGGACAAGTTGAAGTTGTTCACCGGCCGGGCCAATCGCGATCTGGCGCAGCGCGTGTGCCAGTATCTGGACATTCAGATGGGCCGGGGGCGGACCGAGCTGTTTCCCGACGGTGAGTTGATCGTTCGCGTCGAGGAGGACGTTCGCGGCCGCGACTGCTTCATCGTGCAGCCGACGTGCCATCCTGTGAACGCCCATCTGATGGAGCTGTTCATCTGGATCGACACGCTGCGCCGCGCCAGCGCCCAGCGCGTAACGGCGGTGATCCCGTATTTTGGATACGCCCGGCAGGACCGTAAGGACGAAGGCCGCACGCCGATCACGGCCAAACTGGTGGCGAATCTGCTGGAGCGGGCCGGGGCCGACCGCGTGGTGTCGGTCGATCTGCACGCGGCGCAGGTGCAGGGGTTTTTCGATATTCCGGTGGATCATCTCAACGCCGGGCCGGTGTTGACCAAATGGTTCGCCAGCCTTGATTTGAAGGATCGCGTGTTCGTCTCGCCGGACGTCGGCAACGTCAAGCGCGCCCAGGTGTACGCCAACGTGCTGGGCGGCGAAATCTGCATCATCGACAAACGCCGCAAAAACAGCACCGAAACCAAGGCCGCCAACATCATCGGCGATGTCGCGGGCAAGAACGTGCTGATGGTGGACGACATGATCACCACGGCCGGCACGATGTACGAGGCGTGCAAGATCCTGCGGGCGCACGGGGCGAAAGATATCTATGCGGCGGCCACGCACGCGGTGCTGGCGCCGCCGGCGATGGAGCGGCTGGTCAATTGCGGATTCACTAAACTGGCCGTCACCGACACCATTCCGGTGGGCGGGCGGGCCGACGCGATCAAGGACCGGCTGGTGGTGCTCAGCGTGGCGGAACTGCTGGGCGAGGCGATTCACCGCATCCATCACAACCTGTCGGTCAGCGCGATATTCGATCATCGCCCGCCGCAGGACAAGCCGGGGGGCATGTAACAGATTATCAACGACAGGAGTATGAATCATGGCAGTATTGACAGCGAATCTGACAGTGCAGGCGCGACAAGAGCGCGGCGGCCGGGCCAATAAGCGCCTGCGCGACCGGGGACTGATTCCCGGCGTGATCTACGGCCATAAGGAGGCGGTGGTCGCGGTGACATTGCCGCGGCTGGAGGTCGCCCAGTATCTGGACCGCGGGGCGCATCTGTTCGATCTGAATCTGGACGGCGCCAGCCAGAAGGTGCTGGTCAAGGAAGTGCAGTACGATCACCTGGGCATGGAGGTCATACACATCGACTTCGCCCGCGTTTCCCTGGACGAAAAGGTGAAAGTGACCGTCCCGCTGGAACTGAAGGGCACGCCCAAGGGCGAGGCCGAGGGCGGCGTCCTCCAGCAGATCGTCGCCGTCCTGGAAGTCGAGTGCCTGGTCACCGAAATCCCCGACATGATCCGTCACAATGTCTCGGAAATGGCCCTCAACGACGTGCTGCGGCTCAGCAATCTGAAATTCCCCGAAGGCGTGCGGCCGGTGTACGAGCAGGATCTCATCGTCGCAACGGTGAAGGAGATTCTGGAGACCGTCGAGGCGCCGGCGGCCGTGGCGGAGGGAGCTGCCGAGCCGGAACTGATTGGCCGCAAGCCGGCCGAGGGCGAGGAGGCCGAGGCTGCCCCTGCCGAGGGCAAAGAGGGGAAAGAGGCCAAGTCGTGACCTATGAAACTCCTGGCCGGTCTTGGCAATCCGGGACGCGAATATGTTCGCACGCGCCACAACGTCGGGTGGGAGACCCTCGACGCGGTGGCCGCGGCCCTGAACTGGGCCAAAGACGGCGAGGAATTCGACCGCCGCTCGAGGCGGGCTTTCGATGCGATGGTCCTGGACGGCATCGCCCCCGGCGGAGAGAAATTGCTGCTGCTCAAGCCGACCACGTTCATGAATCTGAGCGGTCGGAGTGTGCAGGCCGCCATGGCGTTTTATCGGATCGAGGCCGCCGATCTGCTGGTGGTTTCCGACGACATGGCCCTGCCGTGCGGATCACTGCGGCTTCGCGAATCGGGAAGCAGCGGCGGGCACAACGGGTTGAAGGATATCGAGCGTGCCCTGGGCGCCGATCGGTATGCCCGGCTGCGAGTCGGGATCGATTCGCCGCCGCCGCGGGTTCCCGGCGTGGCGTATGTGCTGGAACGATTCACGCCCGAGCAACGGCCGATCATGGACGAGGCTATTGCGCGGGCCGGCCAGGCGTGCCTGTGGTGGACGGCCAACGGAATCCAGAGTGCGATGAACAAATTTAACACGACGGTCCGGCCCGGCGGCGATCCGCCAACGGCCGGCGAGAAACAGTAACATTTTCGGCCGTCCCCTTTTGCGGGCGGCACAGCGGAGCTTAGACGACAATGGCATTGGTCAAGAAAACACTGGTCAATCAATACGAGGGAATGTTCCTCCTGCCCGCCGGTGACGTTGACGCCGCGATCAAGCTGGTCCGCGGCATCATCGAGAAACACGGCGGCACGATCATGGTCATCAAGAAATGGGACGAGCGGAAGCTGGCCTACGAGATGGGCCCGCACAAGCGCGGCTTGTACATCCTGGCGTATTTCAGCGGCCCGGGAAGCATCGTGGTCCCCATCGAGCGCGATGTGACACTGTCCGACAACATTCTTCGCGTGCTGGTGACGCACGCCGATCACATGAACATCGAAGAGATGAACAAGGTCGAACCGCAGCCGATCCAGCCGCGCGAAGAGCGCCCCATCTGGGACCGGCCCTACGGCGACCGTCCGCAGCGCGACGATCGCGGCGACCGCGGTGACCGCGGTGACCGTTACGACCGGCCGCCATCCGACCGCGTCACGTCCGACCGGCCGCCAAGCGATCGCCCAACGAGTGATCGCCCGGCATCCGATCGCCCGCCCCGCGCCCCGCGCAAGGAATCGGCGCCGCTGGACGCCGGTCCCAACAAGGATTGACCGACCGCTTATACGAATCGAGGCATCGCCATGGCCAGTTACAATCGAGTCGTCCTCCTGGGCAACATGACCCGCGATCCGCAACTGAAATACCTCCCCAGCCAGACCCCGGTCGTCGAATTCGGGCTGGCGATGAATCGCAAGTTCAAGTCCGCCAATGGCGAAGACCGCGAGGAAGTTTGCTTTGTCGATTGCTCGGCCTTTGGAAAACAGGCCGAGGTCATCAACCAGTATTGCCAGAAGGGCAAGGCCCTGCTCATCGAGGGCCGGCTGAAATACGACTCGTGGGATGACAAACAGGGCGGCGGCAAGCGAAGCAAACTGAGCGTCGTGATCGAGAATTTTCAGTTCGTCGGCGGTCGCGATGGCGGTGGCGGCGGTGCTCCGGCGGGTCCGGACCAGCCCGAAGCGTCGGCCGAGCCGCCGGCCCCGAGGCCGCCGGCTAACCGTCCGCCGGCGGCGCGGGCACCGCGTGCGGCGTCCGCCGGCGCTGCTCCGGCCGGCGCGGTCGAGCCGCCCTTTGGCGAATCCCAGGAAATCAAGGAAGATGATATCCCGTTTTAGGTATTCAACCCCTTTTTGTGTCCGTGCGGCCCCGGCCGCCTTGCAATGAACCTTTGCTGATCCATCTGTTTCGAGGCGAATATGGCAAACATCAAACTGTTACTGAGCGAAAGCATCAAGAACGTCGGCAAGGTCGGCGACATCGTCGAGGTGTCTCCCGGCTTTGCCCGCAACTATCTCCTGCCGCAGGGTCTGGCCGTCGAGCCGACACCCGGAAATCTCAAGAAGATCGAACTCCGCCGCCAGGAGATCGAACGCATCGAGCGCGAGCGCCGCGACCAGCAGGCCGCACTCATCAAACAGCTTACCGGCGTCGAGATCACGCTGGAGCGCAAAGCCAACGAGACCGGCCAGTTGTTCGGCTCGGTCAGCGCCACCGACATCGCCAAGGCTCTGGCGGCCCAGGGCTTCAACATCAACGCCGCCGACGTGAATCTCCCCGGCAAGCTGCACCGCATCGACACCTACGCCGTGCAGATCAAGTTCGCCGAGGACCTGGCGACCGACGTCAAGGTCTGGATCACGCCCGACCCCGAGAGCAAGGCCCTGATCGATGCCGCCGCCAAGGCCAAGGCCGCCGCCACCGCCGAGGAGCCCGCCGCCAAGTCGTAAAGACCCACAGCCTCGCCCACGCCGTTTCTTGAGCCAACCGGTTGTGGGCTGATCGTGGAGAACCTGCCGCGCGGTCGAAATTTCCGGCCGTCGCGGCAGGTTCTTTTTATTATGCTAGAATGAAGTTCGGCCAATAAAGGAGTGTCGCCCATGAAACAGCTCATGGAATCGGTGAACGGATTCGACAAGGTTCCCCCCCATTCGATCGAAGCGGAAATGTCCCTGCTGGCGGCCATGATGATCGACCGCGAGGTGCTCGGCCAGGTCGTCCAGATCGTGGATCGCGACAGCTTCTACCAGGTCGATCACCAGATCATCTTCGACGTCCTCGTCAAGCTGTTCGAGCAGAACCGCCCCGTCGATGCCGTCGTGCTCTATGAGGAGCTGGGCAAGCGCAAACTCCTGGAGGAAATCGGCGGCAAAAGCTACATCGCGGCCATCCTGTCCAGCGTGCCCTCGGCCGCCAATGGCACGCATTACGCTTCCATCGTCCGCGAAAAGGCCCTTCTGCGCCAGCTCATCGGCGCCAGCCACGATATCCTCCGCGATGCCTTTGCGCCCCACGAGCAGGCCGAATTCGTGCTGGATCGTGCCGAGAAACGCATCTTCGACATCGCCCAGAAAAAGATCGGTAATACGACCGAGAAGATGGAAACCGTGCTGCACGACGTTTACGAGATGATCACCGGCGGCGGCCAGCGCGGCGTCGAAACCAATTTCCGCGAACTGGACGACATGCTCAACGGGCTGCAGCGCGGCGAACTGCTGATCCTCGCGGCCCGGCCGTCCATGGGAAAGACCGCACTGGCCATGAACATCATCGAGGGAATCGCGGCCGACAATCGCCATCCCTGCGCGATTTTCTCGCTGGAAATGAGCAAACAGCAGCTCGCTCAGCGCATGCTGTGCAGCCGGGGCGCCATCGACGCTCACCGGCTTCGCCGCGGGATCATGTCACAGGAGGACATTCAGAAGATGGCCAGCGTGGTGGGCGAACTGGCCAAGGCCCCGATCTGGGTGGACGACTCGCCGGGCCTCACCCCGCTGGAACTCCGTGCCAAGGCCCGCCGGCTGAAGCTCCAATATGACATCAAGTTCCTGGTGATCGATTATCTCCAATTGATGGAGAACCCCGGCCCGGAGAATCGCCAGCAGGAGATCACCGAAATCTCCCGCGCCGTCAAGTCGATCGCCCGCGAACTGAACATCCCGGTACTGGCCCTCTCGCAGCTCAACCGCGCCAGCGAAGGCCGCGACGGCCACCGCCCGCGCATGAGCGACCTCCGCGAAAGCGGCAGCCTGGAGCAGGACGCCGACGTGGTCCTCCTGCTGCACCGTGAGGACTACTACCGCATGAGCGAACCCGATTTTCAGCCGGATAACGAAGCCGAGATCATCATCGCCAAACAGCGCAACGGCCCCACCGGCACCATCAAGCTGGCGTTCTTCAATAAGACCACGCGATTCGAGAATCTCTCCTCCGCCTCCGATCCGCGGTGAGAGATCAGGAAGATCTCACGCGGAGGCGCCAAGCTCGCAACGAAAGAACGAGGGCGGATCCCGGCCAGGTAACCGCGCTGAGCGACCGTCCCGGTCACCTTGTCACCCAGTCACCTTGTCATGGCACACTCTGCGGATGCTCGCCGGATAACATCGGCAAATCGGCGGCGAAGGCGTTGGTCAGCAGTTGATCGACATCCTTGCAGCCGGGGATGACGCACGTGACGGCCGGGTGTTGCAGGCACCAGGCCAGGGCCCAGGTGGGCATGGGCACGCCGGGTGGGACTTCGGCGCGGATTTGTTCGACCTGGGCGAGCATGCGATCGACGAATTCCGGCGCATGCTGTGAACGGGCATCGGTGGGGAAACGCGCGCCGGGTTTGTATTTGCCGGAGAGATACCCGCTGGCCAGCGGCACGCGGGCCAGAACGCCCAGATCCTGCCGCTGGCAGATCGCGAACGCCTTTTCTTCCGGCCGGCGGTCCAGGCGGTTGTAGATGATCTGGATGGCTTCGACGTGACGTTGCGTGGCGTGCTCGGCCTGAAGCGTGGTGGTCAGGCCGGCCGAGAGCGAATTGCCGATGTGGCGGACTTTTCCACATTGGACGAGTTTCAACAGTGCCGCCGTTAATTCGTCGTTCTCGAATTCGCTGTCGCGGACGGAATGGTATTGGAGCAGGTCGATCCGATCGGTCCGCAGGGCGACCAGCGAATCCTCAACCTGCTGAATGGCATCCGCGGCGGTACGCTCGTCGCTGCGTTTCATAAACCCGGTGAAGCGATGCCCGAACTTGGTGGCGATGATCCACCGGTCACGATCGCCGCGGCTTTCGATGGCCCGGCCGATAAACTGCTCGGAGGTGTGATCGCCGTAGCACTCGGCCGTGTCGATCAGATTGATCCCTTTATCGGCGGCCGCGGCAAAGAGGCGATCAACTTCCGGCTGCTCGAAGTTCTTGCCCCATTCGCCTCCGAGTTGCCAGGTTCCCATACCGATGACAGAAACGCGGAGATTGGTCCGACCCAGGCGACGGTATTTCATGGAGGGGATTATAGGTGGAAAGACGGGTTAGCCACACAGTACACCGAGATCACCGGGAGGGGCTCGCTAGTTCGGCGCCAAAAGCGATTCCATCTTCCGATACCGTTCCAGAATCTTCGCCCGGACAACCTTATGCCCCGGCTCGTAGGTATGCCCCATCCGCGCGATTTGCACGAACAGTTTCACCATGTTCTCCCAATCGGCGATGTCGATGTATTCCGCGCCCAGCGTTTTGCGGGAGCGATTCATGTTGTGATAGTTCCCCAGCGCCACGCACAGGCTTGCCGCGTGGTAACCCCAGATGTCGTACACCGTCGCCTCGCACGTGCCGCCGGGCATCAGGGCGCGTTGATACGCGAACTTCTTGTCGCGTTTTTTCAGTTCCGCGGCCTGGCGGGTGAGAAAATCGGTGAGGCTGGAATTGAAAATGCTGGTGCGATCGCCGACACGGATGATGACGCCGTCGCCCTGCCGCGCGACGGGTTGGCGGGCGCTGCATTCAATGGCGATGACGCGATCGGTCTTCTTGAGCAGCGTGTGATGCTCGCACACCGCGACACAGCCGATGAAACCCTCCTCTTCCGCCCGCGTCAGCAGCACGGCCACCGGCGCTGCCGCCTTGCGCCGCAGCAGATTATCCAGCATCGCCAGACACGCCGCCGCTCCGCCCAGGTCATCGCACACCCGGCTGTAAAACTTCCCGCCACGCCGCACGCCCGGTCCCAGATCGAACATCCCCGGACTGCCCTTCGCCACCGGCCGGTCGATCGCCACAACCACGCGCGCCGGCACATCCCGCCCCGACTTGGGATCGACGATCGCCCGCCGGACAACGCCTTTGGCTTCCCCCTGGCCATCAAAAAACCGAACCTGCGCCCCGCGCACATAGGCCGTCTCGACCCACCCGAAAAACCGCGCATCCAGCGTTCGCGGCCCGGCCATCTTCCCGGCCACCATCCCCGGATGATCCATATGGGCTGTAAACACCCACCGCTGCCCGCGCCCTTTTGATTTCATCTCGATAAGCAGATTCCCAAAGCGATCCTCGCGCAGCGCAAGCCCCGGCCGCCGGGCTACAAACCGCCGCACAAACTCCACCACCCGCTCCTCGGCAAACGGCGCTGTCGGAACGGAACACAATTCATCAAGGATGTTCATGCCCTATAGATCGCGGAATCGGCCGGCGGATGCAAGAAGCGCCGCGACGCTACCTCTCGCCCACTTTTCCCAGATCGATCTGATTCTTCGACGGCGGGACGGGCAGTGGATTGCGTTCTGCGAATTGTCGCTGGTGCCAATAGGGATAGGTCGGCGTGATATCGCTGGCGGCGTCGAGTTTGGCGACTTGGGCGGGCGTCAAGTTCCAGCCGACGGCGCCGAGGTTTTGGCGGAGCTGATCCTCGGTGCGGGCGCCGAAGATCACCGACGCGACCGTCGGGCGCTGCAGTAGCCAGTTGAGGGCGATCTGCGGTACGGATTTGCCGGTTTCTATGGCGACCTCGTCAAGGCACTCGACGACGCGATAGAGATATTCATCGAAGACCGGCGGGCCAAATTCGGTGTTGGTCTTGTTTCGCAGGCGGCTGCTGGGCGGCAGGGGCGAGCCGCGCCGCACCTTGCCTGTCAATCGGCCCCAGCCCAGCGGGCTCCAGACCACGGCGCTGACGCCTTGATCGAGGCCCAGCGGCATCAATTCCCATTCATACTCGCGGCCGACCAGGGAATAGTACGCCTGGTGCGCGACGTGCCTGGGCAGGCCGTAGCGATCGGCGGCGGCCAGGGATTTCATGAGATGCCAGCCGGAGAAGTTCGAGCAGCCGGTGTAGCGGATCTTGCCGGCGCGGACGAAGGTATCGAGCGTTTGCAGCGCTTCTTCGACGGGTGTGAGGGCATCAAAGGCGTGCAGTTGATAGAGGTCGATGTAGTCGGTGCCGAGTCGTTTGAGGCTGCCTTCAATAGCCGCAGTCAGATGATGCCGCGACGAACCAACGGAGTTGGGTTCCTGCGAGAAGCGCAGGCCGCCCTTGGTCGAGATGAGGATGCGATCTCGCCGGCCGTGGATCGCCTTGCCGAGAATTTCCTCGGACATGCCGTTGGAATAAATGTCGGCCGAGTCGAAAAAATTGACCCCGGCGTCGAGGCAGATATCGACCATTCGCGTGGCTTCGGGTACGCCGTTGGAACCCCACACTTTGAAGAAATCGCCGCCCCCGCCGAATGTGCCGGTGCCCAGAGCAAGGACCGGGACAGTGAAGCCGCTGTTGCCGAGTTTTCGGTATTCCATGTTGCGTTCTCCGTGTGATCGCGCAGATATTGTATGGATCAGGCTCCGGACGCGGAACGTGATATCGTACTTGAGCGGCGCATGCGAACCGCCGTCTGTCGAAAAAACTGTTACGAACCAAGAAAATCACTACGTGGAGCCGATTTCGCGAAAAAATCTTTACGGCTTCGCCGGCGTCTTCACATAATGCGACAGGAACGTCAAAAACGCCTGCCAGTCGCGCGGCGTCGCCGCGTGGCCTTCGGAGTGATAGTTGAAGCCGAGATCGCCGGTGATGATCGGCGTGTTGACGGCGGGAAACTCCTTCGTGCCCAGATCGGTGCGGCCGACCAGGCGATAAACGGGCCCGGCCGCGACTTCGGCAAGGAATTCACCGCGCGGATCGGACCATTGATCGCCCACGCCGCCGGTGATGAACACCGGGTGTGGAGCGTTCAGCGCGATCATCATGTGCGTATCCACCGGCAGATCGTTCCAATGTCCCATGTACTTCTGGAAGTTGCCGGCGAATTGCCAGGGGAAGTTCGTGGCCATGTCATCCACGGTTTCCCCGTAATCGCGCCGGGCCAGGCTTGATCCCATCTCGCCGCCGCAGCTTGAATAGACGGCCGCAATCCGCTGATCCTGCGCCCCGGCCCAGAGAACTGTCTTGCCCAGCCGCGAATGGCCCATGATGGCGATCTGTCGGGCATCGACCGCCGCATCGGTCTGCAAATAATCGACGATGCGACTGAGACCCCATGCCCAGGCGCTGATCGTGCCCCACTGATCCGGGGCCGGTTTGGTTTCACCGGGCGCCAGCGCCAGACGGATCGCGCCGCCGGAATAGGTGGTCGCGGCATCCGGTTGAATGTCGGTGTAGGTGATGGTCGCGTATCCCCAGCCGCGGGCGAGAATATCGGCGATCGGATCGCCGGTGGCGCCGGGGAAATTGATGCAGAGGATCAGCGGCACCGGCCCGGCCGCGTGCGCGGGCGTGTACATCGTCACGTTCATGCGCGGCCCGCCGGCATCACCGATCTGGCCGGTCACGTGTTTCCCGATGGCCGTGCCGTTCATGGCGGCCGGATCGGTGCTGGCGATACTCCACGTGACGGCCGGGGCATTGGCGGGTACCGCGCCATAGATTTCGCTTTGGTAGATCTTCAACAGTTCCGGCCGGCGCAGATTGAACCAGATTTCGGCGTAGCGCACCGGCTGCCCATTGGCGAGTACCAGGGGATCGGGGAGCGTATAGGTACCGACCTTGGCTTCATCGTAATTGGAGACGTGTCCGGTGTGCGGGTTGACGCGGATCGCGTTGGCGCCGGCGCGGGCCGGGGCGCTGGCAGCACGCCCGGCGGCGGGTGCGGTTGTTTGCCCGGCGGCCGCAACGCAGATCGCCAGAAGACCGGCCACACCAGCCGGCCAACGCCAGAATCTTGCGGGTTTCATGGTGGTGAAGATACGACCGGGGCTGAGTCGTGTAAAGAAAAATCGGTCACCCCGCAGGCTCAGGCTCGCGGCGAGATCCAATTCGTTCCGCAATCAACCGCCCAAGCCTTCGCGCACAAGCTTTATCGGGTTCGGCAGATCAGCTTGCGCGCCTTGCTTCACCTCGACCGGTTGCATTGAGCCGCTTTGCTCATTCGCGCGGGTCACCGTCAGAAGCGCACCGACGATGTATATACCTGGCGGAAGATCCTTGATCGTGAAAGCTCCCTTGTCATCCGTGAATCCGGCGGGAATCGATCCGCGATATCTTGCTGGCGGAAGCATGAGCTTCGGATTCGTCTGGAGTCGGGGACTTCGCCCAATGTTGGCGGCATACGGCGAGCCGGGCACGGGCGGCCGGTTGTACGTGAATTCCGACACGGGGCTGTATGAAACGGCGGCATGGACGGCCGGTTGGCTGCTCACGTCCAGCACGAGGCCGGATATCGAACCCAGTGTGCCCGGCGGGAAAATCCCTTCATTGATCTCGACCGTATTGGTGGCGATGACATCGTCCTTCCAGAGCGGCGTGTTGTCGGCGTCGGAATTCGGCTTGTTGGGGAACCGAATAATCAGGCTGACCAAGTAAGCACCGGGTGGAAATTCCGTCAGCAAACCTCCGCCGAGATTCTTGTTGTTCACCGCCGCGGCCAGCGGACCGGGGACCTTCGCGAAGGCATCACCAGCGGCCTTTTGGAAGGCGTCGTATTCCAGCGCGCCTTCCATCAGGTTCAAGCGATACTGGAATGTGATTGACAAGAACAACGTGTCACCCGGCGCGATCGGATCGCTCGGCGACACCGTCGTCGGCGCCGCTCCGCCCGGCAGAAAAATCCCGCCGGTATACGTCTTGCCGGTCGTCACATTCTCCGCCTTGAGCATCCAGCCGCCGAACAGCGCCGGCGTGTTGGGCAGTCGAAACGCCGCGGTCGACACATTGCGGAATGTCACGTCGAGCACCAGCGGCTCGGTTGGCATGAAGCTGCGCTTGATCGGCTTGATGACGACCGAAAGGCCGTCTTTCTCGGCTGGCCCGGATTCCGCCGGCGCCGCAAGTAAATCCGCCGCGGCGGGCTGCGAAACCAGCGATGGCGCGGTCGCCGGAGTCTGGCTTCGAGCCGCGGGAGACGGCCGAGTTTGCGAAAGACCTGCTGAGGCACAGATCGCCAGAAGGCCGGCAACACAAGGCTGCAAATGCCGGAATTTTGCGCGTTTCATAGCGATGATGATAGGACCGGCGCCCGGCGGAGTAAAACGTGACGGCACATCACGGACGCTGCGACGAGTCCACATCCTCCGGCGTACGTTGATAGTCGTGGAACGTGTTGACGATCTGGACGGCCAGGGCATGGGTGAGGCGGCTGCGCAGTTCGGACTGGCTCGCCTGGTTCAGGGGCGTAAAGGGAATCTCGACGCTGAAACGCTTTCCCGCTTCAGCGCCGGCGGGCCAGACCGAATCACCCGTGTCGGCCGAGACGATCCGCGCATTGGCCGACAGCGAACCCTGCGCCATGTCGCTGGCCTGGGGTTGATCGTATTCGGCATCGACCTTGTCGACGCAGAGAACCTGTTTGGCCCCCACGGCCTGCGCGATCGCCTTGATCGACATGTTGTGAAAAGCCGTCGGATCGGCGTCCTTGAGCACGGCGATCCTGTCCGACCCCACCAGCGGCGCGATCTTGTTCTGCGTGATCTCGCCTTCGATGTATCCAGTAAGATTCTCCGATTCGATCGCCGACGACCCGTCGTAATTCTCCACCAGCACCACCATCGGCACCTTGGCCGGAACGTAGATCGCCTTGATCGGATCATCGCCCTGCGTCTGCTCGACGATGGCGCCGAAAAGCTGGCATCCGGCGGCGGTGGCGGCGACGGCAACCAGCAACATGCTCATCACCGCGTACCGCAGCGCGATGCGGCCGAGCGAAAACAGGCAACTCATTGGTTGTCCTCCGGCGGCGGATGGGGAAGGAACAGTTCGGCACACTTGGTGGTGAAGGCGTCGATGGTCTGGGCGTAGAGCTTGTCATCGTCCTGGCCGGTTGTCCCGGCCTCGGGCGTATGGGGCGGATAGACGACCTTGATGGGATCGGTGGTGAAGGGGACGGTGGGCTTGCCGTTGGCGATTTCCACAACGGAGACCTTGGCGATCAACGAGCCGCGATACAGATCGGGCGTTTCCTTCGAGCGGGTCGAGAAATCATCGACATCGATATAAATCAGCCGGCTCATCGGCAACCGTGCGGCAATCGTGGTGATCGGCGCGCTCTGAAGTTCGGGGTGATCGAGCATGTATTGCGCCACGCTGCGCGAATCGACCAGCGTCAGACCCTCAATTTCCTTGGTCTTGACGTCGATCGCCTTCTGCAGCTTCTCTTGCAGGCTGCGGGCCACATCACGCTCGAAATCGGGATGTTCAAATTGCGTCCCCAGATCGACCAGCACCAGTATGCCGCATTTCTGATGTGCCAGCCCGGTGTAACTCGGCGGATCCACCGGATCGGGAGACAAACCGGCCGCAATGCTGGCAAGCAACGTACACCCGCCAGCGCACAGCGCCATCGCCAGCACCACCACCCAGGCCGCCGCGTATCCCGCCGTTACCAGCCGTCGCGGTGACTTACGTGAATAAATATCTTCCATGCCCATGCCGCCAATCCAAACCACACCAGGAAAAACCCCATCCATTTGACCGGCAATTGATGCATCAGCCGATGCACGGCCCGGCCGGAGAACGCCAGATACAACCCCGACCAGAATACCATGACGCTCAGCAGGGCCAGCACGGTTCCCATCGGCTGTACGTAGAAGCTGGCCACGATATTCCCCCGCGCGAAGTAGGCGAAGCTGGTGGTCATCCCGCAGCTTGGGCAGGGGATTCCGGTCCGGGCTTCAAACCAGCACTGCTGCAGGCCGGGTATCTGCGTATGCGTGCCGATTCCGGTCGGACTGGGAATCAGCCGCGCCGCGATGCACAAGGGGACCAGCGCTGCCGCGCCGATCAATGCTGCCATCGCGCGATGAGTAAAACTCAACCGCGGGACATCAATGTGGGGCGAATAAATTGCGGGCACCGAGGACACCGGCACCACCGCGCCGCCAGGCTGGGACATCGCCGGCAGTGTACCATCGCGGTTATGCGGTTAAAAGATCAATCTCTCCAAATGTCAGTCCGCCCTTTCGCCTCTGCATCCTCACAAACGACACATTCCGCGCAGATTCGCACCCGGCGGCGCCGGCCAGTGCCCGATTGGCAAGAATTTTCTGGACCGCCCGGCGCATCGGGGGAATGATACCTCACCAGCGACTTGCGGACTTGGCGCTGGCAAAACGACTCGGCGGCATGGAACTCAAGATCAGGTGACAAAATGACTTACGCGGTTATCAGTCAGCAGGACAATCGGGATCATGTCATCGGAACTCTGTGGGCCAACGCCGACCACGACGCCCAGTCGATCGCCAGCAGCTTTGCCGGCCGGGGCAAGGACGCCGATGTGACTGTCCGCCGGATCGAGCCCCGCGAATTGCCGCTCAAGATCCACGACTATTGATCGCCCGTCATCCTCGCACCGTAAATCCTTCGGGCCTGGCGGCGCCCCTTCTCGCCGCCAGGTTCGAGGGTTCAGGATCCTGCCCCAGTCAATCGAATCGAAATCTCACGGCAGCGTCGGCGAAGCGGTCGCCGCCGGTTCCGCTTCAACCTGCACCACGCTGAATTCGTCCAGATTCAGCGTCGTGATCTCCCCATCATCATTCCTGATCGTCAACCGATCCAGCCAAAGATGATCGTCCCTGGAATGGGCAAACCAACTTCCCGTCGGCCGCTGTTCAAACGACACGACCGTCCCGCGGATTTCGCTGCTCCACGAATAGGCACGGGCCCCGATCTGTTGAATGACTTTCACCCGTGCCCCCGCCACAAGCCGCTGCCCGATGTTCGCTTCCATCCCCGCGACATTACCCACCCCCGCCCCCGCCGGCAACCGCTGCGCAAAAGCCGCCTTTGGCATCCTGATTGAGGAATTGGCTTCCGCCCGGCACTGCCATAGAATGCCCGCCACGCATGGCCAGCGGGCTGGAAACTCAAACCGACAACAGGCAAGCGGATCAAACCGCGACGGGGACGATGCGGCTGTGCGTCGTCAGCCCGGTTCTTAACGAAGAGGGGAATCTCCCGGAATTGACCCGGCGGTTGCGCACCGTTCTGGACGGCGTGCCGCGATTGGATTGGCATGTCGTGTTCGTAAACGACGGCAGCCGTGACCGGACAGTGCAGATGATCGTCGAATTGGGGAAAACCGATCCGCGGTTTGGGTTGGTGGACTTGTCGCGGAATTTCGGACACCAGGCGGCGCTGTCGGCGGGGTTGGCCCACGCCGATGGCGATGCCGTGGTGCTGATGGATTCGGACTTGCAGGATCCGCCGGAACTGCTGCCGGAATTGATCGCCAAATGGCGGGAGGGATTTGAAGTGGTGTACGCGGTTCGCCGCAACCGCAAGGCCAGCGTCGTCAAAAAGGCGGCGTATTTCCTGTTCTATCGGATCAACCGGTTCATCGCGCGCATCGACATCCCGCTGGATGCCGGGGATTTCTGCCTGATGGATCGCGTGGTGGTCGATGCGCTGCGGCGGCTGCCGGAATACAACCGGTTTCTGCGCGGGCTGCGGTCGTGGGTGGGATTCCGGCAGACGGGTCTGGAATACGACCGGCCGGATCGCTTCGCGGGGACGACCAAATATTCGTTCTGGAAACTGCTGAATCTGGCGGTGTCGGGATTTTTGGGGTTTTCGACGGTTCCGCTGCGGGCGGCGGCGTGGGTGGGACTGGTGACGGCCATGCTGGGGCTGCTGGTGGCACTGTGGGCGGTGGGCAGCCGTTTGCTCGGAACCCGGCTGTTCGGGATCGTCGTGCCACCGGGCTGGGCCAGTGAGATGGCGACGATGCTGTTTCTGGGCGGTGTGCAGCTTGTGGTGCTGGGGGTGCTGGGCGAATACGTCGGCAACATCAACGAGGAAGTGCGCCGCCGGCCGGTTTATATCGTGCGAAAGACCTATGGCGTCGGACCGGCGACTGATGCGCCGGCATCACCGGGCGAGCCGCATGCCGTCGCACCGGCGGAGCATCGCCAATGACCCCCGAGCAATTCGCACTTTTTGCCCGCATCGAGCAGGATCACTGGTGGTTTGTCGCCCGGCGGCAGATCGTCGCGCGCATATTGCGCAAAGTGGTTCCACCAAACCAGAACAAGACGATCATCGACGTGGGTTGCGGAACGGGCGGCAACATCGCGTCATTGGCGGGCGAATACCGCTGCGTCGGCATCGACACCACGCCGGATGCCATCGAACTGGCACGCAAGCGGTTTGGCGATGTACACAACGTGCATTATGTGCTGGGCGCGTTCCCGGCCGGCTTGGAAGGCTATCTCGAAACCGCATCGGCCATCACCTGCATGGACGTGATCGAGCACGTCGAGGACGATCTCGGGTTTGTGAAAATGCTGGTCGATGCCGCGCCGGCGAATTCGCATCTGCTGCTGACGGTGCCGGCCGACATGAGCCTGTGGAGCCAGCACGACGTCACCAACGGCCACTATCGGCGATATGATCGGGACACATTCGCCAAGGTCTGGTCGGGCCTGCCGGTGACGGTGCGTCTGCTGAGTTACTTCAACAGCCGCCTGTATCCGGTGGTGAAGGCGATGCGCTGGCGCGCCAACCGCCGCAACGCCAGCCACGGCGCGGACGGGACAGATTTCAAACAGTCCAGCCGGCCGGTGAATTGGTTGCTCAAGAGTGTTTTCCTGGGTGAATCGGGGAAGCTGGTAAGGTCGATGGATTCGGACCGGAAGCCGGCATATCGGGGCGGGGTGAGTTTGATTGCGGTCTTGCGCAAGTCGAATGCGAATGTGGGGGAATAGATCTCGCAGAGGCGCCAAGGCTCGCACAGGGAAGACGAAATCGGATCGTAAACCAGGTGTGGTGAATTGGGGAGTCGCCGATGCATGCGGCCAACTCGCGGTACAATGGCGGGCGATGATACGCCCCGACTCGCGGATCGCGATTGTAATCACCCTGGCCACTTTTGCGGCCTTGATGTTCCTTTACGCTCTTCCTTTTTGGTACCTCGCCGGACCGGCGGCCCTTCTAGTTCCGCTGTGCTTTGTGTTCCCTGTGATACGAGCCATACGGCGATGGCGGTCCCTTTCCATTGAGAACCGTTTTCGCTCCGGACTTTGCGTCAATTGTGGATACGACCTGCGCGCCACTCCAGATCGATGCCCGGAGTGCGGAATAATTCCGCACGAGCCGGAAGCGCCGCCACCGAGTACAGGGCTATGGGGTTTCTTGACCTCGCCAAGGCGACTGGGCTGCAGGACATCGGCCGCGCTTATGCTGATTGGTTTCCTGATTGTCGGGTGGAATCTCTTCTCCGACTTGCGGCGAGTTTTTCGGCGGAAATTACCATTGCAAACAATTCAGCTTGTGTCGCCGCTTACCCCCATATCCACGGGGCATACGATGGTCGTGAACATGGGCGGGCCAATGCTGGTGGGCACAGGGTCCATATTCGATCGGGGTCCCACGAGCATTGATTGGACTCTCCCGGCAGAGAACCCGCACGCTGATGTCGGGTTTCGTCAGGTGGAACTGGAAAAGTTGCAATACGATTGCAGGACATCCTCGATAGCAGCCATAAAGGACGAGGACATTTCCTTGAGTTTCTCGGGGTATTCGCGGGGCCCTTGCGGCTTTTTGCTGGACGGCAAAGACTGGGTGTACTGGGGCGGTTCTACGGATGGCCAGACTATGGATCTCCCCTTCGGTTGCATTCGCGTGTGTGACCTACAGGCGATCGCCGAAGCAAAAAAGGTCGAGGTCGAGCTTGATGGAAAGTACTACCTCATGCGGCCGGAACAGCAGAAGGCCATTGGTGAATTCCTCAAGGTCATAGGCATCCCCTGAATTCGTCTTCCCTTTGCGAGCCTTGCGCCTCTGCGTGAGATCATCTCTTTGTTTCACCGCGATCGCCCAATCGCCGTTTGAGCTCCCCGGCGGCGGCCTTGATGTCCGCAGCGCCGATCACGGCCTGCGTGACGGCAATGGCGGCGACGCCGGTGGACCAGACTTGGTCTACGTTCGTCGCGTCGATGCCGGCGATGGCGATGGCGGGAATGGGGATCGCGGCGGCCACCTGACGGGCGGCGTCCAGGCCGGCCAGGAAATCACGCGGCTTGGTGGCGCTGGGGAAAACCGGGCCGATGCCCACATAATCCGCGCCGGCCAACACGGCCGCCTTCGCCTGATCGAGATTGTGCGTGCTGACGCCGACGATGGCGCGATGGCCGACGAGGCGGCGGGCGTCGGCGGCGGGGATGTCCTGCTGGCCGACGTGGACGCCATCAGCGCCGGCGGCCAGGGCGATGTCGGCCCGGTCGTTGACGATGAACAGGACATTGTGTCGGCGACAGAGAGCACACAGACGCCGCGCACGCGAAAGCAGTTCGCCGCCGTCGAGTGATTTCTCGCGAAGCTGGATGGCATCGGCCCCGCCGTCGATGGCGGCTTCGGCGGCCGTGAACCAGTCGCCGCGGCAGACCGATTCGGTGATCAGCACATAGAGCCGAACGCGCGACAGCAAACCCGCGGGGCGAATGGTCCGGGCCAGTTGCTTTTCCAGATCGTAGAGCCGGTAGCGAATCGACTCGACGCCCGACGCCACCGCCGGGTCAAATGTCTTTGCGGCTTCCTCGATTGATCGCAACGCCTCGCCTCCGCGTTTCCCGGCCGCAATCACCACATCGCCCAGATCGCCGCGAGCCCGCTCCGATACGGTCTTGATCTCCCGCCCCACATCGCCGGGCGTGTCGCGATGCAGAATCGCGTCGCCCGTAACGCCAGCCAGCACGCCGGCCAGATCGTGACGCAGCGTCTTTGCGGTTTTCGACAACTCGGTCGAATCCAGCGCGAATCGCGCGTAATCCTCCATGACGCGCAACGCCTCGCGCGCCCGGTTGGCATTGGCGTCCAAGATTCGCATCACCGGCGGTGTCATGGGCATAGAGAACCAGTCGTTCGCGGTCCGATTATACAGCCGCAACTCACCGCCTGTGCGCCGGGGCGGGATATTTGGCTCGGCACACAGACGATCTTCGGTTAGACTGTCCATCATGGCACGCGGATTCGGCCAGCAATTCAGCACCCAGTCCCCGGCCGCACTTTTCCATTCGAGGAGGATCCTGTGACCTATCGCATGATATTCGGCCTGCTCGCCTGTGGCGGGTTCATCGCCGCTCTGGCGGCCATTCCCGGCCGTTTCGCCCGCGCCGCCGATGCCCCGACTACCGCTGCGGCCAATCCGCTGCGGCTGAACTTGTGGGATTCGACGCCCAACGTCGTCGCCGGCCCCGATACCGATGTCGATCCGACCATCCCCACCATCGACGTCTATCAACCCCCCAAGGCCACCGCCAGCGGCGCCGCCGTGCTGGTGTGTCCCGGCGGCGGATACACCCATCTCTCCACCGTCAAGGAAGGCTCCGACGTCGCCCAGGTACTCGTCCAGCACAACATCACCGCCATCGTCCTGCGCTATCGTCACTCGCCGCGCTATAAATATCCTGTCCCGATCGATGACGGCATGCGCGCCATGCGCCTGGTGCGATCCAAAGCCGCCGATTGGGGAGTCAACCCCAACCGCATCGGCATCATGGGATTCTCGGCCGGCGGCCACCTCGCCGCCACCGTCTCGACGCTCTTCGACAGCGGCAACGCCGCATCGAGCGACAAAGTCGAACACGTGAGTTGCCGCCCCGATTTCGCCGTGCTGGTCTATCCCGTCATCACCTTCACTGACCCCGCCGCCACCCACACCGGATCGCGCGATGCACTGGTCGGCAGAGATCAAACCCTCTGGACCAAGCTGTCGGCCGAGTTGAACGTGACGAAAAACACGCCGCCGGTCTTCATCGTCCACAGTTCCGCCGACAAAACCGTCCCGCCGATGAATTCGATCAGTTTCTACACGGCCTGCCTCAAAGCCGGTGTCCCGGCCGAGCTTCTGATGTTCGACCACGGCGGCCACGGTTTCGGCCTGGGTTCCGACAACGACCTGAAAAACTGGCCGGATATGGTCATCCAGTGGATGGCCAATAACAAATGGATCCCGCCGGTCCCGACGCTGAAATGACCACAATCAGACGGCCGTCAGTTGCCAGTCGATATTAAGTTGATCGCACAATCCCCCGAGTTGTCCGCGGAGTTCGGCCAGTTGCGTTTTGCGCGGGATCGACAGCGTCATGTCCATCTCGAACACCGGCGCCCCGGTATACGGAGCGGCGGCCAAACGGGTTTCCAGATTCTCGATGTTCACATCAAACTTCCGCAGGAGATTCGAGACCCGATGCACCAGCCCCGCCTGGTCCATCGCCGTTGCCACGAGCCGGAACGGCCGGGCATCCGCCCCCTCGCCCACCCGTGCCGCCCCGGCCGGCCGAAGCTCCGGTCGCAAACCGCTGCTCTTCTCCAGCGTTGCCAGATCGCCCTGCAGTTTCCGCATCGCCGATTCATCCGCCCCCAGCAGCACCATCATGGCGAACTGCCCGCGCAGGTTGACCATGCGGCTGTCTTCGATGTTCCCGCCGCGCTGGAAGATGTACTGCGACACCTCCTCCACCAACCCCGGCCGATCCGGCCCGATCGCCGACAATATCGCGTGTGTCATCATGCCCGCTGGTGTACCCACATGCGGCCAACGGGACAAGTGCGCAGGCTTTTCATCAATGACTCCACCCCCTTTGATCCGCATGTTTCATTTTGGCTGAAACCGGCAGCGCCGATGGCCCATTGCTTTCCCCTGCCTTTCGGCCCGTCTACACTGTGTGTGAATGGCCACGCTGACGTTCGATATCGACGCCGTCATCGCCGGGCGGGCTCGGCTGACCGAGGCACAGGCGATGGAACTCTTCGCGCATCCGTCGCTGCACGATCTGGGCGACTGGGCATCGGCCATGTCCGATCGCATACACCCCGAGGACTGTCGCACCTACGTCATCGATCGGAACATCAACTACACCAACGTCTGCACCGCCAAATGCACCTTCTGCGCCTTTCGCCGCGATCACGAGGATGCCGACGCGTATACGCTCGATCACGAGGCCATCGGCCGGAAGATCGAGGAACTGGTCGCCATCGGCGGCACGCAGATTCTCATGCAGGGGGGCATGAACGATGCCCTGCCGATCGAGTATTACCAGCGGCTGTTGCGCTACATCACCCAGCGATTTCCCGGCGTGCATGTGCATGCGTTCAGCCCGCCGGAATTCGTCGAGTTCGAACGGTTCTTCAATCTCGACGTTCGCGAGGTGATCCGGCGATTGCGTTCGGCGGGGCTGGCGACAATTCCCGGCGGCGGCGGGGAGATCTTCGCGCCGCGCGTCCGCCGTCGCATCGGACTGGGCAAATGCACCGGCGACGACTGGCTCCGCGTCATGCGCGTCGCCCACGAAGAGGGCATGAACACGTCGGCGACCATGCTCATCGGCCACATTGAATTCCTGCGCGAACGCGTCGAGCACATGTCCGCCATTCGCGACATGCAGGATTACGCCTTGGCGCTGGGCCGGGCGGATGATGCGAATTCGCGGCGGACGATGGACGCGGTGCGTCAGCGGCATCCGGGCGTGTTCGAGAAATCGCCGCTGGTCGATCGGCCGGCCAGGGCCGGTTCGTACACCGCGTTCATCCATTGGCCGTTCCAGCGCGAGAACACTCCGCTGGGCCGGGCCGATGAATGGGATGAGGCTCGCCACGGCCCGTTCGATGAATCGGCCAACGAGGACGTTCTGCGTGGCCGGGTGGTTCGGATGGCGGGGGCGAATCAATATCTGCGCACGCTGGCGATCGCGCGGTTATTTTTGGACAACGTCGCCAGCCTGCAAAGCAGTTGGGTAACGATGGGTCCGAAGATCGGGCAACTGGCCCTGTTTTTCGGGGCCAACGACATGGGCAGCGTGATGATGGAGGAGAACGTCGTCTCGGCCGCGGGAACGACGTACAAGCTTAACGAGCGTGAAATCTGCCGTCTGATCCGCGATGCCGGATGGATTCCCGCCCAGCGCGATCAGTATTACCGGGTTCTGCATCGCCACGACGGCCCGGCCGCTCCCGATCTTCGCCCGCTCGATCATCCGCCGGTTCGCAATGTCCGCCGCCTCGACAAAACCACGGTCGGCAGCGCCCCCGGCCTGGAAGAATCCCGCGAGGCGGCGGTGCTCCGCCAGCTTCCCATTCTCGGCGGCACCGAATCCGATCCGCCTCGCTGAAATCCACCCCGCTGAAATCTCGCTCGACAATGGCACAACCGTTACAATGTCACCCGTACGGGTATCGCGTGTCGGGCGGTGAGACCGCATTTCAACCGAGGGCAGCATGGCAAACGAATGGTTCTATGCGCGGAACAACCAGCAGGCCGGTCCGGTTATGTGGGAGCAGCTTCAACAACTGGCATCCAACGGTGCGTTGACGGGATCGGACATGGTGTGGACGCAGGGAATGGGCAACTGGGTCGCCGCCGCGACGGTGCCGGGGCTTTTTCCCGCCGCACCGAGTATCGCTCCGTCGCCGACGCCATATGCCGGCGCGCCTTCGTCGCCCAATACCGTGCCGCTGGGCCCATTGTCCGGGTCTGCGTATGCCGGCGGACAGCAGCAACCGGGTGCTCCCTGGCTCGGATATTATACGCCGAACATTTATGCCCCGGGCGCCCAGCCGCACTACGCGGGTTTCTGGATCCGTTTTGTGGCGGCATTCATCGACGGCATGATCTTGTTCGTGGGTAAGCGTTCCGCCGACCCCATCTCCGCGCCGCTGAATTGATCCTGCAACATGGGCACATCAGGAGGTGCTCATGGAAGCCGTGGTCAATGGCAAGGCGGAGATCTGGCGCCGACGCATCGCGG
>CAYQTE010000072.1:0-14382 GCA_964420285.1 uncultured Tepidisphaeraceae bacterium
CGACGACCGGCAGTAGAACATTTCTTGGCCTCTTTGAACATACGAGACGCCAAGAACGCCAAGGTGGAAAACGCGCCAAGGCGATCCGAGCCTGTGCTTGGTATTCTTCTCGTGTGCTGGGCTCATAACTCAGTCAACACAATTCCCACTCGCACCATCTCCGTCGGCGTTGGGCGGATCTGGATCGGGCATAGCGCGTCGTAATCCTCTTTCGACATGATGAACAATACGCGCGTGCCGTCGGTTTGGAAAAACTGCGGCGTCCAGGAAGCGACCAGCCCTTCAGCCTCGGCGGCGGTCAGGCCGGCGGTCGTGAGCATCTTGCGCAGCTCGTCGATGACCTGATTCTCGTGAAGATCGTCATCAGCCAGAGTGAAATCGGCGTTGGGGTGATCGAGATCCCAGACCGGCGGCATCGTGATGGCCTGTCCGGAAAGCAGTGCGTTGCGGTGATGGATCAGCAGAACGCCCTGCGGCTTCTGATTGTGCTTGTCGGGCGTCCGCCAGTTGCCGAATTCCTTGATTTCCTCGTTATTGCACGCGATGCGCAAGACGTTGCCGCTGAGCGTGACATCGGCCGGCGCGGGCGACAATGTCGGGCCGTCGTAATACAGGAATCTCTCGCTCTCACCCCGGCTGGAGAGCCAGGCGGACGGCACATCGCGCAAGCGACGCCACCACGCGAAATGCGGATCGGTCCCAACCTCCGGCGGCGTCATCCAGGGCAATTGCGTCGGGCTGGCGATGATGCTCTGCCAGCGAACGCCCAGGCCGATCAGTTCATTGATACCGAAATACGCGCCACCGGTTGGGCCGTCGGAGATGTGGTGGGGAACCATCCACGGATAGCCTTGCCGCAGATCGGTCAGCTTTGCCAGAGCCGGATTATCGAGGACGGCCAGCGGCGGGTTCGTCGGCAGCGTCGTCGGCAGCGGCCCCAGCGCGAGCATTCTCACATTTTCCACGCGCACCGCAAAATCGTCCGGCAGCGGATAAGCAAACCACGGCCGGCCACCGCTGATCAGCACGTTGACATCCACCGCCAAGGGCCGATCGACGGTGAAATGCAGGATCGGCTTGGTGACAAACATGATTTGATTCACCCGGCCGGCGAACTCGCTCAGTGGATTTCCGGTGCGATGGACAAATGGCGGAATCTCGTCGAGAACCGATTGAACCAGTTTCAATTGGCCACCGTTATTGATCCATACGCCCCATTCGGCCACGCGCAACTGATAATTGTCCGGCGGCCAGGCCAGCAGCGAACGAGCGGCCGCTTCGCGCTCGGCCAATGTCGCGCCGGTGAGCATCATGGTCTCCAATGCCGAGCGAACGCTGCCATCCAGCGGGGTCGGGCCCAAGAGCGATACGGGCGATTGGCTTACGGGATTGGCCCGAAGCAGCGCAAGCGGACCTATGTCAATTTGAGTATTTCCCGACATCACGGCCGGCCACGAAAGAAACACCGGTTCCGCCAGTCCCGCGTCATACGCCGGTGCATGGACAAGCCCGATCGCATCGGCCGCCGCCGCTCGTGTATCGGCGTTCCCGTGCGACAGGAATTTCCGCAGAAGATCGACGGTATCCGAGCGCCGGTGCAGCCCTATGAGCCGCAATTCCACAGAGCGCACCTCACCATCGCGCTCGCGCGATACGGCTTCGGTCAGGATCGGCAGCGCCGCGGCCGGACAATCCTCAATGAGCAATCGCAACCCGGTCATCCTCTGATCCGGCTGTGGCAACCCAACGACGGCGGCGCGTAATGCCGCGATTGCCTCATTCTCGGCGGAAAAGTGAGCAGGCGACGGTGCTTTGCCTTTGGCAAGTTGCGCCACCCAATGCTGTGCCAGCCGATACGGCCATCCCAAAATTGCCCCGCCCGATGTAATGAGCAAGCCGAACGCGACCAGCGCATGCCGCCGGCCGAGGTGTGTCGGCCGATCTTCACGCACGTCTTCCAGCCACTTTCGCGCAAATCGCGCGCTGGCGGTTCGCATCACCCACCACAGCATCACGGCGACGGCGGCCAGCATGGATATGACGAAGAGGTAGTCGCGCACCGTTGCCAGATTCGTTCGATGCAGCAGAGACTGCGGATTCAAATAGTAAATCAGGTCCACCGTTGACGGTTCAGACGTCCCCGGAATCCATCCGCTGGCCGCCACTACCCCCACGGCCGCCAGTAAACTGAAGGTCGCCACCGGCCAGCCGATCGGCGTCGCCAGCCAATGCACGAAGCGCGAATGCTGATAAAGCCGAAACGATTTCGCATCGGCCGGATCAAACGCCCGCCCGCATTCTGGGCATCGATATTTCGCCCCTGATCCATCCGGCGGACTGGCCGGCAGGCCTTGCAGCGCGTATCCGCATCCGATGCAGTAGCCATGTGGTAAGGGTGAGTCCATGTGTCGCTACCGGTAAGACGATTGCATGGTGTTTCAAAAGCTCGCTGCGTCAGGGGGCGACTGGTCGCCAGATGGAAATCGTCTTTTCCTTCGACGTGACCGTGCCGGTCCAGCCAGCCGCCGAGCCGGCAATTTTCGGTTCGCCTGTGGATTGGTAAGTGACCTTGACGGTGAGGGTGATGGACCCGTTCCCGCCCGGCCAGCCCTGCCAGAGCTTGGGGTCGTCGGTGATCTCGCGAACGAGCGCTTCACCGGGTTGAAGGACTGTGGTGCTGGGGCCATTCTGGTCCCATGCGCCGGGGACTTTGGCGATCGTGCCGGTGCGGCCTTCCGCGTCGGTCCATTGAAGCGTGAGGTTGCCATAGCCCCAGGAGTTCCATTCATCGAAGTGGCTTTGCGGTTTGTCGGAGATGTTCTCGATGATGACGCGCTGCGGCGTCGAGCTCTGATGCCCCTCCACGACGGCCAGAGAGACTTTCACATCAGGTTTGTTGGGCGGGACCGCCTCGTCCTGACAACGGCCGGAGCGCGGAATCGCCGCAAGCAGCGCGACCAGAATCAGCGTGACAAAAAAGGCGGGGAAATAACGCATCAGAGGCCTCCAAGTCAAAACGCGATCATAACAAATCGCAATTCCAAACACGTATGATCGCCGGTGCGCCGCTCGACAAGCTCCTTAGACGCACAACATCACCGAAAGTTTCCGCCGGCTCTACCGGTTCGGCAGTTGTTGCGATACCGTCATTATGCTGTCGAACAGAGCAAAACGCGGAGGCGAATATGGCAGGACGGATTTTCGTCAGCGGCGCGGCGGGGTTTGTGGGGTCGGCCGTTGTGGCGGAATTGGTCTCGCGGGGATACGCCGTCAACGCACTGACCAACCGGCGGGCGATGGCGGATCGGGCGGGCGTGCGCGGATTTGGCGGGGGGCTGTTTGATCCGGCGGGCGTCGATGCGGCGATGGAGGGGTGTGCGGCGGCCGTGCATCTTGTGGGGATCATCTTTCAGAAGCCGGGTGTCGGCGCGACGTTCCAGCACATCCATGTCGACGGGACGCAGGCGGTTGTCGACAGCGCCAAGCGGCGGGGCGTGCGCAGGCTGATTCATATGTCGGCCCTGGGCACGCGCGCCGACGCCCGCAGCGATTACCATAAGACCAAATTCGCCGCCGAGCAGATCGTCGAGAAATCGGGGCTGGACTGGACGATCATCCGGCCGGGGCTGATTCACGGGCCCGGTGGCGAATTCATGCAGATGGAAGCCCGCTGGTCGCGGCGGACAGCGCCGCCGTTTTTGTTCATGCCATATTTTGGGGCCGGGGTGTTCGGTTTGGGCGGGGCGGGACGGTTGCAGCCGGTTTATGTCGGCGATGTCGCCCGCGCGTTTGTCGATGCCCTGGAGAAGCCGCAAACGGTGGGGCAGATTTATCCGCTGGTGGGGCCGGATCGGTTTTCGTGGCCGGAATTTCACCGGGTCTGCGCGATGGAAATTGTCGGGCTTAAGCGGATGGTGATGGCGATTCCCGCGTGGAAGGGTCTGCTGCTGGCGTCAATATTGCCGTCGTCGCTGCTGGGATTCAATCGCGATCAGGTCTTGATGAGCCAGGAGGACAACGTGGCCGACGCGGCGAGATTCCCCGGCGATTTCGGCTGGACCCCGCGGGCGATGATTCCGTCGCTGCGTGAATACGCCGGCCAGCTGTAAGGTCCGATTGGTCGGCGCGTGGATGACTCAATCAGTGGCGCTCTCCTTCCCCCTCGCCCTGTAGTCAGGGAGAGGGTTGGGGTGAGGGTTTTCTGGCTTTGGCGCGGTCACGCGATGTCCCCTCACCCTATCCCTCTCCCCGCGTACATGGCGAGGGGGAAAGAGAGGGCCGCCGATTGAGTCACGCACGATTCGTCCGCTGACGCGGCGTGGGCCGATCGCGTACAATCGCCAGCGATGACACGCCCGACCATGACACCGTACGATCTCATTCAGCCGCCTTCGCCGCCGGTGATTGCGTGTCCCGCATGCGGCGTATCCCTGCATGCATCCGTACTCGTCTGCCCCAATTGCAATTCCCTGGTGCATTTGAACGAACTTCACGCCATCAGCAAGCACGCGCAGGCGATGGAAACGGGGGATCCGACGGCGGCCATTGCGGCGTGGCGGCAATGCCTGGCGTATCTGCCGCCGGATTCGCCGCAGGCTTTTCATGTGCAGCAGCGGATACAAATGCTGGCCCACTCGGCCGGCGTGACGTTGTCCGCACAGGATTCACTGGCCCACGGCGTCTTCAAGACCGCGGCGTCGATGCTGGTCAGCATGGTCGTCTATGCCGCCCTGTTCGGCGACATCAAGTTCGCGATCGGGTTCGTATTGCTGATGCTGGTTCACGAGATGGGGCATGTGATTGCACTGAAGCATTACGGCCTGGCCAGCGGGGCGCCGCTGTTCATTCCATTCATGGGTGCAGTGATCGATCTCCGCTCGCCGCCGCAAAACGCCGCCCAGGAGGCGATTGTGGGCATCGGCGGCCCGATGCTGGGGACGGCCGGCGCTATGGCGTGCTGGGCTCTGGCGTTTGCGATTCCCGGGTATTCCGCGGTTTTCGTCCAGGTTGCGTTCTGGGGTTTTGTGCTGAATTTGTTCAACATGCTGCCGGTTCCCCCGCTGGACGGCGGCCGGGTCACCGCCGCCGTCAGCCCATGGATCTGGGCGCCGGGGCTGCTGGCACTGATCGGCAAGATCATCTACGACAGCCACAACTCGATGCCCAACCCGATCCTGTTCCTGATCCTCATTTTCGCCGCCCCGCGCATCTGGAAAACCATCGTCTCCGGCCAGCGCCGCGCTGCGTATTATCAAATCCCGCGCCGGACAAGTTGGCTCATCGGCGGGGCGTATGTGGCGCTGATCGTGCTGCTGATGGTGATGACGCATGTCACGATGCAGCCGGATTTCCGGTTTTGAAGGGAGAATTCTTACCGCGGAGACGCCGAGGGCGCGGAGAAATTCATCTGGGGTGGGAATTGCGCACCGTCTTTGCTATGGACCGCTGGCATGGCCCATAGCCCGCCGTAGCGACGACGCGACGTGCCAAACGCCGATGATGCAGAAGCCCAAAAACGCCCCATTGGTGAAGAACAAGCAGACCAGGGCGCCCTCGAGCGTAGTCGACGGCGACAATCTATCTAAAAACCAATCGACATAACGGCCGGGCACAAGAGTCAACGGGAAGTACGGAAGCGAACCGAGAAAATCGTCGCGCTCTCTCGAATACGCCGTCGCAGCCGCACCGTACCAGAGGGCGACAATCCCTACACCCCAGAGATATCTTCCCAGCCATCGCCGCGACCGCCGCAAGTCGCGAGATTGATAATCGAGCGTGCCCATGAGGTTCCACCATCTTTATGGCTAGATTTCGCTGCGCCGCACCATCGCCCGCCATAGCCACGACGCGGAATGGCACGCCGCGACAAAGGCCATTCCCCACATCACGCCGTTGGCAATGAGCAGGACTATCAGTCCAACAAGCAGTTCAGCCCTCAAGGAGATGAATGGGCGCAAGAACGTCGGGATTGCGGGAGGGCCGTTTGGCACCAAGAGCGGCAACGGGAAATAGGGCCACATCCCGAACAATTGCGAACGCCCAAGCGCGTAGACCAATGTGAAGCATGTATAGACGACCGCGAAAACCGGCACGCCAACCATATAGAGCCGACGCCACCGCTGCGGCCGTCCCAGATCGGGATTTTGATAATCCAGCGTGCCCATGTCGCCCCAATACCCGCGCGGGCGGAACTCACCCGCTCAATACCGGCAGTTCCCTTTTCTGTTTCGCCGCGAGTACCTTTCCGATCAGATCATACCCATCCGTATCCACAACTGTCACATCCACCATCGCCCCGGCGTGCAATTTTGATCGAGCGGCAGCAGTGATAAGCGTTGTGCTGTCGATGTCCGGAGCCTGTCCAGCGTGACGGGCCACGGCCTGGGATTTGGCCTTGGGGTCGGGGAGTTTGTCCACCAGGACGGTAATTTGCCGGCCGATCATGGACTTGGCCCGCGCGAAGGCGATGGCTTGCTGCGTTCGCATCAGTTCATCAAAGCGGCGCTGGCGGGTTTCGGGGTCGATCTGATCGGCGGCCCGGCCCATGGCGGTGCCGGGCTCGGGGCTGAAGGGGAAAACGCCCATCATGTCGAAACCGGCCGTCTCGATGAATCGCAGCAACTCGCGATGCTGCGCCTCGGTTTCGCCCGGCGAGCCGGCGATGAACGTCGTGCGGATCGACATGCCGGGGATTTGCCGGCGGAGCTTTTCCAGCAGCGTCTCGATTTCCTTGCGCTTCACGCGACGCTTCATGCGATCGAGGATCGGATCGCTGATGTGCTGTAATGGCATGTCGATGTATTTCACGACCCGGTCGCACTGGGCAATTGCCTGGATCATCTCGTCCGTAAAACAGGAGGGATAGGCGTACATCAGCCGCAGCCACGCCACGTCTTTCAGTTCGCGGTCCAGCGTCCGCAGCAGCCCCGACAGACCCGGCGCGTAGCCGATGTCCGTGCCGTAGCTGGTTGTGTCCTGCCCGATGAGATTCAATTCGACGGCGCCGTCGGCCGCCAGTTCGCGTGCCTCGGCGAGGATTCGCTCGATGGGCTTCGAGCGCATCGGTCCGCGTATCGATGGAATGGTGCAGAACGAGCATCCCTGATTGCACCCCTCGCTGATTCGCAGATAGGCATAATGTCGCGGGGTCAAACGCAATCTCGCCCGGTCGTCTTCAAACACCGGCAGCGATTTGCCGTCGCGATGCCCATCATAATCGGCCGCCGCTGTGCGCGAGAGGTCGTGATATTTCCCAAGGAAATGGCCGTGCTCCTGCCTCGGATTAGTCTCTCCGCGAACGGCCTGCACGATGTGTTCCCGATCGAAAACCCCGACCAGCCGATCGATTCCGGGTGCTTCATCGAGCAGGGCCGTCTTATGCCGCTGAACCAGACATCCCGCCACGATGATGCGCTGGCACTTGCCCTGGTCCTTCAGCTTGATCGCGTCGTGAATCTCGCGCATCGATTCTTCCTTGGATGCCTCCAGAAATCCGCAGGTATTGATGACGATCGCATCGGCCGCATCCGTGTCACCCGTCACCGCCAACCCATCGGCGGCCAGCAGCCCGAGCATCCGCTCGCTGTCCACGAGATTCTTGGGACACCCCAGGCTGACCAGGGCGATCGATCGAATTTCCGATTTTCGTTTGCTCATCAAGTTCCTAAGCAAGATATTGCCACAGAGCACACAGAGCAATTGGTGAAAGCATTACGTTCTTGCCCTGAAAAGCCCCGGCGTTCTGTTCTTCACTCAGTGACCTCTGTGTGCTCTGTGGCTAACACGTTTTTTCTTCCGAGCCCAAATCGGTTAAGCTTTCATTAACCGATGACCGACGCGATCGACTATAGGACAGGCGGCGAACCGAATCTTCTGGCCGACCCTTCCGCTCAACCCGGCCGGGCCTGGCCCGACTGGCTGATTCTTCTGGCCGCGACAATCGCGTTCAGCGTGCTGTCGCTGGCGGCGGCCGTCAAGAGCGACGGCTTCCTCGAAGGCGACGCCGGCACGCATTATCTCTTCGCCCGCCACGTCTTCGCCGAGCCGGCCTTGCTGACCAGTGTCTGGGGCCGGCCGCTGTGCACGGGATTGTATGCGATTCCCGCCTATCTGGGCGCGAGAATCGGCGTTCGCGTGATGAGCCTGATCCTGGCCCTCATTTGCGCCTACGGGGCTTATTTCATCGCGCGCGGCGAAAAGCTGCGCTATGCGCCGCTGGCGCTGGTCTTCACACTCGGCCAGCCGCTGGTCTTTCTCCATTCCTTCAGTGAATTAACCGAATTGCCTTTCGCGGCCGTGTTTGCCATCGCGTTCCTGGCCTATCAGCGCCGCTCGTGGCCGATGATGGCGATTCTCGTCGGCATGCTTCCGCTGGGCCGGCCGGAGGGATTCGGGTTCGTTCTCATGGCGGCTTTGGCGCTGGTCTGCTATCGGCAATATGTGTGGCTGCCTCTGCTGGTGCTGCCGCTGGTTGCCTGGGACGTGGGGGGCTGGATGCTCGAGGGCCAACGCGGTCACTGGTGGCATTGGTTGCAATCGAGCTGGCCGTATTCGCAGCACAGCGCCTATGCGGCCGGATCGATTTTTCATTTCTTCAATGAACTGCCGATGCTGATCGGGCCGTTTGTCGTTCCGGCCGTCTGGCTGGGCGGCTGGCAGTTCATCCGCGACGCCAATCGCCCGCCGCTGGATCATCGCCGTATCTGCCAGTGGTTGATTGTTCTGATTCCGGCGACGGTGTTGGTTATACATAGTCTGCTGTATCGCTTCGGCCTGATGGCCAGCAATGGCGAGTTGCGGTATCTGATGGTCGTCTCGCCGCTATGGGCACTGCTGGCCGCTCGCGGATGGGAGTGGGCGTTCACGACATTCCAATTCCGGCAGGTCTTCGCCTGGGCTGCATTGGCGTGTGTGCTGCCGGGTACGGTCAATTTCGGCTATCGCGTCTTGCCCCTGACGATGAGCGATGACTGGCTGGAAGCTCGCAGCGTCTCGCGGTGGTATCTGAGCGATGCACAGCTCCAAAAGGATTATCCGACGGTGATGTGCGCCCATCCGGCATTCGAGTATTACCTCGATTTCGGGCCTAAAGACCGCGACCGCCAATTGACATGGACCGCCGCGGCCATCGCACGCTGCCCGCCGGGCGTGATGGTGTATTGGGATCCGATCTACGGCCTGTTCAATTCCGATCAGTCGCACGTGGTTCCGCTTTCGCTGTTATTATCCAGCGGCTGGGTGAACGATCCCGCCGCCGAACTGGCCGCGCGCGTCAATACGCTCGATTCCGGCAAGGGCGAGAATTTCTTCAAGGGGGAGAGCCATATCTTTCTCAGTCCGGCGACCATAAAAGGCGACAAGACACCGACGACGCAACGCTCTGATGGAACGACGACGTGGCTGGAAGTGGATCGAACCGCTCGCTGATCGCGAAGCTATCTTGCGACAATCCGTACAACGCTTCCGACGACAAGCCCCAACTCTGCCCCGGCCGATCCATCGCGCACCGCGATTTCAAGCAGCCCGCTGCTCCCGATCAGCGCCAGCGGCCGGAGCGGTTTCACATCCGAGTAGGTCCGCCGTAGCGGCCCGATCCGATGCCCGTTTGCCACAAAACGCGCCCCGGCCGGCAATTGATCTGCGGGGAACTGGGTCGTCGCGTTTCCGAATCGATCGATCTGAATGACGACCGCCCGCCGCGCGCCGGCTCGCGCCGGGCGAAGAACGTCGAGCAGCACCGGAGTTCCCATCCGCCTGCCCAATTCATGGACATCCGTCCCGCCCGCCAATCGTCCGGCGGCGGGGCCAAAGATATCCCGCCCGTGAAATGTGCGGCTAGGCGCGCGATCCGGTCGCCACGTCAATTCATATGCGATCTTCTTATTCGCATTCCGCCACGCCCATGTCACCAGTCCATTGTCCGGCGCTACCACCCACTGATCGGCGATCCGGCACACGAGCATCCGCCGCCGCGTTCCCACGCCGGGATCGACCACCGCCAGATGCACCGTCCCGGCCGCAAATCCCCGCATCGCCAGCCCCAGCGTGATCGAAGCTCCCAGCACATCCTGCGGCGCGATTTCATGGGTCACATCGATCAACCGAGCCGCCGGGCACCATTGCAGCACGGCCGCCTTCATCGCCGCCACATAATGATCCCGCACGCCAAAATCGCTGGTCAAAGTGACAATTGGAATGCCCATTGCCTTACCATAGTTGTGTTAGCCGAACGGATCAATTGGCGCAGGCCCGATCGAGGGTGTTGGACAGTTGCCGCAGCCAGACCCGAAGCTCGCGGACGAAGAATGAAGTGTGTCGGCGCGGCATTCCGAGTATAATATTCGGCGAGCGAAATCGGAGGCATGATGCCCACAATTGCCGGACAAACATGGAACAAGCACATCAAGCCGGTTGCTCCGGAAGATCTGGTCGGCGACCTGATCCAGCCCGGTCATCCGCTGTTCGGACTGGTCTGGATCAATAGCGAGCGGGTAAGCGGCGCACCTTGTTTCTACGGATCGCGCGTGCCGATCAAGCACCTCTTCGATTACCTGGAGTCAGGTCACACGCTTGATGCGTTTCTCGACGATTTTAGCGGGGTCACTCGCGAGCAAGTTACGGGCGTGCTTGCGCTGGCTCGCCTTGGTCTGCTGGCGGAGTTGCCCAAGGCGTGAAGATTCTCCTGGATCATTGCGTTCCCAATCCGTTACGGCGGGCATTCCCTTCGCACGAAATCAGCACGGCTGCGGAAATGGGCTGGAAAAATCTGCGAAACGGCCGGCTTCTGACTGAAGCCGCTTCAGCCTTCAACATTGTTCTGACGGTGGACAAGAATATCCGATTTCAGCAGAACCTGGACACGCTCCCGATCGCGGTAATTGTTCTTGACGCGCCCACGAACACACCCGAGGTGCTTATTCCTCTTGCTCCCTATGTCGAGGCTGTATTGCCCACCATTCGAATCGGGCAGTTGATCGAGATCGACAGCACGGGGAAAATCACCAGGATCAACGCGGGCAGAGGGCTTTAGCCGCCAACTCAGCACCGTGAGGCCGCAGAATCCAGGCCACCACCAATCCGACGGGATTTGGCCGGTACAACCACCGGTCAATCACTCTACTGCTCCCCTGCTCCACTGTTCTACTTTCTATTTCGCCCCACCGGGGCGAAATTCGCGTACAATGCCGATTGATGAACGACATCGGTGAAATGTCCGATCAAGAGCGGATGATCCAGCAGCAGATCATCGACCGCGGCATCCGCGACCAGCGCGTCATCGCCGCCATGCGGGCCGTGCCACGCGATCGGTTCTTTCCCTCCACCAATCGCGCCGAGGCGTTTGCCGATCGAGCCGCGCCCATCGGCCACGGGCAGACCATCAGCCAGCCGTATATCGTCGCGCTGATGACCCAGCGGCTGAGCATCGAGCCGGCCCATCGCGTTTTGGAAATCGGCACCGGCAGCGGCTATCAGACCGCCATCCTGGCGCAACTGGCCGGCGAGGTCTTCACCGTCGAGCGCGTCAAGCCTTTGCTCGATGCCGCATGGGAACGGCTCATGAGCATGGGTATCCGCAACGTGCATTTTCGTCACGGCGATGGCACAACCGGCTGGCCGGACGCCGCGCCGTTTGATCGGCTGGTCATCACCGCCAGCGCCCCGGAACTTCCCGAGCAACTGCTGCGCACGCAGCTTATCGACGGCGGCATAGCCGTGCTGCCTTTTGGTCGCGGCGAGAATCAGATGCTCATCGAAGTCCGCCGCGATGGAAACCGCCTTGATACCGCCGATGTTTGCCCCTGCCGGTTTGTGCGGCTCATTGGTCAGGAAGGGTGGCCGGAAACGTGAGCGGCGCGCCGGCCGCCAATCTCCATCGCGATGCGCCGGTTACATCGCTGCCGGCCGCGCCCATTGATCCGCTGGAGCAACCGATCGACGACCTTCGCCTGATCGGTCCAGCCCGCAGTAAGCGGCTGCACGAGCTTGGCATCCATACGCTCTTTGATCTGCTGGATTATTTCCCACGCGATTATCGCCTGGAATCGGCCGAGATTCCCATCAGCGAGCTTCAGGCCGAGCGATTTCAAGTCACGCGCGGCGAGGTGTGCGCCGTCGATCTGGTGCCGGTCCGGCCAAGTCCGCGTTACAACGTCACGCTCAAGAACGGCCTCTCCCTCCTGCACGTCACATTCTTTGGCGGTGGGTATCTGCGCAACAAGATCGTGCCGGGCATGACTCTTCGCGTGCGGGGAACGGTGCGAGTCTTTCGCAATCGCCTTACCATGGCCAATCCCAAATGGGAGGTCATTGAGCCCGGCGCCGCGCCGGTCGATCGCGCGATCCTGCGGCCAATTTATCCGGCCACGGCCCATCTCGACAGCGACACGATCGCCGCCGTCATCGCCGCGAATCTGGAATCCGGCACGGCCGTCATCGGCGAATGGTTCGAGCCGGCGCACGTCCAATCGCGATCGCTGATTCCGCGCGGAATCGCGTACCGCGACATCCACCGGCCGGCGGATCAATCTTGCGCCGCTCACGCCCGGCGGCGGCTGATGTACGACGAACTGATGCTCATGCAACTGGGCCTGGCGATCAGTCGCAGGCGCCGCGATGCCGATGCCGCGACGCGCGCCGCCGTTCTGCGGATCGACAAGAATCTCGACCAGCGCATCCGCCGCCGGTTCGCGTTTGAGTTCACGGCCGCGCAACTCGCAGCGGCCTGGCAGATCGCCGCGGATATGAAAGGCACACGGCCGATGCTGCGGCTCTTGCAGGGCGACGTGGGCAGCGGCAAGACGGCCGTGGCCGTGTACGCCATGCTGATTGCCGTCGCCAACGGATATCAGGCCGCTCTGCTGGCGCCGACGCAGGTGCTTGCCGAGCAACACTATTTCACGCTGCAAAATCTGCTGGCCGATTCCAGGGTGGACATCGAATTGCTGACCGCCCGAACACGCGCCAAGGGCCGGGCACGCACCGGCCGGTCCATCGAAGCGGGCATCGCCGTCGGCACGCAGGCCCTTCTGGAAAGCGATGTGCGATTTGCCAATCTCGCGTTGGTGGTCGTTGACGAGCAGCATCGTCTTGGTGTTCGCCAGCGGCAGGTTCTCAGCCAGAAGGGCAACACGCCGCATTACCTCATCATGACCGCCACGCCCATCCCGCGAACGCTGGCGCTCAGCCGCATCGCCGACCTGGACGTGACGGTCATCGACCAGCTTCCCCCCGGCCGCCAGCCCATCACCACCACATGGCTGCCGAGCTCGGACGAAAACGCCGCGTTCGACACGATTCGCTGCGAAATCGCCGCCGGCCGGCAGGCGTATATCGTCCTTCCCAGCATCGACCCGATGGACGAATCCCGCGGCGTGATCGACGAATGCAAGCGACTTCAATCCGGCCCGCTGTCAACCCTGCGACTGGCCAGCCTGCACGGAAAAATGAATCCCGCCGACAAGCAGAAGATCATGCTCGATTTCCGGGCCGGCAAGATCGACGTGCTGGTCGCCACCACGGTCATCGAGGTCGGCATCGACGTGCCCAACGCCACGGTGATCCTGATCGAATTCGCCGATCGCCTGGGTCTTTCGCAACTGCACCAACTGAGAGGCCGCGTCGGCCGGGGAACCGTCCCGTCAAGCTGCATTCTGCTGGCCGATCCCGCCACGCCCGCCGCCGAATCTCGCCTGCGCGCCATCACGCAAACCTCAGATGGTTTCGAGATCGCGCAACTGGACCTGGCCCTCCGCGGCCCCGGCGAATTTTTCGGCACCCGCCAACACGGCCTGCCCGAATTCAAACTCGCCGACCTCTCCAGCGAATCCGACCTGTTCGAATTGGCCCGACAGGACAGCCAATCGTTGCTGGCGGCCGATCCGAATCTTACCAATCCCGTTCACGTGCAATTGCGCGCGGCGCTGCGAAATCAGTTCGGTACGTCGATTGATTTGCCGCAGATCGCGTGAGGGGCAACGGTTAGCCTGGGTGTTTCTGCAACCATTCAGCCCTGCGCCTGGCGAGTTCCGCATCCGCCTGTTCCGTCGTGAAAAACTGTCCGGCGTCGATTTGCGCCGCCGCCGCGTTGATGTGCGCCAACCGCTCGGGAGTGAAAAGGTGACCGAAGTCTTCAGGCCCCTCGATTGAATCCCGAGTCAAGACCTCGGCGACATAGTCGTCAACGGTCGAGAATCCCGCTTCGGCCGCGCGGCGCTGCGCTTCCTTGTACAAACGGTCGCTGATTTGAACCTGTTGCATGGCAACAACCTCAGTGTCGATTATTGCCTCACGACCAGTCAACCGCCACATCCGGCCGCAGCAGCTTGAATCGCTTTATGCCGTCGGCCGTTATCTTGGTGTGGCGCACGCTCAGGTTCTGAAGCT
>CAYQTE010000072.1:14482-23532 GCA_964420285.1 uncultured Tepidisphaeraceae bacterium
CGCTTTATGCCGTCGGCCGTTATCTTGGTGTGGCGCACGCTCAGGTTCTGAAGCTGCTTGATCGCGGCGATTTTGGTCAGGCCCGCGTCTGACACGGCCGTGAAATCCATCCGCAATACTCTCAGCCACCGCAGCGAACCGAGTTGGCCCAGCCCGGCGTCCGTAATGGCCGTGCCGTCAAGTTGGAGCAGGGTGAGATGGGGTAAGGTCGCGATAACGGCCAGGCCGGAATCGGTGATGGCTGTGTCCGGGAGGTAAAGATGCTCCAAGTTGCCCAGCCTCGAAAGGGGAGCAAAACCTGCGCCGGTTATCGGGGCGTGGTCGATGTGAATTTCGCTCATTGATGGCACATTTTGCAGAAACGCGAGTTGCAGATCAGTGATGGGTTGGCCCTGCCAGATTGGCATTGTTATACGGCCGCAGACCTCGTCGAGCGTGTCCAACCTATTTGCATCCAACACGGTTTGGAATCCGTCGGGAAGTTCGCGCTCGATATCGACGGTGCCATGAAGTCGCCATACGGTCGATATTGCCGCGTGGTCGGACAGCACAAAGAACAAACCGTACGCGATGAACCATGTCATTGCCGTTGTGGCTACAACAATCAAAATATGTCCGGGTAATGGGCGGAGGTGGCAACTCCATATATCCCGCCAATTCAGACGCCATATCAATTGCGTGCCCAAGAAACTGGCGGGGTTGTGCAAATCGAATGCGGTTCCGCACTCCGGGCACCTATTCTGGCTTGCACGAAGGTCATATCCGCATTGGATGCACATGGGGTTTGAACGCGGGACGGTCCTGAAAAGTCTTGGCAGCATTGTCCACGGCGGCTCCGTTGCAATGCAATCGCCTGCCAGCCCGGCAGCGACCATCAAACCAAACATTACGAAGAGTTCCAGGTCAAAAGAAGCCACCACGGCCAGGCACACGATCAGCAGTATCGCGACACGGTTGCGTACATTGTCCCGCGGCGCTACGATTCTTGTTTGCTCCTCGGCACGCATGATTCCACCCGTAATACCGAGCCACGGCCCGATTCGTTGTTCACGCCGGCCGGGACATGCGGATGGCGGGGTGGCCGGGGCCGTAGTAGTTGGCCAGTTCGCGGCAGGTGGCAAAGCCGTATTTCTTATAGAGGGTGATGGCGGGGTGGTTGTCGGGGCGGACTTCAAGGAACAGCGTGGCGGCGCCGCGATCCTTCAGGGTTTGGATCATGTGGTCCATCAATTGCGGGCCGAGGCGCTGGCCGCGGGAGTGGGGGTGCACCGCCAGAGCATAAATGCGGCCCCAGGGGGTTGGCGTGCGCGTCCAGGTGAAGGCGGCGCTCCATGCGAGGATCGTCGAATCGTTCTCGGCCACAGTCACCATCACCCGCGGACTGGCGACCAGGTATTCCAAGCGCGGCTGGCCGAAACGCTCGCCAGCGTGGACGAAGCTGCGCTGTTCAATTTCCAGAATCGCCGGAATGTCGGCGGCAGTCGCGGCACGCAGAATCATTCGTCCTCCGGCTGGAATGATATCTGGTGCGATCCCTCCGCTCTACTGCTCGCCTGTTCCCCCGCTCCGCTTTCTCATCCCCGGTACCCCGGGATTACGCCCCAACGGCTTGAAATTCGGGCTTGGCGACGGCGACGCGGTTTCGGCCGGCCGTCTTAGCTTCAAGTAACGCGCGTTCGGCCTGGGCCACAATCGTGCCCGGCAACGTCTGGCTGTCGGCGACGCCGATGCTGGCGGTGATGTGGACGGTCTTATCGTCGTGGCCGGGCCAGGAATTGGCCAGTGTGTCGCACAGCCGCTGTGCGGCCCGGGCGGCAATCTCATCGGTGGCGCCCAGGAGAATGACCGCGAACTTCGTTCCCTCGTATCGGCACACCACATCTTCGCCACGGCAGCAACGCGCCAGCGTCTTGGCGGCGCTCCTTAGAACGTTATCACCCGCCTCGCGCCCCAGCATGTCGTTAACGGCCGCAAAATGGTCCAGATCGATTAACACAACCGACAGGCACCGACCGCCGCGATTGCTCAGGGCGAGTTCGGCGGCGAGGCGTTGATCGAAATACGACTTGTTCCAAAGCCCGGTCAGTTCGTCGGTCATCGAGTCCATAAACATTCTCCTTGCGGCGGGCGAGGCATCTCCTGAACAGCTTCATCGTCGGCTATGCGCACAGCGAACTTAATGGGGCGGCCCAGGATCGGGAAAGAAAGAGAACCTGTGCCGATTATGCGGCCGGGTTTGACCCGCCACGAACCCCGGTCTAAAACACAAGCCATGGCGGGCATGACATACAGCGATGCGGGCGTGGATTACGGCGGGTTGGACGCGTTCAAGCGCATGTGCCAATCGCTGGGCGCGGGCACGACGGCGGCCCTGGCGCAGCACGGCGTCGGCGAAGTGTCCGGTGTGCGCGGCGAGAGCGCGTATCTGCTGGAGACGGCGGATGCTTATTGGGCTCACGTCGAGGAAGGCCTGGGCACCAAGAACCTGGTGGCCGACGCGGTGGAGCGGCTTACCGGGCGATGCTATTACCGGTCGGTCGGAATTGATACGGTTGCGACAATTGTCAATGACATGGTGACGGTGGGGGCGCTGCCCTTGTCGGTGGCGATGCACGCGGGCGTGGGCGATGCCGATTGGTTTTCGGACCAGAGACGCGCGGCCGAACTGGCGGCGGGCTTTGCCGAGGGGTGTCGGCTGGCCGGTGCGGCATGGGGCGGCGGCGAAACGCCGGCCTTGCGCGGACTCATCCAGCCGGGAACCATCGTGCTGGCCGGGTCAAGCATCGGCCGCATTTCGCCCAAGACCCATCGCATCACCGGCCGGCTCGCCGACGGCGACGCGATCGTGTTCATGGCCAGCAACGGCGTGCAGACCAACGGCCTGACGCTGTGCCGGGCGCTGGCGGATCGCCTGCCCGACGGCTATCGCACTACGATGGGCGATGGGCGCATGTACGGCGAATCGCTGCTGGATGCATCGGCGATTTATGTGCCGTTCGTCGCGGCCTGCCAGAAGCGCGGCATCACGCTCAAATACACCGCCCACATCACCGGCCACGGCTGGCGGAAACTTATGCGACTGAGCGAGCCGTGGGTCTATCGCATCACCCAAATGCGGCCGATACCGGAGCTTTTCCGGTTCATCATCGACGCCGGCAAAATGGATTTGGCCGAGGCCTACGGCACGTTCAACATGGGCGCGGGCTTCGCGGCATACATTGCCCCCGGCGATGTGGAAGCGGTCTTGTCAGCGGCCCGATCATGCGGCATCGATGCCTGGCAAGCGGGAAATGTCGTTCGCCAGGGCGATCGCAAGGCGGTTGAGATTGTTCCGCTGGGGATCGAATTCGATGGCTCGACGATGGCGGTGAGGTAGGGGGATTTCAGATCTCAGATTGTCGCCGGAGCGATGATCGCGGCCATCCGGCCGGTGATTCCATGGTCGCGGCGATGGGAAAAGAAATGTTCCCGATCGCTGTATGTGCAGCAGTCGGTGCCGTCGATGTTGCCGGGCGGTAATCCACAGGCGAGCAGCCGAAGTCGCGCCGAAGCGGGCAGATCGACCATGCCCTTGCCGTCGTCGCGGCGGACGAATGGGGCATCGGGTCCGAAGGCGGCGGCAAATTCGTCGAGTACCTCCGGACCGACCTCAAAACGCGCCGGGCCAATGCACGGCCCAATGGCGGCAATCAGCGACTCCGCCCGCGAACGGTTCGGGTCGATTTCCACCAATGCGGCGACGGCGGCGGCCAGGACATTGCGGATGATGCCGCGCCAGCCGGCGTGAACGACGGCGACGGCCGATGCGCCCGGCGTGCTGATCAGAATGGGCACGCAATCGGCGATGCGGACGGAGACGGCGCGGCTGGGATCGGTCGTGACGATGGCGTCGGCTTTCTGCGCGAAATCGAATTCGCTACCGCTGACGACGCGAGCGACGGCCGGGCCGTGCATTTGGTGAACGCGGAGAATCGGTCGCGAACCAATGCCAATGGCGGCGGCGAAGCGGGCGTAGTTTTCCTGGATATGGTCGCCGGGATCCTGTGTTGCGCAGCCGTTGGGATTGCCCAGGTTCAGGGAATCAAACGGCGGATGGCTGACCCCGCCGATGCGCGTGGAGAATCCGTGCGCCGCGCCGGCGGCCGACAGTAATGCGGAGCGATAGAAGACCACGCCGTTGTCGGCCGTGTGAGCCGTGAGCATGCTGGCAACGTAAGGGGTAAAGGGAAAATTGCAACCGGGTGATCGAGCCAATCACGCCGACCGGGCGGCCGGGTTTTGCGGGTCTGGCGCTGCGGCCGCGGCGACGGACGAGTCGTTGGCCGGTTGGTTCGACGGGTAGGGGATTCGCGAATGGTACAAACCCAGGAGGGTCTTGAGCATGGCGTCTTCGGCGCGGGCAAGGTCGCGCATGGTGAGGTCGCAGTCATCGAACTGCCCGTCGAGCAGGCGCTTGAGAGCCAGGTCATGGACCAGGGCCTCGATGCGAGCGGCGGTGGGATCGTGCAGGCATCGTGCGGCGCTTTCGACGCAGTCGGCCAGCATGACCAGGGCGGTTTCGCGCGTCTTGGGCTTGGGGCCGGGATAGCGATACTGCATCTCACTGATCTGAGGCTGATCCTCGTCACGGCCGCGCTGGGCCTGGTCGAAAAAGAACTCCACCAGCGTGGTGCCGTGATGCTGCTGGATGAACGGAATCAGGCTGCGCGGCAGATTGTATTCCCTGGCCAGTTCCACGCCATCCTTCACGTGGCCGATGATGATCAGCAGCGATACACTGGGCGAAACGTTGAGGTGTCGGTTGGGTCCGCCGTGCTGGTTTTCGATGAAATAGTCGGCCTTGTTGATCTTGCCGATGTCGTGATAGTACGAGCCGACGCGGCAGGCCAGGGCATTGGCGCCGACGGCTTCGGCGGCTTCCTCGGCGAGATTGGCCACCTGGATGCTGTGGCTGTAGGTGCCGGGAGCTTCCTCGCTGAGACGGCGCAAAAGCGGCTGGCGATTGTCGGCCAGCTCCAGCAGCGTCATGCTCGTCGTGATGCCGAACGCCTTCTCGATGAAGGGAAGTATTCCCAGCACAAAAAACGCCGCGATCAACCCGGCGGCGGCCGCGTGCAGGCAGTCCACGCCCACGTACCGGGGCGGGTAGAGATTAATGGCGTCGCCGGCGGCCGTGGCGATCGCCATGGCGAGGGCGGCGACACCGCCAACTTCCACCAGTTTGCTGCGGGTGCGGATTTCATCGAGCATGAAGCCGACGGTCACCAGCCCCACCCAGAGCACGATGAGGAACATGACGGTCTGATTGAGCGCGAAGGTGACGAGGATCGCATCGAGCATGCCGAAGCCCAGGGCAAAACGCTGGTCGTAGGCGATGGCGAGAATGATCGCGGTGAGAATCGTCGGGGCGATGCCAAAGATGTAGAGCGAATTGCTGCCCATGGCGGCCAGTTCGCTGATCAGGAGCATCAGGACAATCAGCGCCGCCAGCGCGAAGCCCCGGGCGTGGTTGCGGACAATACGCGGCTGAAACCGGGCGATGTACGCGCCCAGGCTGATGGTGACCAGCAGCGCCATCAGTGCGTAGGCGGCACGGCTCTTCATGCCGGTGGAATCCAGCTCCTGAATGTATTGCTGGTTCTCGGCGCGGAGAATCTGCCATATCGAGTCGTTGACGCTCTGGCCGCGTTGGGCGATCACTTCGCCTTCAACGAAATGCTCCGTGGCTTCCGACGCCGGCACATGATCGGCGGCAAGCGTGCGAGCCTGGGCCGTGGCCGCCAAGTCCAGCACGTGAGTGGGCTTCTCGGCCAGAATCGCCGCGGCCAGTGCGGCAATCTTCGGTTGCAGAGGCAATTCAAAAAGCAGATCGGCGTAACCTTCGATTTTCGCGGTGAATTCCGGCGGGGGGCTTGTCGAGATGGTCTGGGTTTGCACGTCCACATCGCGCTGGTTGCCCGAGGAATCGCGGAGTGTGATCGTTCCGGACTTGCCGTTGAGTTCCGATTGGCGTTCGGCGGCGGCGAGGATCGTTAGCGGCGCGCCCCCGTCGGTGAGGCGGCTGCGCAGGTCATCGACAAACTGGCGCACGCTTTGCTCGTATGCCGCGCGGCGCGGGCCGGTGCGATCCTGTTCCAGCGCGGTCAGGCTGGCACTGTCGAGAACGCCCTTGAGGTCCGCGGGAAGCTCGCTGCTGCGGGTGTCATACACGCGGTCGGGAAGGGCGGTCAGTTCCGATTGCAGCCGAGACCACGGATCGTCCGGCGATTGACGATAAACAGGCAAAACGGCCGACGCCACTTCGCGCTTGCGCCACTCCATCCGCACCGGATCCTGATAGTTGAAATCGACGCGGGCGACGATGTTGTGCGGGATGTATTGATGCAGCCAATACGGCACCACCTGCTGGCGCAGCAGGAGGATCGCCGTGATCGCCAGCCAGAACCCGCCGGCGATCACCAGCGACGGGAACAGATCGCGGTTCTGGAATTTCCGCCACGCCGGCCGGCTGGCCGAGCCCCATTTCTCGCGGATCGCCGCGCGTCGGACGGAACTTTTGTTGCCAAAGAGCATCATGGGTATTCTAGTCGTTTTCGTAGGCGTCGACGATGTGCTGCACCAGCCGATGGCGGACGATATCGGCCCGGTCCAGCCGGACAACGGCGATTCCATCGATTCCGTCGAGGCGTTCCAGGGCATCGCTGAGCCCGCAGGTCGTATTGGGCGGCAGATCAATCTGCGTCACGTCGCCGGTCACGATCATCTTCGAATTGTTCCCCAGCCGGGTCAGAAACATCAGCATCTGCGACGCCGTCGTGTTCTGCGCCTCGTCCAGGATCACGATCGCATCATTGAGCGTCCGCCCGCGCATGAACGCCAGCGGGATCACCTCAATCACGTCGTTGGTCATGAACTGCTTCACCTGCGCGAATTCCATCATGTCGTTCAGGGCGTCAAACAACGGCCGGAGATACGGATTCACCTTCGCCTGAAGGTCGCCGGGCAGGAAACCGAGCCGCTCGCCGGCTTCGACGGCCGGGCGGGCCAGCACTATCCGCTTGGCCTGCCCATGTTTGAGCATGCACGCCGCGGCGGCCACGGCGAGATAGGTCTTCCCCGTTCCGGCCGGCCCCATGCAGAACGTCAGGTCGTGATGGAATATGGCATGGAGGTATTTTCGCTGGCCGTCTGTCTTGGGGGTGATGAACCGGCCGCGGGCGTAGACCTCGATCCGGTCAGCCGAGTTCTTTTCACCGTGATCGATGGCCTTGTTGATGGCCTCGCCGACATCATCGGCGTTAAGCCAATCCTGCCTGCGGAGGGTGCGTTGCATCAAATCGAGGACGGCCGCGGCCTTGTCGACCTGATCGCGCTGCCCGCTGAGCCGGAGCTGGTCGTCGCGGTTGGTGACCTGAACCCCGAAGGCATCGCGGATCATGCGCAGATGCCGATCGGCCGCCCCGAAGAGGGCGAGCTTTTTATCGGGCAGTTCCAGGAGAATACTCAGCTCCACGTTGGTCGAGGGATTCTGCCATCTTGAGGGCGAAAATGCGATGGGGAAATGAAAAGCAAATGAATTATTGGTCTGTAAAGATAGGCAGATTGCGTGTAAGACGTTGCCGGTCAATACGTTATGCAATGATCGGTCGTTTTGCGTGTAGAGGCAACTATATTGACATTTGTGCATGTCATCGACCGGCGGGCCCTGATAGAAGCTCACTCCGGCCCCAGCGGCTCCGACGGCGGGTCGGTTGGCGGCGGTTTCGAATCCTTCCCCGGCGGCCTGTCGCCAGTCTTGTCGAGCGGAATCGGCGTCCCGCATTCGGGGCACCGCTCCTTGCTGGCGCGGAGGTCGTAGCCGCAACGACTGCAAGTGCCTGCGGCGCGACGCGGCAAGCACCTTGCTCCCATCGCAAACGCTCCCCAGCAAATCAGGCCAGCCGCCACGGCGGCAATCCACAGCGGCATTGCGAACGCCTGAACACCCGGCGAAATGAATCCGTCTGGCCGCTGGGCAGGCGGCTGGTTCACGGCGTAAAAACCCGCCGCGCCGCGCGACGGTGAACCACAAATCGCTGCCACATTATACGAGGCGCCTCGCAAGAAAACCTGTATCTCGCCGCCCGGGGCTCCCAGGAAGTCATCGAACCCCTGCATCGGATATGAAATTTTCCCACAATACACCTCCGTTTTGTATAGGAAAACCCCATAGCCACCCACTATTTGCACGTCTGCGCTGCTGCCGAAAATTGGCCCGGCAATAAGCAACGTGCCGAAGCAGACGCAGCAGAAGAGCGACAACAAGCCGAAAAATCGAAAGACCCAGCGCAAGCAATGCGCAAACAAACTACTGCGACAATCGATGCGCGTACGCGACATTCAAACCTCCTCCTGTCGCCGCCGCGGCACACGCGACTGCACCACAGGGTAACTTAAGGGGACACACTCCGTTCACAAAGCCATTGCCAACTGGTACCGTGGGGCGATGCCTCGATCGCCCCGCATCGCTACCGGAATCGGGGGACACAATACGGGTTTCGCCCATTTCCTGGCCGACCGCCTTTCTGGTGCTTGAGGGCCCGGCCGGCGATCCAACTGTTGCTGGCTCACCGGATACTCCTCCCAAGCCTTCGGCAAGGCCGGGTCGCTCAACGGCCGATGCCGTGAGCATCGTACCAGATTCGCCCGTGTGGTGTTATCACCGTTTTCCGGTAGAGCCTCACGAAGCCGGCAAAACCGCCAGGCGAGCAGGCGGGAAAAATTCCTCACCGGGAACAATTTTCTCTTGCCATCGGCTTTGAGTTTGGTTAATGTAAGGGATGATAGGCAATGAACAATGGATAATTGACAATGGACAATGAGCGGGCAGAAACGGCGGTTTGTCGATCTACTGTCTACTTTCCACTGTCTACCCTCTCGGCCGCAGGCCGGCCCCCACCCCCCTACGGGGCATTTGGGGGACATCTGGGGACGGGCGGAAGCAATGGATAATGGACAATGGACAGTGGACAATGAGCAGAATACGGCAATTATCCATTATCAATTATGCA
>CAYQTE010000073.1:0-22982 GCA_964420285.1 uncultured Tepidisphaeraceae bacterium
CCGATCGCTTGAAAAACCGCGCCGGATCACGACAATCCGCCCGGCCTGGAATTTGTCGAAATGCCCACTATCGCACCGCATCAACGCACGCTCGATCGGCTCAAGGAGATCCTGCGCCGTGATCTCAAACTTGGACCCGATCTTCCCATCCCCGACGATATGCCCCTGATCGGCTCGTCGATGGACCTGGACTCCCTGGACATGCTGCTGCTGGTCACGCACATCGAAAAGGAATTCGGCGTCAAGATCCCCAGCCAGGCGATGGGCCAGGCCGTGTTTGAACGGGTCGAGACACTGGCGAGCTACATTGATTCCGCCGCGCCGGCCGCACCCGCCGCCGCGCCGGCGCCGCCGGCCGATCCACTGGCCAATCTGCCGCATCGCGAGCCCTTCCGATTCGTCTCGTCCGTCACCCGCCTGGAGGCGGGCGCGGCCGGCAGCGGAATCTGGGAACTCACGGGCAACGAGCCGTTCTTTGCGGGGCATTTTCCCGGCCGGCCGATCGTGCCGGGCGTGCTGATCGCCGAGGCGCTGGCGCAGATGTCGGGCCTGGTTTCATCGGTTCCGGCCGCAGGCGGAGGCGGTGCGCGATCGGCGATGCTGGCGCATGTGGATGTTCGATTCGAACAGCCGGTCGTGCCGCCGGCCCGGATCGTTCTGGAATCGCGCCTGTCCAGGACCGTGGGGCTGGTCCAGTTGTTCGACGTAACCGCGAAGGTCGCGGATGTCGTCGTGTGCCGCGGCACGCTGGCGCTGCACTGGTCCGGCTCTGCTCCGCAAGCCAACACCGCGCAGGGCAACGGCAAGCCATGAGACGGCCCGCATCCGTCATTCGTATTCTCCTCACAGTGCTGTTGGCCGGCATCGCCTTTGATGTCCATCGCCTGGCCGCCCAGGCCGCCGCGCCGTCGTCCCGACCCTCGGTGCCGGCGGGTGTCGATCCCGAATTGTGGCGGCAACTGCTCGATATCGACGGCCGTGCCCGCGCCATCACCCATCTGGCCTGCGACTTTCAGCAGCAAAAGGTCACGCCGCTGCTGAAAAAACCGCTGGTCTCGCGCGGGATTGTCCGCATCGTCGGCTCGCTCATGCGCCAGGACACCACCGACCCGCATCCCAGCAGCATGCTCATGGACGCCCATCAACTCCGCATTTATTACCCGGCCGACAAGACGCTGGAAATCTACGACCTCTCCAGCCAACTCGGCCAGCTTGCCGCATCGCCGCTGCCGCGCTTGTCGGTTTTGCAGCAGTATTTCACGTTTGAAAAGCTCCCCATCTCCCAACTTAATCCCGGCGGCAAAGAGTCCGATTTCCTGGCCCTTCGCCTGGGCCCGGCCGACGCGTCGCTGAGCCAGTACATCAAGGAGGTTCTGGTATTGCTGGATCGGCAGCACGGCTATATCACCAAGGTCCAGTGGACGGACGCCGATGGCGAAAAGACCATTCTCGACTTTTCGGCCGTCAAGACGGATGGGAACTTCAAACCCTCCGATCTGGACCTCGCCTTGCCCAGGGACGTCAAGACGGTGCATCCGCTGGGAGGCGGCGATGCAACCCCGGCCACACAACGGAGTTCGCCGTGACCCAGACCGCCGGGAACGAAATCCGCCAGGTGAATCCGACGCAGATCACGCGTCCGGCCCAGTCGCGCATCCGGCGAATGGCGGCGAGTTTCTGGATGAACTACATGTTCTTCAGCCTCAACCACTTTCCCTGGTGGGTGCGGGCGAGCAAATACGTTTATTTCTGGTTCGCGTTCCGATTTTCGCACCAGATCCGCCAGAGCACGCTGGCCAACGCCGCGCGCATTCTCGGCCCGGATTCAACGCCAAAGCAGCGACTGGCCTTGGCCAAGCGCACGTTCAGTAATTTCTACGACTTTATCTACGACGTCGGCATTTGCGCCAGGCTTGACGTCAAGCAACTCCGCCAGCGCGTCGACGCCGTCGAGGGCCGCCAGCACTATCTCGACGCCCGCAAGGCCGGCAAAGGCGCGATCGTCGTCTCGGCCCACATGGGTTCGTTCGAGACGGCCGTATCCGCACTGCTGGACATCGAAAAGCGCATCCATCTCGTTTACAGCCGCAACGCGGAATTGTCGCGGTTCGAACAAGTTCGCGCCATATTGCGAAAGCGGCTGGGCGTCGTCGAGCACGCTCTGGACAACGGCTGGAACATGTGGGTCGAGCTGCGCGATGCCCTGCGGGCCGACGAATGCGTCGTGCTTCAGGCCGATCGCGTCCTGCCGGGGCAGAAGGGACTGAAAGTTCCGCTGCTTCACGGCCACATCCTGCTTCCGACCGGCGCGGTCAAGCTGGCGCTGGCCAGCGGGGCGCCGATCCTGCCGACCTTCTGCATCCGCCAACCCAACGGCCATGTCCGCCTGTTCACCGAGCCGGCCATTTACCCGTCAGAGGATGACGGCGGCGCTGCGGCCATGAACAGCATCGCCGCATCGCTGGCCAAATTCGTCAAGGCCTATCCCGAGCAATGGCTGCTCCTGCGCCCGGCCTTCTGCGAGGACACCCGGAGCGACGACCAGCCCGCGCCGCAGCAATCGTCGCCGGCGTCCACCCGCCCCGCGCCGGGACAATGATTTCCACCCATCCACGATTGCACCTCGATCCGCTATAGTGTCACACAGCTATATCAACGCCACGAATGTCAAACGTCTTTTCGATCGACAATCCCGTACTCATCACCGGCGCCAGTGCCATCACGCCGCTGGGCCTGGATCGCCACGCCACGTTCCGCGCCGTCAGCCTCGGTCAATGCGGCACGGGCGCCATGCCCGCCCTGGAACAGCCGCTCCCGCCCGGTCACAGCGGCGGTCAATGCCCCGATCTGCCGGCCGGCTTTCGGCCGCATCTGCCGCGCGAAGCGCGTTATCTCAAACGCGCCATTCTCGATGCCTTGGCTGATGCGCGGATCGATCCGGCCAACATGCCCTGCCCGCCCGATCGGTGCGGCATCGTCCTGGGCACGACGCTGCACGGCATGCGTGCGGCCGGCGATTTTTTCCGAACCGGGAAATCCGCCCCGCTTCAACATTTCCTCGCCGGCGCAGTGCTGGCCTCGGTCATCGACGATCTGCCCTTGGGCGCTATCTGCGCCACCACCTGCTCGGCCTGCTCCAGCAGCCTGGGCAGCATCGTCATGGCGGCCGGTCTTCTGCAGGCCGGCGAGCTCGACCTGGTCATCGCCGGCGGATACGACACGGTCAGCGAATACGTCTACGGCGGCTTCAACAGCCTGCGCCTGGTTGCGACCGGCCCGCTTCGCCCGTTTGCACGCGAACGCCAGGGCATGAAACTGTCCGAAGGCTACGGCGTGGTGGTCATGGAAACGCGCCGCCACGCGGCCGCCCGGTCGGCCAACCCGCTGGCGACGGTGCGCGGCGCGGGGGAATCGGCCGATTCGCATCACCTCACTCAACCCCATCCCGAAGGAAAAGGTGCTGCCCGGGCGATCCGCGCGGCCCTGGATGCCGCCGGGCTTACCGCCGCCGATATCGATCTCGTGGCCGCTCACGCCACCGGCACCCGCGATAACGACGCCGGTGAATTCGCCGCCCTGGCCGCCGTCTTTGCCGAGCGACTGGCGACAATTCCCGTCGTCGCCTTCAAAAGCCATCTCGGTCACACGCTCGGCGGCGCGGGGGCTGTTGAGCTGATCCTCAGCGCCATGGCCCTGTCGCAAGGATTGATCCCGCCGTGCGCCAATTCCAACCGGGCTGATCTCGAATTCCCAACCCTGAATCTCGCCTGCGGCCCGGCCGCCCTGCCCGTGACGCTACGGGCAACGCTCAACAACTCCCTTGGCTTCGGCGGCGCGAACACCACTGTCATCCTGACGCCACCCCCAGATCGCAGTTTCCCCTCGCCCTGTACTCAGGGAGAGGGCCAGGGTGAGGGTCCTTATCCGTCACCCTCAAGGATCCATCGCAACGTCTACATCACCGGCATCGGCGTGGTCTTCCCCGGCATCGTCGGCAAAGCTGCGTTCGCCGGCCGGCTCGCACAATCCGCATCACCCGCCTGGCCGGCCGATGCCGTCACCGTGAGCGACGAGCAGATCATCCATTTGCTCAACGCCCGCCGCGTGCGCCGCATGAGCGATTACGTAAAGCTCACACTCGCCGCCACCGCCCTGGCCGCCGCCGATGCGGGCATCGCGTCGTTCGATCCGGCCGACTCGTGGAACGTGCTGCTGGGCACGATGCACGGCTCGGCCGGTTACAGTGGCGACTATTATCGCCAGATCGTGGCCGAGGGTCTGGCGGCGGCCAATCCCATGCTTTTTGCCGAGGGCGTGCCCAATTCCGGCGCGGCCCACGTCAGCCTGGCTTTTGGAATTCAGGGCGCGTGTCAGACGATCATCGGCTCGCGAACCGCCGGGCTGGATGCCCTGGCCCTGGCCGCCAGCCGGATCAGCCGGGGGGAATGGGATCGAGCCATCGTCGGCAGCGCCGAGGAGCATTCCAAACTCCTGACCGAGATCTACGCAAGCTGCGGCCTGCACGCCACGACGCAGCGCAACGCCCCCTTCGGCGATCCGACCGGCTTTGTCGCCTGCGCCGGCGCCGTCAGCTTCATCCTCGAATCTGAATCGGCCGTCCAGCGCCGCGGCGCCATGCCCCTGGCCCGCATCGGCGCATGCTGTTCCTCCCGTTTCGACGCCACGAACGTGCCTCCGATGTTAGCGATCGACTCGCGAGCGAATTCCCACATTCTCACCGCCGCCAACGCCACCCGCATCGACGCCATGGAACTGGCCACTCTGTCCCGCAGCGCCCCCGGCAGCCACGTCGGCTCGATTTATGGCGTCATTCCCGAATGTTTCAGCGTCATGCCCATCGCCGCCATCGCCTCGGTCCTGCTCTCCGGCCGTCTCCCCGCCCTCCCCGATGCCAGCCAACCGGCCATACTTAAATCCGGTCTGCTCGCCCCCGACGACATGAACATCGACGCTTTCACCGTCCTCTGCACCGACTACGCGGGCCAGATGTCCGCAATGGCGATGCATCGCGACGTCGATGCCCGCGCCAAATTCGTCGCCATCTGATATTCTGTGCGCCAGCGAGGCCAACATGGGATTTCTCCAGAAGCGGCAGCCGGACAATACGCCTGTGCGGCGGGTGGGCGAAGTGATCGACATTCCGTCGGCCGTGCCGCCGGTTGCGCCGCCTCCGGGGAATCCGCAACCAGGCCAGAACCCGACGGGCAATACCTACGTCTTCGTCACCGCGCCGCAGGTTCAGCAGCCTGCCCCGCAGGCTTCACCGCCGCAGTTCACTCCGCCGGCCCCGCAGCCGCAGACCGTGCATCATTACACGACGATCATCCAGCAGCCCCGCGCCCGGCGGCGCGCGGACCAGCGCGGCAGCAGTTCACTGACGACCACGGCCATGTCCCTGGCATTGCTGGCGTGCCTGATCTGCTGGATTCCCGAATGGGGCAGATTCGCACTGCCGATCGGGGCTTTGGGCATTGTGGTCGGGGCACTGGCGTTTCTCGGCGCGGTTCTTTTCCGCCGATCCAAAGCCAGTACGCCTCTCAAGGCGATGCTGATCTGCGTTCTGGCGATGGTCGTGTGGCTGGGCCACGACTTTTTCGCGCAAACTCTCAATACGATTTTGGGTAAGGGAAATTCTTCCACGTCCGCGCCGAATCCGGCCCCGGCTCCGGCCGGACAAGATAATTCACCGGCAACACCGCCCGGCGCGTCTGCCGCGCCGGCGGGCAATGTTCCATCGACGCCAAAGACCGCAGCGCCAGCACTCCCATCCGCCGCAGCGCCGGACGCATTGGCCGCCGCCAAGACGAACCTGGCCGCCGCACTGGCCAAACGCGATGCCGACCTCGCCGGCGATACTGAATACCAGGCGGCCAAGGCAGCGCAAACGGCCGCCGAGGCCGACTATCAGGCCGCCAGTGCCACCGCATCGGCCGGCAGTTCGGAAATGTCGCAGGCCAGCCAGCAGCGAGTCGCGGCCGTCGGGGCTCTGGCCAATGCCCTCAAACGCGCCCAGGCGGCCAATCCCACTGTCGACGCTGACGAAAAGGCTGTCCAAAAGGCGCAGGCCGCTTTGGATGCGATTCAGAATCCCCGCCCACCGGCCCGGTCAACCGCCTCGCCGGGCGGCCGCTAGTGCGGCGACTTTCGACCCTGGCGCTTGAGGGCGACCAGTTTCTCGTGCTGCGGCGATGCCTTGTAATACGGGTCCAAAGGATAGCATCCGCTTACGATGCCGTTGCGCGGGGCCGTCGTGCAATCGCTGAACGTGCGGCAGATTCGCTTCACCTGGACCGGCCGGCCGGCCAGCGTGTCGGCGGGCAGTTGCCAATAGCTCAGCACCAGTCGCCCTATGCCAACGCTGTCCGCCCAACCCTGCCGCACCACCGCCTGCGCCACGTGCGGCAGATATTCCTGCAAATACGAATAGCCGGTGCCGACGATGATCGAATCCGGACACGCCCGCTTGATGTCGCGCGCGACGCCGATCAATCTCGCCACGCCTGCCAGCGGATCCTCCGGCGGCTGATATCCGTCGCTGGGCGGAAACGCCGCCGGCCGCTGGATATGCGGATTGTAATACGGCGAGCCGCCGGTGACGTTGATCAGCCGCACGCCCAGCCGGCCGAGCATCCGTACGAAGGCGATCGGCTCGGCCAGGTCAATCTCCAGCGGGTTGTTGTGATTGCAACCAAAGCCATATACATAGGGCAAATACCGGCTGATATCCTCGGGAACTCCCGGCCCGGGCCGGCCGCCGTTGCCGGGCGACGCTCCCGCCCTGAACGGCATCTGATCGAACGCGCTGAACCGCACGCCAATCGACAAGCCCCCACAGGCCGCGACAATTCCCTCAATGATCTCGCGGCAGAATCGCGTGCGGTTCTCGAAGCTCCCTCCATAAGGGCCCGGCCGCGTGAAGGCCGAAAGCAACTCGTGCCCGAGATATCCGTGGCAATGCTTGACGTCGACGAATTGGAACCCGACTTTATGGGCAATGCGGGCGGCGCGGATGTAATTGTCGATCGTGCGTCGCAGATCATCGTCGCTGATCACCGCCGAGGCGTTGTCGGGCGCGATTCCGAATCGCCCGTCGAGGATCGGATGGTGATAGGCGATGCGCGGCTCAAGCCCGCCTGTCGGCCGGCAGAATCGCCCGCTGTGCGTGAGCTGCAACCCGACGAACACGTCGTCGCACGATCCGAATGCCTCGCGGTGTGCGGCCGTCAGCGCTCCCAGCAGCCGGCGCAAGCCGGCCTCGGCGCGATCGACATCATCGTCAACGACGCCAAGTTGATTCGGATTGGCCCGCGCATCGGCCTGCACCGCGAAGGCTTCCCCGCCCCATATCAGTTTGGCGCCGCTCTGGCCGAAATGGCTCCAGCGGCGCAAAGTTGCCTGTGACGGCTGCCCATCCGGCGTGCCGTCCCACCCTTCCATTGGCTGCACGCACCAGCGATTGCCGACACGAAACGATGCGCCGGCATGCGGAATTTCCAGCGCCGCCGAAAGGGGCGAATCCGATCCGGGCCATATCGCGTCATCGCAGGGGATATCCAGCCCAAGCCGCGCAACGCGTCTTCGCAGCGACGCCGCGTCGCGAAATTGCCCGATTTTCACGAACGATTCGTCGTTCATAAGCGATCCGCTCTCCCGGCCGCGCGCCAGAATACGGCACATGACGACCCTTTGCGAGCCTCGCCTCCCCGGGCAATATCCTGCCCCGCCATGGAAACTTTCGGAAAAATCGCGGTATTTTGCGTGTCGGGGATTGAAATCCCCTGATATTTCGCTATTTTCTTCGCCAACGCTCGATGAACGAGCGACCTGTGCGTCCCGGCGGCGTGGCCGCCGATTCAACGCACCGGACAAATCTCTAGGAAAGGAGATCCACACAATGGCAAAGCCGACGCAAGCCAAGCCCCTGACCAAGACCCAGATCGCCGCTCTTCTGGCCGAAGAGATCGGCATCACCAAGAAGCAGGTCGGGGCGTTTTTTGAGGCCTTCCAGAATCTGGCCTACAAGCAGGCCAAGACCACGCAGTTCGTGATTCCCGGCATCGGCCGCCTCTACACCAAGGAATCGCCGGCTCGCGAAATGGTCATGCAGTTCGGGCCCAAGAAAGGCCAGACCGTCAAGGTCGCCAAGAGCAAGAAGGTGCGGTTCCGCGTCGCCAAGGCGGCGAAAGTGGCGATCATCGGCGCCAGCAAGAAGTAATCCTCGAGACAGTCCAATCGAGCTGGCAACTTGACGGCCGCGAACCACTGGTCCGCGGCCGTTTTCGTTTTTCATCACATGGCGATCGCCCCGCCGCCCGCTTCTGCCGCACCCCGTTCACGATGTGGTCGTGACGTACGGCAGAAGGCTGATGTAGCGGGCCCGCTTGATCGCCTGGCAGATCATGCGCTGCTCCATCGCCGTGGCCCCGGTGCGTTTGCGGCTGAGGATACGGCCGTTGCCGCTCATCAATTTCCGCAGCGATTCGGTGTCCTTGAAATCGATATAATGCTTGCCGGACGCGCTGATGTGCGTGATCTTCAACCGCGGCCGGTTGAACGATTGAAACTTCTCCTGCTTTTCCCGCCGCTCGCGTGCGCTTTCACGTACTGCCATCGACTTTGCTCCAATAGATCTAAGACCGCCGGGGATTGTATCCAGAAGCGGCCGATCTGCAAGTTTCAAGCCCCAAGTGTTTCACGATGCAAGGTCGGGCACATGGGCGGTTCAATTCGTGACCAGGCCCTTCGCCTTCAAGATATCGTACCAATCTTCGACGCTCCGATTGCAAAGTGCAAATTCCTTCGCGAAATGCGGTCCGACGTGCATCTCGGCGGGGATGTAGTCGTGTCCCTTGTCTCGTTCGGAACCGCGCCGGATGCTGATCTTGGCAACAAGGATGTTGTTGCGGTACACACCGTAAATGTCGTGTACTTTGCTGGGCGTCGTCTCCGGTTGCGCTCGCAATTTTTTTACGATATCCAGAGCGAGTTGCTTGGTTATGATTCGCGCCATTCCGCTCCCCTCCGGATGACAGTGCGCAAAACCGCGAGCTGTCGGCTGGGAAACGGCCCGAGAACCTCGGGTTTCTTGCTCGCAAAGAGCTCAAAGGTCGAGACAATCTGGTCCTTCAGGTTCTCGATGGCCTCGCTGTCCGTGTCTCCCGATGCGCTTATGCCGGCGTCGTAAAACGTCGCAATGAACTGCTCCTCGTCCACCTTTTTCACGGCAACCGGAATATCCCGGATGCACTCGTACGCCAGGGGCGCAAAGGTCGTAATGGGTACAATGAAGCCCCGGAAATCCGCGAATTCCGCCAAGCGCCCCTCGATGGCCGACAGCCGTTGCCGGATACCCTCGACCGCAATCAAGGTAACATTCGTCGGAAATGTCTGTTCTTCGGCCATATGTCGATCACATCTTACCTCGCTCCCATCACCACTTCCATCGTCAACTGATCCAGCCGTTCGTACGGCAGCGGCCGCGCGGCCAGGGCATCGCGGTCAAAACTGCGGCCCAGCAGCGATTTTGCATGCGACGGGCTGAATTTCTTCGTCAGCCGCGCGATCGCATCATCGCCCCGGTTAATCTCCTTCAGCAACGCTTTGATCTCCGGATCGGTCTGCCAGGCGCGGACCTTGTCCCGAAGAAGCATGTAAGTCCGCATGCTGCCGCGGGCGAATTCCTTCACGTCCTTTAGGTCGCTGGTGCGATAGGCGTGGGCATCGAAATGGCGCGGGCCGTCGTAGCCGCTCTCCTCCAGCAGCTTGACCAGGAAAAATGCGTGCTTGAGGTTGACCGATCCAAACCGGAAATCCTGATCGTACCGCCCGAATTCCTGATCGTTCAGATCGATGTGGAACAGCTTGCCCGCCTCGATGGCGGCCGCGACCTGATGCACGAAATTCAACCCCGCCATGTGCTCGTGGGCCACTTCCGGATTCACGCCGCACATGTCCGGATGATCCAGCGTCGGTATCAGCGCCAGGTAGCTGCCGGTGACGGCGAAATAGATATGCCCCCGCGGCTCATTGGGCTTGGCTTCAAACGCGAACCGGTATCCGTATTTCTGCGCGATGCTGTATTCGCACAGGAAATTCACCGCCTCGCGGAACCGCTTGATCGCGTCGATCGGATTTTTCGCGGCATCGGTTTCAACGCCTTCCCGGCCACCCCAGAAAACATAAATCTTCGCGCCGCATTCATGCCCAAGGTCCATTGCCCGCATGGTCTTCTGGATGGCGCAGGCGCGCACGGCCGCATCGTTACTGGTAAACGCCCCGTCCTTGAACACCGGCTCGGCAAACAAATTCGTCGTCGCCATCGGACACACCAGCCCGTTCTCCTTCATGGCGGCGCGGAACTCCTTGACGATCCGATCCCGCTCGCCCGCCGTCGCGTCGATCGGCACCAGATCGTTGTCGTGAAAATTCACTCCATACGCCCCCACTTCGCCAAGCAACCGGCAAATCTGCACCGGCGAAATCGCCGGCCGGGTCGGCAAGCCAAACGGATCACGGCCGATATTGCCGACTGTCCACAATCCAAAGGTGAATTTCAATTTCGGATCAGGTTTTACGTGCTTCAAGGGAATCCTCCATAAATCAGGGGGCCATCAATCGCCCGCAGCTCAGACGATTCAACCGAAGTCTGCGCGAAACCTTCTGTCGATTCAAGCGAGCTTCTTGTCTCTTCTCCCCAGAGTGTGCCCGAAATTCCGGGCAAGAGTAACTCGATGCGGAGCAACCTCTTACCCCCTCCCCTTGTACTCAGGGGGAGGGTTGGGGTGGGGGTCGGCCGCTGCGGCGATGCGCAGGGACTTAGCCTTTCCAAATCCGGTGGCGAAGAACCCCCACCTCTGTCCTACCCCTGAATACAAGGGGATGAGGAAAAGGCGGTTGCCCGGAAAATCGGGCACGCTCGCTCCCCATACGTCGGCGGCGCGAGGGAAAACCAGGCCACCGAATGCGCTACTCGTGAACGTTGCTGGACAACCCGCTGGTGTCGGACACAATAACCGCCATGCCATCGTCGCCATCCGTTTCCGTGCGGGTTGATCTTTCCGTCGTGCTCGCCAACACACGCGGCATCGCGGCATCGGCCCGCGTGCCGGTGCTGGCGGTCATCAAGGCCGATGCCTACGGACTGGGCGCTGTCGAAGTGGCCAAAGCCATCCATGATATCGTCGGCGGGTTTGTCGTCTTCAGCCTTGATGAAGCTGTTGATGCCGGGTTATCCAATTTCCCGGATCGATCGATTCTGACGCTTGGCCCGCCGCCGCCGGATGCGGATGCCGAGCTTTTTATCCGTCATCGCGTACGACCGGCCGTCTGGTCGGCCGAGCAGGCCCGTGTATTTCGTCAAGCCCGGCCAGTGCTGTCCGTCGATACCGGGATGCAGCGATTCGCCTGCCCCGCCGATCAGGTCGTCGATGCGCTGTCGGCCGGGCAATGCGATCAGGCCTTCACGCACGCGATCCGCATCGAGCACGTGCATCGCCTGCTGGAACACGTCGGCGGGCGCGGGCTGTTCCTTCACGCCGCCGCCACGTCACTTCTGGATATCCCCGAGGCCCGGCTCGATGCGGTCCGGCCGGGCCTGGCTTTGTATCGGTCCGCCGTCCGCGTTTCCGCACGTCTAGTCGAGACACGCGACTCAATTTCCCCGGCCGGTTACACCGGCTTCGTCGTCCCGCGCCATGGCGTCATTCTCTGCGGCTACTCCCACGGCCTGCGCCCCGGCCCATGCCTCATCAACGGCACGCGACGCCAGATTCTCGAAACCGGCATGCAATCCGCCTTCGTCGAACTTGGGTCCACCGACCGCGCGGGAGACGAAGTTGTCCTCCTGGGCGACGGCCTGACCGAATCGGACATCGCCGCCGATTGGGGAACATCCCCGCAGCAGGTTCTGGTCCGCATGTGCCGGCTTGGTCCTCGATCCCACGCGACATGACGGCCCAGCGATTCATGCAACCATTTTGTTCTTTCGGTGTAGAAGGTATTGGAACTCCTCGGCAGGCGAACGACAGAGGCATCGCGACCATATAAGGGAGTCGGCACATGAAACCTGCGAAATGGATCGCCGTTTGGGCATCGGCCGTGGTCGGTTTGATGGTGACGGTAGTCTCCCAATCAGCCGCCGCGCCGCCGGATGCGTACAAGGTCGAGGAAACTCGCCTAGGGCCGATGCCGGACCCGAAGCTGTCACCTGTTTTTAGTAATGACGGCCGCCATGTCGCGTACATCCTGCAAACTGGTGAGAAGCGGGGCGTGGTCTTCGATGGCCAGGCCAGCGCGGAATACGACCAAGTCGCCGTGACTTTCAGCCCGGACGGCAAGCGCCTGGCGTATGTGGTATCGAAGGGACAGAAGCAGCTGGTGGTCGTGGATGGCAAGGAGAGTCCGGAGTACGACAACGTCCGCTATCTGAACTTCAGTCCCGACAGCCAGCGTTTGGCCTATGCGGCCAAAACGGGCCAGCAGTGGTTTGCTGTGGTGGATGGTGCGGCCGGTCCGGGATACAACGAGATCTTCATCAAAGCGAGAAGTGGAGGGATAAAACCCGGCGTCGGCACCCCATGTTTCAGCCCTGACAGCAAGCACGTGGTCTATATCGCGTGGACAAACGGGGGGCAGATCATGGTTGTGGACGGCCAGGCTGGGCCAACATTTGTCACGTACTACAGCGTCGTATTCAGCCCCGATGGCCAGCGCATGGCGTACCTGGCCGAAAACACCGTCCCGAATGGTTCAGGGCACGTCGTGACAGTAGACGGCGCGCCGGCAGTGACATACGTCGATGCCTACCTCGACAACCTGGTTTTCAGCCCCGACAGCAACCGCGTGGCCTATCAGGGTGAACTCAGCGGCGACAGGCGATTCACGGTCGTCGATGGCAAACAGGGTCCAACGTACGACAGCGTCACTCATTTCAGGTTCAGCCCCGACGGCAAACGCTACGCGTACGAGGCTGTTGACGGATCGAAGAAATTGGTGGTCGTGGACGGCCAGGCGGGCGACAAGTATGACCGCATCACCGATTTCGCCTTCAGCCCTGATGGACGACATCTGGTCTATGCGGCCCAAACGATCTTCACCACTTCCAATGTCGTGCTTGCGCCGAGTACCGGGACATGGGTCGATGTGGGCACCAACCAAGTCAAATGGGTGGCAGTCTTGGACGGCAAGATCGGTGCGGGGTACGACGGGATCGGTAGTTTCCCGGCCAATGCCGGCGGCCCGATTTTCAGTCCTGACGGGAAGCACATGGCGTATTGCGCCGAACAGGGCGAAAAAGAGCTTGTGGTATTAGACGACAAGCCGGGCGCGAACTTCGACCAAATCAACGACCCGCCGATCTTCAGTCTCGACAGTCGACACCTGGCGTATCTTGCCAAGAGGGGCAAGACGTGGTTGGCCGTCGTCGATAGCCAGCCGGGCGCGGAGTACGACGCCGTCGGGTATCAGTCTCTGGTCTTCAGCCCCGATGGAAATCATGTGGCGTACATCGCCAACAAGGGCGCCAAATCGTTGGTGGTGCTGGATGGCCAGGTCGGCGCCGAGTACGACGCCATCGCCGAAGGACCTCCCGTCTTCAGCCCAGACAGCAAACACCTCGCCTACGCAGCACGCACCGGCAAAACGTGGCAGGTCGTCATGGACGGCCAAGCGGGCGCGGCGTACAACGTCATTGAGCGTGACAAGATCACGAAGCGCTCGCCGGTCTTCAACGCCGACGGCGTTTTGGAATTTCTCGCGACGAGAGACAGCTCGCTCTATCGGGTGCAGTACACACCTGCACAATGAGCAGCCGGCCGTTCATTTGCCGCTGCCGCCGCTGAACCATAAGATCGCGTCGATGTCTGAGCCGATTCGAGAATCACTGCTGGGTGTGCTGCCGCCGGAACTGGACGAATTGCTCACCGGCTGGGGATTGAGCAAATTCCGCGGACGGCAGGTGCGGCAATGGGTCTTCGAGAAACTCGTCATCGACCCGGCCGGGATGTCGAATCTGTCGCGGCTGGACCGGGATCGCATCGCGGCGGGATTCAGCATTGCCGATGGGCAAATCCTCCGCGAGCAACACAGCACGGACGGAACAATCAAGCTGCTGATCGGCTGGGCGGATGGCGCGGTGGCCGAGACCGTCATGATTCCGGACAACGTGCGGCGGACGGCGTGCATCAGTTCGCAGGTGGGATGCCCGGTCGGCTGCCGGTTCTGCGCCAGCGGCATTGGCGGCGTCAAGGGTAACCTCACCGCGGCGCGCATCGTCGAGCAGGTACTGCACATCAATCGGGTGATGAAGCCGAACGGCGAGCGCATCAATCACGTCGTCTTCATGGGCATGGGCGAGCCATTGGCCAATTACGCCAATGTCATCCGCGCCATCCGCATCCTCAATCACCCCGAGTGCTTCAATATCGGGGCTCGGAAAATCACCGTGTCCACCGTCGGCGTGCCGGCGAAAATGCGGCACCTGGCCGACGAAGACCTGTCGCTCAATCTGGCCATTTCCTTGCACGCGCCCAATGAACCGCTCCGCCGGCAACTCATCCCCTGGGCGGAACATTTCGATCTGGCGGAGATACTGAACGCCGGCCGGTATTATTTCGATCGCACCGGGCGCGAGTTGACACTGGAATACGTGCTGCTGGGCGGCGTGAACGATTCGGTGGCGCTGGCCCGCGAGTTGTCGCGCGTGTGCAAGACGATACGTGCCAACGTGAATCTGATCCGCTACAACCCGGTCGAGGGATTGGAATATAAACGTCCCACGGCCGAGGCCACCATGGCGTTTGTGACCGAACTGCGCGAGCACGGCGTGAACGCACATGTGCGCAAATCGCGAGGCAGCGACATCGACGCCGCCTGCGGCCAGCTTCGCCGCCGACAGGAACCCGCCGCGGCGCCGCCGGCCATCCCGCCCCAGGTTGTGGACGAACATCAAAGGGATCGCTCAGGCGGATTCACCATCATCGAACTTCTCGTCGCGGCCGCCGCCATGCTGATCGTGCTGGCAATCTTCATCCCCTATCTGGAAAAATTCCGCGAGTCGGCACGCCGAACCGCCTGCGCCCAGCACCTGGAAGTTCTCGGCAATGCGCTCCGCAAGTACGCCCAGGACAACGGCTTCAATTATCCGCGAGTCCGCTACGATGCCCTCGCCAATCCAAACGGCTACGCCGCCTTCACCGGAGCGTGGTCGGACAACGCGTTCGCCACGGGCACCTCCGTCGCCGCCAGCGATGTCACCGCCTCGCTCTGGCTGCTGCTCAAGAGCGGCTACATCAAAGACCCCGGCCTGTTCATCTGCCCCGGCTCGGAAAACTGGGCCGATCCCATGACCGATGCACACGGCCGGGCCAGTTCGCTGGCCCACCGCGCCAATTTCCAGGGCGCCAATAATCTCAGCTATTCCTACGCCACCCCATTCAGCAACGCCTTCAACTATCGGCTCAACAGCGATCACCTGCCGGCCGATTTCGCGCTGATGTCCGACAAGAATCCGGGCTTTGCCACCAGCGGTTCGGCCGTCATCGGCCCGGCCCGCAACGCCCCGCCGCTGGACATGGCCGGGGCCAACAGCTTCAACCACCAGCGCGCCGGCCAGAATGTGCTCTTTGCCGCCGGCAATGTGAACTTTCAGCCCAATCCCTACTGCGGCGTCGCCGGCGACAACATCTTCACCGCCCTGGCGCCGCAGCGGCTCAACGGCGAACACCCCGCGCTGGACGCCGTCGGCTACATCGGACCGGCCATCGGACCCGCCTATGAATTCGACAGTTACCTCGTGCCCACCGCTGCCGATGCGGCGCCTTGACATGTGACCGGCTTTTTCCCGCGCTTGGCTTTCTTTTGCCGGCCGGACTGGATATAGTGCCCGCTCACGCGGACGGATCCGCGATCTCTTTTGAGGGTCTGCGCATGGATGCAAAATCGACCCTGGGCAAGCCGCGACTGCTGATCTCCTGCCAGTCGCTGTGCCATAACGCAACGCTCATCCGAAAACGCCTTCCCAGCCGCACGCGAATGTGCGCGGTCGTCAAGGCCAACGCCTATGGCCACGGCGCGGGCATCGTCGCCGATGCCCTTGGCACCGCCGATCTGTCGCTCAACACGTCCCCCGCCGACGCCTTCGCCGTCGCCGATCTCGATGAGGCCGCCGCACTGGACAACGTCCGCCAGCCGATCATCGTGCTGCGGCCGGTGGAAAATGTGTTCCTCGGCCAGCACCGTTCGCGCCTGGAGAACGCGATCCGGCACGGCTGGATATTGACGGTGTGCAGCCCGGCCGCCGCGGGCGATCTGGCTCGCGTGGCGCAGGCGTGCCGTCAGCGGGCCGCCGTTCAGATCATGATCGACACCGGCATGGCCCGCGAAGGCGTCCCGCCGGACGCAGTGCCCCATCTCATTGATGCCATCCGATCGCTGCCGGCGCTGCGGCTGGTTGGCCTGGCCACCCATTTCGCCCGCGGTGAAGAACACGATCATCCGTTCAACGGCGAGCAACTCGATCGCTTTCTGCGCTGCACCGACCCGATCGCACACACAACCGCACTGTCGATCGGCCGGCACGCCGCCAACAGCGCCGCCATCTTCTTCGCTCCCGCCGCCGCTCTGGACATGGTCCGGCCGGGCATCAGCCTCTACGGCATCGACCCCAGCGGCAAGCCGTGCGTGGATCGCCCGCTGCGGCCGGTCTTGGAATGGCTGGCCCCGATCGTCGCCATCCACGACATTCCGGCCGGGGCGAGCGTCGGCTATGGCCAATCATGGCGAGCGGCCAGCGCCGCGCGTATCGGGCTGGTTCCGGTCGGATATGCCGACGGTTATCCGCGCTCTCTGTCCAGTCGCGGCACGATGATCGTACACCGCAAACCCGTGCCCGTCGTCGGAAAAGTCTGCATGGACATGACCTGCCTCGACCTGACGGCGGTCCCGCACGCGGCCATCGGCGACGAGGCGACGGTCCTGGACCCCGATCCACTCTCCCCCGCCAGCGCCTACGCCATCGCGAAGTTGGCCGATACAATCCCCTACGAAATCCTCAGCCGCATCGGCCCGCGCATCCGGCGCGTGGCGATCGATCCGGTGACCGTCCCCACCCCTCCGGCGGCGCTGTCGAGTTTTCAGGAACAGTAAACCAGCGCCCGCGCCTCGATCGCGCGAGATTGACGCAGCAGTACCCGCGACAGGGGTCGAACGTATCGCGGGAAAGCCCGTAAATCAGCACTTTTCGGCGGGCGGTGGCGCAGAATCCGGCGCGCATGGCGACGATTCGCGGCCCGGCGAGTTGCCGGCGGACTTGGCCGAAGTGGCGGCGGCGTGGCCGACGTTGCCGGCGGACGTGCGGCGGACCATCCTTCACGTCGTCCGCGCGACGCCCAGGGGGGAAGCGAATGCGTAACGCCATGCCCGTTGCGCGGAAGCGGCCCGCCGCGGCACGATCGGGGCCGGGGCGGGATAAACGCCGGGCGGCGGCGCCGGACGCCCTGGCGTGCCGGCCGTGGCACGGCGGCGGCGATCCTGTCAGACGCGCGGTAGGTACTTTTCCGCGCCGCGCGCGGCCCGGCGATGAAGAAGACGGCGAAACTTTCGCGCACAAGCAATTTTCGCTTGGACGCAAACACAGGTTCCGCACCTTATGGCGCGGACCAGAAAGGGACGGCACGCAATGGACGACACCGCACTGAGCAACTTGACCGGGACGGAGCAAATCAAGGTTATGGAAAACTTGACCCAGCAAGCGGCCGGCTGGTTGCTGGGGCTGACGGCGCGGACGATGCGAGATTGGCCGACGATCCCGCGCGGCGCGGACGGGCGGTACAATGCCGCGGCGCTGGTGAAATGGCAAGCCGGCCGGGTGGAGCGCGCCAACCTGGCCGACACTGAATATGAAACGCTGCTGACGATCGCCGAAGCGACCGACATTGACGGTCTGGCCGGCGCGGTCAAGGCGCTGGGCGATCTTCGGAGGGCTTACGGCGCCGGGATTCTTGCGGAGTTTGGCGAGATTCTGCTGGGGAAGTGGGGCGAGATTCTCGACGCAAGCCCGGAACACTTCGGCGCGCCGACGCCGGCGGACCTTCGGCAGAAAGACGAAGCACGCCGCAAGGCCGACGCCGAAGCTGAGGCCCGGCGAGAATTGAGAATCGCAACGATTTGCGATGCGTGCAAAAAATTGCGGCGCGGGCGCCGGTGGATCAAAGCGGGTCCGCCCGCCGGGTTTGTGGTAATGGCGGATTTATGCCCGGCATGCGCGGCGGCGGCGCGGTAGGATGTGGAAATCGGGACGGGCGCCCCGCTGGCCAGCGATGCGCCCAAGCGATCCGGCGGCGGCGGGTTATTCACCTGGCCCGCCGCTGCCGATCGGCCCGTAAACAGGTGAAACATGCCGGGACAATCTCAAAACAGCGGGAAAAACGCGATATTCGAGGCGATCGACCTGGCCGGGGAAATCACGGCGGCGCGGCTTTCATCGGAACCGGCGGCGCGGCGGTTCATTGCGGCGGTCAATCGGCTGCGGGAAATCCTGCCGGACGCGGAGTTTGCGATTGCGCAACGGCGCGGGGAGCTTCCGGGGGAACTGGCCGAGTGGGTCAAGCGAGGGTGGGCGGCGCTGCAACTTCTCGAAACGACCATGCCGGTGTTTCCGACACAAGTGGACGAAGGCGATTTTAGCGAGGGGATGGGGCGCCCGCCGGTGCCGGAGTGGGCGCGAAACGCGCAGCGCGTCGCGCAATCCCTGGCTGCGCCGGCGGCGCTGCTGAAGTGGCGGCGGGCGCCCACGCCAAAGCGGCGACGGCGGCGGGAACGGAAATTGACCGCGCGGCAGATTGAAATTTTGCAATCCGTTGGCGAATGGGGCAACTGCGCGGAAGCGGCGCGGCGGATCGGGATCGACCCCAAAACCGTGCGGGAGATTTACGCGGCGGGCTTGAAGAACGCGGGCAAGCTGGCAAACAAGCTGATCGGCAGGCCGGCAACGGTCAAGCTGCCGACCGATCGGCGGGGCGAATCGCAAATGGCCGACGCGGATGAAGGGCCGGCGGCGATCCGGCCGGCGCCGGGTGTCAGGCGGGACCGGCGGCGGTGAATTTCGGGGGGTATTAACGGGGGTATAAGGCCGGCGCAATTCCTTTTTTTTGCGGATGCGATCTTAGGCCGATTTTATCGGGCGATTCTCGCCTTTTGGAGGCGACGCCGGGGCGTGCTTGCGCGCTTAAATCCCCCCGATCGGCCGTAGGGGTATGAGCAAGGCAAACATGACATCGGCGCATCGGCTGGCGCTGGCGGAACTGGGGCGGGCGGCGCGGAAAGTGCAACTGCTGGAGCGGCGACGCCGGCAAACGAAGCGCGTCGCGGCGCGGGCGCGGCCGTGCGACGCGCCCGCCCAGTCCTTTGCCGATCAAACCAAAACCCCATGAAAAAGGCCGCGCGGGTTAGAGCCGGCGCGGCGGAAAGATCATCACCAATGCGGAACATAAGCAATCGAGTTGCACTTGACAACGCTTCCCTTGTCGGCTGCGCCGGCCGTGACCGGGGCATGGCCCTGGCGGCGGCCGGGCGGCGGCGGGAAATCGTACGCGATACGCTCCGCTTCATCGTGGCGATCCTGGCGGCGCCGGATGGGACGGCGACACTGGACGACGCGGCGGACCTGGCCAGCGCGTTTGCCGACGGCGGCCGGTGGCGCGGATCAATCCCAACGGCCCTGGCCCGCCGCGGGCTGATCGAGTGCGCGGGGCATCGACAATCCGACCGAGCGGCCCGGCATCGGGGGCTTGTGACGGTCTGGCGAGCGATCGACCGGGCCGGGCTGGCATGGCTGGCCGGCGAGATTCGCGCGGAGCTGGGGTTGCCCGCGCCGGCGAATCCGGCGGCGGCCCAGGGGGAGCTTTTCGGGCGATTCGCGCCGCAACCGAGGTATCGCCGTGACTGACTCCCCATTCTTCCCCAAACCTGCGTCAACCGAGGCGCTGCTGCTGACCGCGCGGCAAGCGGCGGCGGCGCTGGCGATAAGCGAGCGAACGCTGTACACGCTGACGAAGCGCGGTGAACTGCCGGCGGTGCGGATCGGGGCGGCCGTCAGATACGATCGGCGGGACGTTCAAGCCCTGATCGAGCGATTGAAGGGGCCGGCGCGGGCCCAGGAGGGCGGGCGATGAATCGCACGGATCGCCAGATTGAACCCATCGCCGATCGCGCGGCTGATCCCGCCGGCGAACAGCCGACGCCGACACCGCCCAGGTATTTCGTCGTGTCGGACGCGCCGTTTTCGATTTCGACGCGCGCCGACACCATCGACCGCACGATTGCCGGGCTGATCGAATCCGGTGCTTGGGAGAACTTGAACGCGACGCAAGAGCGGATGCTACGGGGGCTGTTCGAGCGGGCCGACGGCGATTTCATCGTCCACGGATCGGCGCGCGACCTGGCCCGGAGTTGGAAGCCCAGGCCGATCCCGTATTCAACCTGGTCCGACAACTGGCCGGCGATCCGGGATGCGCGTCTGGCCCAATCGGTCAAGCTGCCTGGCGGGCGCTGGGGAATCCGCCTGATCGTCGCCCCGGAATCCGGGCCACGGCCCGGAAAGCGGGCCGACACTCTGGCCCGGAATCCGGGCCACGGCCCGAAAAGCGGGCCAGCCCCATACGGAGATATTAACGCGCGCCCGCGCCCGGCAGAGAAAAAGAGAGAGATAGAGATTCTCTCTCAAGGCGCGGAAGCAAAGGCGGATGCGCTGAGCGGCCCGGACCTGTTGGCGGGCCACGATTTCCCGACGAAGGCCGGCGGCAAGCGGCGTTGCCGGCTGACGCAGCATGAAATCGGCAAGGCGGTCGAACTCTGGCCGCGCTTGCATGGCCGGCCCTTCGGGACCGCCGACGCTGAAAAGCTGATCGCCCTGGCCGAAGCGCCGCACATTCTGAACCCGTTTCGATTCGCGCAAGCGATCCTTTGCAACGGGTTCATTGACGAGCGGCCGGCGCAAGGGCAACTTTTCCCCGCTAACCATCCGCGCGGGATGGGCGGCGCCGAGCATGACGCGGCAAAGCGTGAAGCCCGACGGCAAGAGGGCCAGCGGACCGCCGCTGATCGGGATTCGTGGAATCGTCCCTGCGACCTATCGGACGCCCAGCGGACCGCCAAAGCCGCGCGGGAGCGCTTCGCGGAATTTCAGGCCGGCGGCCGGATGGCGGAAGTCAAAGCGGCGATCGACGCGGCCGCGGCCCACGATCCCGCGACCGCGCGGCGATGGTCTGGATATCTGACTGAGGGCCGAATCGAGCCGGACCTGGCGGCGATCCTGGCGACGGTGCGGGCGCCCGGATCGGCGGCCGGGAAAAGGCCGGACGATCGGGCTTGACATTTACTTGCAAAATGGGTAGTGTACTGGCATGGCGATGAAATTGGATATTGCGGAGCAACTGAGACGGGCCATCGCGCGGGCGGAAAAGAAGGGTCTGACGCGATATCGAATCGCCCGGCTGGCCAGCATGACCGAATCCCAGGTGAAGCGCGTTGCCGAAGCCGTGACCTGTCCGCGACTGGACACGGCCGCGCGGCTGGCGGATGCGATCGGGCTTCGGCTGGCGTTGGTTGAGAAGTGACCGGACAGGTGAACACGAAGGCAGGTGAACAATGGCAAGCGTGATTGACGACGGCGGCGGACGCAAACGGATTGCGTTTGTGCGGGCGGACGGCAAGCGGCCGGCGGTGCGGCTGGGGAAGGTGACGGCGGCCCAGGCGGAGCGGATAAAGCTGCGGATCGAGGATTTGATATCGGCCGCGGCGACAGGGACGCCCATCGACGATGAGACTTCCCGGTGGCTGGCGGCGCTGCCGGACGACGCCCATGCCAAGCTGGCAAAGGTGGAACTGGTGGCGCCACGATCCGGCGAGCGGGCCAACCTGGCCGGGTTCATCGACAGGTTCATCGACAATCGGCCGGGGATGAAAGAGCACACCCGCTTGAACTGGATACAGGTGAAGCGATGGCTGGTGAAGCACTTCGGCGAGAGCCGGGCTATCCAGTCGATCGACGCGGCCGCGGCTGAGGATTGGCGGGCGTTCATGCTCAAAGCCGGGCTGGGGGAGAATACGGTCCGCCGGCACATTGGACGCGCGCGGCAACTGTTCAAGCTGGCGATCCGGCATGGGCTGTACCGCGGACTCAATCCGTTTGACGGCATGGACGCGACGGTGCGGGCGGACAAGGCCCGCCAATTCTTCGTTACGCGGGCGATGATCGACAAGGTAATGGAAGTCATCCCGCACGCCCAATGGCGGCTGCTGATCGCCCTGAGCCGCTACGGCGGGCTGCGCTGCCCGTCTGAGACGCTGGCGTTGAAGTGGGCTGACGTGGATTGGGAGCACAACCGTATCCGTGTTCCATCGCCCAAGACGGAGCATCACAAGGGGAAGGAAAGCCGGATGATCCCGCTGTTTCCCGAACTGCGGAAGCCCCTGTTGGACGTGTTCGATGAAGCGGAGCCGGGCGCGGAGTTTGTCATTACCCGATATCGGGAGAAGTATCAGTGCCTTGGAACGCAATTCAAGCGGTACATCCTACAGGCCGGGGTAGCGCTGTGGCCGAAGCCCTGGCACAATATGCGATCGACGCGCGAAACGGAGTTGTCAGAGACGTACCCGATTCACGTCGTCTGTGCATGGCTGGGGAATAATCGAGCCGTCGCACAGGAGCACTACTTGCAAATCACGGACACCCACTTTGAGAGCGCGGCGGCCGGGCCGGACGGCGGGGAAAAGAAAAGCGGCGCAGAATCCGGCGCAGCACGGCCCGCTTTGGCCGGCATAGAGCCGCAACGCGGGAAGTCGGCCGACAAGAAAAGCCCGGTTTTGCCGGGCGTTGCGGAAGGGTGCGGCAACATGCGTAGTCAACAAGTACCCGCGACAGGATTCGAACCTGTGACCTCCGGTTTAGGAAACCAGCGCTCTAT
>CAYQTE010000074.1:0-22413 GCA_964420285.1 uncultured Tepidisphaeraceae bacterium
CACCGGCCAGCCATCCTGGCTCCATGTCAATGGGCGGATGGAGAGCTTGCTGGCGCCGTTGGCGGTGCCGTCGTAGAAATGGCAGGTGAACCACGACTTGCCATTTTCCTCGAAGATGCCGGCCTGGCCGGGGCCGATGAACGGGCCTTCGGTGCCGGTGACCAGCGTTCCCCCGCCCCGAAGCATGTCCTTGCCGTTCTTGTCGAGATAAGGGCCGGTGACTTTCTCGCTCCGGCCGACGCGCGTGTTGTAGGTGCTGTTCACGCCGCGGCAGCACAGGCCGAAACTGGCAAAGAGGTAATAGTAATTCTCGTGACGATAGAGATACGACGCCTCGATGGAGTCAAAGTGGGCCAGGTTGTACATGGGCGAATCCGGGGCGATGCGCCGGCCGGTGGCGGGGTCGAGTTGGATGAGCTTGATGCCGCTCCAGAAGCTGCCGAAGGAAAGCCAGAGCTTGCCGTCGGTGTCATGAAACGCGCAGGGGTCGATGCAGTTAAAATCGTCCTGCCGCCGCGACTGGACGACCAGTCCGCCGTCGGCCCAGTGATAGGCCGGGTCGGCCGGGTCGAGCGTCGGATTGGTGGCCACGCCGATTCCCGAGGTGTTCACGCCGAAGCTCGATGTGGACAGGAAGATCATGTAGCGATTGTCGATCCTGATGATGTCCGGCGCCCAGAAGCCGGTGCCGCGGCCGCCGGCCTGAGCCACCCAGGGGGGCGCGGTGTCGAATGTCCTGGGTCCGGCGACCCAGTTGATCATGTCGCTGGAATGAATCGATCCGCCGCCGGTGTAGAAGATCCAGTATTGGTCCTTGCACTTGATGATGGCGGACGGATCGTGGACGCCGATATTGCGGCGGCCGAGTTGGCGCAAGAGCTCCTGCGGATTGGCGGGCGCGGTGGCGGGAGCGGAAGCGGGCTGTGCCTGTCCCAATGCGATGAGGGCCGCGAGACACACGCCCAAAAGACCGGCGGCAGCGCGATTGCGAATGAGAGTTTTCATGCCAGACTCCGTGATTCCAATGGTCAATGACCCGATGCGCGCAGTGTGAGTGTCAGCCCGTCCAGCCAGACATTGGTCGGTTCGATGGGAGTTATGGTCACATGGGCGCCAGCATCAGATGCGCAAACGTGCAGGCTGACGAGGTACTTTGGCCACACGGCCGGCGCCGCGGCCGGACCACCACCAGCGCGACCCCGGCCGGCTCTGGCGCCACCGATCTCCGGCAGCGTTGTCCGCGCCAGGACTTTTCCGTCGGAACTCTCCAGCGAAAACACCAGGCCGATGGACGCCCCGGCGGTCGCGGCCGAAAACGTCACGTCGCACCATTGGCCGTCCGCAACGGCAAAATGGATGGCGCTGGTCGCGCCGACGCGGCCTTCGCCAGGACCGGCCGCCCTGGTCTCCTCGATGCGCAACAGGTGCGGGCTGGGATTGGTCGGATGTTTGGCATCCTGCTCGATGGTGCCCTGCGCCTGGCCCTCCTGAAGCAGGGTCCAGCCGGTTGACAGGTCGATGCCCGGCGAGGTTGTTGGCGCGGTGGTTGCGTCAGCCGCCGCCGATGGCCCGGGTGCAAACAGCAACACGCCAATACAGACCCCCACCATCACCATTGCCACCGACAGCATCATTGCCCTTGGCATACCGAACTCCTACCGCCATGCCGTGGCGCGCAAAATACAATCATCGCGCCATCACGGCTTTGTCGCCGCCTCGGCGCGGGTGCTGAATCTGTACACGGTCATGCTGTGATACGTTTGCCCGACCTTCAATTCCGTGCTGGGGAATTCCGGCTGATTGGGCGAATTCGGGAAGTGCTCGGTCTCAAGGCACACCGCGCCGTGTTTGGGATATTTCTTTCCGCCCTTGCCGGCCACCGATCCGTCCATTCCATTGGCGGTGTAAAGCTGCACGCCGGGTTCGGTGGTCGAGACTTCCATCACCCGGCCGCTGCCCGGGTCGTACACCGTCGCCGCGGGATGCAGTCCATCCTTGCCGCTGAGCACGAAATTGTGATCGTAGCCGTTGCCGAAGCGAATCTGCTGATCGTCGGCCGCGATACGCTCGCCGATCTTGTGCGGGGTGCGGAAATCAAAGGGCGTCCCGGCCACATCGACCAGCTTCCCGGTGGGAATCGAGAGGGCATCGACCGGCGTGTACTGGTCGGCGTAGATGGTCAGTTCCTGATTGAGCACGTCGCCGTTGCCCTCGCCGGCCAGATTAAAATAGGAGTGGTTGGTCAGATTGACGACGGTGTTCTTATCCGTCTTGGCCGAGTAGTCGACCTTGAATTCGTTGGCATCACTCAGCGAATAGCGGGTGTGAACGGTGAGATTGCCGGGGTATCCTTCCTCGCCATCCTTGGAGAGGTAGGTGAATTCGACGGTCTGGTCGTCGATTTTGGCGGCCGTCCACATCACCTTGTCGAATCCGCGTTTGCCGCCGTGCATGGTGCTGCCGCGTTCGTTGGGAGTGAGCTTGTATTGAACGCCGTCGAGCGTGAACGTCGCGCCCTTGATGCGATTGGCGTATCGTCCGACCAGGGCGCCAAAGAGCGGATTATTGCCCAGATATCCGGCCAGATTGTCAAACCCCAGCGCGACGTCCGCGATCCGGCCCGCCCGGTCCGGCATCTTGATCGACACAACGGTTCCGCCGTAGGTCATCATCTGCACCGCCGAGCCGCCCTTGTTGGTGATCGTATACAGACGCACCGGGCTGCCGTCGGCGAGCTTGCCAAAATCGCTGTCCGTGACCGCGGCCGGAAGCGCGGCGGCGAAAGCCAGAGCCATAACGATGGCAAAGGTGGTGGAATAAAGTCGCATGATCGATTTCCTCCAACGCGAAAGGCCCAACGCGGCCGGCTTGAAGAGCCGGTCCGGTGATTCGTATTGTGACGTTTTGGCTTGCAGAAATCCAATGAACCCATATCCGGATTTCGGTTTGCAACCGGAGCCTACCCATTGGCCGAGGCGCTGTGGTAGGATCAGACGGCCCGGAACATCTGGCAGGCGGCCGGAATAGGATCGGGCTGGTTTGGAAACGTCCGCGCTGCAGGAGGCGTTTTGGCGAACGTTGCAATGGGTGAACCTGGGACAAAGGCCGTAAGCGGCGGCGCCGTCGATACGCCGCCGGTGGTCCTGGATCACGTTCGGATGGAATTCGGCGGCCGGCGCGTTATCGACGACCTGTCCGTTGGTTTCCCTCGCGGCGGGATATCGGTCATTTTGGGCGGCAGTGGTTCGGGCAAGAGCACCATCCTTCGGCTCATCGGGGGTCTGATTCGTCCGACCGCCGGCCGTGTCCTGATCGATGGGCAGGACATCACCGATTTGTCCGAGCGCCGCCTCTATCAGCTGCGGCGCAAGCTCGGCATGCTGTTTCAAGGCGGCGCCCTGCTGGATTCCTCCACGGTCTTTGACAATCTGGCCCTGCCCCTGCGCGAGCAGACGCGCATGACCGCCGGCCAGATCGCCGATGAAGTTCACGCGACGCTGGCGGCCGTCGGCGTATCCGACGTCGATCGCCTGCTGCCGGGGCAACTGTCCGGGGGGATGCTGCGCCGGGTGGCCCTGGCGCGAGCGATCCTGCGCAAGCCGGGCATTTTGCTGTGCGACGAGCCGTTTTCCGGTCTGGACCCGGCCTCGACCAAGCGAATCGAATCGCTTCTGACGGGGATCAATCGCCAGTGGGGCATGACGATGATTGTCGTCTCGCACCATATCCCATCGACAATGCGCATGGCTCAGCGGATACTGCTTTTGATGGGCACCAGAACCGTGGAAGGATCGCCCGGCGAACTGCGGAGCAGCGCCGACGCGGATATCGTCGATTTTCTGGACGAAGAACCGGGGACGGCGCCAGGGATGGCAAAGGAATAGGGAATGTCGAATCCGGTGTCGTCGCTGGGTCATTGGTCGCTGCGAGTTGTCCAACAACTTGGTCGGATGGCGGTGTTCGCGGTCGCGATGGCGGCCGCGGCCGTCAAGCCGCCGCTGCGCGTCGCGAGCTTCGTGCGCGAGCTGTACAAGATCGGCGTTCTGTCGCTCATTATTATTTGCGTCAGCGGACTGGCGGTGGGCATGGTGCTGGGCTTGCAGGGGTATCACACCCTGGTGCGATTCGGCGCCCAGCATTCGCTGGGCGCGGTGGTTGGATTGTCGCTCATTCGCGAACTGGGGCCGGTGCTGGCGGCGTTGCTGGTGATCGGTCGAGCCGGCTCGGCGGTGGCGGCGGAGATCGGCTCGATGGTCGCCACCGAGCAGCTTGACGGCCTGCGCATGCTGTCGATCGATCCAGTCGGCCTGGTGGCCGCTCCCAGGGCCGCGGCGATGCTGACCGCGATGCCGCTGCTGACGGCACTGTTCATCATCTGCGGACTGGCCGGCGGATACATCTCGGGCGTCGGCCTGATGCACGGTGATCCGGGCAGCTACATGGCCAGCCTGCGTGCCAATGTCGATTTCCACGGCGACATGATTGGCAGCCTGATCAAGTCGGTGGCGTTCGGGGCGCTGGTCGGCGTCGTCGCCACGTACCGCGGCTACGCCAGCGCGCCGACCTCCGAAGGCGTCAGCGCGGCGACCACCTCCACCGTCGTCATCGGCTCGGTTTCCGTGCTGCTTCTGGATTACGTCATCACGGCCCTGTGGGGAGTGTAGGTTTTATGGATCGCTCACCGCTGCGAGATTTCATCGTCGGGTTGTTTGTGCTGGCCGGTTTGGCGGCATTGGCCTATCTGTCCATCAGCATCGGCGGGTTCAGTTGGCACGGCCGGGGCGGCCTGGAACTGTCGGCCGGATTCGACGAAACCGGCGGCCTGACCCTGCACGCGCCGGTGGTGATTTCCGGCGTGCGGGTCGGCGAGGTCTCCGGCATTTCGCTGGACAGCAACTTCCGCGCCCGCGTCGATATGGACCTCGATCCAACCCTCAAGCTGCCCACCGACACGTCGGCTTCCATCGTCACGGCCGGTGTGCTGGGCGATCGATACATCGAATTGCAACCCGGCGGCGATGAGACGATAATCAAGTCCGGCGATCGCATCGCTTTCACGGAGTCGGCCGTGATTCTCGAACGATTGATCGGCAAGTTGGTGTACGGTATCACCAACGGTGAGGCGACGGAAACCAAACCCAAGCCGCAGGTGACCCCGAAATGAGCATGTTCAAGCGATTCGGTGGGATGGCAGTCCTGGGGCTGGTGCTGTCGCTGGTTTTCGCCTTGGGCGCGACGCCGACTACGGCCCCGACGACAGCTCCGGCGACATCGCCGGCGGCGGACGATCCGGCGTCGGCGGCGACGGCCCGCTCGATGGTCGAGAAGCTCCTGAGCCAGGTCACGACGATTCTTCGCGATCCCAAGCTGACCAAGGCCCAGTGCAGCCAGAAAGTGCGGGAGATCGCCTACGGCAACATTGATTTCCCGACGCTGGCCCGACTGACCGTGGCGCAGAACTGGCGGACCCTGACTGCGCAGCAGCAATCTGATTTTGTCGAGCAATTCAGGACGCACCTGGCCGTGACCTACGCCCACATCACGGATGATTACGACAACGAGGATTTGCTGGCCGTGGGCGATCGCCAGGAGTCAAACGGCGACTGGACCGTGATGACGACGATCGTGGGCAAAAAGACGGGTGATCCCAAACAGGACGTCACCAAGGTCGATTACCGCCTCCGCAAGGCGGACAACCGGTGGAAGGTGATCGACGTCACCATCGAGGGCGTCAGTCTGGTGGCCAACTTTCGCGCCCAGTTCCAGGATATCATCTCCAACGGCGGATTCGACCATTTGCTCCAACTGCTCAAAGACAAGAACGCGGCGGATGCCAAGTGAGCAACCGACGGCCCAACGAGGCATCTCTCATGCAAACTCTCGCGCCGCGATGCCTCCGGCTTATTGCCCTGTGCGCCCTCGCTTTGGCCGGCGGCTGCGCCAGTTCCAATAACGTGGACCCGTTCGAGAAAAGTAATCGGTTCATGTACAACGTCAACGACGGGTTTGACGCCGTGGTGCTCAAGCCGCTGTCGGTGGTCTATGTCGCGATCTTTCCCAAGCCGATTCGCGACGGGCTGGGCAACGCCTTCAATAACCTCCGCTATGGCAACGTCATCGCCAACGATTTTTTGCAGGGCAAAATGCAGCAGGGGCTGGGCGATCTGGGACGGATGGCCGCCAACAGCACCATCGGCATCGGCGGCCTGCTGGACGTGGCAACCCCCATGCACCTGCCGGCGCATGACAACGATTTCGGCACGACTCTGGCTCTGTGGGGCGTCGGGCAGGGCGACTATCTGGTGCTTCCGATCGTCGGGTCATCGACGGTGCGCGATGCGCCGGGTCTGGCCGTCGATTATGCCACTTACCCGCTGGCGTGGGTCAACGTGCCGCTGGCGGCGGCCATTCCCCTGGACGTGACCGAAACGGCCGATGCGCGAGCTCGCGGCGATGTGCTGTTGCGCTTCCGCAACGAAGCGGCCCTCGATCCGTACGTCTTCACGCGTACCGCTTATCTGCAATATCGCGAAAACCTCATCCACCCCGGCAAACCAGCGCCGGCCGATCAGGATCTGTACAATATCGACGACACGCCCCCGGCCAGCCAGCCGGCGACTGGGCCGTCGAAATAGTCTATTCGGCTCGATTCCTAATGAGCCATCGCATACACGAGCAGGAACAGGAGTCCCGTGCCGCCGAATACGCAAAGGAGAATGATCGCCGCGAGTGCGCCCGATGAGATGCCGACAGTCGTGCGGTAGGGATCGATGCCCGTTGGAGCCGCGGTTGCCTTGGCGCTTGCCGGCCGTTTGAAACGGAGGCGGGAATCGTCAAATTTCTCGACGAGAGTCCAGCCGTTCTGGGCCTCTTCGGCGCAAACCTGGTTCATCGTGGCGGGATCGCGAAACGCCCTGGTATTGGCGCGCACAATCTTGAACTCCCAGCCCGCGGCGAGTTCTTCGGGGGAATAGTGGGTCAAGTGTTCCTCCTCTTCGTGAAGCATTCGCACCTGGGCGGCGGCAGCAGCGGCGGCACTTGCGGTCATTGCGGCACCGGTCGGGCATCCAGAGCCGCGGCGACAACAGGCACGAACGCAATGTCCGCAATCCGGTGATGTGCGATAGAGCCGACGTGGATATCGGCGACCAGGTGCGTGCCGTCCCAGGTGTTCCATTGGATCAGGCGCTGGCGATCGCTGGTGACGGCGGCGATGCGGCCGGGGGCGGCGGCCAGAACGCGCAGGCCGCGGTAGGGGCTGACGTATTGCGTCACCAGCGAATCGTCGAACCCGACGCAGAAGACCGGGCCGTCTTCCGTGGCCAAGAGCAGGCGCGAAGAGTCCAGCCAGGGCAATCTGGCGGCAGCGGTGATGGCGCCGCAGCGATGCTGCATGGCGGCGGCCGGGGCGAGCGTCTGACGATCGAGCCGGCGAATCTGGCCGTCGGAGCTGACCAATGCCAGCCAATTCTCCGCGGGAACCAGCCCCAGAATCGGCGAGGCCGATGAGTTGCTTGCTGAATCGAGGGTCGTCTTTTTGATCTGGCCGTTGGCGTCGATGCTGCACACGTGGCTGCCGGCCGTGAAGATGATGCGGTCGCCGCTGGTGTGCAGACGGCGGGGGGCTTGCGATTCGGTCATGTCGGACATGACGGCGGCGGGCGATTGGTGCTTATTCAAATCCCACGCAACCAGGCCGGCTTGCCAGTGGCTGGCCCAAAGCCGCCCGGCGGCGATTTGGGCGCTGTTGAATCCCAGGGGCGAATTCAATCCCGGCATGTCGAACGGGATGGGCGGTGCGGCGGTGCCGGGTTCGATGATCCAGACGCCGCGGCTGGCGCCGGCCAGAAGGACGTGTCGCGCGTCGATCATCGCGGGCGTCACGCTGCGCAGCGGGCCAAGGGTTTCCGGAAGATTGATCGCCGGATTGGCCGGCGTGGCTCCATCAATGAAATGCCACAAACCCGCCCCGGCGACCAGCCAGAGCGATGACGGCCGAGCGGCCGATTCGGCCGCCAGCAGTGCGGCCAGCATGTCCGATTGATCGGTTTCGGAAAACCGCGCCAGAATCTCGCCTGGCGTGAGGCCCGATGATGATTGCCGCAGCGATTGGAATTCCTTGAACAACTCCGCCGAGCGGCGCAATTGGCCGATTTGTCTGGCCGATCGTTCATCCGCCCGGCGCGCCTCCAAAGCGGCGGCCTGTTCCTGCCGAAGCGTCGGGCTGTCGATCTCCAGGGCAATCGGCGGCTGAATCTCCAGCCCTGCGCCAAACGCCACCGCGCGGGCGGCCTGCGTGAGCCGATCGAGCAACACCGGCCGGGTCGCGTCCGCCAGCGCCACTTCAGCCTTCATTTCCGCAATGCTCTTGGCGGCGGCGGACCGAAGCGCCGGCGCGAAAAGGCCAACCACATCGCGCGATGTCGCCGTGCTCCGATCGCGAAGCAGCGATTCTTCCAGCATGGCCCGCTCGGTGGGGGAATCCAGCGGCCGTACCGAGGCGTCGAAGGTCAGGCGCACCGCATGCCCGTCGCTGGTAAACAGGCCGTCCCATTCCCATCGCAGACGCATTGGCTCAAAGCGAATCTCAATTCCGGCCGCACCGCGCCGGGCCAGTTCTATATCTTGCAGCAACATATCGGGCTCCCTCGCTGAAAACTATTCTATCGAGTCTTGGGCCGGGGGCGAGTCGAAATCGGCAATAAGGTTATAATCCCCGCCATGGCATCTGACCGGCGGGGCAACATACGGCTGTGGGTGATCCTCATCCTGCTCGCGGCGGCCGGCATTTGGGCGTATCGGCACAGTTTTGCCGGGCCGTTCATTTTCGACGATCTGAACACCATCGTCGAGAATCAGAATCTGTCCAATATGGATTCGCTGGCCGCCATGATGGAGGCCCCGCCGAATCGATCCACCAGCGGCCGGCCGCTGGTCCAGTTGACCATCGCCATCGACTACGCGATCGGTGGTCTGGATCACGTCGGTGTGTATCACGCGACCAACCTGCTGATTCACATCCTCTGCGGACTGGCGCTATGGGGCGTACTGCGGCGGACGATGCAGCGCGTACCGAAACTTGCGACGCGCGCCGACGCGCTGGCCGCGACGGCGGCACTCATCTGGATCGTGCATCCGATCCAGACCGCCGCGGTGACGTACATCGTTCAGCGCGGCGAATGCCTGGCCAGCCTGATGATGCTGCTGACGCTCTATGCGTTCATCCGGTCGATCGACTCGACGCGGCCGTTGTTGTGGCATGTCGCGGCGGTGGCGGCGTGTGCGGCTGCAATGGCGTGCAAGGAAATCGCCGTCGCCACGCCGGTTCTGGTTCTCGCGTACGACCGGGCGTTCGTCAGCGGCGGCTGGCGCCAGACCATCAGGGAACGATGGTCGTTCTACGTGGGACTGGCGGCCACGTGGATGGTGCTGATCGCCCTGATGTCCAGCGGCCCGCGATCGGATTCGGCCGGGTTCGGAATTCAAGTGTATTGGCTCGATTACGCCCGCACGCAATTCGCGGTGATCGCCCATTACATCCGCCTGGTGTTCTGGCCCCGGCCGCTGGTGCTGGATTATGAATGGCCGGTGGCGCAATCGTGGAGCGTGGTGCCCATCGGCCCGGCCATGGTGACCAGCGCCGTGGTGGCGGCGACATTGGCGGGGGTATGGCTCTGGCCGCGATGGAGCGTGCTCGGTTTGTGGTTCCTTGGAATTCTCGCCCCGACATCGAGCGTGGTGCCGCTGCTGGATGCGGCGTTCGAGCATCGGATGTATCTGCCCAGCGCGGCGATCATTGTCGCGGTCGTGGTTGGTTTGGCGTTTGCGGGCGATGCGATTCGCCGCTTTCTCCCTCACCCTGAGCACAGGGAGAGCAGGAATGCGGGGATGCCCGAAGATTGGGGCGCGGCCCGATCTCTCCGCATCGGCTGGGTGGCGACGGCAATAGTGGCGGCCGCGCTGGCACAGGCGACCGACAATCGCAATCTCGACTACCGAAGCAGCCTGTCGATCTGGCGGGACACGGTCCAAAAGCGGCCGGAGAACCCGCGAGCCCATTTCAATCTGTCCCGGGCGATGGAAAATGCCGGAGACTATGCCGGCGCGATCGAGCAGTTGCGCGTGGCCGTCGATCTCGACCGTCAGTATTTCGCGGCGGTCCAGCGGCTGGGGATGTTGCTCGCCATGCATGACACCCCGCAGGCCGCGATCGACTATTACACGAAGCAACTGGTGCTGCACCCCGAGTGGGACGGCGGATGGTTCGACTTGGGGATGCTCCACCGCCGCATGGGCAACCTGCCCGAGGCTCGCATTGATTTTGCGAAGGTGATCCAGCTTGCACCCGGCACGCCGCAGGCCAATGCGGCCGGGCAATACATGGCGGAAATCGACAAGTTCAATCACCCCTGAGGCGGCGATGAAACTGTCGAATCGAGCAGGACCATCAGCTCGATCAGATCGCTGGTGCTTTTCCAGGGTACTGCCGCGAACGACCGCCCGGCTCGATGGCTGATCCAGACCGATCGGATTTGGGCGGCATTGGCGGCCGCGATGTCGTGCAGGCCGTCGCCGATCATCCAGGCGGCCTGCCGGTCAACTCCCAGCCGATCACACGCCGTCAGCAGCGGCCGGGGATCGGGCTTGATCGGGCCGTCCTCGCGAGCGATTACGCAATCCAACCGCAATCCGTGCCGGGTCAGGACGGTCGCGACGCTCTGGCGGCTGTTGCGTGTGATCAGGGCGGTGCCGATATGTTGCTCCCGCGCCCAGTCGAGAATCTCGATGGCGCCGTCGTTGAGCGTCGATTGCCGCGCGGCCGTCTCTTCGTGCTGCTCCAAAATCGCCGTCGCCTGGCTGCGGCGAGGCTCGTTCATCTCCGCGATTGATTCCAGAATCGGCCGGCCCGGTGCGATGCCGATATCGGCGCGGATGCGGGCGAAATCGAGAAGTGGGCGGGTCAATGTCCCGTCCATGTCGAACAGCAGCGCCCGCGGCCGGATCAGTTGTTCCGATTCGTTCATGACCTGTTCCGATTTCCACATCACAAAAAACTTACGCGACCGGCCACTTGGTCCGCCCGTCGCTGGCCAATGCGGCTAAAATACCCGATAAGGCCCTATATGCCGCGCACCGTCGAACAGGAATCCATCGCAGGGCGTGCCCAAATTCTCGGGCAAGCGGCTTTTCTTCCTCTCGCCGTACTCTGGGGGAGGACAGAGGTGGGGGTTCTTTGCTGGCGGCGCTGGATGACACGACAAGCGCTGGACGCAGTCGCGGCTGACCCCCACCCCACCCTCCCCCTGAGTACAGGGAGAGGGAGAAAACGCGTGTTGCCCTTTCTTGCGATGGCGATCGCTCTGGTTCTATTGTGGCCGTGCCGCTGCCGGGCCGCCGAGTGGTTCGACACCCATTGGACTTACCGCCGGGCGTTGGATGTCAACTGGGATTCGCTTCACCCCAGCGGCGACAACCTGGCGATGGCCGAAGTTTTCACGGCCGGGCATCTTGCCAGCGACGGGAGCGACCTTCGCGTGACCACCGCCGACGGCACGCTGGTGCCGTCGAGCGTTTTGCAGGTCGGCCCGGGCGACAAGGTGCGCTTCGTCTTCGCACTGACCAAGTCGACGCGTAATTTTTATGTTTATTTCGGCAATGCCGATCCGGCCCCGCCGCCGGCATCCCTGCCGCCGATTGCCTGGCACTGCGGAATCCGCATGGAGATGCGCGCCATGCCCGCCGGCGCCCAGCCCAATCCGGCGCGGCTGGACAATGACTTTGTGACCGCCAAGACGGTGATCGGCGCGACGATGATCGACCAGCCGTTCATCGGCGTCAATCCGTTCGGCGAGCAGACCCAGACGATCGTTCAATACCGTGGTTCGCTGTTTGCCCCGGTGGATGGCGCTTATGAGTTCGCCGGCGCGGCGGCGCAGCGCGGGGCGTTGTACATCGATGGGCAGCTTCTCCTGAACATCCTGAGCGCGCCGGGCGATGTGCGCTACAACGCGACGACGACGCTCAAACGCGGGCCGCACGATTTCACGGTCTATGAGGCCGCCCTGAACACCGAGCCGCGGCTGTCCATCGGCTGGAAACCGCCCACCGTCCAGAAAGTCGACGTGATCGATCGCAGCAGCTTTGGCGTGCTGGCCCACGGCATCCCCGGCAAGCTGGAACAGTTCCACCAGAATCTGACGGCCGATTTCGCCCTGGAATATCTGGGTGAATGCTTCTTCGCCAATTACTATACTCATCACTACCGGTTCGTCGCCGCGCTGTCGCCGGGCACGCCGGGGGCGGCGAAGGTCGACTGGAGTTTCGGCGATGGACAGGTCGGGACCGACAGCTCGATCGAGCACGTCTACCTTGAGCCCGGCATGTACGCCGTCCGCGTCACCACGCATTACGGCACCGCCTCGGACACGCAGACCACCGCCATTTTCGTCAGCCGTGATTTCCCCAACCTCGACAAGCCGCTGACGGACGTCATCGGCGTGCAATCGCGAATCGCCGCCGATTACGACCTGTCCAAACTGGCGCCGCGGCTGCTGCCGATCGATGCGCTGTTGCAACTGCGGGCGGCGCGGCGGCCGGCAATGCTCGCCGCCGTCAAGGCCATGCTCGCCCTGCACGCCCAGAGCAATCCGGGCGTGACCTACGACGTCGCGCAGCAGGTGATGGCGTCGCTGCTGGAGAACAGCGAGGCCGCGACGGTGCGCGATCTGTGGGCATCGGTGCCCGGCGATTCGCCGCTGAAACCGCGAGCGGCCGTCGCCGAGGCCGGGATTCGATTGTGGTGGCTGGCGGATGTCGATGGGGCGGTCAAGACGCTGGCTCCGCTGGCCGGCGGCAACAACCCCGACGTGAAGCGCGTGTACGCCCAGGCGCTGATTCTGTCCGGCAAGCCCGATCAGGGCCGCGCCCTGCTGGGGCAGCTTCCTTCCGCCTGGGGGCCGCAGCAGCGACCGGCCCGCAGCGGAGCGGCCGCGCGCACGGTGGAATACGATGTCACCGCCAAGGACGCCGAAACCGGCCAGCACGATTGGGAAACCTGGGCGACCAGCGATCCGGCCAGTTTCCTGGAAGGTTACAGCGTTCTGCTGCAAACCAAACTCATGGAGCTGCGCAAGGCGCCCGCCGCGGCCGCGCAAATAGCGGCCGATTTTGCCAACGCCGTGCCGGCCTCGCCGTATGCCCCGCAGCTTCTCGACGGCGCCTCCAAGCTGCTGCAGCGATCCGATCCCACGCGGAGTGCCCAACTTCGCGCCACGCTGAAATCACGGTATCCGGAAGATCCCTTGAGCCAGTAGGGATGACAGGGTGACTGGGTGACCGGGTGACAGGGTGACAGGGTGACAGGGTGACAATTGCGTGCTTGCGCCACTACCAACATCAAAGCATGTTCAGAGACACCCATTTCACCTTGTCACCCTGTCACCCTGTCACCCTGTCATTCTCTCTCCTTGACACTCGCGCACACGCACACGGATAATTCACCCACCCGATGCCCGACCAGAGTGTTTCCAACCTCGATCCCGCCGAACTGCAACCGCGAATCGATCGCGCCGTTGAATTGCTCACCGGCGGCGGCATCGTCGTGATCCCGACGGAAACCGTGTATGGAGCGGCCGGGTTGCTCAATATCGAATCCGCTCGTCGTCGCCTGGACGTCATCCGCGGCGAAGGTTCGCAACGGCCGTTTACCATCCATATCGCCAGGGCACAGGACGCCGAGCCGTACGTGGGGAAGGCTTCGGCCCTGGCGCGGCGGCTCATGCGCAAACTCTGGCCCGGGCCGGTTGGGCTGCTCATCAATGTGCCAGCCGGGCAACGGGAGAAAGTCTGCCAATCGCTGTCGATTCCGCCGGCCGATCTGTTCGAGGAGCACGGCATCACCCTTCGCTGCCCCGATCATCGCGTGGCGACGAGCATACTCGCGCGAGTGTCCGGCCCGGTGGCGCTGACCCGGCCTGCATCGGCTGATCCGTCGAGTGTCCTTTCGGAATTGGCCGGCAGCGTCGATCTGCTGGTGGACGCCGGCCCGCCGCGGTTTGCCCGGCCCAGCACGCTGGTGCGCGTGGACGAGAATTCGTGGTCGATCGTGCGCACCGGCGTCTACGATCAGCGCATCATCGAGCGCATGGTGCGAACGACCATTCTGTTCGTGTGCAGCGGCAACACCTGCCGCAGCCCCATGGCCGCCGCCATTGCGCGCAAGCTGCTGGCGGATCGGCTCGGCGCTCACGAAATGGAACTTGAGAGCAAGGGGATCACGGTCACGTCGGCCGGCAGCTTCGCTTTTCCCGGCGCCCGGGCCACCGAGCACGCCGTCGAGGCCGTCAAGGCGATGGGCGGCGATTTGTCGGCTCATCGCAGCCGGACGCTGTCGGTTGAGTTGATTCATCAGGCCGATTTCGTATATGTCATGTCCCGCGGGCATTATCGCGCGGTGACGGGGCTGGTTCCGTCGGCCGCCGAAAAAGTCGAGATGCTCGATCCCGACGGCGATATTGAAGACCCGATCGGCGGCGAAGCCGAGTTATATTCCGCGCTGGCGCGGAAGATGCGCGTGTTGATAGAGGCCCGCTTCAGCAAGCGGGTCTATGCGGAGGTTCATCCGTGAGAATAGCGGTTGCCTGCGATCATCGGGGCTACGACGCCAAGCGCAAAGTGGTTCCGTTGCTGCGCAAGCAGGGCTACGACGTGAACGACCTGGGCTGCGAAAGCACCGCCAGCGTCGATTATCCCGATTTTGCGGTTCTGGTGGCCCGCGGCGTGGCCGCCGGCCAGTACGACCTGGGCATCCTGCTCGACGGCAGCGGCATCGGCATGTCGGTGGCCGCCAACAAAGTCCGCGGCGTCCGCGCCGGCCTGGTCCACGACGAAGTCACCGCCCGCCGGGCCAGAGAGCACAACCATTGCAACATCCTCTGCATGGGCACCGACCTGCTCAGCGAAGACCAGATCCGCCAGATCATCGAAATCTTCCTGACCACCACTTTCGAACCCGGCCGGCATAAACGACGCGTGGAGAAGGTGTGCGAGATTGAAAGGGAGGAATATGGGGAGAAGGCGGATGGGCCGGGGAAGAGCCCAACGCCTGGTTCGGGTGGGGAATGAGCGTATGCCCGCTGGTTTTTCAGCGATTTCGACATAAGAGGCTCGCTACGTTGGAAGTAGAGTGGCGGCGGTCGTTCAGAATGAGAATACCACTGAATGCAATCTCGCGGTTTCTTTTTGTGTTCAATGCCACATGCTTGGTGCTCGGCGCAATCTGCGTCGTGCTCATTGAGACGCGGCACGATCAGGCGGTTGGCTGGCTCTATAAACCAGTTTTTGAAATATGCCGGGCAATCACGCCGCAGGCATGGCAAACGCTCGGCAATATTCCGCTTGGCCTCACTTGGTTCTTGGGTGGAACGGTTGTCTATGCGATAGTTGGCGCAGCCGCTGCGATGCTTGGCTGGCAATTTGTGGCCCGGCGGAAACGGTTTGATCGATGATCCTTGACTTTTCTACCCAGACGGGACGCTCCGCGCAGCGAGGCAGGGGAGCGTCAATCTGAGGTCGTCATTAATATGATATTCGGAAGGGCTGATCTGATGGCGCGCAATTTCAATGAGCTTCGCGGTCGGATGTCCGCCGAGCGGCGGGCGAGGAATGAGCTGGGGGTGCGCGAAGAGCTTACGGACATGTTGCTCAAGGAAGTCCGTCGGCTGGCGGGGTTGACGCAGGAGCAGGTGGCCGAGTCGATGGGGATCACGCAATCTGCCCTTTTCCGGCTGGAGGGCCAGGATGACATGTACGTCAGCACGCTGCAACGGATCGTCGAGTCGCTGGGCGGCCGGCTGGAGATCATCGCGGATTTGCCCAACGGGCAGCGTGTGTCGGTGAGCCAGTTCCGGCGGATGGCGTGAAGGCCAAATCAGAGCAGGATTAGGATGAAGATCAGGATTATGAAGATGAGTAGGGGCAGCATGAGAAGCAGGAGCAGGAGGGGGTAACGCGGAGGTTATCCGATCGGCAATTCCGCGCTGGGCGTGGTATCGACCAGCCACCAGAGGACGAAGGTGCTGGTGAGGCGGCCCAGAAGCATGGCGGCGGCCAGGGAGAACATGGAGCCGGCGCTGGCGGCCATTTCGTGGTGGGACAGGCCGACGTTGCTCACGGCGCTGACGGCGTCGAAGAGGAGCTGATCGCCGGGCATGCGCGGGTCGGTGCGCAGGGTGAGAATGACGGTGACGAAAACGATGCCGGCGTACATGGCCAGCCAGGTGGCGGCGATGGCGGTGGAACGGCCGATGGCCCGGCCGGACAGGGCGCCGCGGATGCCGCCGACCAGTTCGGCGATGGTGGTGATTTTCAGGCCGCCGGAGGTTCCGCCGGGCAAACCGCCGGCCGCCATGAGCAGAAGCAGGCCCCATTGCATGGTGTGGCGGATGCCGTCGACGGCGACGATGGGCATGCCAAGCGTGCGCGATTCGATGCACAAGACCGAACTGTCGATCAGGCGGGCGCGAATCGCATCAACGGTCCACTGATCGAATGGCAGATCGGCCAGTTGAAGGACCATGAGGAACGCGACGCCGATGAGATAGGCGACGGCGGCCAGGCGGATGGCGGTGAGCGAATAGGCCGAGAGCGGCCGGCGTGTGGCGATGCCGTAGAACAGATCGATCAACACCGGCAGGCCGATGCCGCCGAGCATCGACCAGGGCAGGAGGATCAGATGCGTCTGCCACGCATTGGCGCTGGGGAGGGCGCCGATGGAGCATCCGGAATTTCCAAAGGCGGCGGCGGCCTGGAAGGCCGCCTGCCATGGAGTACGGTCCTGACCCCACAGAAACCACATCCCCAGAAAAACGGCGACGACTTCGGCAATGACGGCGGCGCCCATGATCAGCCGCCATGAATACGGCCGGCGGGCGACGCGCGACACCGCCAGGCCCGCGACAAACATGCTGATCAGCGATCCGGCGATGGTCAGACAGAAGATCGCCAATTGGCCGGGCAGCTTAAGATCGGCGACGTGGACGGCTTCGGAGAATCCCGTGAGCGTGACGGCGTTGACGGCCATGAACATGGCGCGATCGGCGGGCAGACGGCCGCCGCCCACGCGGGCGGAGTCGGACCAGAGCACGCGAAATCCGACAAGGATCAGGGCGATATAAAGCGGCGCCAGCCAGTTGGCCGGCCAGGCCGGCGGCGTGGGAACGGCGGTGGAATCGGCCAGCTTTGCAGCATCAATGCCGTCGTCGAGAGGAATCACCGCGCGCGGTTTGCCGGACGATGAGTCGCCGGTGCGTTCTTTTCGCCATGACCCGCCGCCCATGGATTTGTCCCGTCCTGTGCCGTCGCCCGTGCAACGGATTTGCCCGGCCGCGGTTCATTCGCCGCGACGATCAATGCGGCTTTTTGGAATAGACCTGCTCCGGATCGAAAAGCCGCTTGGCGTTGATCTTCCAGTCGGCCGCGCCGTCGGCGTAATCGCGGAAGAAGCAACTGTAATAGCCTTCGTGGCAGGCGGCGCCGATCTGCTCGACCTTGATGAGCACGACGTCCTTGTCGCAATCGGTGGAAATTCCCTTGACGATCTGAAAATGCCCGCTGGATTCGCCCTTGAGCGCCAGCCGGCCGCGGCTGCGGCTGTAGCTATGCACCTTGCCGGTTTCGATCGTCTTTTCCAGCGCCGCCCGGTTCATCCAGAACAGAACCAGCACCTGGCCCGTGGCCGCATCCTGGATAATCGCCGGAATCAGCCCGTCCGCCTGATACTTCAAAGAATCCAACAACGCGTTCATGGCGACACTTTTCGACAAAGCCGGGCCGTTTGTCAATGTGGCGGCGGCAAATGGAAATTTGAAATTTGAGATTTGAGAGAGGCAGATTGAGCGGTGCCAGTCACGGGTGAACAAGCCTTTGGCGCAATTCTCCGGCGACGAGGTTCATCACACTGGCCCAATCTCCGGCAGCACTCTGGCGAAAAAGTCGCATCGTCGGATACCACGGACTATCCGAGCGATCCAGCAACCAGCGCCAATCGGGACAGAACGGCAGGAGTGTCCAGACGGGTTTGGCCAAGGCACCGGCCAGATGAACGATCGCGGTATCGACGGAAATGACCAGGTCCAGATTGGCGACCAGCGCGGCCGTGTCGGCGAAATCGTGCAGGTCGGCCGTGTGATCGACGAGTTCCATACCCGGCGGCGGCGCGGCGGCCTGTTGCGACGCCGGGCCTTTCTGCAGGCTGAGGAACAGGATTCCCGGCACGCTCGCCAGTGGCGCCAGCACGGCCAGCGCAACGGATCGGTTGCGGTCGTTCCAATGTTCTGCCCGGCCGGCCCATGCCAGGCCGACCTTCAACCGTGGATCCGCGCCCAGTCTGGCTGACCACGCCGCGACTCGGGTCGGGTCGGGCGCAAGATAGGGGACTGTGGCTGGAATCGACCGAAGTGTTGTCCCGAAAATCCCTGGCAGGCTGGCCAGCGAGCAATGCGCATCGAACGCCGGAAGCGGATTGCCCTGTTGAACCGTCTCGGCAATGCCTGGAGCGCCGCGAAGCAGCGAGAGCAGTTCCGCAGGGCACTCCACGACAACGCGACGGCATCTTTCCGCCACCATCGGCACATACCGTATGAATTGGATGGTGTCACCCAGACCTTGTTCGCATGTCAGAAGAATCGCCTGTCCCGCGTCGGGCGAGCCCGTGCACGCCGGCTGTACAAATTCCCGCCGCACCGGACATCCCGGACATCCCCATCGCCATTCGTATTGCATCCAGCCTTCGGAGAAGTCGCCCAGTCTCAGCAGGACGTTGGCCAGGTTGTGGTGGGCACTACCGATCGAGGGATTGATGGCTATGGCCGCACGGAAGCACGCGATGGCCTGATCCCACCGGCACTGGTCGGCCAGAAGCGCGCCGAGATTGTTGTGGGCTTCGGCGTACCGCGGGTGCAGGGCCAGGGCACGCTGAAAACAGTCGATCGCATGCTCAATCTGGCCCTTGCCCATCCAGGCATTGGCGAGATTGTTGTACGCCTGCACATAGTCCGGCCGCAGCGCCAGCGCCCGCTGGTAACAGGCGATGGCCTGGTCGAGATCTCCCTGGGCCTTGAGGAGTGTGCCCAGGTGAAAGTGATAACCGGGATTGTCCGGCGATGCGGCGAGGGCTTGCCGCACAAAATTGGTCGCCAGGTCGAGACGCCCGGACCGGCCGGCGATGGCGCCGAGCAGATTCAGGGCATCTGCATGTTGGGTCCGAACTGAGAGTATGAGCCGACAAACCGATTCGGCCTCGGCGAGCCGTCCGGCGGTGTAGTGCTCGTTGGCGAGGTTGATTGCCTGCTCGACCGTGACGCTTGGCATGGTGGCAACCTAACAGCCTGTGGCAAAAGTCGCGCGGGCCGATCTTGCGTCTTTGCCCTTGGCTCTTCGTTGTCGAAACTCAGCGTATTTCATTGCAATACTCTTCGTTTGTCCGCCTCGATCCAAGGGCAAATCCGCGGCGCTGGGCCTCGCGGGACTTTTGCCAAAGGCTGCTAACGCGAGAATTTCGCCAATTCAGCGGCCAGGAGTTGCACGACGCTGGTCCAATCGCCGATGGCGGGTTGGCGGAAGAGGCGCATCGTGGGATACCACGGACTGTCGCAGCGATCCAGCAACCAGCGCCAATCGGGACAGAACGGCAGGAGTGTCCAGACGGGTTTGGCCAAGGCACCGGCCAGATGAACGATCGCGGTATCGACGGAAATGACCAGGTCCAGATTGGCGACCAGTGCGGCCGTGTCGGCGAAATCGTGCAGGTCGGCAGTGCAATCGAGCAACTGTATTTGCGGCGGCGGCGCAACAGCCTGCTGCGACGCCGGGCTTTTTTGCAGGCTGACCAACAGGATTCCGGGCACGTTCGCCAGCGGCGCCAGCGCGGCAAGTGGTATAGACCGGTTGTGGTCGTTCTTGTGGGCGGGGTTTCCCGACCAGACCAGTCCAATCCTGCGACGCCGGTCATTCGCGAGCCTCGCTGCCCACGCGGCGGCGCGGGCCGGGTCGGGGCTCAAGTATGGAACGCGGTTGGGGATCGAGTCGAGAGTTGTTGCGAATAGGCCGGGCAATCGCAGGAGCGGGCAATGAACATCGAATGGTGGCGGGGGCGACGTTTGTGGAATCAACTGGCTCAAACCCGGGACTCCGTCAAGCAACGGCATCAATTCCGCGGGACATTGCAGGAGAACCCGTTTGCAGCGATCCGCCACCAGTGGGGCGTAGCGGATGAACTGAATCGCATCGCCGAAGCCCTGATCGGTGGTCAGCAGAATCGTGTCGTCCCGGCGAAATGCGCCATCCCACATCGGCCGCGAAAGCTGGCCCCGCGGCTGCAAAGCCTGAGATTTCCATCGCCATTCGTATTGGCTCCAGCCCTCCTCCAATCGGCCGGCGGCGAGCAGGGCGTGTGCCAGCTTGACGTGAACATCGACCGAATCGGGGCTGAGTTCCAAAGCCCGCTGGTAACAGGCGATGGCCTTATCGAGCTGGCACTTGTCCCGCCAGGCGATGCCGAGATTGACATGAGCCTGCACGAGGCCGGGCTTGAGTGACAGCGACCGCTCGTAGCTGGCGATGGCGTTATCGAGTTGTCCCTTGTCGCTCAACGTGTTGGCGAGATTCAGGTGGGCCTCGGCCAGATCGGGAGCAAGAGCCAGCGCTCGCCGATAGCAATCGACGGCCTTGTCGAGTTCGCCCCTGGTTCTCCAGGCGTTGCCGAGGTTGTTGTGCGCCTCGGCAGAGTTGCTTTCAACAGAGACGGCCTGCTTAAAGCAAGTGATGGCCGAGTCAATTTGTCCGGCCTGATACAGCGAGATACCGACGCTGGTGTGAGTCCGCGGGCGGTGTTCCAGAGTCCATCGCCGCAATTCGTCGGCCACTTGGTTCATGACGTCGGTCCAATCGCCGATGGCTCCTTGGCGAAAGAGTCGCATGGTCGGATACCAGGGGCTGTCGGATCGATTGAGGAACCATCGCCAATCCGCGACGAACGGCAGGAGTGTCCAACAGGGCTTGGCCATGGCGCCGGCCAAATGGGCAACAGCGCTGTCGATGGAAATCACCAGGTCCAGATTGGCGATGAGTGCGGCCGTGTCGGCGAAATCGTGCAGTTCGGTGCTGTGATCGACGACGTTCATGCCCTCGGGCGCAGACTTGGCCTGTTGAGCCGGCGGGCCGATCTGGAGGCTGTGGAACGCGATGCCGGGAATCGCGGCCAGCGGAGCGAAAGCGGATAAGGGAGCGGGCCGGTTGTCCTTGCGAGGGGCGGCGCTGCCCGACCAGAGCAGGCCGATTTTGAACCGCCCGTCGGGAGGGAGTTTTGCGGACCAGTCGGCGACGCGGGCCGGTTCAGGCTCGATATAAGGAACGCGTGCGGGGATCGAATCGAGTGTGGTGGCGAAAATTCCCGGCAGGCTGGCGACGGCGGTGTGGGCGTCAAAAGGCGGCAGGGGATCGCCCAGCACAAAGGACTCGGCGATGCCCTGCACGCCTCGAAGCAGCAAATGAAGTTCCTTGCGGCAGCCCAGCACGACGCGCCGGCAGCGAGCGGCCAGCAGGGGCGCGTAGCGGATAAACTGGATCGAATCGCCGTAGCCCTGTTCGGTGGTCAGGAGAATGGTCTTCCCGCTATAGTCCGAGCCGTCCCAGCGCGGCTGCGCGAACGCCCGTTGGGCGCGGAAGTCGGCAGATCGCCATCGCCATTCCCATTCGCTCCAGCCCTGGGCAAAGTTGCCCGTCGCGAGCAGAACCTGGGCCAGGTTCAGATGGGCATCGTCGAGATCGGGGCCGTATTCCAAAGCCCGGCGGTAGCAGGCGGCGGCGTCGTCCAGTTGTCTCAGTTTCACGTGGGCATTGCCAAGATTGATGTGGGCTTTGGCGTGATGGGGGCGCAGAAAAACTGCACTGCGATAGCTCGCCACGGCCTGATCGAGTTGGTCCATGTCCAGAAGAACGTTGCCGAGGTTGTAGTGAGCATCGGCGTCATCAGGCCTCAGTGCGATGGCTTTGTGGTAGCAGGCGATCGCCTTGTCGGGCCGGTCCTTGAGGTTCCAAGCGACACCGAGGTTGGAGTGGGCCTCGGCCAGATCGGGTTTGAGAGCCAGCGCCCGCTCGTAACACTCGATGGCTTGGTCAACCTGTCCTTTGTCCATCAAGGTATTGCCCAGATTGCAATGCCCTTGAGCATAGTCCGGGGCGATTGCCACCGCTTGCCGGAAACTGGCGATGGCTTGGTCGAGTTGCCCGCGCTTGTGCAACGCGATGCCGAGGTCGCTGTGGGCTTGCGGGTATTGCGGCTTGATGGCGATGGCATGCTGGTAACAGGCGATCGCCTGATCGAGCCGGCCGGTCTGTGAGGCCAGGACGCCCAGG
>CAYQTE010000075.1:0-20785 GCA_964420285.1 uncultured Tepidisphaeraceae bacterium
GGGCACTTCAGGCGCTGACGCGGGCGAAGAGGTCTACGCTGGCTATCGCGTGGATGTGATGGCGGGAGAGAACTTCCACGGCCCGGTCGGGGTCGTCGAAGCGGAAGATCATGGCGGCGTGCTCGGAACCGCGGCCGCGCGCGAAGGCGTACATGTAGGCGATGCCGAGATTCTCGCTGTCCAGCACGTCGAGCACATCGGCCAGACCGCCGGGGCGATGGGGGACGTCGATGGCAATGACCTCGGCGACGTTGACGACGGAGCCGGCGTCGGTGAGCACCTGTCTGGCCCGCTGCCAATCCTTGACGATGAGGCGGAGAATTCCGTATTCGGCGGTGTCGGCGAGGTTGAGGGTGAGGATGTTGATGCCGGCATCGGCGAGCAATCGGCAGGGGATCTTGATCGCGCCGGGACGGTTTTCCAGGAACAGCGAGAGTTGATGCAGTTTCATGGCCGTATCTCCGCTAGACCTCGGTTCGCTGATCGAGCACGCGTTTGGCCTTGCCTTCGCTGCGCTGGATGGTTCGCGGCTCGACAAGACGGACGGTGGCGTGGATGCCGATGGTGTGCTCGATTGACGCCGCCAATTGCCTCTGCAACGCCTCGAGCGCGCCGACCTTGTCGGAGAACACTTCGGGGGTCACTTCGACACGCACCTCGAGCTGATCCAGGCCCTTGCTTCGCGTAAGGACGATCTGGTAGTGCGGCAGCGTGCCGCGCGCTTCCAGCAGGGCCGCTTCGATCTGCGACGGAAACACGTTCACGCCGCGAACGATGAACATGTCGTCGCTGCGACGGCTGATGCGCTGGATTCGGCGGATGGTCCGGCCGCACGGACAAGGCCCGGCGAGGATGCGGGTGATGTCGCGGGTGCGGTAGCGGATCATGGGCATGGCTTCCTTGCTGAGGGTGGTGAGCACCAGTTCACCTTCGTGGCCTTCGGGGACCAACTGGCAGGTTTCGGGGTCGATGATCTCGGGATAGAAGTGGTCCTCGAAGATGTGCAGGCCGTTCTGGCATTCGCATTCGATGCCGACGCCGGGGCCGATGATCTCGGTCAGGCCGTAGATATCAAAGGCGCGGATGCCGGAATCTTCCTGGATGCGTTGGCGCATGGCATCGGACCAGGGTTCTGCGCCGAAGATACCGGCGCGGAGGTTGCGGAGGCTGACGCCCATTTCGCGGGCGCGTTCCAGGAGGTGGACGAAATAGCTGGGCGTGCAGCAGACGACGGTGACGCCGAAGTCGTTCATGACCATGACCTGGCGTTCGGTGTTGCCGCCGGAGATCGGGATGATGGTGGCGCCAAGGGCCTCGCCGCCGTAATGGAGTCCCAGGCCGCCGGTGAACAGGCCGTAGCCGTAGGCGTTCTGGATGATATCGCCGCGATGGACGCCGCAGGCGGCGTAGCAGCGTACGATGGCCTCGCTCCAGACATCGAGATCCTGGCGTGTATAGGCGACGACGATGGGCTTGCCGGTGGTGCCGCTGGAGGCGTGCAGGCGCACGACGTCTTCCATGGGCGAGGCGAAGAGGCCGAAGGGATAGCTGTCGCGCAGGTCCGATTTGACGGTGAAGGGAAGGAGGGCGAGGTCTTCGAGCCTGGACAGATCGCGCGGCGTGAGGCCGTGATCCTGCATGCGCTGGCGGAACAGAGGCACGCGCGCAAACGAGCGTGTGACGCTGGCGCGGAGGCGGTTGAACTGCAACTCGCGCAGGCGATCGGCCGGCAAATAGTCCGGCGCACTGGCCATGTGAAATCCGTCCGCGCAATCGTTCCAGCGATGATGCATGATGTGGATATCCTAACCAGCGGCGTGGCGGTCCGCATCGGCTCGCCGCGTTGCCAGCGTGAAACCGGCCTGGAAGGCTCGCGAATTAGCCTGATGCCATTTGGCGTCGAGGTTGGCCTCGAGAGCGTCCTGCCAGTGTCGCGGCTCGATGGGCAGGTACGAGCTCAATATTCCCAGCAGCGCCACGTTCAGGCTTTTGCCCGGCGCCTGCGATGTGTCGCCGAGCAAAGACGAATCGATCAGCACGCCGCCGTCTCGCAGCAGCGGCCGCACGTTGGCCACCTGATCGTCCGCGACGACGACAAGATAATCCGCCTCGCCGGCCGGTACCATCGGACTGAGGACTTCCCTGCCGAAGCGCACATCGCTGGAGACGGAGCCGCCGCGCTGGCTCATGCCGTGAATCTCGGCCTTCTTGACATCAAACCCGGCCCGGCAAGCGGCATCGGCGAGAATGTCGGAAGCCTTGATGACGCCCTGCCCGCCGAGGCCGCAGACGATGACGTTGGTAACTTTGGTGGATTGGTTCATGGTCGCTTCATTTCATTCAGCAGTTTTCGCACGGCTTTCCTGGCATCATGCACTTGTCCGGCTTCAACCTGGCGAACGGACTCCGCCAGCGCGTGCAGCACGGCGATCTTCTCGGCCTGACGTTGATACGCGGCTGCGTCCTGGACCACGACCGAAGGCGCGCCCTTCGCCGTAAAGACCTCCGGTCGGCCGGTGGAATGCAGTCGGTCCAAACGCTGCCTGGCTTTGCGGCGGAAACTGCTGAGCGTGTGAATGTCTGTCGGAAGAATCATGGTTGCACCGCCTAAGCACAGTTAGTCATGCTTGCAATGGTACATTGTGACCGCGTCACGGAAAAGGAATGCGACTGTGGCCGTTGCTCAGAACACGATGGGTTTTCGCAACCGCAGCGAGCACTCGACGAGCTCGCGCAACTGTTGCTCAAACTGCCGCAGGAACTCTTCGTTGGAGTGATCCGCGTCGTGAAGCTCCGCCAGCACCGCAACTTCGTCGCCAAGGCGTTGCACGTCGGCCAGACAAAGGCAATCGCCGCAATGAGATCCGCTGTATGTGACCTTTGAAGTGATGATGGAGAGGTGCCCTGCGCGCGGGGACAATAATCTGCGAAAAAGACCGATGAGTGCAGCGTTGCCCAAACGATGGTGCAACGCAACGCCATTCTCGTGCTCACATGCGTCTCGGTTCCAAATGTCAAAGGCGATCTGCTCGTCGAGATTCTTGGTGGTCTGCTCACGTGCGCCGTCCTCGGCGACGTGGACGCCCCACTCCGGCTGCGGCGCAGTGCGGCAGAGGTTTCGCTCGAAGCAGTCGCAATACACAACGGCGTCAAGGGACATTTGCGTGCGGCGATGGTTCTCGCTGCTCCTGGCACAAACTGGCTTCCTTCTCATACTGCCGGATTTTCCCCGCCGCCAGAATGCATGGTTTGCGGGAGATGATGACCGACAATTCGTTGCCGGCCAGACGGTCGGCGAGCAGTTTCTCGAAGCCGGCCGGGTCGCTGCTGGCGTCGATGACGTCGACGTGATGTGCGCCGATCGCCTTGCAGACGTCTTCGATCTTGACGCGGTTGGTGGGCTCGTGGCCGAGTTTGCGGCCGGTAGCGGGATGTTCCTGCTGGCCGGTCATTGCGGTCGTGCCGTTGTCGAGGATGAGCAGGACGTGACCAGTGGGCGGCGGGTTGTAGACCATCTCGACGAGGCCGGCGATTCCGCTGTGCATGAAGGTGGAATCGCCGATGACGCTGACCACGCGCCGGGCCTCGGCTTCGGGCAAGACGTGGCGCAGCCCCAGTCCAACGCCGAGGCTCGCGCCCATGCACAATTGCGTGTCCATCGCCTCCAGCGGCGGCAGGGCGCCCAGCGTATAGCAGCCGATATCGCCGGCCACGATGCAATTCAGCTTGCGCAACACGCCGAACGGCTGGCGATACGGACAGGCGGCACACAACTCCGGCGGCTTGCCCTTCAGCGGCGCGGCTTCGGGCGATGTATCACCGGCCACGATCCGCCGGACACGCACAACATCAAGTTCACCGAAGCGGTACATTTCCGGCTTGGCGTCGACGCGCACGCCGGCGGCGCGGATCGCATCGGCCAGATACGGATCGCCTTCCTCGATGACCAGACATCGATCGACGCCCGCAGCGAACTTGCGGATCAGTTCGATAGGCAGCGGATAGGTTACCGCCAGCTTGAGAAAGCTGGCGTCCGGGTTGGCCTCGCGCGCGTGCAGGAACGCCACGCCGGACGCGATGATGCCCAGACGGCGATCGCCTTCGATCACCTTGTTCAGCGGGCATTGCTCGTTCCACTTCTCGATCTCCGCCAGCTTTTGCCGCAGCCGGCGATGTGCCGGGCGGGCGTGCGCGGGGATCATGACGCGGCCGGGAATGTTGCGATGGAAATAGGTCGGTGGGCAGTCATGTTTCGGCTGGCGATGGCGCAGGATCGACTTGCCATGGCAGACGCGCGTGGTCATCCGCAACATGACGGGGATTCGCCATTGGTGCGACATTTCCAGTGCGGCCAGGGTGAGGTCGTAGGCTTCCTGCGAATCGGCCGGCTCAAGCATGGGCACGCCGGCCGCAACTGCGTAACGGCGGTTGTCCTGCTCGTTCTGGCTGGAACTCATGCCCGGATCATCGGCCGACACCAGAACCAAGGCGCCATCGATGCCGGAGTAGGCGACGGTAAACAGCATATCGGCGGCCACGTTGACGCCGACGTGCTTCATGGTCGCCATTGCCCGCGCCCCGGCGAAAGCGACGCCGACGGCGACCTCAAGGGCCACTTTCTCGTTAGGCGCCCATTGCGCCTTTCCGCCGAGCGCATCTAGGGCTTCGAGGATTTCCGTGCTGGGAGTTCCGGGATAACCGGTGCCCAGCGCCACGCCGCCATCCAGCGCCGCCATTGCCACGGCTTCGTCGCCGCTGACCAGCGTTCCTGTGCGAATACTCATGATCCTGCTTCCTGGCCGGGCGAAAGGGCGCCGGCCACCATCTCACTCAACCATTGCGGCGGGCGCATCGGCTTGCCGGCGGCGTCGGTGATCGCATGAACCGTATAGCCCTCGACGACCGGCGATACACCCTCGGCCTGGACGATGCTGACATCAAACCGCAGCCGGGCCTTGCCGCTGAATTGTACCGTGGAGCGCACGCGGAGCAGATCGTCATAGCGGGCCCGGCCGAGGTAATTCACGTGCGCCTCAACCAGAGGCAGCAGCGTGCCGCGGGCTTCCATCTGGGCATAGGAGACGCCGCCGGCGCGCAGCGTTTCCGTGCGCGCACACTCGAACCATTCGAGGGCTCGCGAGTTATAAAACGTGCCCATCTGGTCCGTCTCGCTGTACCGGACACGCAGGTTCATCTCATGCCGCAACATCCGCCGACCTCTCCGGCTCGTTTTCCCGATGCACCGATTGATAACGATACCAGCCCAAAACACAAGCGCGAACACGAAGGACTCGCCAAGAACGCCAAGGAAGAAAACATGCGAAGGGAACCGGCGAACGGCTATGCGACCGGCCGATTTCGTGGCTGGTAAAACGCAACCTGATATTCAACTAGATCCTCGAATTGCTTCGGATCGGGCAGCCCGTGCGCCCGGCAGGTGTCTTGGCGCCCCGGCGCGGGTAGGATTCACCGACAGCACGGCAGGAATCGGTTCGGCGCCTGCTACCTCATTGTAAACTCGGTGCGAGAAGGCGGTTGGACGGAATGGTGCAAGCGTGACGCGGCCAGAACGCAGCAAGAGGGGGGGCGGCGGATACGACTACCTGGGCAATCCCTCCGCCCTCCTCGCGTATTCGATCCCGTTCGGGACGTGGTTTGGCGTGCGCGTTCGGTTGCACTTCTGGCTGCTGGTCACCATTGCCTTCGCCGTGGGCGACATGGCGCGCGGCCATTTCCTGAGCGCCGCCATTGGAACCGCGCTGCTCCTGTTGGCGTTGCTGATTCATGATTTCACGCACAAGGCAATAGCGCAATTGGTGGGAGGCCGGCACGATCAATTCATGCTGTGGCCGGCTGGTGGCTTGGCATTCCCGACCATTCCACTGGGTCCGGGTCCGATGTTTACGGTGTATGTCGGACCGATCGTGGTGCATGGCGTACTTGCGCTGGCATGCACCTGGGCGGGCGGATGGCCGTGGCGATTTTTGCCGCTGAATCCGCTGGCCGGGTTGTCTTCTTCCATTGTGCCGCCGGCGTCACGGGCTTTGGGCGACATTCTGGTGGCCTTTGCGATCGAAAACTGGTTGCTGGTGCTGATCAATCTGCTGCCGTACTACTGGTTTGACGGCGGATGTCTATTGCAGTCGATGTTGTGGCCGCTGTGCGGCGGGTATCGCGCCACCAGCATCACGTGCGTCGTCGGCATGGTACTGGCGGTGCCGATGTTTGCCCTGTCGGTCATGGCCCACGCCTTTCTGGGCATGGTGTTCTGGGCGCTGCTGTTTTCCAGTTCGTATGCGCGGCGGCGGGATCTGCTGGCGTCGGGGCCGAGGAAACTGGCTGATGCCATCGAACAAAGCGCCCGAAACGCCCGCCGATCCCGCCTATCGCGTCCAAGTTGGTTCGGCCCCGGCATGGGCAGAACAGCGGCCAATCGCAGCTTCGCAACCCGCCGGGAGCAGCAGATCGACGAAATTCTCGCCAAGGCCCGTGCCCGGGGAATGCATTCGCTGACATGGTGGGAAAGGCGATGCCTGCGGAAAGCCAACGAGCGAGCGGGTCGGCCTGACGCGTAAGGAAGTGGTGAGTCAATGCATTTGCGCGTATGATCGGCCCACAGCATGCAAGAGACATCAACAGGCGAATACGAACAGGAACGGCGGGCCAAGCTGCTCAAGCTGCGCGAGCTGGGCGTTGACCCGTATGGGCAGCCCACCGGATCGCTTTCGCCGCTGGCGGCCGTGAAGGCGGATTACAAAGAGGAAATGGGACACGACGGCGGGCCGGTGGTGACGGCGGCGGGACGGGTGATGCTCAGCCGGTCGTTTGGGAAGCTGACCTTCATGACCCTGCGCGACGACAGCGGGGATTTGCAGGTGGCCATCGATAAGAAGCGCGTCGGGGAACTCGATTGGAAAGTCGGCGAGCTTGTCGATCTGGGCGACCTGATTGTCGTTACCGGCAAACTGGGAAAGACCAACAAGGGCGAGATCACGATCTGGGTCGAACACCTGGCGATGGCATCAAAGGCTCTGCTGCCGCCGCCGGGCAAGCGCGAGGGATTGGCCGATGTCGAGCTTCGATACCGGCAGCGGTATGTCGATCTGTGGTCGAATCCGGAGGTGATGCGGCTGGCGAAATTGCGCATCCGCATCATCGAGGAGTGCCGGCAGTATCTCCGCCAGAACGGATACGTCGAAGTGGAAACGCCGATGATGCAGAGCATGGCCGGCGGCGCGGCGGCTCGGCCGTTTGTTACACATCATCTGGCCCTGGACATTCCGTTGTATCTTCGCATCGCGCCGGAGTTGTATCTCAAGCGGCTGCTGGTGGGCGGATTTCCGCGCGTCTTTGAGATGAACCGGAATTTCCGCAACGAGGGGATCAGCCCGCGGCACAATCCCGAATTCACCATGCTCGAGGCCTATCAGGCCTTCGGAAGCTGGCAAACGATGGCCGATCTGGTCGAGGGACTGGTCTGCCATGTTGCTCAAACTGTCATTGGATCGCTGAGCATCGAACATAAGGATGAGGCGGGACAGGTAACGCGGCGGATCAATCTGTCACGGCCGTGGCGGCGGGCGCGGATGACCGAACTGGTCGAGGAAAACCTCGGCTGGCGATTCGATAAGCAGCCCATTGCCGAGCAGCAGGAAGTGGTGCGGCGGCGGATTTATGCGCGTCTGGCGAGCCGAGCGGGTCACGCGGCACAAACGCCCGAACACGAGGCCGAGCGGCTGGCCCAGCTTTCACCGGCCGAGCAATTGGTCGAGGTTTACGAGAAGCTGATCGAGCCGACGCTGATCGATCCGTGTTTTGTGACGCACGTACCAAGCGTGGCAATTCCGCTGGCCCGAGAGAATCGCGAGGATCCGTTCTTCGCCGATGTGTACGAACTGGCGGTGAACGGCGTGGAGCTCTCACCCGGTTACAGCGAACTGAACGATCCCGACGTGCAGGCCCGGCATTTCGCGCACCAGGTGGGCGACGAGGCCGAGAAGCAAAAGACGGACGACGATTTTCTGATGGCGTTGAAATACGGCATGCCACCGGCGGGCGGAATGGGTCTGGGGATCGACCGGCTGGTGATGATGCTGACCGGAGCGGCGAGCATTCGCGATGTGATCCTGTTCCCGTTGATGAAACCGCACACGGAAGCGCCGGCATCCGGGCCGGACGGTGCAAAGAAAACGTAGCGTGGGCATTGCCCACCGCGATTGTCGTGGGTACAGGGCGAGGGGGAAGAGCCCCGCACGGCAATCGCAAAGGACGTCGAGTGTATAAGCTTCTTCTGATTCTCAAATATCTCCGCAAGAGACGGATCGCGTGGTGGGCGCTGTTTGCCGTGGCCCTGTGTACCATGATGGTGCTGGTGGTGATCAGCGTCATGGGCGGATGGCTGGCGATGGCGCGGTCGAATTTCCGCGGATTCAGCGGCGATCTGCTTGTCCAGGGCGATTCCCTCTACGGGTTTCCCTATTACCAGGACATGATCAAACGCGTGTCGGGCGAGTCGAACGTGAAGGCGGCAGCGCCGCTGATCCGCACCTTCGGCCTGATCAACATCAACAACAGAAAACCTGACAAGTTGCAGGTGTTCGGCATCCCCATCGAGCAGATTGCGCAGGTGAACGACTTTTCGCAAAGCCTGTATCGACAACACGAAATGCGGCTGGACGCCGCGGCGGCTCTGAACGGGGATAAGGCGGCGATCTTCGAACGTCGGCAATACGAGTTGGGAACCAAGGCCGCGACCGCTGCGGAAAAGTCACCCTTGTCCGCCTCCGAGCGTGAAGATGCGGCCCGCGATGCCGCCGCCACCCAGCCATCGCCGTCCTTCGATCTTATCCATGGCTCGGTGTCCACCGCGCACGTGCAACTGCCCGCGTCGGCGACTCTCCTGAGCGACTTCATGCGCGGCCCGATCAATCGCATGACCTACGATCCCGCCACGGCCACGCTCACCTACACCGGCCGGATGGAAGCCACAACGCGCGATAATCTGGTTCGGCTTTCGCAATCGTCCGGATTCCGTGCGTGGCTTGACGACCAGGTGACCGCAGGCCTGATGAAAGCTGATGACCGGGCTGCGCTGCTCAAGCTGTCGGACAATCCTGCCTGGCCGGGCGCGGTCTGCTCGCTGTACGCAACGGCCGTCGAAAACGGCGTCAATTACGCCGCGATCATGCCGCGAAATCCCAAGGCGGCCAGTTGGCCGGGCCTTATCGGCGGCAGCGGCGTGCTGAACATTCACCGGGACAAGGACGGCTTCACGGTCAACCGCGACTCATTTCTCTATACGCTGCCGGTCAAGTTAACGGTGCTGAGCATTCCTCCCGGCAGTTTTGACGTCAGCGAGAATGACTTCAGCAGCGACTATTTCTGGATTGTTGACGACAGCCACACCAAGGTCTGGCAGGTCGATTCCGATACCGTCTATGTGCCGTTCGATGTCCTCCAGCAGGACATGGGCATGGACGCGAGATCCGCCACAAACCAGGCCGGCGAGCCCATCACTCTTCCTGCGCGATGCACTGAAATCGATGTCAAGCTTGCTCCGGGCGCCGATCTGAATGCCATGAGAGACACGGTGCAGCGGGATATCGATCAGGTGTGGTCGACGGTGGGACCGGCAAATCCCTGGCCGCAGTTCATCGGCGAGCCGTCCGTGCAAACCTGGGAAGAAAGCCAGAAGACCTGGCTGGACGCCATCGAAAACGAAAAGAGCCTTGTGACTTTTCTCTTCGGCATCGTCAGCATCGTCGCGATCTTCCTGATCTTCTGCATCTTCTACATGATCGTCATGGAGAAGACCCGCGACATCGGCATCATCAAGAGCGTCGGCGCCACCAGCCAGGGCATCGCGGCGATTTTCCTGGGCTACGGCCTGATCATCGGCGTTATCGGCGCCGGCGTCGGCCTGCTGGGGGCGTATTGCCTCGTCCACAACATCAACGAGATTCACGGCTGGATGTCGCGCGTGCTGGGCATCACGATCTGGAATCCGGAGGTCTACGCCTTCGATACCATTCCCAATACCATGAACGTCCGCGAGACGGTCATCATCGTGCTGGTGGCCGTCGTCTCCTCAGTGCTGGGTGCGCTGCTCCCGGCCATCCGGGCGGCGCGCATGAATCCCATCGAGGCCATCCGGTGGGAATGAACATGACCCAACCACAACCACAAGCCGCGCCCAAGCCCGCCGGAGTGATTCTCAAGGCGTTCAATCTCGGCAAGTCGTTCCGCATGGGCGATGCGGTGGTACACGTCCTGCGAAAAGTCGAACTCACGGTGACCAGCGGTGAATTCATCGCCATTGAAGGCCGCAGCGGTTCGGGCAAGAGCACATTACTGCACCTCCTGGGAGCGCTGGACACCGCCGATACCGGCGATGTCGAATTCGACGGGGAAAGAATTTCATCCCTGGGCGCCACCGCCCGCAGTCGGCTTCGCAATACGCAATTCGGGTTTGTCTTTCAGTTCTATCACCTGTTGCCCGAACTGAATGTGCTGGAGAACACGCTGCTGGGGCCGATGATCGAATTGTCCTGGAGCGGATTCCATCAGAAAAAGGTTGCATTGCGCGATCGGGCACGACAATTGCTAACCGATCTGGGCCTGGCTGACCGCCTGAAACACCGGCCGGCTCACCTCAGCGGCGGCGAGCGCCAACGCGTCGCCATCGCCCGAGCCCTGATGAATCACCCGCGAATCCTCTTTGCCGACGAGCCCACCGGCAATCTCGACACCGAAACCGGCCAGCAGATCATGGACCTGCTGGAACGCCTGCATCGCCAATCGGGCCAGACCGTCATCATGGTCACTCACGATCGCACTCTCGCCAGAAAAGCCGATCGTGTGTTACTATTGAAGGACGGACGCCTCGCTCAGGCCGATTCCTGACCCCGATGCCGTTCCGCGATTTGAGATTTGGAAAGGCGAGTTGATCATGTCAGTGAAGGTCTGGATTGACGGCCGGCTTGTCGAAAAGGAACAGGCCAAAATCAGCGTGTACGATCATGGTCTGATGTACGGCGACGGCGTGTTCGAGGGCATCCGCGTTTACAACGGCAAGGTCTTCGAGTGGGATGCGCATGTCCGCCGCCTGTTCGATTCGGCCAAGTCGATTCGCCTGGCGATCCCGCAATCGCAATCGCAACTCAAGACCATCGTCGAGGAGACGATCCGCGCCAACGGCTTCACCGATTGCTACATCCGCCTGATCGTCACCCGCGGCGTCGGCGCCTTGGGCATCAATCCGGCCAGGTGCTCCAATCCCAGCACGGTCGTCATTGCCGACTCGATCGATATGTACGGCAAGGACACCTACGAAAGCGGAATGGCCGTCATCACCGCCAGCATTATCCGCAACCATCCCAATGCCCTGTCCCCGCGGATCAAGAGCCTGAACTATCTCAACAACATTCTGGCCAAGCTCGAAGCCAACGACGCCGGCGTGGCCGAGGCCATCATGCTTAATGGCGCCGGCTATGTCGCCGAATGCACGGCCGACAACATCTTCATCGTGCGCGCTGGCGCGGTGCTGACCCCCGCAACGACCGACGGCATCCTCGAAGGGATCACCCGCAGTGTCATCTTTGATTTGTGTACCCGCATGGAAATCCCCATGCGCGAACAAACCCTCCAGCGCCACGACCTGTACATCGCCGACGAGTGTTTCATCAGCGGCACCGGCGCCGAGATCGCCCCGGTGGTGAAGATCGACGGCCGAAACATCGGCACCGGCCAGCCCGGCCCGATCACCAAGCGCATCATGGATGCGTTTCACAGGCACGTGCGGGAGGCGTAGCGGCCGGTGCCAAGGGTCGTACGGAATTTGGTTCGGCGCCGGATTGTGAGTGTCGCGCCGACGGTTATAATCACCCCGCAATTGCGGGCGGCTTCGTCATGTGCCCCCAAGGGAAGGAGCAACCGGCTTGTCACAGAACAAAATATCGCCTCCAGCGATAGCTGGCTCAGCGCCGGCGGATGTGAAATGCGGCTTCTGCACGAAGCCCATTGTGGGCGTGTATTACCGTACGTTGAACCGCTTCGCATGCACATCTTGCGCGGACCAGGTGCGAAGCGTCATTGCCCGCAATGTCTTCACTGCCGATTCCTTTCTTCGCGCCGCCGGAGCCGGCCTGGCTGTCGGTTTGGGTTGCGCTGTGGCCTGGGCTGTGATTGTGCATGTGACGAATGTCGAGATCGGAATCGTCGCGTCGTTTATCGGCTATGCGGTGGGCAAGGCGGTTGTCAAGGCTTCGGGAAAACGGCGGGGAACGGCATTGCAATGGCTTGCGGCCGCGTTGTCCGTGGTCGGAATTATCGGCGGCAAGTTGTTGCTTGTGAGCTGGACCATCGTCGATTTCTGTAACCAGAAAAACATCGCGCCGACGCCGGGGAAAGTGACGGCGGCTCTTGTGCGCTTGCTCGCTGATCAACCGTCGGCGGTATTCGGCGGGTTTGATCTCCTCTAGCTGGGACTGGCCGTCTACGCGGCGTTTCGGCTCTGCAAAGCGCCGCGCATCACGATCGCCGGCCCGTACGCCGCCCAGGCGCCAACGGCGCGCGACTTGCAGTTTGAAACCATCGAACCAGCCGATTCTCCCTCGGCCCCCGGGCAGCCGTGACCTTCCCGCTCTATCCAAGTTGCGCCCGCTGCGCCGCCGCCTTGCCGTCGCCGGACGCCCTGGTTTGCAACCGATGCGGCGCTCTGGTTCACGCGGAGGCTCTGGGACAGTTGGCCGCCGAAGCTCGCTGGCAAGCACAATACAATCCTCAGAAAGCCATCACCCTCTGGGAAGAATGCCTTAAGCGCCTTCCGCAGCAATCGCGTCAGTACCAAACGGTGCTGGGGGAGATTGAGCAGCTACGCTCCGTCGGACCGACGACCGCGGTGATCGAAGAACCGGGCTCGCTGCCGGCGGTTCGACAGGAAAGTATGCCGGCGGCGGTGCTCAAGACCGGTCTGTCGATGCTCATCAGCATCCTTGTGTACCAATTCAGTTTTGGATGGATGGGCTCGCTGGGATTCGTGCTGCTCATCCTCGTTCACGAGTTGGGTCACGTGGTGGCGAACATCCATTACGGATTGCGCGCCAGCCCGCCAATCTTCATTCCCTATGTCGGCGCGGTCATCAATCTCCGCCAGAACCCGCCCAACGCACGCGTGGAAGCGATTATCGGCATCGCCGGTCCCGTTGCCGGAGCCATCGCGTCCCTGCTTGTTTTCGCGATCTACCTGACCACCGGCAGCCAGTTGGCGCTGGTGTTGTCGTGGTTCGGATTCACCATGAACCTGTTCAACCTGCTGCCCGTTCCACCTCTGGACGGCGGGCGCGTCGCCGCCGCCGTCAGCCCCTGGCTTTGGGTCGCCGGCCTATGCGGGGCAGCATGGATGCTGGTCAACGACTTCCGCTCCGGAGCGGGGCCGGGGATTCTCCTGCTGATCCTCATCGTTGCCCTGCCGCGCGTGATTAAGACGCTGAAACGCTCCGGCCGATCCGGGCCATACTACGCCATTGGAAAGACCGCCCCCGCCCTGATCGGCCTGACCTATCTGGCCCTGCTGGGGTTGCTCATCGGCTTCCGCCAATACACCGGCGCCCATCTGCCGCACGGCGGTCTTTTTTGAGTTCGGCTTGACGGCTGATTGTGCGGTGGGCCACCGCGCCTCGCTGTTGATTGCGCATTGATGACTGCGCCTGCTCCGCTCATGCCACGGCCGCCGCGCGTTTACGGCCGGCTTTTCGACTCAGGATCACTTGGAATGCCCCGAAGGCGAGGCACCGAACCGACCCGCCCAGCAGGAACCAACTCCCCGTCGCTGCGAATCCCAGCAGGTACAATACGGCGAAGCTGAAAAAATCGACACTGGAGACGCGCAGGATGAACCAGCGGGAATACGTGATCTGGCCGCCGGCCGCGTCCGGCCGCGATAGCAGCGAGAATCTCACGATGTTCGACACGTGCCTCACGTGAATCGGCGCCTCGATCAGCACCAGAAAGCCGACCAGGAACAGGTACACCGGATCGTCGATTTCCAGGAACCGCGCGAATCTCGCGATCGATCCGATCCAGCCCACCATGAACAGCAGTATGACGATGAAGCGAACGCTGAGAATCCGGCCGGCGTCGATATCCGCCTGGAATACTGGCACAGTCTCGTAGCTTCCCTCAAAGACGATGCGATCCCGCACTCTGCGATAAAGCCGGGCGCCCCACAACGTCAACGCATAATCGCTGATCGCCGCCACGGCCACCATCGCCGCACCCGACCACCACCGGCTCAGAAGCAGGCTATCAAGCGGCATGGCGACCATTCTATCACAACGATTTCCGCGGCGGATCCGCTCCCGGCACCGGCATCCCGCATTCCGGGCAGCGTTCCTTGCTGGCATGAAGGGCGGCTGTGCTCATGTGGTCGTATAGCCTCCCGGCCAGCGATTGTTGCCCACTACCATCGCGTTGACGGGCCAATGTGCGTGGCATTTCGCTGTCGCCGGTGACAGCTCGAGCGTAGAACCGGACAATCAATCGCGGCGAAAGGTTCAATGTTTTTTGGCACGGCTCTTGCCATTCTTGAGCCGGGCCGATAAAAAACTTCGCTTTGCGTGTGGCTCTGGACGGGCCAGACCGGGATGTCGTGAAATTCTATTTGATCGACAAAATCGAATCGGTGTCTGCGGAGCGACTCGTGGGCATAAAAGTCGTGAGCCTGGCCGAGGAATATCTTGCCGATCATTTTCCGACTTTTCCGGTACTGCCGGGCGTGATGATGCTGGAGGCGTTGACGCAGGCGGCGGCCTGGTGTTTGCACGCGCGGAGTGGCTTTGCCAAGTCGATGGCCGTGCTCAAGGAGGCCAGGAACGTGAAATACGGCAAGTTCGTGGCTCCGGGCGATACGCTGAAGCTGGAAGTCGAACTGGTTCGCTTGACGGAGGGGCGCTGGCCGGGAGAATGTGGCGGCGTTTTCAAAGGTGTAGGCAGCGTAGCCGGCAGCAGCGCCTTGACCGCGAGGCTCCAAATCGCGTATTTCAATCTGTCGGATACGCAGAGCGATCTGGCCGACGTCGATCGGCGGCTCATCGAGTACCACCGTGGCCGATGGGAAATATTAACGCAGGGGCGCGTGGCTGGTCTGACGGGTGTTCAGGCGTGAGGACGACTTATGTCAATGTCTCGTGATGATATCTATAAGAAGGTCAAAGGCGTCCTGGTCGAGGCTCTGAGCGTCGACGAAGAGGAAATCACGCCCGGTTCGGCCTTGTCCAAAGACCTGGGGGCCGAGTCGATCGACTACCTCGACATCAACTTCCGCCTTGAAAAGGCCTTCACCGTCGATCCCGCCAAGCCGTTCCGCATCCCGCGCGGCGAGCTCTTTCCCGAGAATCTCCCGCAGATGATGAACGACGAATCGCTGGTGAAGGACGGCAAAGTCACGCCGGCCGGTGTCGTGGAGCTCAAAAAGCGACTCCCATTTGCGGATTTTGCGGTGGTCGAGAAAGACCCCACCATCGAGAATGCGATGGCCCTGATCACGGTCGACGCCGTCGTCAATTACGTGCAGTCCAAGATCGCCTCCACCTGATCGACCCGGCAGACCGCGCAGCAGCGAAGGATCGCCTTATCCCATGCGTTGGATCTGGATCGACAAGTTCGTGGAATTCACGCCGCAGCACACCGCCCAGGCCGTGAAGAACGTCACCGCCGCCGAGGAACATCTATACGACCTCTATCCCGATTTCCCCATTGTGCCCAACAGCCTGATCGTCGAAGGCATGGCTCAGACCGCCGGCATCCTCGTCGGCGAGGCTCGCGGTTTTCTCGAAAAAGTCGTGCTGGCGAAAATCGGCAAGGCGGTGTTCCATCGGCTGGTCCGACCGGGCGATACGATGATCTTCTCGGCGACCATCCGCCAGCTTTCGGAAACCGGTGCGGCGGTCGATGGCACGGTGGCCGTCGGGGCCGAGCCGGTGGCGGACATCGAACTGATGTTCAGCCACATCGACAAGAACCTGGCGGGCATCCAGTTTCCCGAGCACAATTTTATTTTCACCGAACAAATGACCTCCATGCTGCGAAACGTTCAAAGCGGCAAGGCCTTTACCATCTAGTCCCATGCGTCGAGTCGTTATCACGGGCGTGGGAGTCGTATCACCGATCGGTATCGGCCGGGAGAAATTCTGGACCAACCTGATCGCCGGGCACAGCGGCATCGGGCGGGTCGCCGCGTTCGATCCGGGCGGACTGGCCTGCCAGATCGCCGGACAGGTGCCGCCGTTCAAGATTGTCGATTTCGTCCCCAAGAGCTATCGCAAATCCACAAAGGTCATGGCTCGCGACACGGAACTGGCGGTCATCGCCGCCGATGATGCCTTCCGCGACGCGAAACTGAATTCCAAGGCGTATGTCGAAACGGCCGATTTTGATGGCACGCGATTCGGATGCAACATCGGTGCGGGGCTGATCGGGGCGGAGCTTAACGAGCTTACGGCGGCGATGTACAACGCTCGCGATGGGGAGACGCTCGATCTGAATCGCTGGGGCAGAGATGGCATGAGCTATCTCACGCCGCTGTGGCTTCTGAAATATCTCCCCAACATGCTGGCTTGCCACGTGACGATCATTCACCAGCTCAAAGGCCCGAGCAACACCGTGACCTGTGCCGATGCCTCCAGCCACCTGGCGATCGGCGAGGCCTTCCGGACCATCCAGCGCGGCAAGGCCGATCTGGCGATTTGCGGCGGAGCGGAGAGCAAAATCCAGCCGCTGGGTTACTTCCGGCAGATTTTGCTCAAACGGCTGACGACAACGCATAACGACTCGCCGCTCGCCGCGTGCCGGCCGTTCGATGCTGATGCCGACGGCACGGTCATGGGCGAAGGCGGCGGGCTGTTCATCCTTGAGGAACTGGGCCGGGCTTTGGCACGAAAAGCCGCCATTTATGCGGAGTTGGTCGGCTTTGGCGCGACGCAGGATACCTATCGTATCACCGAACCCGATCCGACCGGACACAGCTATTCGCGGGCGATCACCAACGCCCTTGCCGATGCCAAACTGTCTTCGGCCGATGTGGATCTGATCGTCCCGCACGGCCTGGGAATTCCCGCGCACGACCGGGCGGAGTTGACCGGGTTTCAAAAGGCGTTCGGCGAGCGGCTGTCGCAAGTGCCGATGGCGCCGATCAAAGCGCAGACCGGCTGCCTGGCCGCCGGTTGCGGAATTGATGCCGCCGCGGCCGTGTTGGCGCTCAAGCAAAACACGATCCCGCCCGCCGTCAACACCAAATGCACTCACGCCGGGTTTGCGGTAAACGTGGCCCCGGAATCCAGACCGGCCAAGATCGATGTCGCACTGAGCAGCGTCTACAGTCTTGGCGGTCAAAACGCGGCGCTGGTGTTCAGGCGAATGGAGGGCTGAGCCATGTTTCAGGCAATCTTCAACATTTGGTATCAGGTTCCTGTGTTCGTGCGTCTGGTCATATCACTTTTGTTGATCGGCGTAACGGTATTCGTGTTTTTTGCGGCCAACACGCTCTGGCCTGCACCGGGCATCATCGGTGTGGTCCTTCTGATGTTCTGCGGCAGCGGTGGCAACAGCAAGGGGTATAATTTCTGAAGCGGAACTCGCGATTGACCAAGACGGAATTGAAGCCATGAACCGAGTCGTCATCACAGGAATGGGCTGGGTCACGCCGATGGGTCACGATATCGAGACCGTCTGGCGGCGGCTGTTGGCCGGCGAATCGGGGATCGCGCAGACCACGCTTTTCAATTCATCCACTTTCCCGACCACCATCAGCGCCGAGGTGAAGAACTATCGCGTTGAAGATCAGATCGGACCCATCGGCATCCACAGTGGCGCAGGCCGTAATACGCGATTCGCGCTGGGGGCATGTTCCCAGGCATGGAAAGCGGCCGCATTAGACACGTCGTCGCTGGATCTCGATCGCGTCGGCATCTACCTGGGCAGCGGCGAAGGGTCTCTGGATTTTGACGCGTACACCGTTGCGGCCCTTTCCGCATGGAATGTCGAGGCACAGTTCCTCAACACCGTCCGCTGGGCCGAGGTCGCGCTGCAGCGCATGAACGTCGCGCGCGAACTCGAGCAGGAACCCAACATGCCGCTGTCGCATCTGGCCCTGCTGACCGGGGCGCGCGGACCGGCCATGAATTGCCTCACCGCCTGCGCCGCTTCAACCCAGGCCGTTGGAGAGGCCACCGAAATCCTGCGCCGCGGTGATGCGGATGTGATGATCGGCGGCGGGACGCATTCGATGATTCACCCGTTCGGCGTGACCGGCTTCAATCGTCTCACCGCACTCTCGACGCTCAACGCCGATCCACCCAAGGCCAGCCGCCCGTTCGACGCCCAGCGCGGTGGTTTCGTCCTTGGCGAAGGGGCCGGCATCGTCATTCTGGAAACGCTCGATCACGCGAAAAAACGCGGGGCGACGGTTCTGGCGGAGGTCGCCGGTTACGGCTCAACGGCCGATGCCTATCGCATAACCGATCAGGATCCGCAGGGCCTGGGCGCCGTCAACGCCATGCAGGCGGCGATCGCCGACGCCAGGATCACGCCCGCCCAGATCAACTACATCAACGCCCACGGCACCGGCACGCGCGAAAATGACGGCAACGAAACCAGCGCCATAAAGACCGTTTTCGGCCCGCACGCCAAGGGGTGCCCGATCAGTTCCATCAAGAGCATGATGGGCCATCTCATCGCCGCGGCCGGTGCGGTCGAACTCATCTGCTGCGTTCTGGCCATCCGCGACAATGTTGTTCCCCCGACGATGAATCTTGAATACGCCGACCCCGAATGCGATCTGGATTACGTCCCCAACAAGGCCCGCAAGACGCGCGTGGATATCGCCCTGTCCAACAGCTTCGGTTTCGGCGGCCAAAACGACTCGATCGTCGTCAAACGCTTTGCCGAATAGGTTTGGCAAGGTTGAGAAAAAATGGTTGATCGGAACCGTTTTTTGCGCGCTTGATCAACCGAAGGAATACGAATCGATCACCTGGCCCGCGGAGAAGATCCCGTTCTTGCCGGTCTACTGCTCGACTGTTCTACTGCTCTGGCGTACTCGCGCCTTACCAGTGTCCGAACATACTGAAGAAATTCCGAGCCCCGAAAAATCGCTTGAACCCGCCGAAGCGGTGATGCTGGTAACTGTCGTGAATATTGGCCGTCGGCACGCCGGTGATGTTCGTATCGCCGGCACTGCCCGCATAGACCGTATCGTTGCCGGTTCCGGCCAGCGTATCGCTGGAATCGACGGTGATCAGGTCGGCGCCATTGGTGGTGATGTTGTCGGCCCCGCCGCCGGTGACGATCGTGTCGTTCCCGGTGCCGCTTGTGACGGTGCTGTTGCCGCCGCCCAGTTCGATCGAGCTGTTGCCGTTGCCGGTGACGATTGTGTCGTTGCCGCTGCCGATGTTGATGACATCGTTGCCATCGCCGGCCGTCACGATATCGTTCCCATTGCCGACCGTGATATTGGCCTTCTGATCGGCGACGGTGACGGCGTCAGTGCCGTTGCCGGCGGTGATATTGGCCTGCCCGGTGCCCAGATCGACGATCACGTCGTTGCCGCCGCCGTCGGTGATGGAGACCCTGGTGGTGACCGTTGCGCCAATGGCGATCGAGTCATCGCCGCCCTTGCCGTTGATCTGGATCGAATTCACGCTTGACGCCAGGTCGGTGCTGACAACCGTCGAACCCTGCAACACCTGAATGTTGGTGCCGGAGGAATCCAACTGGATGGTGATGTCGTCGGCACCCTTGCTGCCGGTGATGTTGAGCGTGCCGTTGGACGCCAGCGTCGCCGTGATCGGATAGCCGGAGAGGATGTTGGCCGACAAGACGCCGGTGATGTGCGTGTCGCCGGAGCCGGCCCAGACTGTGTCGTTGGCGGCGCCAGCCACGGTGTCGTTGGCATTGACCTGCAGGAGGTCGTTGCCGTGGGTGGTGATTGAATCGGCGCCGGAGATGGCGTTGATCGAGTCGTTTCCCGCACCAGTGGTGACGACGTTGCTTCCCGCGCCCAGGACGACGGTGTTATTGCCGGTGCCCAGGACTATCGAGTCATTGCCGCTCCCGCCGGTGACGGTGTTGTTGCCGTTGCCGGCGGTGACCGAATCAGTTCCGCCGCCGACGGAGATGGTGTTGTTCCCATTGCCGACCAGGACGACATCATTGCCGCCGCCGGTGTTGATGACGTTGTTGCCGTTGCCGAGCGTGACATTGTCATCGCCCGAGCCGGCCCAGACGGTTGTGTTGCCGGTGGAGGCGCTGAGGATCGCGTCGTTGCCGTCGCCTTCGAAGATCATCGCATTGGCGTTGACGCCGGTGTCGATGGTGATCGTGTCATTGCCGCCCATGCCGAAAATCTGGATCTGTTTGACCGAACTGAGCAGTTCGGTATCGACGACGCTCGCGCCGCTGACGAGCTGGACGTTGGTGGTGGAACTGTCAAGCTGAAGGGTCAGGGCATCATCGCCACTGGTGCCGAAGATGCGATATGTGCCGCTCCCGCCCAGATGCGCTGATACCGAAAGAAGTTGGCGAGCTTCCAAAGCCTCAAGACGAATCACATTATCGGGCATCGCTGTTTCCTCGGGTGGTGGGACCAATTCTGTCACGCCTTGTGATCAGGCCACAAAGCCGGCCGTTGCCGACGACCTCCGCATGCTGAACCAGACGAGGTCGATTCTTCAAACGTTACATCGGATAGTCAACTGAATTTTTCCCCAAGATCGCGAAAATGACCAAAACG
>CAYQTE010000076.1:0-20461 GCA_964420285.1 uncultured Tepidisphaeraceae bacterium
ACGCTCATGTACATAATCGTCAAATCTGGTCCGAGCGTCAAGTCGGTCGGGCCACTGCGGACGTTGGAGAGTGCCCGATCTTCCGGGCTGCCGCCTTTCCCTCCTCCCCTGGTATTCCGGGGGAGGATTGAGGTGGGGGTTTTTCGCGCAGGGCTCCATCGCTTGACCCGTATGGAACCTCGCCACGGGCAGCCCCCACCCCGACCCTCCCCCGGAATACCAGGGGAGGGCGAAAGAGCTCGGCCCGCATCAACTTATGTTTGCCCGGAAGATCGGGCACACTCGGACGTTGGCGTTGACACGACGGGCAGGCGATGATGGGGGAATGGCGCAGGCAAACGAAATATCCGGCGCGCGGGCGCGGAGTATCTGGAAATCGGCTGCGCCGCTGGCTGGGCCGGCGGATGCCGGGCCGTGGCGGGCGCCAGTGGGGATTTCGATCGGACTGGCTCTGCTGGTGATGGCCGCGTTCTGGCCGGTCACGAATTGCGGGTTTCTGAATTTCGATGATGACTTCTACATCACCGGCAATCCGCTGGTGAAATCGGGGTTCCATTGGAGCACGATCAAGTGGGCGTTTGGTCATACGGCCATGGGGCTGTACCATCCGCTGACGATCCTGTCGCTGGCGCTGGATGCGCAGAGGGAGTCGTGGCTGCGGCACGGATTGACGCCGGAAGCGTTTCATATCGAGAATTTGGGGCTGCACGCGGCCAACACGATCATCCTGTTTCTGGTGATGTGGCGGATGACATCGAGCCAATGGCGCAGCGCGCTGGCGGTGGGATTGTGGGCGGTTCATCCGCTGCGCGTGGAATCGGTGGCGTGGATCGTCGAGCGGAAGGATGAACTGGCCGGGCTGTTCGGATTCCTGGCGATCGGGGCGTATGTGGCCTATGCGCGGCGAGGCGGGGCGTGGCGCTATGCGACGGTGCTGGTCCTGCTGACGCTGAGTCTGCTGGCCAAGCCGATGATGGCGACGCTGCCGGCCGGCTTGCTGCTGCTGGACCTGTGGCCGATGAAGCGGTTGGGAGCCGTGAATAAGGGACAAGCGGCACTGGGGCGCCTCGCGTGGCTGGCGGCGGAGAAATTGCCGATGCTGCTGATCGTGGCGTTCGATGTGCATGTCGGAGACGTCTTGCGGACGCTGGAGCCGGGCGAGTCGCAGGGAACGGCGTTTGCCGGAATGAACGGCGTGAGGCTCGGACAGTTTGTTTCCAACAGCCTGGCGGTGCTGCCGGTTTATCTGCAAAAAATGGCCGATTTTTCGCGATTGACGGTGTTTTATCCCAAGCACGCGTGGGCGCTCTGGCAGGTGGGCTTGGGCGCGTGCGTGCTGGTCGCGGTGACGGCGGCGGCGGTGTGGCAATGGCGGCGGCCGTGGCTGGGAGTGGGATGGCTGTGGTTTCTCATCATGCTGGCGCCATCGATGGCGGCGGTGATGGGATTGGAATTCTCGATGGCGGATCGGTACACGTACGCGCCGTCGATCGGGCTGGCGATCATGGCGGCGTGGTCGGTGCCGGCCGGATGGATAACGGGGCGCTGGCGATGGCACGTGGCGGGTTTGTTCGTGTGCGTCCTTTTACAACTTTCGATATGCACGTGGGTGCAGTGTACGTACTGGACCAGCAGCGTGCGGCTGTGGAAGCGATGCCTCGACACCGCGGGCGACAACTGGCTGGCCGATGGAAACATGGCGGCCGCCCTGGACAGCGAGGGCCGCGGCTGGGACGCGATGGACTATTACAAGCGGGCGGTGAAGGCGAACGAGAGATTTGTCGGCGGGCATTTGAACCTGGGTCGGGTCCAGAGCAAGCTGCGTTACGTCGATCAAGCCGCCGGCCAGTTCCGCCGCGTAACCGAGCTGGACCCTCTCAGCCCGGATGGCTGGTATTGGCTGGGGTTCAATTACGCCGATCCATCGACGGCCAAGGCGTGGCAGAATCTCGGCGAGGCGGGCACCGACACGCTGGAGAAGCTGTACCGGCTTGCGTTGCCGAATTTTGACCGGGCGATCATCTTGAGTCCGGACAACGTGGATGTGGCGTTCGCGCGGGCCGAGACGCTGCTGGCTCTGCACCGCCCGGGCGAAGCGATCCAGGCATACCGGCGGGCGATAGCGGATGCGCCCGGATTCGCAAAGGGGCACAACAATCTGGGCGTGGCACTGGCGCTATCGGGGAAGTACCAGGAAGCGGCCGACGAATTCCGGGCGGCGCTGCGGATCGCGCCGAAATATCCCGAGGCGATGGAGAATCTGCGCGATGCGATGGGGCATTTGGCGGGCGCGGCGACCCGGCCGGGGTGAAGGTGCGGGGGTGACAAGGTGACAGGGTGACAGGGTGACAAGGGAAGTTTGGTTGCGGAAGATGCTGGACAGGGCGCATAATGGGGGTGGCAAAGAGCGATCATTGCTGTCGCCGATAGGATTGTAAATGCAACGTCGAAAAGGATTTACGCTCACGGAACTGCTGGTGGTGATCTCGATCATCGTCCTGGTGATCGTGGTTCTGGTGCCGTCGATCAAGGCCATGACCGGCGACCGCAGCATCCCCCTGGCACAAAACCGCCTGGGGGCACTGCTGGCGGTGGCGCGGGAATCGGCCATCAATTCCAACAGCCCCACCGGCCTGGCGATCTACCCCGATGTCCTGAGCACCGGCGATACCATAACCGCGTTTGTGCAGGTGAATACCTACACATCCGGCCTAAATGTTGTCCAATACCTCGACGTCATCCCCAACAGCGAGCAGACTCTACTGCAACGCGGCGTAACGGCCGAGATCATCATGGGCGTCCCCGGCAGCCAGCAGCGATACACGCCCATTGGCGTGATCTTGTTTGATGCCCAAGGGCATCTGATGACGTATCCGATTTTGCCGACAATATTTGGCCCGCCCGGAGCCACCGTGCCGACGCAACTAAGCCAGGCATTCCAGGTCAACCAGAGTGCGGCGGCCAATTCCATTGGCACGCCAACCGGCGTTGGCATTGCGCTGGTGGATACCGAAACATATAAGAATCAAATCACGTCTAATTCCTCCAACGGATGGACGGACGCCGGATTGGCGACGACGTACAGCACAACCGGCGTTGCGATCGGTGGATGGGCTGCCGTATCAACCACTTCGCCCTTGGCGCCGGGCACACCGGGCAATCCGATATTGTGGGGCCCCACCGTCACTCCATTCCAGGGGCTCAATGCCAACGGCAACGCCTCGGGGGAAGCGCTCAAGGACATCTGGATCGATAGCAACGCCGCCATTCTCATGGTTAACCCGTCGAGCGGGTCGCTGGTTGTTGCCAAGTGATCCGGCGCGGCGATGTCCCGGCATTTCAGGTCAACGTGCAACCGGAAAACAAAGCGGCCCTCGCCTGACACGGGGGGCGAAGGCCGCTGATCGAGCCGAAAAAGATTCGGCGCATCGCTGACTGTGACGAGCCGGCTTACACGCGCGACTCGTAGATCAACTGTTTCACGGCCCAGTTGGCAGGCCGGCCGGTGTGGATATTGCTGGACGGCACGCCGGTGACGGAGGCCTTGCCGCCGTTGGACCAGACGGTGTCGGTGGCGGTTCCGTTGACGGTGTCGCCGTTGCGGACAAAGAGCAGATCGGTGCCGGCGGTGGTGATGGTGTCGATGCCGCTGCCGCCGAGGATGGTGTCGCTGCCGTCGCCGGTGTTCACGGCGTCGTTGCCGCCGTTGAGAATGACGGTGTTGTTGCCGGCGCCCAGGACGACGGAATCGTTGCCCTTGCCGGCATGGACGACATCGTTGCCGTTGCCGAGGGTGATGCTGCAATTGCCGTGGCCGCCCTGGACGTAATCATTGCCGTTGCCGGCAACGACGGTGTCATTGCCGCCGTAGCAGAAGACGAAATCGCTGCCGTTGCCGAGATGGATCGCATCGCTGCCGAGGCCGACGGTGACGGTGGTGTCGGAAGCGCCGTTGGCGGTGATGGAATCGGGGCCGTAACCATCATAATCGTAGAGGATGAGAGGCACGGTGATGCTGGGATCGATGGTGATGTTATCGCCGCCGCCCAGGCCGTGAACGGTGATGCCCGTTACCCTGCTGGCGGCGACGCTGAGCAGCACGGTCGAGCCGTCCATGGCCTCGATGTTCGAGCCGCTGACCTCGACGCTGAGCACGTCCGGACCGGAGGTGCCGACGACTTTCAATTCGCCCAGCGCGCCAAGCGTGGCGCCGGCCGACAGCAGGCGTCGCGATTCCAGGGATTCAAAAAACCGCATAATCTCTCTCCTCGATTGCAAACTCCGTCGAACTTCGGCGCCGCGGTCATCGCCGCGGAACCTCTTTGAAACGCACATCGTTTCACGATTGTTTTCGTCCGCCGGGTGGGGTGATCTGAAGGCCGCAAAATGCAATTCGGGACGGCGATATGCGGGCTGTAGGGTCTGTGCCGGTATGATTGCGAAGATGGAGCATCTGGAAGGGCGGTTGTCGGTTTTGGCGGCTTTGCGGGCGCGGCGGCGCAAGATCAGCACCATCCTGCTGAGCAGCGGGATTCACGAGACGAAGCTGCGTGAGTTACTGGACGCGGCGGCGGAATTGTCGGTGCCGGTGCAGCGCGTCGAGCGCTCCCGCCTCGATGCCCTGGCGCACGGGGCGACGCACGGCGGCGTGATTGCGATCTGCTCGGCGCGGGAATTGACCAGTGAACGGCGGCTGCTGGAATTGGTCGATGCCACGCCGTCCCCCCTGCTGCTGCTGCTGGAGGGAATCGACGATGCGCGGAATCTGGGATTCGTGCTGCGCTCGGCTGAGGCGCTGGGAGCGCAGGCCGTGCTGATCAAGAAGCACATGGCGGCGCTGGACGCGGTGGAGATCGCGCGTCCCAGCAGCGGCGCGTATGAGCGGCTGGAGATCGTGCAGATCGAGGGAACCAGGGTGCTGAGTGAACTGTCGCGGCGCGGGGTGAAGCTGGTGGCGGCGATCGCGGCAGCGCGGCGATCGATTGATCAGATCGACCTGACGCGGCCCACCCTTTTGTGCATCGGCGGCGAGAAGCGCGGGCTCAGCGCCGCCGTGCGCGATTTGTGCGATACGCGCGCGTCGATCCCCATCGCCAGGGAAGCGACGAGTCTATCGCTTTCCCATGCGGCGGCCATGGTGCTCTATGAAGCGGCGCGGCAGAGATTCCAGGCCCGGCAGATTGAGCCGGCCGCCACCGAACCGCAAACGCCGCCGGAGGAATTGGACGAGGATTTGGAATCCGAGTTATAGCGCCGTCGCCGGCGCGTCGGCCGGATCGCGCGGCGGCAGCGGATCGGTCTGCGGCGCCCTGCCGGTGACGCGATTGAAATCCATCGCGCACCAGGTCAATATCCAGCCGGCGATCGCCAGGTGGACAAGCCCGACGAAAATCGTCCAGACAATGAACTGCCCGTAGGTGATACCGGAGAATAGGGAAACTGTCACTAAACCGGGTTGCATCTGATAGCGATATGGCCGCAGATCCAGCAGCAGTCCCAGATAATAATACGGCTGATAGGTGCTGAGAATTCGATCGAAAACCTGCCCGTTGCCACGGGCCAGGCTTTCGATAATCCCCAGAAACATGGGCACGCCGATGAACACGGCCAGGACCAGCATGAGGTTGCAGACGACGGCGGTGGTGGTGCGGTTCAGGTGCGTCGAGAAAAAGATTCCGGTGGCGACCCAGACCGAGTTGAACGTGAGAATCACGTAGACCGCCATAACCGACGGCCACCAAACATCGGCGACAGCTCCGTCGGGAGCGATGGCGAACCAGCCGTGTCCGTAGAGCCAGGCACAATGAATGCCCAGTTCCCCCAGCAGCGGCCCGATCACCAGAAAATGCGCCACGATCAGGCCGGTGATTACCAGCGACCTGCGGCCGACGCCGGCGACTTTGCTCAGGACGATCTGCATGCCGCTGATGGGCGCGGCGACCAGAAGGGGCCAGGTTCCCGATTCCTTTTCCTGGGTCATCATCGTCGCCGAGATCACCGTAATCACCAGACACATCACGCCGTTGAAGCACATCGAGAAACCCATCTGTACGCTCGACAGCTCGCGCCAATCCGAAATGACGTAACCGGCCAGGAGCGCGACACCCAGAAAGATGCTGAATCGCAGCGCGTTTTGCTTTTTGCCGAGCAATTTTGCCCGGCACTCGTGCCAGAGAACCGGCCAGTCGCCCACGGGGCGGGTCAAGCGATCGGGCGGATTTGTCGACGAAGCATACTCGATAATTCCCACAGGCCGGGGCCGGTTGGAATCGACGGGGGATGCTGACGTTGATGGCGCATCGGGCTGATCCGGCAGCGCATCGGCGGAGGTAAACAGCGACCCGGTCGGCAACGGCGGCGACGGTGCGAGTTTGGCCTGCCGCCTGGCCTCTTTTTTGGCGAGCCGGCGGGCCTTGCGGGCCTGACTGGCGGTGACGCCGTCGAGAATGTCGCCGCGCTGCACGTCGCGGCGCAGTCGCATCGCCGTGGCCAGCAGCAGCATCAGCGCCAAACCCAGTTGAAAAGCGACGCATCCCATCCAGCCAATACCAATGTCGCGCGGCATGGTTGGATCGATCAGCGCGGCAACCTGCACGGCCGGGTTTATTCCAAAAATGCACAGAAAGCCCGTGTGTCCCGCGGAGGCCAGCAGACCCGCCAACAGCGCGGTCAGGCCGTAGAGACATCCCAGGAACAGGTACGACTGCAGGATCACCAGGGCGGGCTGGTCCATGACGGCGGAATACATCAGGCCGATCGCGCCGCAACTGATGGCCGTGGCCGCCGCCAGAGCGATGCCGATCATGATCTGGTTCAGTTCAACCGAGCCTTCCAATCGCACCAGGGCGACGACCGGGAGGCTGAGTCCCAGCAGCCAGAAGGCGGTCATGAGGCGTGAGAAGAGTTTGCCGGAAACGATCTGCCAGGCGGTGATCGGCGTGATGAGCAGGACGCCGAGGGTCTTGCGGCGGCGTTCGACGTTGATGGCGCTGCTGGTGAGGATCGGGCAGATCAGGGCCATGGCGATCACGGAGAATATCGAGAAGGTGACGAAGAATATCTCGCCCATCTCGGCCTGCTGCTGCGCCAGGTACTCGACACTGACATTCCCGCGATCCCATGTGGCGGACCACCACACCAGCAGTACAAAGAGCAGGGCGGCAAGATAAATGACGCGCAGAAAGTAATTCCGCTTGCGCCGCGACCCGGATCGCAATTCGCCGGCCACAACCGGGCCGAACGGGCTGAGCTGACGCAGGTGGGCAAGCAGTGTCATCCTTGAATAGCATAACAATGTCGGCCGGAAAGCGTATGATGGATGGCGGCGGGCGCGGCGCCTCTTAACCCCCTCTCCCTGTACTCAGGGGGAGGGTTGGGGTGGGGGTTGATCGCGACGGCGTTGTTCGAGGACTTGGTCCGCCAGAGCCATCGGCGAAGAACCCCCACCTCTGTCCTCCCCCTGAGTACATGGGGAGGAGGAAAAAGAGGGAACAAGGCGGCGTGGCGATCGGTGTCGGCATGATGGACGGGTGATTATGAAAATGCGAATCCGGCAAATCGTGAGGCAATGCGCGGTGTGCGGGTTGTGCCTGTGCGTGGCGGCGATCGGATGGGGCGCGGCACCGGCCGGCAAGCCGGGCGACGCTCCGGCGCCCGCCGCGACAGCCGAGGCGCCCAAGGCCTGGATGGACGCCAATCCGCTGGTCATGTTTCCCGTGATGGATGCGACTCTGCCGTCGTCGCCGGGCAGGTTCTCGGCTTCCATCACGCAGGGGCTGGCGCGGATCGTCAAGCCGGCCACGATTCCGGGCGGGCCGGTGCGCTTGGCGGGTGATCGGTATCCGTCGCTGTCGAGCTTGCGGATCGATCTGTCCAACGCGGCCACCGTGCCGGAGCGGTCAAAGGTGAAACTGCTGAAGGAAAGCCCGATCCGGCCGGGCGTGGCCGCCGATTCATTCGCAATCGTCGCCCAGCCGCTGCGGCTCTATTCCGGCAACATCAATTATTCGCTTTCGGCCAGCGACGCGGTGCTCGATTTGCGGCTGGACAAGGACAAGAAGCACACGCTGCTCGTATTGGAGAACGCGGCCAGCGGGAATCTGGCATTGACCGCGAAGATCAGCGATTTGCAGGCGGCGCTGGCCGGCGCCATCGACAACGCCCTGGGCGGAACGGGGATGTCGGTGCAATCGGTGAAGTTGAAGATCGACAGCTCCGGCCCGCATTCGCTGCACGCCGACGCGACCATCTCCGTGGCCGAAATTCTCCTGCCCAGCGCCGATGCCCATGTCGAGGCGACCATCGACGTCGATGATGCCCTGAACGGAACGATCCACAATCTCAAGGTGTCCGGCCAGGGCATGCTGGGTTCGGCGTTCATCGACCTGTTCAGCGGATCGATCAAGGATTACCAGGACAAGACCCGGCCGCTGATGGCGTTTCCCACGGGGAAGATTGAGTTGAAATCAATACAATTCAACGTGAGCGGCGAAACGCTGACCATCAACGGCACGTTCGCGGGGACGAAAGCAACGACGCAGCCGAGCAAATAGGGAGTAGCTCACGCAAAGTCGCAAACGCGCAGAGTAAATTCCGCTTGTCGTTATTTTACGAAGATACTGGTGCGCTATCCGCGCCGGTTGAACGTTGCATTTGTCGATTTCCCTCTGCGCCTTTGCGACTCTGCGAGGAACATGTTTTTCCGATTTAATCGCGACGCGGTCCGCGTCCGCGATCGCCGCCGCGGCCGCCGCCACCGCCTCGCCCACCGCGACCGCCGCCGCCGCCTCGGCCGCCGTAGCCGCCACCACCGCCGCGACCTTCGTCACGCGGGCGCTGTTCGTCGCCCTGATCGTCCGGGCCGGCCGGCGCGCCAACGGTTTCGGGATCGCTGTTCCCCTCTTCCTTCATGGCCTGTTTGCGGCTGAGCTTGATGCGGCCCTGCTCGTCGATGAGCACGACCTTCACGCGGATTTCGTCGCCGAGATTCACCACGTCGGTCACGTTATTCACGAAGCGATCGGACAATTCCGACACGTGGCACAGCCCGTCGGTCTCGGGGGCAATCTCCACGAACGCGCCGAATTCCTTGATGCTTACGACTTTGCCGGCGTAGATCTTGCCGACCTTCACTTCGGCGGTCATGGCCTCGACGATATCGCGGGCCTTCTCGGCCGATGCGCCATCGACCGAGGAGATATAGACGGTGCCGTCGTCCTCGATATCGATATTGGCGCCGGTGTCTTCCTGGAGCTTCTTGATGTTCTTGCCGCCGGGGCCGATGAGCTTGCCGATCTTTTCCGGATCGATCTTGACGGTAAGCAGTCGCGGGGCGTAATCGGAGATTTTGGGCCTTGGCGCGGCCAGGACGGCCTGCATCTTGTCGAGAATGGTGAGCCTCGCCTCGCGGGCGCGCTTGAGGGTTTCGCGGATGATCTGGTAGTCGATGCCCTCGATCTTGATGTCGAGCTGGATGGCGGTGACGCCTTCGCGCGTGCCGCAGACCTTGAAGTCCATGTCGCCGAAATGGTCTTCCTCGCCGATGATGTCGGTGAGCAAAACCGAGCGATCGCCTTCCTTGACCAGGCCGACGCTGATGCCCGCCACAGGGCGCGTGATCGGCACGCCGGCATCCATCAACGCCAGGCATCCGCCGCAACTGCTGGCCATCGAACTGGAACCGTTGGATTCCAGGATGTCGCTGATGATGCGGACGGTATAGGGGAACTGCTCGACGCCGGGAAGCACGGCCAGCAGGCTGCGCTCGGCCAGGGCGCCGTGGCCGATCTCGCGCCGGCCGGGTCCGCGGATCGGGCGAACTTCGCCCACGCTGTAGTGGGGGAAGTTGTAATGCAGCATGAATTTCTGGCTGTATTCCTCGATCAGACCATCGACAAGCTGCTCGTCGCTGCTGGTGCCGAGGGTGACGGTACACATGGCCTGCGTCTCGCCGCGGGAGAAGACGGCCGACCCGTGAACGCGGGGCAGGACGCCGACTTCGCAGGTGATGGGGCGGATGGAGTGCATATCGCGGCCGTCGGGGCGCACGCCGGCAAGAATCGCCTCGCGCGTGACGTGCTCCTCGACCTCGACGAAAACTTCCTTGATCTGCCGGGCGCGATCCTTCTGGGCGATGATGGCGCCGTAACTGGCGGTGTTCGGGTCCGGGGCCGGCGCCAGTTCGGCGATGACATCCTGCATGATCTGCTTGACGGCGTCGGCGCGGTCCTGCTTGCCGGGTTTGCCCTTGACCTCGCGGATGCGGGCCGTGGCCTTTGCCTTCACTTGATTGACCAGTTCGGTGTCCGGCGCGTACACGTGGGCGGTCTTCTGCTTGCCGACCTTGGCGGCCAGCTCCTCGATCATCGAGACGATCTCGATGACGGCCTTGTGGCCAAATTCGATGGCATCGGCGACGGCATCTTCCTTCACCTCGCGGGCGCCCACTTCGATCATGTTGACAAAATGCTTGGTGCCGGCGACGACCAGGTCCAGGTCGCTGAGTTCAACCTGTTCGACGGTGGGATTGAGAACCAGTTCACCATTGACGCGGCCCACGCGAACGTGGGCGGTCGGGGTGATGAAGGGGATATCGGAGACCGCCAGAGCGGCCGACGCGGCGATGCCCGACAAGACATCCGGATCGTTCTGCCCATCAAAGGCCAGCACGTTGAGATGAATCTGCACCTCGTCGATGAACCCCTTGGGGAACAGCGGCCGCAGCGGGCGGTCGATCAGACGGGCGGTCAGCACTTCCTTGGTCGTGGGGCGGCCTTCGCGCTTCATGAAGCCGCCGGGGAACTTACCGGCCGCAGCGCGGCGTTCGCGGTAGTCCACCTGGAGCGGGAAAAAGTCGATGCCCTCGCGGGGTTCGGCGCGGACGACAGCGCCGAAGACGACGGTGTCGGCATAGCGAACGGTCACAGCGCCGTCGGCGAGTTTGGCGTAGGTCCCGGTCTCGAGCACCAGAGCACGGCCGCCGATGAGCCGCTCAACTTGGATGGCTTGCATGAATCAATGTCCTCTCGTGGCCGACCTGAGTGTGAATGATGCGGGCCACAGATGGACAGAGCCGGGCATCCGTCGGATGCGCGGGTGTGTGCATCTGTGGCAACCTCGAATTCCTCGTCGTCGCGATGCCGCCGCCGGTTGGCCGATGGAGCGCCGCACGCGATTGACGGGAGACTTTTTTCAATTTCAACCAAAATACGCGGGGCATGCCAAACGCATGCCCCGATCCGCACGACCTATTTCCGCAGGCCCAGCCGTCCGATAATCTGCTGATATCGCGAACGGTCTTCCCGCGTCAGGTATTTGAGCAGGCTGTTGCGCCGGCTGACCATCTTGAGCAGGCCCCGCCGTGAAGAGTGGTCCTTCTTGTGGGTCCGCAGATGCTCGGTGAGTTCCGTGATCTGCTTGGTGAGCACGGCGATCTGCACTTCCGGCGAGCCGGTGTCTTTTTCGTGAATACGGTAATCGGCGAGGATTTTCGCCTTGATGTCAGCCGTCATGGCCATGTGGATATCTCCAGTCGCCAGGCGTCCAGCCGACCTTCCCTGTCAGCCAATCGCCGGTCAAGGTAACACAACGCGCCGCCGCAACGGAGCGGCGTCCGGGCGTAAGGATAACCGGGCCGGGCGGGATTGCAAGGCGGGGGCGGAATCGGGCGCCTTCTTGACGTAACTTGCTCCGCGTTACCGCGGAGTATATACTACAGTATAGATTAAGGAGACCCGCCATGACCGCGATGGCCAAGATTTTCAAGAACGGGGCCAGCCAGGCTGTTCGGCTGCCAAAAGAATTCCGCTTCGATGCCGATGAGGTCTGCATCAAACGCGTCGGCTCGGCCATCCTGTTATTTCCCAAGGATGCCGCCTGGGATTTAATGGCGCAGTCCATCGGCAAGTTCGACGATGATTTCATGATCGAACGCAATCAGCCGCAAATGGCGGAAACGCGAAAACCGCTGGACGTGAAGAAAGGCAAACCGCGGTGATCGGCTACATGCTCGACACGAACATCTGTGTCGCCCTGATGCGCGGACGGTCGGCGCGAGCGTTGGATCGTTTGTGGCAACACCGTACGGACCTCATTGCCATTTCGATTATCACGCTGGCGGAGCTGGAATTCGGCGTGGCGAAATCGGCGCGGCCTTCCTACAACGCATCGCACCTCGCGGCATTCATCTCGCCGCTGGCCATTCTGTCCTTCGATGCGCTGGCCGCCGGAATCTACGGGACCGTGCGCATGGGCCTTGAGCAGGTCGGCATGCCCATAGGCCCGCTGGACACGCTGATTGCCGCGCACGCCCTCTCTTTGCGTATGACGCTCATCACCAACAACGAGCGTGAGTTCAGCCGCGTGGCCGGCTTGCAAATTGAAAACTGGCTAACGACATGACCGTTAAAAATGCCCCCCCGCGCTGCCGCCGTGGCCAAAGTCGCTGATGTGTGGGCCGCCACCACCGCCACCGCCGCCAAATCCGCCGCCGCCACCGAAACCGCCGCCTGTGCTGCCGCCAAAGCCGCCACCCATGCCGCCGCCGGGCGAGCCGAAGCCGCCGAAGGAATGGCCCCAGGTGTTGTGGTGGTCGCGCATCTGGTTGTAGAGGAAACCGCCGGCCATGGAGCCGGCCATCGAGCTGAGGAATCCGCCGCCGCCGTAGCCGGGCCGGTAGCCCCAGCCGCCGCCGTAGCCACCGTAACCGCGATAGCCGCCGCCGTAGAATCCGCCGCCGATGCCGCGGAACACCCCGCCGATGACGCGGACGACGATCATGAGCACGACGATGAAGATAATGAAGACGACAAACCCGCCGATCGCGCCGCCGGAAGGTCCGTCGCCAAAACCCGGCTGGCCAAACGTCTGCGGATAACCCGGCCCCGGCATAGGCATGTATGGCGAGGGCGTTGATACGGGCACCATCGTATTGGGCGCGACTGTATTGGGCAGGGCCGCAGCGGGCGCCGCCGCCCGCGAACCGGCCGCACCCAGGTTGTGGCCCATGCGCGTGTCGATCGACTGCAAGGCGGTGAGCAATCCGTCATCGAAATGCCGGCTCTTGAAATCCGCGATGAGTTGCTGGAGGACGGCATCGCGATCGGCGTAGGTGAAAGCGGTCTGGCGGGTGTCGGTGCCGACGCCGATCTGCAAGTGGTTGAACTGCGGGCGGTCGCTGTTGTAGACGATGAGGATATAGACGCCGTGAACGCCCTCGCGCTGGGCGTTGGCGGTAAGCCATTGATCGTACAACTGTTGATCGCCGCCCTGGCCCAGCCGGTTCTGGATGGTGTTCGGAGCTGTGGCGAAGGTCTCAACGCGAACGTCGTAGCTGTAATCAGACTCGATGCGGTCGATGGTCTTTTCCGCCTTGAGCAGGGTGTCGGCGGTGAACATGTTGGCGCCGTCGTCGACGCCCATCGCCTGCCCGCGTGCCGGCGCGGCGGCGCACGCCGTCAGCAGGATGGCCAGCAGGCCCCAAGTCCACCGCGTTGCATATAGATCAGATGTTGGTTTCGCGTTCATACGATCCTCGCGATGCAAAAACGCCGGTTGGTCAATCGAAAACCCTTCACGGCCGGCATTCTACAGCGCCGCGGGCGACATTCCATGTTCCAATAACCACTGGTCTTTATAAAGTCGCCTAAAGTGGCCCCGTCCAAAACACGATGGACCTGCCAGAGGTATGCCATGATCGACCATTCGCAGCCGGCTCAGAGCGATGTTGAAGACCAGGCGACGATCGACCGCCGAGAGACCGAGCGCGGCGATCGACGTGAACCCGTCGCCGAACGCCGCATGGGCGTCGAGCGCCGCCAGCAAACGGCCGAAGAGGCCGGATATGCCGGTCCCGACCGCCGCGCGGTACCCGTTGATCGGCGCACGGGCCTGGAGCGCCGGCGCGGCCCCGGCCGGCGCCGGTCCGATGATCGCCGCAGCGCCGAGGAGGGCGAGATGACCGCCGAGCAGTTCGAGTTCGTCATGGCCATCGAGACCTACAAGAAGGTCAACAAGCGGCTGTACCCGACCTGGACGGAAATCCTGGAAGTCATGCAGCAACTGGGCTATCGCAAGGTGGTCGCCAGGAAAATCCGCATGGAAAATGTTCCGGAGCCCGATTTGTTCGCCGCCGCGCCCGTGTAGGCACGATACAGCACACCCGCGGAAGGCCACCGATGAGCTGGCACTTTCGCACACGATCACGCCCTATCGAGAAGCCCTCGGACGCATGTCCGAGGGCCTCTTTTTGCGCTGCATTTTGATTCACAAACCGTTACACCGGCGGCGTCTCGCCGGGGGGAATTTCCGGCTCCGGTTCCGGCTCGAACAAATCCTGGGCCACCCGGCCGAGAAAGAACTGGAGCTCCTGCTCGGCCAGGATGGCCGGCAGGGGATCGCGCAAATCGTATTGATGCGTATGGTCCTCGTTGGAATCATCGCCGCGTTTTTCGCCTTCGGTGATGATGTGATGCTCGAAGGTGACGCAGTCCTCGTGGCTCTGCACGATCACCAATTCGCCCCACCGCCATGCAAGGTGAATTCGCAATGATAGCTGATTCCCCCACGTGCTCACCCGATGCACGATCCCGTGCCGGGCCAGCAGACTCACCAGAGCATCGACGGCCGGAAACACCGCCCCGCGCAGGAAGTCGGTGTAATTGGTGTTGAATTCCTGAAGGCGTTGCACGGCCTCGCGTTCGGCGGCGAGTTTTTCGTCGGAGACCTGACGGAACGGCTCGACGCGAGCCATCCACCACTTGATAAAGGACTTGTCCAGCATAAGCCTTCCGTCCGGAGCCACATCTTCCACTCTCCCTGTACCCAGGGGGAGGTTTGGGTGGGGGTTAGCCGCCATAGCATCTGGTCCGGCTCCAACCTTACAGAGCCGCTGGCGAAGAACCCCCACCTCTGTCCTCCCCCTGATTACAGGGAGAGGAGGAAAAGGCGGCCGGCGCAGAAATTCGGTTACATTCTACTCTTTCACTTCGTATTCGGCGTCGATGACGTCTTCGTCCTTCTTGGCGCCGCCGGGGGCTGCGCCGCCCGACGGGGCCGCGCCACCGGTGCCGCCGCGATCGCCCGGCGGCGGCGTGGGGCCTTTGGCGGCCGTCGCCTTGTACATCTCTTCCGCCAGTTTATGCGATGCCTGCTCCAGCGCCTCGCTGGTCTTCTTGATCCGCTCGCCATCATCGCTCTTGAGGGCGTCCTTGAGATTATTGACGGCGCTTTCGATGTTCGAGCGCACGTCGGCCGAAACCTTGTCGCCGTACTCACGCAGCGATTTCTCCGTGACGAAAATCTGCTGCTCGGCGCGGTTCTTCTGATCGACGACCTCGCGGCGCTTCTTGTCTTCCGAGGCGTGGGCCTCGGCTTCGCGCTTGAGACGCTCGATCTCGTCCTTGCTCAGCCCGCCGCTCTTCTCGATGGTGATCTTGCTTTCCTTGCCGGTCCCCTTGTCCTTGGCCGACACGTTCAGGATGCCGTTGACGTCGATATTGAACGTGACCTCGATCTGCGGCACGCCGCGCGGGGCCGGCGGGATATCACCCAGGTTGAACGTCGCCAGCAGCCGGTTGTCCTTGGCGAATTCACGTTCGCCCTGCAGGACGTTGATGGTCACGGCGTTCTGGTTATCCGCGGCGGTCGAGAAGACCTCCGCCTTGCTGGTGGGAATCGTCGTATTGCGGGGGATGAGCACGGTCATCACACCACCGAGGGTTTCGACGCCCAGGCTCAGCGGCGTGGCGTCCAGGACCAGGATATCGCGCACCTCGCCGCCGGCGATCGCGCCCTGAATCGCGGCCCCCACCGCAACCACTTCGTCCGGGTTCACGCTCTTGTTGGGCTCTTTGTTGTTGAACAGTTCCTTGACCAGCCGCTGCACCATCGGCACGCGCGTCGAGCCGCCCACCAGAACCACTTCGTCGATCTGCTCCGGCTTGAGCTTGGCATCGCTCAGGGCGTCGATGACCGGCTTGCGGCACTTCTCCACCAGCGGACCGATCAACTGCTCCAGCCGCGATCGCGTGATCGTCACCTGCAAGTGCTTCGGACCCGACTGATCGGCCGTGATGAACGGCAGATTCACCGTCGTCTCCATCGCATTGGACAGTTCGATCTTGGCCTTTTCGGCGGCTTCCTTGAGCCGTTGCAGGGCCATCGCGTCCTTGCGGAGATCGATCCCCTCGGTGCGTTTGAATTCATCGGCCAGGTAATTGATGAGCGTCTGATCGAAATCGTCGCCGCCCAGGTGCGTGTCGCCGTTGATGCTGAGAACTTCAAAGACGCCCTCGCCCACGTCCAGCACCGACACGTCGAACGTGCCGCCGCCCAGGTCAAAGACACAGATCTTCTCGTTCTTCTTGCGGTCCAGCCCGTAGGCCAGCGCCGCGGCCGTCGGCTCGGGGAGCACGCGGATCACTTTCAATCCGGCGATCTCGCCGGCGTCCTTGGTCGCCTTGCGCTGGGCGTCGTTGAAATACGCCGGCACGGTGATGACCGCGTCGGTCACCTTCTCGCCCAGGTAATCCTCGGCGGTCTTTTTCAAATCCTGAAGGATGATCGCACTGACGGCCTCGGGCGTGTAGCGCTTGCCGCGCACTTCCACCTGCACCAGTTCATCCGGCCCGCCCACCACGGTATAGGGAACCATCTTCTCTTCGGTGGCCACCTCGCCGTGACGACGGCCCATGAACCGCTTGATGCTGAACACGGTGTTCTTCGGGTTGGTGACCTGCTGGTGCTTGGCATTCTGGCCCACCAGCCGTTCGCCCTTTTCCGTAAACGCAACGACAGACGGCGTCAGCCGGCTGCCCTGGGAATTGATCAACACCTTGGGCTGATCGCCCTCCATGACGGCCACGACGCTGTTGGTTGTCCCCAAGTCGATACCGATAATCTTGCCCATGAGCGCTCCTCGATTCCAAGAACCTTTGCTTCAATAGCTTAGCTCAAACCAGCGACTATTGATGCAAACTGAATGCCAACCCGCCCCGCCGCCCGGCTCACCGTATTCCATTGCCAATAAAGACCTTACGCGATTGCCGCACCACGGCCACCATTTCCCGGCCGCCTTGGCGCATGCCAAATCGACAGCCTCCACCCTCCATCTGCCAGTTTCGGCAATTCGGTTTGCTTTCGATTCCCCTGAATCGTACATCCTATCCCGTCAGGACACGCATCGGTCCGCTGGCTCGCGTGGAGCACGGAACGAAGCCTGACTGGAACGGCTGCTTGGTAGGGCTGTTCCAAGACGCTCCCCCTTCCCACTTTCTGGCGATGCCGGCCGTGGCGCACCCACGGCCGGCGTTTTTTGTGCGCCCGGCCGCCAGTTATCGGACGCATGCAACTTTCCCCCTCCCTCGGCGTCCAATATTCTATCCGGTCGGCCGTCCGCCCTTTTGGCGGGCGTTTGGCCGCTTGTCTTTACGCAAGAGGAATCCCATGCCCCATAAATCGCTCGCCGTCGCATTTGTGCTTGCCGCGTTCGTATCATTCGCCCATGCGGCCGATCCGCCCACCACCGCGCCCAGCCGGTTTGTTCTCACCATCTACAACCCGCCCGAGGATCAGTCGCAGCCGGTGTATTACTACAACACGCCCGCCCCCGATCCGACGACGGCCGGCTACGCCGTCGTCCGCGAGGTTCGCCCCATCGACCTTCTGGTCGGCGACAACACCGTCCGCTTTACCGATGTCGCCACGGGCATTGATCCGACGACTGTCGCGTTCAAATCCCTGACCGCCCCCGACAGCACGTCCGTCCTGGAACAGAACTACGAATACGACCTGGTCAGCGGCGATAAGCTCCTGCAAAAATACCTCGGCAAGCCCGTCACTGTTCACGTCGGACACCAGGGCGCCAACGCTGCTGCGGCGCCGGCCGTCATTGGAGGCGATCTGCTCTCCTTCGATCCGACCAGCCTGGTCATCAAGACGGCCGATTCCGTCGAAGTCATCTCCCGCGCCGAGGTGACGCAGGTCAGCCTCGCGGCCATGGATGCAAACCTGATCGTCAAACCCACGCTGGTCTGGAAGATCCACGCCGAGCAGGCCGGCCAGCACCAGGCGCAGGTGACCTACCAGACCGGCAATATCGGCTGGCGCGCCGATTACAATCTCACGCTCAACGCCGCCGAATCCGCCAGTGATGTCGGGGCGTGGGTCACTATCCGCAACCAGTCCGGCCTGACCTACCCCGATGCCAAACTCAAGCTCGTCGCGGGAAACGTCCGCCGCATCAGCAACGTCCCGCGCCCCGTGGCAGCAGCCGGCCGGGGCGGTCGCGGCGGCGGCGGTGCACCCGCGCCGCAATTCCAGGAGGAAACCTTCTTCGATTACCACCTCTACACGCTCCAGCGCGCCACTTCGCTTAATAACGACTCCACCAAGCAGATCGAACTCTTCCCCTCCAAAACCAATGTCCCCGTCAACAAGACCTACGTCTACTACGGCCTGCCCACGCAATACCGCAGCATCTTCAGCTCGGCCATCACCAGTCGCGATCTGGGCCTGGATATGAACAAGCAGATCGACATCTACATCCAACTGGACAACACGGAAAAGAACGGGATGGGTATCCCGCTCCCGGCCGGACACGTGCGCGTCTACAAGCGCGACCCGGCCGACAATTCGCTCGAATTCATCGGCGAAGACACCATTGACCACACACCCAAGGACGAGAAAGTGAGTCTGCGCATCGGCACCGCCTTCGACGTCGTCGGCGAGCGCCGCCAGACCGATTTCTCCGCCACCGCCAGCACGATCGTTGAATCCTTCGAGATCAAGGTGAACAACCACAAGGCCGAACCCGTCAACGTTATCGTCAAGGAAAATCTCTTCCGCTGGTCAACCTGGGAGATCACCTCCAGCAGCGACAACTACGACAAGATCGACTCGCGCACCATCCACTTCCCGATCACCGTCCCCGCCAACGGCACCAAAACCGTCACCTACACCGTGCGCTACATTTTGCCGTAAGCTACTGTGGTTCACCGTCGAAAGATCTCTGCACATTTGCACATAAGAGAGGAACCCATGATCCGCAAATTCATCGCCATCGCATTGCTCCTGACGGCCTTCGTATCGTTGGCGAGAGCCGCCGATCCGCCCACCACCGCACCCAGCCGGTTTGTTCTCACTATTTACAACCCGCCTGAGGATCAGTCGCTGCAGCCGTACTATTACAACAGCAACCCCAACATCGATCGCACGGCCGACGGATTCGCCGTGGTGCGCGAAGTGCGCCCCATCGACCTGCTGCTGGGCGACAACATGGTGCGATTCACCGATGTCGCCACCGCCATCGACCCCACCACCGTCGCGTTCAAGTCACTGACCGCCCCGGACAGCACGGCCGTTCTGGAACAGAACTACGAATACGATCTGGTGAGCGGCGATAAGTTGCTCCAGAAATACCTTGGCAAGGCCGTCACCGTTCACGTCGGCCACCAGGGCGCCAACGCGGCGGCAGCGCCGGCCGTCATCCAGGGCGATCTCCTCTCCTTCGATCCGACCAGCCTTGTGATTCAGACCAACGGCTCGGTCGAGGTTATCGCTCGCGCCGAAGTGACACAGGTCAGCCTCGCAGCCATGGATGCCAATCTCACCGTCAAGCCCACCCTGGTCTGGAAAATTCACGCCGAACAGGCCGGAAAGCACGACGCCCAGGTCACCTACCAGACCGACAACATCGGCTGGCGCGCCGATTACAACCTCACACTCAACGCGGCCGAATCCGCCAGCGATGTCGGCGCGTGGGTGACCATCCGCAACCAGTCCGGCCTGACCTATCCCGATGCCAGCCTCAAACTCGTCGCGGGAAATGTGAGGCGACTGGCAAATCGCCCGCAGCCTCGCGCGTATGCCCTCGGTGGCGGCGGAGGCTTTGGCGGTGGCGCATCAGTGCCCCAATTCCAGGAACAGGCCTTCTTCGATTACCACCTTTACACGCTCCAGCGCACCACCTCGCTCAACAACGAATCCACCAAGCAGATCGAACTCTTCCCCACCAAGGCCAACGTCCCCATCAACAAAGTCTACGTTTACTACGGCCTGCCCAACCAATATCGCAGCGGGTACTCATCCGCGATCACCAGCCGCGACCTCGGCATCGAGATGAACAAGCAGGTCGACATCTACATCCAAATGGACAACACCGAAAAGAACGGCATGGGAATGCCTCTCCCGGCCGGACATGTGCGCGTGTATAAGGCCGATCCCGTCGACAAATCGCTCGAATTCATCGGCGAAGACACAATCGACCACACGCCCAAGGACGAGAAGCTCAGCCTTCGCATCGGCACCGCTTTCGACATCGTCGGCGAACGACGCCAGACCGATTTCTCGGCCACCAACCGCATGATCGTGGAATCGTTCGAGATCGTCGTGAAGAACCACAAGGCCGACCCGGTCGATGTCATCGTCAAGGAAAACCTCTTCCGCTGGTCAAGTTGGGAAATCA
>CAYQTE010000077.1:0-20209 GCA_964420285.1 uncultured Tepidisphaeraceae bacterium
CGCCGGCTATATCAAGACCGCCCCCATCTTCAAAACCTACCACGCCAACGGCCAGGAATTCACCATCCGCACATCGTTCGTCGCCACCATCGCCAGCCCCGATCCGCTGGTTTACAAGTTCGAGATCGTCTCGGAGCGCAGCTCCGGCAACGACGTGTGGACACCCTGGCACCGCATCTTCAGCGACGACCAGAAACTCGTCAACGAAATGCAGGACCGCCTCAGCGTCAAGTAGACGGCGGCCGTCGCTCGGTCATACGGTTACATCTTCAGCCGCGAAAGCCTTTTCGATCTTGGCGAAAGTAGCTTCATCGGGGTTGTTCTTGCCCGCCTCGATCCGGTGAATGGTCTCCTTCCGCACGCCCGCACGCCGCGATAGTTCCGCCTGCGTCCAGCCGGCACGGTTCCGGGCAGCAACGATCCGGCGTGCCAGCAGGGCGCGACCATAGGCGATGGCGGGATAGTTGCCGTTGGCATCGGGCCTCGGCAGCGGAGGCAGCGGAGAACCAGCGTCGATTCGATGCCCAGTGAGGCGCTCGAACTCCTTGCGTTCGATGACCACAAACTGCTTGCCGCCAAGTTCCAGAATCTGAGTCATGCTGCACGTCCTACTCGTAGACATCCCGCCGATCCCCAATTCACAACAACGACACCGGATCAACATCCACCGCGATCTGGTGCGCCTTGGTCAAGCCCGACGTCGTCCTCACCGCCGCCAGTACCTTCTGTAACGGCCCCGGCGTCGGCGCGGTCAGCACGATCTGGTCCCGGTGATACCCCGCGATCCGGCTGATCGGACACGGCATCGGCCCGCGAAGCACAATCGCCGCGGCGCCGGCACGCTCAATCGCATCCCCCAGTTCCGCCGCCAGTTCCGCCGCTCGCTGATGCAGCCGGATGTCGTCCTGATCTCGCAATATGATCCGCACCATCCGCGACACCGGCGGCAAATTCACCTGCCTGCGATGGCCTAATTCCGTCGCCGCAAACGCCGCATAATCCTGACGCAACGCCGCCTGAATCGTCGGATCGGTCGGCAAGAATGTCTGCAACACGACGCGCCCGGGCGCATCGCCGCGTCCGGCCCGGCCGGCAACTTGCGTGATGAGTTGAAACGTCCGCTCGGCCGCCCGGAAATCCGGCAGCGACAGGGCCGTGTCGCCGCTGATCACGCCCACCAGCGTCACGTTCGGATAATCCAACCCCTTGGCGATCATCTGCGTGCCGAGCATGACCTGAATCTCCCCCGCCTCGAACCGGCCGAGCAGCGCCTCATAATCCTTGGCGCTGTGCATTGAATCGCTATCGACACGGGCGAACCGCAGACCGGGGAACTTGCCCGCCAGTTCCTCCTCGACACGCTGCGTGCCCAGCCCGAACAGGCTCAGCTTCTTCCCGCATTCCGGGCAGGCCGAAGGCAGAGGATTGACGGCCAGACAATAATGGCAATGAAGCTGCCCGGTGTGCAGCCCCTTCTCGAACGACCCGCTGCCGACGTGCGCATCGCCCGAACGATGGTAGGTCATGGTCGAATCGCAATACTTGCACTGCACGACGCTCGTACAGGAGGGGCAATAGACATAATTGGCGTACCCGCGGCGGTTGATGAGAATGATCGCCTGATGCCCGGCCGCGATCGTGCTGGTCAACAGGTTATGCAGCCGCCCCGAAATCAGGTGAATCCCCTTGCGCTGGCGGCGCTCCAGGGCCATATCGACAAGCTCGACCGCCGGCATCGCCAGCCCGCGCACCCGCCGAGGCAATTCGAGCAGACGATACGGCGCCGCACTCGGCGCCTCCATCTTATCCCCTCCCCTTGTACTCAGGGGGAGGGTCAGGGTGGGGGCCGGCTCGCGTGGTTCCATTGAAATCGAAGAACCCCCACCCCTGCCCTCCCCCTGGGTACAGGGAGAGCGGGAAAGAGGAGAACCGCTCGCGCCGCCAGCACCCCGCGTCGTCACGCGATAATACGTTTCCAGACTCGGTGTCGCGCTGCCCAGGATGATCGGGACATTCTCGATCTGCGCCCGCTTGATCGCCACATCGCGTCCGTGATAGCGCGGGGCGGTGTCTTGTTTGTAACTCGGCTCGTGTTCCTCATCGACGACAATAATTCCGAGATTCGGCACCGGTGCGAAAATCGCCGAGCGCGCCCCCACCACCACATCCGCCTGACCCTGCGATATCTGCTGCCAGAACCGATGCCGCTGCGTCGCGCCCAGGCCGCTGTGCAGAATCGCCACACGCTTAAATCGCTGCCGGAACCGCCGGGCCGTCTGTGGCGTCAGCGCGATTTCCGGAACCAGCACGATCGCCTGCCGCCCGGTCTTCGTAACGGCCGCGATGCACTGCAAATACAACTCCGTCTTCCCGCTCCCCGTCACGCCGTGCAACAAATCAACGCTGAATCCCCCCGCCAGCACGCGCGGCAGCAACTTGGCCATCACGGCCGACTGATCCTCGTTCAATTCGATCGGATTCTGATCCGCCGGCCCCGCCTCGTCCGCGGCCATCGACCAGCTTTGCAGATCGGCCTGGGCCGTGATGCTGATGAGTCCCAGCCGCGCCAGCTTGCGAATCGTCGGCACGCTGGCGCCGGATTCGGATGCCAGTCGAATCAGCTCGATCGTCTCCTCCGGCCCCAGGAGCAGTAGCCGTCCCAAAATCGCCCGACGCCGCGGTGCCTTGGTCTTCTCGACCAGCGCCTGAATGTCCTCCCGCGATTTGGCCAGGCGGATGGCATGAATGTAACCCACGCCGATCCGCTTCTTGACGGCCGACGGAATCATCGCGTCCAGCACGATCCCCAGCGGCGTGATGTAATACCGGCTCATCCACCGCGCCAATTCCATCATGGCCGGCGGCAGCAACACCCGCGGATCGTCAATCTCCGCAATTGGCTTGATGACTGGATATTCCGACTTCGCAGGCAGCCCCACCACCCACCCATGTGCCGGCCGATTGTTCCTCCCCAGCGGCACCCGCACCCGCTGCCCCGCGACCACCCGCCCGACCAGTCGCGGCGGAATTGAATAGTCCAGCACATGATCGATCCCCTGCTCGAGGGCCACCGCCGCGATATGCAACGGCAATGAGGAATCCTCCGCCGATGCCAATGGACTCTCGAGACTGTCAAACAGGCCTGGGCGAGTCATCGCAATAGAGTATACGATGAAACGCCGCCGGATCAGTCGGGGGGCGGGAATCTCCGATTTCCCCGGCACACGTTGCGGTTGCAATCGCACGCAGACTCATGCCCACCACCACAACCCGTCTGGCACGTTCCTTCATTCCACCTCTGAGATGATCTGCTTCGGATCGCGCGGCACAAGGCGCTGGCCGCTACAGTCCACCAGAAAATCCAGGTCCTCCAGCACGATCGCGCCGATCAAGACCGACTCCCGGTCGGGCTCGACAATGGCATTGAATACGCTTTCACGGCCACCATACGCCAGGTGAACATCTTTCACGATGGACCGTTCGGCGGTGTGGCCATCCGCATAGCGAACGCCGGCCGTACCCGCGTTTTCCACGCCGAGTTGTTGCGCAACACGCGCCGAAATAACCAGCCGCGTGGCGCCGCTGTCGACGACGCCGCGAACCCGCGCCCGGCGCACCTGGCCGGGCAAGATCAGCCCGGCCTCGGCGCGAACGAGATCCTTATAATTCGCAAGCTCCACTTCGACGGCAAACCGCCCCATCGTCGGCTCCTTGACAGCGATCATGGCGACTCCTGGCTGAAACATTCCGCCCGGTATTGTAGCCACGTCATAGTTGCAACGCGCCGCCAGAGGTGAGGTACGAGGTTCTTCTTCATTATCATGTCATGCGAAACACTCGCGATGTGTTTCATAGCTTACCTACCTCACGGCCCCTGCCTTCCCGGCGGCGGGAAGTTCTTGGACTGGTCATCTAGAACCAGTACCCAATCGTTGCCGCTTCCGCTGGTGGGCGGGGTGAACTCCATGGTGGTCTTCTTGGCCAATGAGCCGATGACCGTCGCGGTTCCCTGGCGGGGGTCGTACCAGTAGGCTTTTATGGTCTGGCCGGAGACCTTTTCGTAGATGCGATCGACAAGGCGCACGGTCAGCTTGGAACCGGCGGCCGTGTAGATCAAGGCGTAGGAGCCGTCGGACGCGCGGCAGGCCTGGATGCGGCTGGTTGTTCCCATGGGATCGTTCACGATGAGCCACTGGTCGGGAATTCGCAGGAGCATCGGCCGGGATTCGATCAGGGCACGCAAATGCTGCATTTGCGCACCGGCCGGGAGTTGCAAGGCCTGTTGCCACGGTGCCGCGGGCTGGGTGGCGGCCGGTCGGGCGGGGGCGCGGTCGGTGGCGCCGAACAGGCCGTTGGCGCCATAGGTGTAACCGGCGGCGCCAGCGAACACGGCGCAATAGGCGATGCGGCGGACATCCTGGGGCTGTATTTTCCCGCCGCTTACCATCGCATCGACGATGCCTTCATATCCGCCCTCGCCGTCCACGACGGGCTTGGTCGGAGTCTTCTGATAGTCGGCCGCCACAATGTCGTAATTGCGGTTCATGGTGGTGTGGCCGGACTGGATCATGTTGAAATTGAGCCAGTCATCGGCCTGGAACCACTGCGAGGAGCTGCGCGGAGATTTGGGGTGATAGGTCTTGAGATGATTTCCGCCGTCGCCCTCGGCCAAGCCGGCCGCCATCGAGCGCCAGATGTCCTCGACGCCGTCGGCGAACCAGTCGCCGCCAAGAATCCAGATCACCGGCTTGTCCTTGTAACGCGCACCGAGGAATTTGCCGTAGCTGGCCGCGCTGGCCTTATCGACGACGGACGGGCTTTGGGCGCGAATGGCGGTGATGATGGATTGGTCGGCGCCCAGGTTCCGAAGCACCGATGGATCCTGCTGGACGTATTCCTTGCTCCAGATGGGAACGATGGCCACATAAAGCCCCAGCGACGCGGCCTTGTCCACGACGTAATCCACGTGCTGGAAATAGGCCTCGTTGGGATGCGCGGGGTCGTTGTTGACGAAGACAGTCTGGCCGTAGGCATTGGGAGTGCCCAGCCCTCCCCAAAACGCGGCGACGGCCTGTATGACGGTGAACTTCTTGGCGGCGCGGTCCTTGAGGTAGACATCCACATCTTCACGTGTCAGGTGAAACAAGCCCCATTCGGTATCGCCCAGATAGAAGAACCCCGAGCCGTCGTCCTTGACGAACATCCGGCCGTTGTCGGAGATGTGCAGCCTGGGCAGCGTGTCGGCCGCGAATGAAACGGAACAGGCTGCCAATAGAACGATAACCAGTCCGAGGATCAAATGGCGTGGTGATTTGTTCATGATGGGGAAAGATGATCGCAAGGCGTCACCCGCATGTCAAAAGAACCGGCACATTGGCGAGCGGGCGAGAGTGCCCGATTTTCCGGGCCGCCGCCTTTCCCTCCTCCCCTGGTACTCCGGGGGAGGATTGAGGTGGGGGCTTTTCGCGCAGGGCTCCAGCGCTTGACCCGTATGGAACCTCGCCACGGGCAGCCCCCACCCCGACCCTCCCCCGGAATACCAGGGGAGGTGGAAAGAGCTCGGCCCGCATCGACTTATGTTTGCCCGGAAGATCGGGCACACTCGAGCGGGCTGTCACGCATCGGGCGGGGCGGCCTTGGCTTTCAAGGCGCGCAGGTATTCGTATTGTTCGAGCAACGGCAGATTGTCGGGAGCGAAGGTCTGGACCAGGGGCGCGGCGGAATTGCATTGGACGGGTTCGCAACTTGCCGCGGCGCGGAAGCGGCGGTGCTTGGAATGGATCAGGCCCACCGTGTACTCCACCGTCAGTAGGTACGACAGGGTGTCACCATCGCGGCTGAACATCAGGTCGCGAACGCTGACATCGGCAGCACCGGGTTGGGGCATGGAACCGGCCAGGCGCGGACCCAGCCGCAGCACGTCGTGCGGGTGATAGTGCATGTCCCATTGCCGAGCCAGGCGGCAAAAGCGACGCCGCCGCACCGCCACCAGCGACGCCTCGACGATGCCGACGATCCCCGTCAGCGCCAGCAGAAACGCCATGAACATCAGCGGACTGAATGTATCGGGGATCCAGGCCATCGCACGAGGCTCCGCAAACGCCGGACTCACATCGCCGGGCCGGTGGTGGATGTCGATGTGGCGGGTTTTGACGCGGGAAGTGTCGCGGGAGGCAAGGCGATCGCGGGCGATGTGGCCGGGGGCAATGCAATCTCCGTCGTCGCGATCGCGGGGACCGTGGTTTTCGTTGAGGGCTCGGAGTTGGCGCGGTGCAAAACGGGGCGCGGGATGTCGTAAGCCGGTTCCAGCGGAACGAGGGCCTCGGAAATCCAGGCCTGGATGGTGAGGTAGCGCGGGTCGTCGGGGCCGCGGAAGAAGCCGTTGTAATTGGCCAGAGGCGGATGCGGAATTTGGGCCACAGTGGACGGCAGGCCGTATTGCAGGAGCAGCGAATCGCCGGTGTTGGTGCGGTCAATCATCTGCCGACGGGCCGGACCGGCGCCGAACGGGCCGGTGATCGGAACCTGGCGGAAATAGGATTCCAGGGCATAGAAATTGGTGTAGGTGAGGGCTTCGGAGTCGGGTGTGCCGGCCAGGTAGAGCGAGCCGCCGCCGGGACCGCCGTGGCAGCCGACGCTGGCGCATCCGGTCACCACCAGCGGCTGGACACGCTGCTTGAAAAGCTGGATCGCCGACGGATCGTTCATCACCTGCACGTCGTCGCTCAGCAATTTGTCGCCGCTGGCGATAATCATCACGGCCTGTTCGATCGGCGGGCGAGACAGGAACGCATTGGCGTCAATCGCCTGTGCGGCCGCATACCGCTTGCGCACGTCGTTATCAAAACGGAACCGCACGGAGGTGTCGGTGAGCCTCAATTCGTTGCGGCGGATTTCCTGAATATCCGAGGCGGTGAGGACCGGATGAAGAATGGGATTCGTGGCCGGTGCGGGGAGTGTCGTGGCGTTGCCGCTGAGCACCAGGGGCGGCATAACCGCCGGAGTTTGGGGCTCGGCCGGCCGTGACGTCGGATGTTGATTGGCGATCTCCTGAACGATGGACGTTCGCAGGGCCAGGGCGTCCTTGTCGGTGGGGCCGATGAGCACGGCCTGATCGACGGCCGAGAGCGCCAGGTCGAGGCGGCCCAGGTCCATGGCCCAGCGCGCAATCACGAGCCGGCCGGGGATATCCGCCGGACCGAGTTTGGCCATGCGATCATGGTATTCCTGGTCCAGTTGGTCGAGGTATTCGATGGACTGGACATCGGGCCGGTCGATCGTGATTTGCACGCCGTGCGACATGACGACAACGGTATCCGGAGCGGAAGCGTCGATGTCGCCGATGTAGCGCTGATCGGAGATAGTGGTGACAACCCCCTGCCGAGCCAGCGACACGGCCGCCAACCCCAGCAGCACGCACGCGCCGATGCACCAACGTCGCCTCATGCGAAACCTCCGCAATCCCGGCCGTCATGGTAAGTGAGTGCGGAAGAAATGCAAAGCGAAATAAACCGCAAAGACGCGATGGCGCAAAGGCAAAACCAAGGCAAGTTTCACATCGGTCGCACGCGGCCGTCGCCGTGGCCGGAGGATTGGCCCCAGATGCCGGGGATGGCCTGGCCGCAATCCGGGCATTGTCCATCGGCGCCGACGCGATTGGCCAGCACACGAAAACCCACGCGGCGGATCAGCGTCGATTCGCACGCATGGCAGCGCGTGTTCTCCTCTTCGCCGACCTGGCCGGGAAGGTTTCCCGTGTAGACGTATTTCAGGCCCGCCCGCCGGCCGATGGCGGCAATGCGGAGCAGATCCTCGGCCGCCGTCTTGGGGCGATCGATCATCTTGTAATCGGGATGAAACGCGGTGACGTGCCAGGGCATCAGCGGATCGACCGAGGCCAGGAAATCCGCCATCCGCGTCAATTCTTCTGTGTCATCGCTGAAACCCGGCACAACCAGCGTGACGATCTCGACCCAGAATTTCCGCTGCTTCAAGTCACGGATGGTCCGCACCACGTTCTCCATCACCCCGCCGAGATCGCGGTAATGCTTCGGATTGAACGTCTTAAGATCGACCTTGTACGCATCGACCACCGGCCGGAGATAATCAAGCACCTGCGGCGTGGCGTTACCGTTGGAGATGTAGGCGCATTTCAGGCCGTGTTTGCGGGCGAGGGTGAAGACCTCGACAGCCCATTCGCTGGTGATAAGCGGCTCGTTATAGCTGGAGGCAATGACCGGGGCGCGATTTTCGAGTGCGGCGGCGACAAGCTGCTGGGCCGTGGCCGGTCGCGGTGGCGCTACGGCGTCGGCATCGCGCAGCATCTGACTGGTGACCCAGTTCTGGCAATATCCGCAATGCAGATCGCATCCGAGCATGCCGAACGTCAGCGCATCGCTGCCGGGCAGGACGTGAAAGAACGGTTTCTTTTCGATCGGATCGCACGCCACCGGCCCGACATATCCGCGCGGAACCTGCAAGACTCCATCGGCATTGAATCGCACGCGGCACACGCCGTCGTGGCCCGGCTGGATAAGGCAGCAATGCCCGCATGCAAAACACCGGACGTTTTTCCCCTCGGTTTGCACAAGCTGCTGCGGCGCCGGCCCGCTGAACCGATGCAACGTATGCGTCAAGCCCGCCAGCCGCTGTTTCTGCTCGAAGACTTCAAGTGACTGCATACCAATCGACCTCGCAAGACGATATGACCCGCCAAAGGAATCATACTCCTCCAGGACCGGAATGGGGCCAGGAAAAATCGTGACAAGGCGAAATAATTCGCGGCAGCGATGGCGTTATCAGTGATCGCGGGAGCGCAAATTAGATAGAGAAATGTCGATTCATGCCATTCGGACCGGTTTCTATGCCATCCGGTGCAGGATTACTTCGCGCCGGGTTTGAAAATCGGCATCGCTCAAGACTGGCGTTGCGCCGACCGTTGGGATCGGATTACTCAGCGGCACCCAACTCTTGCACCCGGCGTAAGCGGGCGTGTTGTCGATCGTGACCGGCTGCGGCAAACGGCTGGCTCGGATGAGAATCAGATACAGCGGATTCTCCGGGCGATAATTGAATCGCATGTCAATCAGCGGCGGCAGCCAGATGTGCTGATCGTCGAGGGCGTCGATCTGCTTCCGGTCGCGCACACGGAGGATGTCGGTCACCTCGGCCGCGATGGTAATGCGAATTGTGCCCGGCTCGGCATCCACCCTGGCAACCTTGCCGGCCCAGGGCGATTTCAGCATCGTCGCGTTCTGATGCAGATAGGTGGGGAAAATGACAAACTCGGAATGTTCAAGCTGGAACCCGCCGATGGATTCGGAGATTCCGCCCTTGCGCAGAAGGAGAATCTGCCGCCCGGATTCGAGGGCCGAATCCAGAACGGCCCATTCCTTGAGACCGACGGTCAGCGATGCGGGTAACGTCATGCGCTTACTCGCCGTCGTCCTCTTCCTCAACGACGGCGGCAACGGCCTTGGCGCGCGTGGGCGGGCGGCGCTTGGGGCCCTGGGCGCGCAGGACGGCGCGCCACAGGTCGTATTCGGTCAATTCCACACCCGCCAGCTTATTGAATTCCTTCAAGAGCGACTTGAATTCATCGCTGTACGGCAGCAGCTTGCCGCCCTTGACGTGACGGGGAACCAGCGACTTGAGCTGCTTGAGCTGGTCATCGCTGAGCGTGACATTCGCCGCCACGCCGGCCGGGTTGCCGCTGCTGCGCACGTATTTCAGTAGCGCGGCGTACAACTGCTCGCCATCGGCGTTCTTGAAGGTGCGGTCCTGGAATCCCTGGACCAGTTGGTCGAAGGTCTCGGTGTAAGGCAGTTCGTCGCGGGCGACCCTGGCCTGATCGTACAATTCCTGAAGATGTTCCTGATCGATCGAACTCAATTTCAACGGGGGTCGCATAGCTGCTCCTTGTTCTCTGCGTCTCACGATTTCAATATCAAATCAATCCACCGCCGCTCATTCGCCGCCGGCCATGCAGCCGGATAGCAGACTCTTGCGGGCGGACAAATCTCACTTCAATTCAACCGTCCAGTATGCCGTATCCAGGAACTGACGCCAACTGCTGTACCGCGTATCCGCCAGGCGGATATTGATGACGGGGCTGCGCTTGGGCTTCACCGGCCGGGTGATCAGGTGCATGTGCGCCTGGTCGGGGGTTCGTCCGCCCTTCTTCACGTTGCAGCGCACGCAGCAGCAGACGATGTTCTCCCAGGTGCTTCGGCCGCTCTGGCTCTTGGGAACCACGTGGTCGAGCGACAATTCGTTGGTCGGCATTTTCTTGCCGCAATACTGGCAACGATTGCCGTCGCGCGCGTAGATGTTGCGGCGATTGAATTTCACATCCTGCCGCGGCAGTTTGTCGTAGCCCAGCAGGCGAATGATCCGCGGCACGGCGATCTGCCAGCGCACCGTGTGAATCCAGTCGTAATCCTGCGGCTCAAATTCCGCCTTCAGGGCCGATACCCCGCGCCAACCCTCGAAATCGAAATTCTGCCACTTGGTCTGCCCGTCGCTGGCCGCTTCGATGTGAATAACTTCCGCCAGTTCGCGGCAGAGCAGGGAAAACGCACGGCGCACGTTCACCACGCGGATGGCCTGGTAAAACTTGTTGAGCACCAGAACATTCGCGTTGAGCACGGGCGCAAACCCGTACCCCGATGCCCCGCCCGGCGAAATTGCGATTGCTTCCCCGTCCATATTCTGACGATTCTATCGGACCTTGAACCGGCAAACCAGTGCCCCGGACCATCCCACGTGCGAATTAAACAATTCCCAATATTTTGAATTCCATCGTCCCGCGAGGGGCCTTCACCTTCACCACGTCACCCACGCGCGCCTTCATCAGCGCCTCGCCCATCGGGCTGTTGGCCGATACGGGCAATACATCCCCATCGCCCGACGGCGGCTGCGCCTCGCCCACCAGGCGCACCAACTGTTCGCTGTCGTCGTCCATGTCCAACAGCTTCACCGTGTGCCCGATGAAGACCACGTCGTCCGGCACGTCATCCGACGAGACTACCGAGAGGTTCTTCAGCTTGTTCTCCAACTCGGCCAGTTGCCGCTGGATGCTGCGGTTTTCCTCCTTGGCGAAATGATATTCCGCGTTCTCCGACAGATCACCCAGGCTGGCCGCCCGGCGAATCCGCTCCTGCACATCGAGCTGCGCCTTGTAAAGCTCCTCGCGTTTTTGCTCCAGGACGGCCTTTTCCTCGGCACTGACAAACTGCATGAAACCGCTCCCACGGCCGGCATTTGCCGGCATTGTGACAATTCACCACGCGGAAAAAAAACACGAACCACCGCGGATCGCGCGGTGGCTATCGTGCAAGACGACGCACACAATGATACAGACCCACCCCGCCGTTTCGCAACCGCAAAGCCGGAATAATGGATAATGGACAATGAACAACTGACAATGTGAAGGGCGAATCAATCTGCATTGTCCATTATGCATTATTTCACGGCCCTATCGCCGTCCCCCCGGTTTCGCCGGTGCGGATGCGGAAGCAATCCTCCAGCGGCAGGACGAAGATCTTCCCATCGCCGACGTTGCCGGAATGTGCTGCCTTCATGATCGACCGCACGGTTGGCTCGACAAAGCTGTCATTGACGGCGATCTCCAGCTTCACCTTCGGCAGCAGCCGCACCACCCCTTCGCTCCCGCGGTACTGTTCCTTAAACCCCCGCTGCCGCCCGCACCCGCGCACGTCCGAGCAGGTCATCAGGTAAACCTCATGCTTGTTGAGTTCCGCCTGCACCTCTTCCAACTTCTCCGGCCGGATGATCGCAATTATCATTTTCATAGACATTCGCTCCAACAATGCCCCAATTTGAGGTTCAACGGGCCGGATTGTCCAGCGGGATGACCAGGGGGCCGGCGCCAGGGGTCTGATCGGCGGCTGCCCAAAGACGGCTGTCCCTTCGCGCCGCTTACCGCAACTCCGTTGCGTCCTCGACGGCCAACCGAAATATAATCACCGCCGCATAATATAATGCCATCGGCCAAATAATTCGGTACACTCCCCGCCGTCGCGCCGTCGCTGCCGGCGCACTTCTTCTCTCAGGACAGGAGGAATCGACCTATGCCGCAGGAGATATTTCTCGGGTGTCTGGTGGGCTTCGCACTCTGGTTCGTCGTGCGTTGCCTGGTCATGGGGTTTTATACGGTCAACCAGAGCGAGCGGGCGGTGAAGACCAGTTTCGGCCGGGCCGAGCGCGTGGGGGATGCGACCACGTTGCAAGACCCGATCGCGCAGGCGCTGGCCCCCGATGAGCGGCAGCGCTATTGCTATCCGCAGGTACGGGTCATTCATCCCGGCGGGCCGTATTTCAAATGGCCGTGGGAAAAGGTCTACAAGGTTTCCGTCGCCACGCAGACTCTGAACATGGCGCTCGATCCGGAAAGCCCGGCGGCCAACAACCAGGGTACCGTTCTGGAAGCCGTCACCAAGGACCAGCTCAATACCGGGCTCAAAGGGCAGATTCGCTATCGCGTGGCGGAGAAGAACCTGTACGCCTATCTGTTCGGCGTGGGCGCGCCCATCGTTCATGTCATGGGGTATTTCGTTTCCGTGCTGCGCGAACGCATCGCCAATTTCGAGGCGCCGCCGGTCAAACCGACGGCCGATGCGCCGGTCAAGACCGAACTTTCGACAGCCGCGATGGGAATCTCGATCAACGACCTGCGCAAGAACCTCAGCGACATCAACGATCACATGGCCCGCGAATGTGCCTCCAGCGAGGCGCGCTACGGCATCGCGCTCGACGCCTCGCTCATCACCGGCATCGATCCGCCGCCCGATGTGGAATCCGCACTGGCCGCCATCAACACCGCGTACAACCAGGTCTCCAGCGACATCAGCCTGGCGCAGGCGTCGGCCGATCAGAAGATCGTGCAGTCGCGCAGGGCGGTGGAGATTGAAACGCTCAAGGCACAGGCGGAAGTCGAGCCGCTGATGGCGATGGCGGGACAACTGGGGGAACTGAAAAAGAGCGGGCCGCAGGTTCTGACGGCCTATCTGCGCAATGTGCGGCTGAAACTGTTCAGCGAATGCCGTCGCGTCATACAGGAGGCCAGCCATGAATAATTTCGCCATCGCTGCCGTTGCGGCGTTCTTCGGGTCATTCATCATCGTGCCGATCATCTTCGGCGTGGCGCAGGCGTTCGGGCTGTACACCATCGTGCAGGAACGCCAGTGCAAGGTGTACGTGCTGTTCGGCAAGGTGATCGGCCAACTGGACGATCCCGGCCTGCATATGCTGCTGCCCAAGCTCGGACTGCGTGCGCTGTTCGTCAATTTCCTGGGCCGCTGCTACACGCTGGATATGTCATTGGATCAGGCCTATCTGCGCAGCCAGCCGGTTAACTCGGAGGAAGGCGCCCCGATGGGGATCGGCATCTGGTACGAGATGTTCATCAGCAATCCGGTGTCGTATCTTTTCAAGAACGCCGACCCCAAAGGCTCGCTGGCCGCCAATGTCGGCAACGCGACAGTCCGCTGCCTGAGCAACATGAAGCTGGCCGACATGCTTGAAGACCGCCACACGATGAGCCTGACAGTCCGCACCGAGGTTTCGCCGCAATCCGAGGAATGGGGCTACAAGCTCGGCTCGGTCTACATCCGCAAGGTCCATTTCCGCGACGCGGGAATGATCCAGCAGATCGAGGAAAAAGTCGTCAACCGCCTGCGCCAGGTGACCAGCGCCATCAAGCAGGACGGGGCCAATCAGGTGAGCATCATCACCAGCACGGCCGAGCGCCAGGCCGCGATCGAATTCGCCAAGGCCGCCGCCATGCGTCCGGAGATTGTCGGCGCGGCGCTGCAGAAGATCTCGCAGGATCCGGAAATCGCCGATTCGATGTTCGAGATTCTGGAAACCCAGAACATCATCGACGGCAAGGCCGAAATCACGCTCGTTCCGCGCCATCAAAGACTGATCGGCGAACTGCTGGCGGCGCAGGACACCATCGCAGAGGTGGCCCCGGCGGTGAAAGGGAAATAATCCGGCGACTATTCCGCGCTGGGCGGCGGCTCCGCCGGCGAATCGTCGTGCGGCGGCGGGGTTTCCCGGTCTGAGCCGTCCGCGTGGAACTCGTCGGCGCCATCCGTGCCCGACGGGCGATCGCGGGAGACAAAGGAACTCTCGCGGTCGCCGCGGTAATTGTCGCGCCCGCCGCGCATCGGCGGGCCATCGCCCTTGTCCAGACCCTTGATCAGCGCGCTGAGATTCCGCGAGAGGTTTTCCAGATCGTCGCGAAGCTGGTTGACGGTTTCTTCCTTGACCAACTCCCGCCGCCGCGCCAGCTCCAGCAACGGAACGCATTCCTGCACGAAGCCGCGGGCCAGCCCGAAATAATGGCGGCGCGAGGACTTGTCGCGCCGGCCGTTGCCTTCGGCCAGATTGGTGGCGATCGAGATGGCCGCCTTGTCCAACAGGTCCGCAAGCGAGCCGTAGCGATCGGGAAATTGCTCGGTAAGGACGCCGGCCTGATCGGCAAAGTCCAGAGCACGCTGGTAAACGTGGAGATTTTCAAAAGCAAATGCCATGATGCACCGGCGGGAAGTATACCGAACAATTCGCCGACGCAAAGGGGTTGAACCGCAATCGCAATTGTTTCCCAGCGCAACCCAGCCGCCATCACTCGGCCGCATCGAGAAGATTCAGCTCCTTCATCCACTCCACGAATCGCCCAAGCCCCTGTTCGACCGTGACCTTCGGTTCATATCCGAATAACTTGCGCGCCTTGCCGATGTCGGCCCAGGTGACCAGCGGTTCGGACGCGGGAACCGGAATGTCCACGATCGTCGCCTTGCGGTTCAGCAGCCGCTCCAGGATATGAACGAACTCGATATTCTCCACCGGCCGCGAGCAGCCGAGGTTGATGATCTCATAGCCCAGCGGCTTGTCGAGCGCGGCGACGAAACCGGCGACAATGTCGTCGATGTAGGTCCAGTCGCGCAGCAGTTTGCCGCCGTTGTACAGCGTCAGCGGCTTACCGCGGTGGATGAGCTGCGACCATTTCCAGGGCATCATGTCCGGCCGGCCGTGCGGGCCGTAGACGTTGAAGAAGCGCAGACAGGTGATGGGGAACTTCCAGAGATGGTGGTAGCTGTGTGCCATGAGTTCCATGGCGCGTTTGCTGGCCGGATAAGGCGCCAGCGGCCGGCCGGCGGTGGCGGTTTCAACGAACGGAGTGGGTGTGTCAGCGCCGTAACTGGAGCCGGTGCTGGCCAGCACCATCGGCACTCCGCCGATCTGGCGGGCGGCGTCCAGCAGATTCATCGAGCCCTGCACGTTGACCTGGCCGTAGATCAGCGGATGCTCGACGCTGTAGCGTACGGCCGCCATCGCCGCCAGATGCGCCACCGCGCCGGGTTGGTGTTCCTTGAACAATGCCGCCATCGCATCGGCATCACGGAGATCGGCCTTGAGGAAGGTGAAGCCAGCCAGCGGCAACAGGTCCGCCAGATGCCGCTCCTTATGGACCAGCGGATAATAATCGTTGAGATTGTCGATCCCGACGACGCGATCGCCGCGAGCGCACAGAGTCTTGCACAGGCGACTGCCGACAAACCCCGCCGCTCCGGTGACCAGCACTTTCATCCAATACTCCTTTGATCGCCGCGTTTGTCGCGGGTTATTTTGTTTCCTGAACCAGCTTGGCGTGGGCGGCTTCCATCATGAGAAAGAACGCCTGGCCTTCGGGCGAGACGCCGGGCTTGTCGAACGTCGGGGCGGTCGCGACGCCCTGCACGAAACCGGCGTCATCCACTTTGCCACGGGCGGCGGCGCGCATCTTGTCGGCCGCGGTAAGATAACTCTTATCCAGCCATCCGCCACGGACGGATTCGTAGATCGAATAGGCCAGCATCTGGGCCGTATCGGTTTCGACGAAACTCTTAGGATCATTGACGGTGTCGTTGAACAGCCCGTCGGGGCGCTGGTGGGCGATGCAGCCGTCCAGAAGATCCTTCAGGTGGGCGATGAGCTTATCGCGATCCGCCTGATGATCGGCCGGAAGATAGCGGATGACGCGAGTGATTCCCGCCGCGGCCCAGCCGTTGCCGCCGCCCCAGGGGGTTTTACTGGAAAAGCGATTGGCGGCTTCATTCCACTGGTGAGCGATGAGTTTGGCCTGCGGATCCCAGAGGCGTTTCCAGTGTCCCTCGATCTGCTGAACGGCCTGATCGTATTTGCCCGCATAGGCGAGGAACGGCGGCGAGGTGTTGAACGAATCGGACCAGATCGTCTGGCCGGTGTGGAAGATCGTTCCATCGGCGGCGCGCGGGGCTTTGTTAAGGGTGAAATCGAGCATGGTGTCGGCGGCCTTGCGGAGCGCGGGGTCTTTGGTGACATCGGCCGCATGCCAAAGCGATTCGCCAAACATGAGCGGATCGACGGTGGCCCCGCCCACGCCGGCGATCAGGCCGTCTTTCGTGGGGTAGATGAGGCTGGCGCGGGCGAGCGCGATGACGGTTTCGTCGTCGCCGGCTTCGAGGAACGCCGTGCCGACGATGCCCTGCTCCCAGCTCTTTCGCTGAAAGGCGAGCGCAGCGGCTTTGGCTTTGCGATACAGGGGATCCTGGAGAAGCGTTTGGAACAGCGGCGTAGCGGGCACGGCTTGCGCGACGGCGCGCGAAGCGACCGCGAGAAGCGTGGCGGCGACGGTCGCGACAATGAAAGTGTATCGGATCATAGCGAACTCCCAAAAAGCACCGGACTTGCCCGGCCATTATCGGCCTGACGTGAGTGGATGCAATGGATCAAAGGTACTTCGAGATTCGCATCCGCCCCCCATCCCCATTTTGCTTTCGCCGGCCGTCATTCGTACCATTATGGGCTATGCAGATTCGCCGTCCAACGCGAAAGATCACCTTCGGCGATGCCCGGCACGGGTTCGTGTCGATCGGCGGGGATGCGCCCGTCAGTGTGCAGACCATGACGGCCGGGTACACCTGGGATATCGATGCCTGCGTGCGTGAGATTCACAAGCTGGCGGCGGCGGGTGCGGATTTTGTGCGGGTGGCGGTGCCGGAGAAGAAGGATACGCAGGCATTGGCGGAGATTCTGCCGCGGGTGCAGGTGCCGATCGTGGCGGATGTGCATTTCCACTTTCAACGGGCGCTGGAGGCCGTCGAGGCGGGCGTACACAAGATTCGGCTCAATCCCGGCAACATCAGCGACCGGCATCAGGTCGTCGATGTCATTCAGGCGTGTAAGGCGCGAAAGATTCCCATCCGCGTCGGCGTCAACGAGGGCTCGATCGTCGAACGCAAGGACAAGCAGAAGCGGCTCAAGGAACTCGGCGGCGTCTTTTCCGATCGCAAGCATGGGCACCTTCTGGCCATCATGATCGCCAAGCTCGAGGAATATCTGGACATCTTCCACGAGCAGGATTTCCACGACATCTGCATCAGCGCCAAGAGCATCGACCCGCTGCTGGTCATCGATGCCTATACCGAAATCTCCAAGCGGTTCGATTATCCGCTGCATCTGGGCGTGACGCACGCCGGGCCGCGCGAGACCGGCACCATACGCTCGATCGTCCCGCTGGCGCATCTGCTGTGCAGCGGCATCGGCGACACGCTCCGCATCAGCTACGCTTCTGATCCCGTCTATGAGGTCGAGGATGGGCTGGAGATGCTCTACGTCCTGGGCTTGCGGCCGCGAAAGGGCGCGGAGCTGATCGCCTGCCCGACCTGCGGCCGTATCCAGGTTGATCTCTTTAAGCTGGTGCAGGATGTCCGCCGTGAACTGGCCGCGCACATTCGATTGCCGATCAAGGTGGCGGTGATGGGTTGCGTGGTGAATGGCCCGGGCGAGTGCGAGGGAGCGGACATCGCCATATTCGCCGGGGATCGCCGCGGAATCATTTACGTGCAGGGCGAGAAAGTGGCCAACGTGCCGGAAGAGGAAATCCTGACGCGGCTTCTCGATGAGTGCCGCTCGTTCCAGGCATTGGTCGAATCGGGCAAGGCCCGGCTGGGCGAGAAGAAGGTCGATATCCTTCCCCCCGATCCGATCGGCGACCTGGGCAGCGGATGGGACAAAATCCGCACCGGCGGCGTCGCCTTACCTGTTGTCAGAAATTGAACCGGAGGAAACAGTCATGATCAAGTTCGTCTTCCATACTGTCATTCACATCGTGGTGCTGGCCATTGGAATATTCATCGGCATCAAGATCAGCGCCCAAAATCCCCAGGCTGCCAACACGATCAACGTGGTCGGGACCCGCGATATGCTTCAGGCTGAGGCTCAAATCCGCCAGGCCACGCTGGATAAGCTCAACCAGTATTGCAACAACAACAGCGGCGCCACGGCCCAGGAATTGGCCAAGATTCGCGATGAGCAGCAGGACGCGCTAAACCAGGTCCAAGCCAAGCTCAAGTCCGCCGGCAATTAGTTCGAGCCGGCGCGTCGAGATTCCCGATCACCCAATAACATCAATCCCCGGTACTCCGGGAATTGATCGACCACCATGAGCATTCGTATCGGCATCGTCGGTGTCAGCGGCTACGGCGGCGGCGAGGTTCTTCGCCTCTGCGCGGCCCATCCCGAATTCCGCGTCGTCTATGTGGCCGGCGAGGGCTCGGCCGGTCAGAAACTCTCGACCCGCTTCCCCGGCATCGGCGATATTGGCTCGCTGACCATCGAGAAGTTCCACCCCGACGCCGTGGCTGCGGGGAATATCGATCTTCTGTTCGCGTCGCTCCCCACCGGCCAATCGGCCGAGCCGCTGGCGAAGATCCCGCAGCGGGTCAAGATCATCGACATCGGCGGCGATCACCGGTTTGTCGAAGGGTGGACGTACGGCCTGGCCGATGCATGGCCGGAGAAGATTCGCCAATCCACGCGCATCGCCAATCCCGGCTGTTATTCCGTCGCCGCGATTAGCGCGCTGGCGCCATTGGTTGCGGCCGGTCTGATCGCCCCCGCCCCGATCATCATCGACGCCAAGAGCGGCGTGAGCGGCGCCGGCCGCGGCGGCGGCTCGACATTCGGTTTCGCCGAGGTCAACGAAGATGTCTGCGCGTACGGCCTGTTCAAACACGCCCAGCAGCCGGAAATCACCAAGGCTCTGGCCAGATTTTCCACCGCCGGCTCCGCCGCACCGTCGGTCCTCTTCACTCCGCACCTGATCCCCATGACGCGCGGCATTCTGGCGACCTGTTACGCGACCGGTTCGGCCACCGCCGATGCCTGCGCCACCGCGGCCAGAGATTTCTACGCCGGCCGGAGTTTCGTCAGAATCGTAGACGATCCCCCGCACACGAAATGGGCATTGGGCACGAACCTTGTCTTCATCAGTTACGCCGCCGACCCCGCACGTAACTCGATCATCGCTGTCAGCGCCATCGACAACCTCGGCAAAGGCGCCGCCGGCCAGGCCGTACAAAATGCCAATTTGATGTGCGGCTTGCCGGAATCGACAGGTTTGCTCGCCGCGCCGCTTTGGCCGTGATACAATTAAAGGTATGAGCCTGACTATTCCCTTTACGCCAGAAGTAGAAGCGAGATTACGCGAACGAGCCGCGGCCTCCGGAAAGGACGTAGGTACGTTCGTTCGGGAAGTTGTAGAGGAGAAGCTCGAGCTGGCCGGCGCCGCCGAGAGATCGAACGGCCAGTGGGCGGCCGAGTTCGATGCCTGGATGAAAGAAGTCGCTTCGCGAGCGTCGGCCTATCCGACGGACTTTGCGGTCGATGACAGCCGCGAGAGCATCTACGAAGGCCGCGGTGAATAACCGTTCTGCTCGAAAGAGACACGACCGTGGCGAAGTTGATATCATGAGTTTATGCAGTCGATAGATGTCCATGATCTTCCGGACCCGGTTGCCGAGGCAATCGCGGCGATGGTCGAAACCCTGCGAACGGGCGGCAGGGACCGCGAAGCACGACGTGACCAGCCCGACCGTCGGGCAGATTCTCGCTCCGATCTTCGATGCGGCGGCGAAGCTTCGGCGTGAACCCGGCGCGCCACATCATGGGCAAGAGGCCGAAATCGCCCAGGCGGTCATCGACAAGTTCGCGCGCCAAGGGTTGACGCTGTGATTCTTTGCGATCCCTCACCCAGCCTGCAACATCCCCGCCAGATCGTTCTTCATATCCAGCACCGCCCGTTCGACGCATTTGCGCCAATCACTGGCGATCGATTGATATTTCGCGTCCTTATATGCGTACAAAATGCTCCGGCTGGCCG
>CAYQTE010000078.1:0-19680 GCA_964420285.1 uncultured Tepidisphaeraceae bacterium
CGATATCGAACGGATCAATCGTTCCGGCCTGGATGCCTTCGCTGGCGAACACGCTCAGTTTCACATTCTTGAGGTCTTCGCCGCTCTGGTTGACGGTCTCGATGGGCAGGCGAATCTTATCGCCGGCCGAGACTTCCAGCGGAATCTTCGGCTCGACATAGAACGGCTGGATCGATGTCACCATCGCCGAACCGGTACCAAGCGTCCCATCGCCGTTGAACGCATCGGCCGTCGCCTTGAATGTGGTAACAGAGTCATTGAGATGGAACGAAATCGTGGCCGACCCGGTGGTGGCATCGGTATTCACCGCGGCCGCCCAGTAGAGCGTCTCGGTGAAATCGGTGCGTTGGGAGGGATCACGGTTGGGGCTGAGGTCGTGGGCGTAGATGCGGACGGGGGGCATGATGGGCCGCGCCGCCATCGCCATTCCGCCAAGGCCGCCACCACCGCCGCCCCGGCCGCGGCCAGCGCCACCAGCCGGGATCATCGGACCGGCGACGGCAGCCGCATCGGCGCCGGCACCAGCCGGAATGCCCGCCGGGGGCATCGGTGCGGCCGGCGGGGGCATGGCAGCCGCCGGACCCGGCAACGCGGGCTGTGCGGCCAGCTTGGCCTGGAGTTGGGCGTCAACTTGTGGATTGTTAGCCGGAACGGCTTCGCGAACCATCGGTGCGGGCACTGGTGCACCGGCGGCGGCCGCGCCGTTCATCACCATTGCACCGCCCGGAGCAGCGCCGAACGCAGCCCCGCCCCTACCGCCGCGACCACCACCGCCGGCGCCACCCACCGCGATGCCACGAGTTACAACACTCCGCACCGGCGGCGTCAGCGTCGCCAAGGCTCGACGGCCCTGGTCCTTGTAGGTGGTCAAAAACTGCGTTTCGTCAAGCGTCGCAAACCTCCGCCATCCCTGCGTGCCCAGCAGAAGGTCGATGTCCTGTGACGCCTTCGGATTGGTCGGATCGAAATAAACCTGTGCATCCTCCAGTTCCTTCACATCGCTTTCCAGCAGCACCATCGCATCCAGCCTCGGCGGGCGATCACGCTGCTCCAGCATCTTGGGAATGCTGTCATCACTGACGGTGATTCCCACCGTCGCCGCCACCGGCTTGCCGGCCGCATCCGTCGTCGTCACTGTGACCGACGCTGAATCGCCGGGGGTGTATTGCGCTTTGTCGGCCGTCACCTTCACAACCAGATTGGTCTTGGGTTGACGGAACACCAGCCGTTCGGCCAGCGGTGCATTACTTTCGGCGCTCCACACCGTGGCGACCATCACGCCGTCCGCCCAATCCGGCGGCGTCAGCGCGATGGCGGCCGGCTTGTCCGACGGCACGTCGATTGTCGTCGTCGCGACAACCGTTTCATGTTTCTTCAACGTGACTTTCATCTGCCCGCCGCTGGGCGAGGCAATGTGCATCTTGATCGCCTCACCGGGAGCGGCCGTGTCCTGATCGCTCACGATCGATACGCCGTCCAGCTTCACGGCCGGCAGCGGGAAGAGCTTGTCGATCCCCGCCGGCTCCGACAGCTTGATCGAATACTTCTCCCGGGCCACGGGTGTGAACTCAACTCTGCCGCGCCCTTCATGTTCAGTCTTGATTGCCACGATCTGCTTGCCCTTGGAATCGACAATCCACCCGGCCAGGTCTGCCGGCTTCTGGGCCGGCGTCCGGCCTTCAACGTACACCCGGCAGTTTGTCCCGGCGATCAATTCCCCGCCTTCGGGATAGACCGCGATGTCCACCGTATTGACGAGGATTGGGATCGTCTTGGCGATCGCTTCGACAGTCCCGCTGTCGTTCACCGACAGGGACAATGTGCCCTCGCCCTTCTCAATCTGCTTGGGCAGCGGGAACTGGACTGCACAGTTGCCAAGCGCATCGACGGTCGTCGAGCCCGTCCACACATCCTGACCATCAACAATCGCATTAGCCGACACCGTCGCACCGGCCGGCACGCCACCCTCGGCCCGATCGACGTGCATGGTCGCCTTGACGGTATCTCCCGCGCCATACCCATCGCGCACGAAGATGATCTCCCCTTTGATCCGCGGCGCCCGGTAGGCGCGCACATCAAACTTCCTTGTTGCCGCCGGATACCCGTTATTGGGGAAGCTGAACGTCGCCTTGTATTCCCCGCCGGCGACATCGGGCGGCACATCCCAGGCATACCCCGCCGTGCTGTCCTGCACCTGCACGTTGTTGGCCGTGGTGATGGTGTCGCCCTTGGGGCCGGTGATCGTGAGCGTGCTGTAATACATCTGCCCACTGGCCGCCGGCTTATGATCATCGGCGCCGAGCAGGACCGCCCGCAGATAGACCTTTTCGCCGATGCGATAGATCGGCTTATCCGTGGAAACATACGCCAGCATATGATCGCTGGCCGGTGCCGGCGCCGGTGCATCCGCTGCAAAAAGCAGTGCTCCAGCGCCCAGAATCGCCAGCAATCCCAACCGAGCCGCTCGATGAATCAACATGGCTGTCCTCCTCAAATGTGCGTTGCGCATCATACCGCGACTGACCTTCCGACGCACGGAGGACCAAAAAGTTCCACATCACGAAAAATATTTTTCGCTGCCGCCCGGCCACCCGGATCGTTCGGGGCCGCTTGAACCGAACGCGTCGGCCCGATACGTTGTGCGTGATTTGGTGCAATGTCGCTTAACCGGCGGAGGTTTCATGGTCAAGCTGGCGGATCGGATGAGTCTTGTTTCGGAGTCAATCACCCTGGCGGTCAGCGCCAAGGCGGCCGCACTGCGCAAAGCGGGTGTTGATGTCGTCGGATTTGGGGCCGGGGAGCCGGATTTTGACACGCCGGCGTTCATCAAGGATGCCGCCAAGGCCGCCCTCGATAAGGGGCAGACCAAATATACGCCCACTCCCTGTATCCCTGAACTGAAAGTCGCGATCTCCAATAAGTTCAAGGCAGAAAACAACTTACCGTACGCCCCGGATCAGATCACCACCGGCGCCGGCGGCAAACATTGCCTCTATATGGCGTTCCAGGCCCTGGTCAATCCGGGTGATGAGGTGCTGATCCTCTCCCCCTATTGGGTGAGTTATCCGGAGCAGGTCAAATTGGCCGGCGGCATCCCCCGCGTTGTCCGCGGCGAGGAATCCAACGGCTTCCGCATCACGCCAAGGCAGCTTTCCGACGCGATCACCCCTAAGACGCGTATTTTGCTTATCAACTCCCCGAGCAACCCGGCCGGTCACGCCTACACGCCCTCGGAACTGACCGAATTGGCCAAAATCGCCGCCGCTCATCCCGATCTGATCGTTTTCAGCGATGAAATATACGAAAAGCTGATCTATGGCGTCGAGTTTGTCAGTTTCGCCACGCTGGCGCCCGGTCTGCTTGATCGCACGCTCACCTTCAACTGCCACAGCAAGACCTTCGCCATGACCGGCTGGCGCATCGGCTATATCGGCGGGCCCAAGGTCGTCATCGACGCCATCAACAAGCTGCAAAGTCAGATGACCAGCCACATTACCAGCTTCACCCAGCAGGCGGCCATCGTTGCCCTGACCGATCCGCGCGGCAAGGAAGCCACCAGCCAGATGCGCGATCAGTTCCAAAAACGCGGCCAGCACATGTGGCAACGCCTCACCGCACTGCCCGACGTCACCTGCGTCAAGCCGCAAGGCGCGTTCTACGCGTTTCCCAACATCGGCCGGTATTTCGGCAAGAAGGCCGGCGCGACGACGATTACCGATGCCGTAAGTTTTTCGGCCGCCCTTCTGGAACAGAACCACGTCGCGGTGGTCCCCGGCAACGACAGCGGTTTCGATACGCACGTGCGCCTATCCTTCGCCACCAGCATGGAGAACATCGACAAGGGACTGGATCGGATCGGGGAGTTCCTCAAGAAGCTGGGATAGAACGCAACAATCGGCATTTGCCGAAGCGCGCTCGGCCGTATATACTATGTGTATACGACCTGGGCAGGCCGCACATGACCAAGACGCTCATCAAACACGGCAACAGCCTGGCATTGGTGATCGACAAGCCGATTCTGGACATGCTCCAGATCGACGCCGACACGCCGCTGGAACTGACGACTAACGGCAACGGGTTGCTCATTTCCCCCGTGCGCGACACCGCGAGAGATCGAAGACTTCGCGCCGCGCTGGCCAAGATCAACGCCCGTTACGGAGCGGATCTCAAACGTCTTGCCGAGTGAGCGACCGTGCCGGAGTTTCACGCGACTCATGATGTCTTGAAGATCCACGCCGATCAAATCGATCAATACGGCGGCGATCCGGGCATTCGTGACTTGGGACTGCTGGAGTCCGCCGTGGCGCAGCCGATGGCCTCGTTTGCCGGCGTGCCATTACACGATGACCTGTTCGAGTCGGAGCGTTAATCGATGTAGTAAGTTTGCGGCAGATTATAAGGCGTTGAACTGCCTTCGATCGTGTCGTTGCCCCCACCGCCCAGAACGGTGTCGGTTGGCTGAGTGCCATTGTAGATCGTGTCATCGCCCAAGCCGCCGTTGACCGACGTGTTATACGCGCTGACGGTGATATTGTCGTTGCCTTGGCCGCCGTAAATCTGGCCGTACCCCGTAATCGTGTCATTGCCCGGCCCGCCGCGCAGCACGCACGGGGCGCCGCTGCCGATGATCGAGTCATCGCCCCGTCCTCCAAACACAGTCGCCGGAACCATGACAACGGTCTGATCCGTGTTGGGAAGCAGCAGGACGGTCTCGCCGTTGCTGCCGGGAACGGTATTCGGCGCTTCGATGTACAGATCGATCGAATCATTTCCCGCCCCAGCATGCACACGAACGCCTCTGATACCCGCATAAGGGAACGTCGTGGTGACTCCGTCGACGACGACGTCGTATTCAGTCGGGCCACCCGTCATGGTGTCAAATCCCGCGGTCTGCACTGTGATCGTATCATCCCCCGGCGTACCCCAGATTTTCAAAATCCCGTTCTGCACGACAGGTATCGGCGCCACCGACAGAAACATACGAGGCTCAAGCCAGTCCATTGTGATTTGTTTCGCATCCGCCCGCGCCGAGCTTGCCGAATCCGCCCTGAGTTGCCCGTCTTTCATGTTGGCCTCACCCTTTCGTGACTCGCGCCGTAATGCCGGATGACTGACCCTTTGATGCACAAATCCGGCATCCTCGCCCCTGAGTCGAAAAGATCTTTTGTGCGCCCGCCACTATACAACAACTCTGGCCGATATCAAGACAATTCCATCACCTCCAGCCACTCTTGCAGCCAGTCCTGATCCAAACCGGCCCCGCGCCCTAACTCATTGGCCGCGACGCGATTACGACGATCCCGCTGGTCCCCTGCCGCTCACGGCACGATCATCGACCCCGGAAAATCCGGCGCCAGGGATCCTTGCAGCGCCTTGGCGCCCGTGTAGCTCGAAAACGGCCCCGCCAGCACTGTCGTCACGCCGTTGGCGCCATGTTCCACGCGCGCCGCAAATCCGGCCTTGGCCAGACGCGCCGAGGCTCGCGTCACATCCCCTTCCGCCGTGAATGCTCCAACCGTTACATAAAACGCCCGCGTGCCGGCGTGCATTTTCGACATGTTCGCCGCGTCCGTGCCCGGATACAGTTCCTCGACCCTGCCAAAGGTTTGGTCCGCGTCATCGAACCGCCCCAGCCGCTGCTGGCTGAGACCCAGGCCGTACATCGCCTCGCGCTTGCTGGCGTCGTCCTCCAGCAGATTGACGGCCACGGAAAGCTGCATCGCGGCGGTGGGGTAATCGTCCAACTCGATCGACACGCTGCCCAACTGGGCGCGAATCTGTCCCTCCAGCGACTTGTTCATCGTGTATTGCAGTGCGACGATCGCGCGCTGGTAATCGCCGGCCGCCTGATGCAGATCGGCAAAGCTGGCGGCCTGGTCCTTCTTGGGCCGGTCCTCGATCGCCCGCCCGCGGTCGTAATACGCCGCGGCGGCCGTCGGGCCGGTCGGATCGGCGCGGACCGCCGCGTCGGCCGAAACAAACGCCGAAGCATATTGCGCCTCGCGAAGTTCGGTGTTCGCCTTGTCCAGATACGTGTTGGCCGCGGGATTGACCGATGTGCATCCGCCCGCCAGAACCATGCCCCACGCACAAGCCCAACTCAATCCGTGTGCAATCCATCGATCTTTCGCATTTCGCATCCGTGCCTCCGAAGCTATAGTGGCCAGTCGTTGCATCGCCCGAACGTCGCCGACTGTGCCGGCGCCGGGCCGCGTTGTCTGACCGAGGTTACCTCATGCTTGTCGAGCCGATTCTCAGCCACGCACGCGAAAAGCCAAACGAACCGGCCATTATCGACGACCAGGGCCAATACACCTACGCCCAATTGGCCGCCATGTCCATTGGACTGAGCCGCATGCTCGCCGCACGCACGACCCGGCCGACCGTCGGGCTCATGCTGCCCGCGGGCGTCGGGTTCGTGGCCAGTTTCTACGGAACACTCCTGGCGGGCAAGGCCGTCGTCCCCATCAATTTCCTCCTGGGCGACCGCGAGATCGCACACGTGCTCAAAGACAGCGGCATCGACACCATCCTGAGTATCCCACCGCTGATCGGGCGGCTCAAGGATTCCGGCCTGAACCTCATCGACCTGCTACAACTTCCCAGGCCAACGCCGATTGCCGAGCTGCCTCCCGACAGCGCCATTGTCCCGGCCAAATCTCCCGACGATCTGGCGGTGCTCATGTACACCAGCGGCACCAGCGGACTGCCCAAGGGAGTCGAGCTGACGTACAACAATCTGCAAAGCGATGTTGACGCCTCGATCGTGCAGGCGGCACTCAAGGAGAAGCACGTGTTCCTTGGCGTGATTCCGCTCTTTCACGCCTTCGGATTAACCGGCATGATGCTCGCTCCCATCCAACTGGGATCGCTCACCGTCTACATCGCCCGCTTCAGCCCCGTCGCGGCCTGGAACGCCATCAAGAAGCACAACGTCTCGCTCATGTTCGCCGTCCCCAGCATGTACGCCGCCATCGCCAATCTCAAAAGTGCCACGGCCGATGATTTCAAGCAGATGTACGCCATGCTCACCGGCGGCGAGCCGTTGCCGGCCGCATTGGTCCAGAAATTTCGCGAACGGTTTAACCAGCCGCTCTACGAAGGTTACGGCCTGACCGAAACCAGCCCGGTTATCGCCGTCAATGTGCCACAATGCAGCCAGTACGGCAGCGTGGGCAGGCCGCTGGCGCCCGTGCAGGTCAGGATTGTCGATGATGATGGCAATCCCCTGCCGGTCAATTCCATCGGCGAAGTCTGGCTGCACGGGCCGATGATTATGAAGGGGTATCACAATCTCCCGGCCGAGACGGCGCAAGTGTTCAGCCCCGACGGTTTCTTCAAAACCGGCGACCTTGGCAAGATGGACGGCGAGGGATTCCTTCACATCACCGGTCGCAAGAAAGACATGATTATTGTGGCCGGGGAGAAGGCGTATCCGCGCGAGATCGAAGAGGTGCTGACCAAGCACGAGGCCGTTGCCGAGGCCGCAGTCGTGGGCCGCCGCGATGCGCGGCGAGGCGAACTGATCGTCGCGTTCATCGTTCTTAAGGAGGCGGCAACGTCCACCGGCGATGCCCTTCGCGATTTCTGCCGCGAACAGGCATTGCCGCAATGGAAAATCCCGCGCGAAGTGTATTTCGTCGAACAGCTTCCGCGTTCGCCCACGGGAAAGGTTCTCAAGCGCATCCTCTCCGAACAAGCCGCCGCCGCCGCGGAAGGACCTGCTGCGAGCAGCCCATGAAGAATTGCGACTTATCGCATGAGGACACGAGGAAGCCAATGCAACTGACAAAAATTCAAACCGCCAAGTGCGCCAAGATCGCCAAGAACACAACGCAAATAAGACGCCATTGGCGTTCTTGGCGCACTTGGCGGTTCAATTGATTTTTCCGCGTATCCAAAAAGGTCCGAACCAACATGCCCGACAAAACCGACCGTCCCACCGTGAATTCCGAAGCCGCTTTCCGCAAGGCCCAGCAGGTCATGCCCGGCGGCGTATCCTCGCCCGTCCGCGCCTACAAGGCCGTCGGCGGGACGCCCGTCTTCATCCGTGAAGGCTCCGGCTGCATCGTCAAGGATATCGACGGAAACTCCTATATCGACTACGTCTGCGCCTACGGCCCGCTCATCGCCGGACATGCCCATGAGCGGATCGTCGCGGCCGTCTCCAAAGCCATCGGCCGCGGCAGCGGCTTCGGCGCGCCCAGTGAATCCGAGACGCAACTTGCCACTATTATCACCGATGCCCTTCCCGCGGCCGATATGATCCGCTTCGTCAACAGCGGCACCGAGGCCGTCATGAGCGCCCTTCGCCTCGCCCGCGCCGCCACCGGGCGCACCAAGATCGTCAAATGCGTCGGCTGCTACCACGGGCATGCCGATCCCCTGCTCGTACAGGCCGGCAGCGGCGCCCTCACGCTCGGCGCGCCCAGCAGCCCCGGCGTCCCTGCCGCGACTGTCGCCGATACCATCCTCGTCGATTACAACGACCTGGCCAGCGCCAAGTCCGCCTTTGAGAAACATCGCAACCAGATCGCCGCGTTTATCGTCGAACCCGTCGCAGGGAACATGGGCGTCATCCCCCCCGCCGACGGATATCTCGCCGGCCTGCGGACCCTGTGCGATCAGCACGGAGCGTTGCTCATCTTCGACGAAGTGATGACCGGCTTCCGCGTCGCCTGGGGTGGCGCTCAGGTTCTCTACGATATTCGCCCCGACATCACCTGTTTGGCCAAAGTCATCGGCGGCGGCCTGCCCGCCGGCGCCTATGCCGGACCCAAACATCTCATGGAACAAATCAGCCCCGCCGGCAACGTCTATCAAGCCGGCACGCTCAGCGGCAACCCCGTCGCCATGGCCGCCGGCATCGCCACATTGGACATCCTCAAAGAGCCCGGCAGCTACGACACGCTGGAGGAGCGCGCCGCCGAACTGGCCACCGGCCTGACCGCGTGCGCCGCCGCCGCGAAAGTTCCCCTGACGGTCAACCGCGTCGGCTCGATGCTCACGCCCTTCTTCACGCGCAAGCGCAACACGCCGGTCACAAACTACGCCGCCGCCACAAGTTGCAACACCGAATCATTCACGACATTTTTCCACTCGATGCGCAAGAGCGGCGTGCTGCTCGCCCCCAGCCAATACGAAGCGATGTTTGTCAGTCTCGAGCACACCAAAGAGGCCATAGACCAAACCCTCGCCGCCGCCAAAGAGGCCTTCGCTGCCGTGGCGGCCCAGCGCGGCTGAGACCTGCGTTGAGTTTTTCAATTCGACGGCAAGGTCGTCGGCATCGTCACCGGAAATGGCCCCGTCGTCGCCCGCTTGGCAATCGTGGTTGCTTGGGCGCCGAGAACATACTCAACGTGCCCGTCGCCGAAGAGCACGTAGGTGCCGCCACTCCGATAGTTGCCAGGCCGTTCGTACGCGATGATCATGTCGCTGGTTACGGTCTTCGTCGTCAAACCTCGGCCGAGATAGACATAGGAGCAATGCCCAGGAGTCATCAATTGATCCAGAATCGCCTGCGTCGTCGGTCCATCGGCCGGTGAGTCGTTGCTGAGAGGCGACACGAAGATCCCACTGGTAACATCCTCGGTCGCGAGGATCGTGCGAAGTGAGTCGGGATATTCGCCCTGGTTATCCGCCGTGTACATTTGGATCGCCTCCCCGATCGAACGCAAATTGGCCGCTGACTTGATATTGATCCCGGAGGTGTAATATCCCACGCCAGATTGCCTCTGCTTCAATGCCACCCAGAAGCCGATCGGCAGCCAAATTGCCAACACGATCGCCAAGAGCAACCAAGTCGACCAGTGCCATCGCGGGTTTGGGAAATGCCGCGGATTCGCGTAATCAAGCGGGTGGGGACCATTGGGATCGGATTCGGACATGCTCACCTCTGGAAAGGCCGCCAACCGGCCATGGAATCATCATATCAATATCTCTCTGGCCGCGCGCCGGAAAATTGCAGAATTGCCGCGTCAGGCGGCACCCTGCCAACGCATCATATCTCCCGCTGCTGCAAATCGTTACGGATCTTCTTTTCTGTCGCTTATCTGCCCGTCGCGTCATAGAAAAAATGCCGAAATCACGGTCTTGGCGGCATTTTCGCCCTTCGTCCTTGAAACATCCGGGCGTTGCGGGTGTATTACTCATCGACATGACCGATCAGACTCCACCCTCCAACCGGCTGCCTTTGCCGCTGGCGTTCTTTATGGTATTTACGTGCGCCGTCTGGTGCGGCCTATGGATCATTGTGGCACACGTCGCCCGGTGGAAATTGCAGTGGCTGTACCAATATCGCGATTACGTCTGGGAAGCGGCCGTCGTTTTCATCACGATGGGCGCGGGGATCATGTACCTGGCCGTCGATCAGGTCGGCCGGGGCCTGCGCGATCTGTGGCAGGAGAGCCTGCGCCGACAAGTCGAACAGGAGAACATCGACTCGGCGGCCGGAAGCGACACATCAAATATCGGCCTGCGGAATTAGCGCGTGTGCACTTACCCCCTCCCCTTTTACTCAGGGGGAGGGTTGCGGTGGGGGCCGACCACTGCGGCGCTGCTCGCGGAATGAGCCTTGCAAAGCTGCTGGCGAAGAACCCCCACTTCTATCCTGCCCCTGTGTACAAAGTGAGGAGAAGAAGACGGCTGCGCGGCATATCGGGCGCGCTCATGGCCGCAGTGTTGCTCTGGGGCACTCTCCTGACCAGCGCTGGCCATGCCGCTGTCGATTTCCGTGCAAACCTCCCGCTATCCGGCTATTACCGCCCCGGCCGGTATATGCCCGTGCAATGGAACGGCCGGGGTACGATCCCACCTTTCACTTTGCGTGCCGATGCGGCTGTTGCCACTATCATTGGCGCACCCGATCCAGCAGGCTTGGCGCCGTTCCTGCCCATCGGGTCAATCGACGCGGTTTCGCTGCATTCGACCGATGGCTCGATCGATGCTCGCCTTCCCCTGCACGAACTCACGCCTGCCGATATATTGATCGCCAGCGCCGATGATCGGGTGGCGCTGGACGATGTGGCCAGATCGCTGGCACCGGGGAAGACCGCGACCGCGCTGCGTCTGGACGCGGCCAATCCGCTGCCCGGCCCGGCCGTTGCGTATACGACTATCGACTTGCTGGTCCTGACCACCAAGCAAGTCCGCGATCTGTCGGATGATGCCGTCGGGACGCTTCTGGCCGGGGGAACGGTTCTGGTCGTTGCCGCCGATGTGCCGCCGGATGGTCTTTGGCCATGGCGAGCGGATGGCCGATTCTACGTTCTGGCCGGTCCCCCGCCGCTGGCGCCGCAATCGGCGGCGGGAGCCAATGCACTGTATTCATCGTGGCGGCCCGGCTTGACGGATTTCACCCGGCGGCAGGCGTGGCTGATGGGACTTGCGGCCGGGTTGCTGCTGGTGGGAATTTCACTGTGGCGTTCGCGCCGGATGCTACCGGCGTTCGCTGTTGCCGTTGTTTTCGCCGTGGCGGGCATATCGGCATGGCAGAACGCCCAGCCGCTGGTTGCCTGCGCGAATGCCGATGTCGTTCTTCGAACGCCCCGGATCGAACGCACCGATCGCTGGATCATCCAGCAATGCGATCGCGCCGCCGATTCGATCATCCCGTTCGACGGCTTCACCATCCCGGCCGTCGAAAACCCCCGCCAGGCCGGCGACGTGTCGGTCATCTGCCAATCTACCGGTAAGCCGCTGGCACTGCGCTGGCAATTCGCCGACGGCCCGCGTCCGCCGGAGGTCACCATTATCGGCCACGCACGCGCCAAAGCGGCGGCAGCCGCGCCAATGGCGGCGACGGATTCTCCAGCGGCATCGCCGCTGTCGCCGTTGGCGGCGAGCATCTACCATTGTCCGATCATCGGAGCCGCGCCTATGGAATCCAATTCACGGGCGGTCCCCGCCAATGCATACGGCATCTTCTGGCCCGGCATCGTCATCGACGGCACCGAGCGGTAATGGCATGTTGAATTTGGTCGCCGGAGCTTCGTCAGGCGGTGACGAAACTCGCCGGGTCGCTCCAGTTGGCTTCGGGGAATTGGCGAGAGAGATCAACGACGATATGGCCGTCGGAATTCACGCTGATCGCATAGCGTGGCAGCGAGGTTTTCGCGGGGCCGGCCGTGCGCACGCCTTCGGGGGTAAACATGCTCTTGTGCTTGGGGCAGAACAAGATCGCGCCCTGAATCTGCACGTCCGCGCCCTGGTGGGTACATTTGCTGCTGCTGGCGAAGATCTTGCCGTTTTCGCGAGTAACCACGATGTGGTCGGCGGCGATAAACTTGTCGTGCATGCCATCGGCCGCATAATCCGCTTTGGGTCCGACATCAACGGACTTTGCCATTGGCATCGTTGTGGGCGCAGTTGTTTGTGCCTGGGCTTCATGGCCTCGGCACAGAGCACACGCCGCCGTCGCCGCAGCCGCAGCCGTCATAAACTCGCGTCGATTGATCTCCGCCATACACTGTCCTCCTGGCAAAAGGGTTAGATGAATTGGCCCGGAATTCTAGGCGCCAATTTCCGATTGGCAAGAAAAATCTGAATCACTGCCGGCAAATTGCGGGTCAGGAGCGTCAGGCCGTGACAAAACTGGCCGGATCGGCCCATTTCGCCTCGGGGAACTGAGTGCTCAGGTCCACAATGAGATGGCCGTTGGAATCCAGACGGATGCCAAATCGCGGCAGGGATGTTTTTGGCGGGCCGCTGACCCTGGCGCCTTCGGCCGAGAAGAGCGCTTTGTGCTTGGGGCAGTACAATTGCGTGCCCTGGATGCGTACGTCGACGCCCTGGTGGGTGCATTTGCTGCTGCTGGCAAAGATCTTTCCGCTCTCGCGGGTGACAACAATGTGATCGGTGGCGATGAATTTGTCATGCATGCCGTCGGCCGCGTAGTCTGATTTGGGGCCGACGTCCACAGTCTTGGCCGATGGAATCGTCGCAGGTGCAGTTGTTTGAGCGAGGGCTGTCTGGCAGTGGCAGAACGCGCACGTGGCCGTTGCCGCCGCTGCCGCAATGAATTCTCGCCGATTGATTTCGGACATCGTCTGTTCTCCTGGGAAGAAGGGAAGCTGTTATGGCCGACATCGTAATATTCAAAACGGGGCAAGCAAGGCCCAATCATGTATTCCGGCGATGATTGCGCCGGATGGGCTCGCATTGCGAGTTGCAGGCGTAGTTGGCCTTACCAAATTGCCTATCCGGCGCAAAACCCCACACGGCCGGCGCGCGAGGCAAGGCACGATCTGCTGGATCGAGATCCCCAGACTCCGGGAGTTTGTCGATTCGATTGTTAATGCCGCGTTAGCCACTTGACCCAAAGCCACCGAGTGTTCAAGGTAGACCACAAAATTGAGCCGCCGACCCGTGCCCTGCCTGTTGGGCGCGGGCGAGCCATCCGACTCAGGAGCATGGGCATGACGCCAATCCATGATTCATCCCGTTCGACGTCCACCGTCGGTTTCTCCCTGGCATCGCCAGCCTCGCGCGGCGGCACGTCGTCGGCGCCGGCCGCTTCATTGCGAAAGAAACGCGTCCTGGTCGTCGATGACGAGAAGGATCTCGTCGAATTGATCAGCTTCAACCTCGCCCGCAACGGCTATGACGTCGTGGCGGCCGGCACCGGCAACGACGCCCTTGAAGTCGCCACCGCTCAGCTCCCCGACATCATCATCCTCGATCTCATGCTCCCCGGAATCTCGGGTCTGGATGTCGCACGACGCCTCAAGGCTGAACCCCGCACCAACCCGATCCCCATCATCATGCTCACGGCCAAGGGTGAGGAAACCGATGTCGTGGTCGGCCTGACGCTGGGGGCCGACGATTATGTCACCAAGCCGTTTAGCATGAAGATCCTGCTGGCGCGGTTGAATTCCGTGCTGCGCCGCACCGAAACCGCCGTGCCCACGGCCGATGGCACGCTCCGCGCCGGGCCGTTGACGATCGACACGTCAAAACACGAAGCCACCTGCTCGGGCGAAACGATCAAGCTCACATTGACCGAATTCAAACTCCTGACCGCCCTGATCACCGCCCGCGGCCGCGTGCTCACGCGCGATCAGCTCATGGACAAGGCCATGGGCGCCGACGTCTTCGTGACCGATCGGGCCATCGATGTACATGTCACGGCCATCCGCAAGAAACTCGGCAACGCAAGCTGGCTGGTCCACACCGTCCGCGGCGTCGGCTACCGCCTGCGCGAAAGCGCCGAGGAGCCGGACTGACCCGCGGGCGAGGCGCAGGTGATGCGCGGCGGCCACATTCCCCTTCGTTGGGGGGGCCAATCACTTCTTTTCCGCTTTTGGCGACTTGTGCATGATGAACAGGTAGTTGAAACCGCGCAGGAAAAAATTGCCGGTTTCGGCGGCGGCGCGGTAGTTGCCTTGCGTGAGCGTTTTGTTGTGACGCACGACGGCGATGATGTCGACCGGCGCGAATTTCAATTTCAATATCTCAAAGAGGCGGAATCCGATCGGGATGAAGCCCTCGCCCTTTACGAAGGAATCGCTCACATACAGGCCCATGTAGCGGTCGGGGCGCAGGATGCGGTGGATCTCACCGATGACCTCGGTCATGGCCTGGTAATAGGCGTCGCCGCTGGCGTCAAGCCGGCCGATGCAGCGGGGATCGTCGGAGTATTCGATGTGCGTGGAATACGGCGGATCGATGAAAACGAAATCAGCCTTCTCAGATTCCAGCGGCAGCTTGCGGGCGTCGACGCGGAAAATATCCTTGCGCGTCGGGGCCAGGTCGTAGCCCAGCGCGCGGCGATTCAGATCGCGGGCGACATCCAGCGTCGTGCCGCTGCCGGCGCACGGGTCGATCACAAGCTGGCCCGGCCGGGTGTAGCGTTGCAACAGGTTCCAGATGACGTAGCTCGGTGTAGCGCCCTTGAAATTCGGGTCGCCCTGGAGGGAGTCGCCATAGTGCTGGGAGGGGTAATCCCAGAGCGTGGTCGGCTGAACGCGCAGGGGCGGCTTGCGGAACTTCATGGGGACATTGTGCAGCGGGGAACGCGCGCGGGCAATCGCCGCCCGTGGTTCACTCATACCGCAGCGCTTCGATCGGGTCGAGGCGCGAGGCCTTCCAGGCGGGGTAATAGCCGAAGATGATGCCCGTCGTGGCGCTGACCAGAACGGCGGCGATGATCGCCGGGACCGAAGCCTTGGTGGGCCAGTTCTTGAAATAGTGAATCAGCACCGAACTGCCACGGCCGACGAGAATGCCCAGCAGCCCGCCGATCAGGCACAGCACGATGGCTTCGATGAGGAATTGGCGGAGGATATCACGGCCGCGGGCGCCGACGGCCATGCGCAGGCCGATCTCGCGGGTGCGTTCGGTGACGCTGACGAGCATGATGTTCATGATGCCGACTCCGCCGACGATCAGGGAGATCAGCGCCACGCCCAGCAGCAGGTTGGTCATGTTGTCGCTGGTGGCACTAAGGGCGGTGTTCAATTCGCTGGTGTTGCGGATGGTGAAATCATCCGGCTGGCCCTTGGCCACATTGATGTGGTGACGCTCTTCGAGCAGATACGTGATCTGATCGATGGCCGGCTGAATCTGCTTGGAATTCACGACGCCGACAATGATCTGCTGGATGTTGGCGAACTTGACGGGCTGGGGTGTGTCGGCCTGTTCGGTGCTGGAGGCGGTGGGATACAGGGGAGTGGAGGCGGGAAACAATGCACTGGCCGTGTTGACGGCGGTGCTGATGCTGCTGGATGAACCGCCGCCACCGCCGCCACCCGATCCGTTGACGCGGAATTTGATGGCGGTCCACGGCGCCAGCACGGTATCGTCCTGGTCCTGGCCCATCATGTTGGCGCCCTTGGGAGTGAGCACGCCCAGGATGCGGAAGTTCACGCCGTTCATCCGCATGGTCTTGCCGACGGGCGAACGATTGCCGAAGAGCTCGCGCTTGACGGTCTGGCCGACATCGCACACGCAGGTTGACGAAGCGACATCGTGCTCAGTAAAGGGCTCACCCTCGGCCATGACAGCCCAGTCGCGGATGGTCAGGAAATCGGTGGAAACGCCCTGCACGCTGCCGGCCTGGTAATTCTTGTCGCCGTATACGAGCTGCGAGCCGGTGCGGACGATGGGGCTGGCCGCCTGAACGGCCGAGCAGCCCGTGATGATGGCGTCGCAGTCGTGCGGCGTGAGCGTCATGCCGCTGCCCCAGCCGGAGCTGATTCCGCCAGATTGCGAGTTTCCGGGAAAGATCAAAAGCGTGTTGGCGCCCATGCTGGAAATCGACTTGGCGATGGCGTCGCGCGAACCGTTGCCGATCTCCGACATGGCGATGACGGCGCCGACGCCGATGACGATACCCAGCGTCGTCAGCGCCGAGCGCATGACGTTTCGACGCAGGCTGATGGCGGCGGTGCGAAAGGCGCGAACAGTGGACCGGAGCATGGTGAACCTCGCTGTTATCCGGCCGACGCGGCGGCGGAAATCACACTGGGTTTGGCGGCAGTCTTGGCGCCATCGCCATTGCCGGTGGTCTTCTCGGCCGGTGCGGGTGCGCTGCCGGGTGTGGAAAATGCACCGCTATCGATCAAGCCGTCCTTGATATGGATGACTCGTTGAGCGTGGCGCGCGACACCGGGATCGTGCGTCACGAGGATGATCGTGATGTGATCTTCGGCGTTAAGGCGCTGGAACATGGCCAGAATTTCCTCACTGGTCCTGGAGTCGAGATTTCCGGTCGGCTCGTCGGCGAAAAGCAGGGAGGGGTTATTGACCAGCGACCGGGCGATGGCGACACGCTGCTGCTGGCCGCCGGAGAGCTGGGACGGTTCGTGGTCCATGCGCTCGGCAAGTCCGACGCGACTGAGAAGTTCCTCAGCGCGTTTGCGGGCGGCGCGGTCGTTGACGTCGTGAGGAGCGTAGTTCAGCGGCATCATGACCTGTTCAACGGCCGCGGTTCGCGCCAGCAGGTTGAAACTCTGAAAGACGAACCCGATCTTGCTGTTGCGAAGTCTGGCCCGCTGATCCGGCGAGTACGTCGAGACCTCCTGTCCCTCCAGCCAGTATTCGCCGCCGGTGGCGTGATCGAGACAGCCCAGGATGTTCATGAGGGTTGTCTTGCCCGAGCCGCTGGTTCCCATGAGGGCCACCAGTTCGCCGCGATTAACGGCCAGGGAAATGCCCTTGAGGACTGGAACGACAACCTCGCCGAGGAAGTAGTCCTTGCGCAAGTCGCGCAGACGGATGATCTCCGCGGGCTGATCGGCGCCGACAGGTGGTTTGAGGTTAGTGCGCACGTTTATCTCCCACCTCCGCCACCACCACCACCACCGCCGCCGCCACCGCCGCGGCCACCACCACCGCCGAATCCGCCACCGCCAGGCGGAGGACCGCCGCCGGGGCCGCCCGGACCGCCGCCGGCGGCTCGTCCACCGCCGTTGCCGGAGCGGTTGCCACGGCCGAAGAGCTGCGGGAGGAACGGATTGGTTCCGGACGATTCGGCCGAGGCATAATCCTGGCCGATAATCACGTGGTCCTTTGTTTCGTCAATGGAGTCAGCGGCAACCGGAACGATCTCGGTATCGATACCATCGGTAAGACCCACCTGCACGAGCACTTCACGAGGAATGGCGCCGGGCTTGTCGTCGAGAATCCAGACAGAGCCGGGCCGCAAGGCCGTGGCCAGAACCGCCGGCCGGGTGACAGCGCCCCGGCCACCCTTGTGACCGCCGCCGGTGCTGGTTGGTTGCGGCACGGTCACAGCGCTCTCGGAGGTAGCCTGGCCGCCGGTGGACGTGCTGGCGTACTGTGCGGGCGCCCCTTCATCGGGAACCCATCGCACGGCGGCGGCGGGCACGGTCAATACCTGGTCGGCACGCCCGGTCTCGAAATTCACATTGGCCGTCAGATAGGGAAGAAGCAATTCGTCCTTGTTGTCGAAATCGACCTCGACGGTGTAGGTCACGACGTTCGAGGTGATCGTGGCGTTGAGGCGGATCTTGTTCACCGTGCCGGTGAACGTCATGTCGGGATAGGCATCCACGACGAACGAAACAGGCTGGCCGGGATAAATGCGGCTGATATCGGCCTCGTTCACGGCGGTCCAGATCTGCATCTTGGTCAGATCGGTGGCGATAAGGAAGAGGCTGGGCGCGTTGAGGCTGGAGACGACCGTTTCACCGATCGTGACGCGACGGTCAATGACTTCCCCATCGACCGGCGACTCGATCACGCAATAGTTGAGGTTCTTCTGAGCTTTGAAGAGGGAAGCCTTGTTCTGTTCCACCATGGCCTGGGCTTGAATGATGGCGGCGTTCCCCACGGCAACGGCGGCCTTGGCGGATTCGTAGGTCGCCTGGTAATTGTCGTAGTCCGTATCGGAGATGACCTGCTCGCCGTTCTTGTGCAATTCCTGGGCGCGGTTCCAATCGTCCTCGGCCTGATGCAACTTGGCCTGAAGTTCAAGCAGATTGGCCTGGGCGGACTGGACGGCGGCTTGCGACGAATCCAACTGGGCCTTGGCGGTGTCCAGATCGGCCTGATAGAGGGAATCATCAATGTGAGCAAGGATATTGCCCTTGGCCACCTTGCTGCGATAGTCGACGGGCTTGCCGCTGGCGTCCGAGCCGAAGTCCTCGATGATTCCTTCGATCTGAGCGCCCACGTCGATGGATTGAACCGGCTCGATAGTTCCCGACGCGGCGATCGTCGCCCGGATGTCCTTGCGAACGATTGCGGCCGTGCGATACGCCGCCGGCGCAGCAGCAGCTCGCATCATGTACCAATAGCATCCGCCGCCCAAAGCGGCGGCCACGATCAAGATGGCGACGATGAATTTCATGTTCGTTTCCTAATGACGCCCTTTTGGCGTCCCTGTCCACAACAAAAACAATCAGCCGGCCATGATTTCCCGTTCAACGGCCGGACCCTCCAGAAGCGTTTCGAGATGAGCAGCCATCCGAAGCAGAAGGCGTTGAAGCCGTTGCCGCTGCGCCAGGGACAAACCGGCAAAAACGCGGTCGACCTGACGGCCATGCACGCTGGCGACGCGAGCCACCAGTTGCTGGCCGCTGGCGGTCAGTCGGACAAGCTTGGCGCGCAAATCGCCCGGCTGGGTCGCGCGCGTCACCAGCCCGGAGCGTTCGAGGCGGTCAACAACGGTGGTAACACTCGGTGCTCTCACAAGTAAAAGCTCGCCGAGATCAGAAAGTCGCATGCCCTGGGGAAAATCCGATTTGAAGCGATCCAACGTCACCAGAACGCCCCATTGGGCAGCGCTGATGCCAAATTGGGCGAAATACGGGTTCATGACCCGCTCGATGAGGCCGTAGCAACGCAACATCGACCGCAGTGGCGATTCGCTCGCCTGCTGTGTCGCATTCATCTGACCTTTGTTCACTGCCGCGGTCAACTGCCCTCCGCCGAGCCTTCATTAGTACACTAACTAAGTGACTTTGTCGAGGGGTCCCTTGCAAAACGCCGCCCGTGACGACCTATCCGCTTGTCCTACAATGAGTTCCATTCGATGCCGGCATGCGCCAACTGCCCACGGCCGATCGATCGGCAAATGAGCAATTCAAACGGGCATCACCCGCCGACGCGACCGGCACCAGACCGCTGCGATGGCATCCCGTTGCCAATTGGCTGCACGCCGGTTAACCCAACCTTCGCACTTCGGTAGCCGCAACGGCCTTGGCGAGGCCAGGATGC
>CAYQTE010000079.1:0-19447 GCA_964420285.1 uncultured Tepidisphaeraceae bacterium
GATTGCGATGACGATGAGGGTTATAATGATGAGCGGGACAAGGTGCGAAGATCGGGGTTTGCCGGGAAGACGGTTATTATGACGACGGTCATGGGGCCATTTTCGTTGGAACGGGAAATCGACTGCTTTCCGGGACAAAGACCGCACCCACCTGCGCGATCTGATCGATGTTGGCCTCATCACGCGCGCCTGGCTGGCCAAGCTGCCGCAGGTTCTTGCCGATCGACTCGCCCAGTTGCTCGACACGCCCCAAGGGTGAATTGCTCATCGCCCCGCGCCTCTCGATGGCCGCGAAGCGGCAGGTGATACGGCCGGGAACTGGTATGCGCCCAGATCAGGCGCCCGGTCGGCGGGGCGCGGAACATTCTCGAAATCGCGGAAGATCGTCGGCCGAATATCGATACCCGCGCCGATTGCCGGAGAGTCGGGCAGGAGATGGAAATCGAGCCGGGCGACGCCGGCAAATCGCGGGTCGGCGTTCAGGGCGTCCGTGTCCCATGTCGGCGGCTGGCCCGCGCCAAACCAGAGATTGTGACCTCCTTTGGGCGATGGAGCGCCGTCGCGTTTTGGCAGATACGGCGTCCCTGTCGAACAAATGATATTGTTGGCGAAAAGGAGCGAGTACAAGCCGATCCGGCCGAAAGAAATATGACCAAAACCCTGGGCGCCCCATGCCGCGCCCTGCCAACCGCAGGCGTAGATGGTATTGTTGCAGAAGTAGAGTGTGGTGGCGGGCCCGCCCTCGATTCCCGGCTCGATCTCGACGCCGATGTGGCCCTGGGCATCGCCGCCGGCAGGTTCCGGACCCAGGCCGGCATTGGCGATGACGTTGTTGTAGACCCAGTTCTCGCCGGTCATGTATTGGCCCAGGAGCATTCCGCCGCCGACCTGATTGACGATGAAATTGTGGTGGACCTTATGGCCGGACATGTAGGCGGTGCTCGCCCCTTCGCTATAGATGTTGATTGCGCGATTGGCGTTGTTGTCGTGGAGGTAGTTCCAGGCGATTTCGCGGTTGGACTCGGCCGGGAGGCGATTGCCCGAACTGGACCGGGCGCTGGAGATATAAATCGGATGCGTCAATTTGCTGGCTCCCGGCTTGCCCACCTTGGTGATCTCATTGCCCAGAACCGCCAGATTGTTGCCTTGGGCCGCGATGGCCCCTTCGGGCGCATTGGCGGTCGGAGCCGTGACATGATTTCCCACCGCGCGAAATCCAGAGCCCATGTCCACGGCGTTCTCATTGGCGCAGAGATTGAACTTCGCCAGCGTCCAGTCGTGCGTATAGCCGTATCCGGATCGGAAATGTCCAAAAGCCCGCTTGGCGCTGTCGCCGCCGATGGAAACCGTCGCCCCCGGATAGGCGATCAGCGCCGCGGGCTTGTCCGGCGTTCCGTTGAGCGAGAGATTGACGGCCGCGTTGTAGTCGGTCTCGCGAGCCTGGGTGAATCCATCCAGCACATAGGTGATGTCGCCCGCCTTCATTTGGTCGATGGCGCGCGAGATCGATCGCCAGGGCTTGGACCATCCGCCGTCGCCTCCCTCATTGTCGCCCTGCGGCGAGACGAATCGAATCGCCGCCGGCCTCACCACGAACGGCAGCGGATTCGAGACCGCGCCATCCACGGTGATGGAAATGCTCCCCGCGCCGTCGGCGGCCAGATGGCTGACCTGGAAGATCACGACCTGCATGCTGTGCCGAACGGAAAGGTCCGCCGGCGAATACGGCGGCTTGGCGTCGCCCCAAAAGTAGACATGCGACGCCGGGGCGTTATTTACCGTGACTTTCGAGGTTCCCTGCCGCGTTCCCAGCCCCGTGCCCCAGACGCTGACGATGGCTCCGTCCTGATCCGGCGGCTGTCCCTGCGATGAGTCGGAGTTGCCGCTGCGTGGTCCAGAAGTCAGATCGGAGAAGTTGAGCACGGGTTCGCCGCCGACCGGAAAGGCCGGCAGAAGTACGAACAAGACGCAGCCAACAAGAACTCGTTGCACGCAGGTTACCGTTTGAGAGGACATGGGTGGGCTCCTTCAGGCCGTTGGACTTCGCGTAGCGTAGAGTCAGGGCGACGCAATCGGAAGGGGTGTGGCGCACTCGCCTTGACAGGAACATAAGAACGCTGGACCGGCCGGAATCGAGCAGATAGGCTAGATACCATCGGCAAAGTCCACATGGGAGATTCGGCATATAAGGAGCAACCGCCATGACAGCGCGCGCATTCCTGAGATTGGGCATTATGGTGGCGGCTATCGGCTTGTGGGCATTGAGCTCCGGCGGGCGTGCGGCCGGGGGCGACGCGCCGGGAGCCGGTCCGGCAACGCGTGCGGCGACGCCGGCGACAACCCAATCCACCGACAAGTGGTTGACGCTTACCGACGCCCAGCGGCATTTTCATCTGGATTACCCGCCGTCGTGGAAAGTCAATACCGAGGTGGTCGAGGCCGTGCATTACACGATTGTGTTTGCCGCATTGAACAGCGCGGGCAAGGAAAAGTTCACGGTTCAAATGGTCCATATTTCGCCCAACGAGTGGGAATTGAATGCTGACCTGATCGCCCAACAAGTGCCGGTTGGGACCGCATATATTGATGTCAGTTGGCAGGAAGGCCCCGGAGGCGTGAGGCAGTTTGGGCCGGGGATCGAGGAGATGGAGGCGGCCGACTTGTCGGGACCGCTGAAGGAGAGCAATGAGGTTCGGGAAGGGCAATTCGGGGCATTGAACGCGCGGTCCATCCGTTTTTCCAAGTGGGGAAGGCACTGGAATGTGACCGTCTATTTGCACGCGCCGGTGACGGCGGCGTTGCGGGACGACGTGGATAAGGTTTTGGCGAGTTTTCGGTTCGATGGCCTGCCGGCCGGGGACAAAATGTGGGCTATCGGCCTGGCGCGCAAAAGCCTGCCGGCCGAGGCCGATCCGGACATGTACACGAACATGGGCGGATCGCCGCTTTATTATTGCACCGCGGAAGTGAAGGGCGATGAAGTGATTGTGACGTTCACGAAACATCTGGAGAACACGCCGGCGAAAAGCTGGACCTATCGCGTGACGGCAAAGGGAGAAGTGATCGCGGTGAAAGATAATGGCGGATGAGGATTGAGACGAACTCATAAACCCAGAATATCCCGGCCGTTCTATCACCGCTGTTCCCGCACCAGCTTTGTCGGCGAGAGCCCGAAGACGCTTTTGAACGTCCGGGAGAAATGGTAAGGGTCGGCAAACCCCAGTTCAGCGGCGAGGTGCTTGACCAGCGTGCCCGACTCCTGCATCCGGGCGGCGGCGTGGTTCATCTTCAGACGCATCAGGCGGTGATACGGACTCTCGTGCTCGAACCGCCGAAACAGCCGGCACAGATACGCGCCGTCCACGTGACACCGCTCGGCCAGTTCGCTCAGGCTGCGAATCTCCAGGGCGTGCTCCTCCAATTCCCGGCGGCAACGCTGATAGGTGTCGAAGGCCGCACTCTCGACCGAACCGGGCGGCATGCGCGTCTCGGCCAGCTTGAGCAGCAGCGCCTCCAGCAGGGCGGCGCAGATGTCCAGGCTCTGGGGCGTGTTCTTTGACCCATTGGCGATCAGCTCGTCAAAGATCGGCATGACCTCGGCCGGTGCAGAGGTCTGGATCACCGAGCCCGGCGGCAGGGGTATGGCGCGCAGAAATCTCATCGCGCTGGTTCCGGCGAAGTCCACAAAGTATTTCACCAGCGGCTGGTCCGGCGCGGTGGTGATGTGATGGGGAATTCCCGGCCCATAGGAGAAGATCGTTCCCGGCACCAGGCGGCACGTTTGGCCGCGCAGCGTTACCGCGCCCTCACCGCCGGCCACGAATTCCAGGCCGTAGTAGGGGAAGGTGTCACGGCGGATGCGATAGTCGGGAGTGCAGCGTTCGCATCCGGCACAGACGACACTGAGGCGTTTGCCCGCGATGGGGCGCAACTGCAGATTGAACCGCCGGGCCTTGGCGATCTGGGCGGAGAAGAACGCCGGCTGGGTCGTGGCCGGCTCGGATGACGCTCGATGGGACAGGTCAATTTTCGGCATCATTTGACCAAGAATAGCCATTGGGACAGGCCGGCTCAAGTCGTTATGATGCCGAGCTCTATTGATCCAGACGGTGCGGCGGCGTAGGTTTGCCGCCGCGGCTTTATTAAGAGGAGCACACGTGAGCGAGCAGTTGATTCAGAACGCATGCGGCAAGGACGATCTGATCCTGGTGACCGGAGCCGGCGGGTTCATCGGCGGGGCGCTAGTGAAATACTTCCTGGACAAGGGGTTCCGCAACATTCGTGCTGTGGACAAGAAGCCCCTGCCGATGTGGTATCAGCACCACCACGGCGTCGAGTCGTTGTGCATGGACCTGTCGGAGCACGACAATTGCGTCAAGGCCGCCGAGAACGCCGTCGAAATCTATCAACTCGCCGCCGACATGGGCGGCATGGGCTTCATCGAGCGGTTCCGCATCCAATGCCTGCGCAGCATTCTGATCAACACGCACATGGTCGAGGCGGCCTACCGGGCCGGGTGTCAGCGGTATTTTTATAGCTCGTCGGCCTGCGCCTACAACACGGACCTGCAGAAGTCGCCCGACGTGCGGGCCTTGAAGGAATCGGACGCCTATCCGGCGATGGCCGAGCGCGGATACGGCTGGGAGAAGCTCATCAGCGAGATGTTCTGCCAGGAATACTGGGCCGAACGCGGCATGAAGACGGCGATCGCCCGCTTCCACAATGTCTACGGGCCTCCCGGTACGTGGGATGGCGGCCGTGAAAAGGCGCCGGCGGCCATCTGCCGCAAGGTCGTCGAGGCCAAGCACGAAGGCAAGAAGGAGATCATGATCTGGGGCGACGGCCATCAGACGCGCAGCTTCATGTATATCGACGACTGCGTGAAGGGCATCGACATGATCACACACTGCGACAAGCTGATCGCCACGCCGATCAATCTCGGCTCCAACGAAATGGTCTCCATCAACGACCTGGTGTCGTATGTCGAGGAGATCGGCGGGCTGAAGCTCAATCGCAAATATGACCTGGACGCCCCCAAGGGTGTGGCCGGCCGCAACAGCGACAATACGTTCATCAAGAGCGTGCTGAAGTGGGAGCCAAACACAAGCCTCAAGGCCGGCCTGAAGCCGACGTTCAAGTGGATCGAGCAGCAATATATCGACCGTAAGGCGGGCAAGCGCACCGTCATGGACACGATCTGATGCCGCCGCCTCGGGCGGCGCGGCGATGAACGGCGGCGCTATGGTTGGCGGTGTCGCCCTTTCATGGTTTGAACACTGGAGCCGGCAATGACTCAAGCCCCGTCCGCTGCGGACATCACCTCGGTGATCGGGAAGATACCGTACCGCATGGCATTTGCCGGCGGATGGATCGATCAGCCGTTCGTTTCCCGCCTTAATCCCGACAAGATCGGTTCGATGGTCGTCGTTGCCATCGAGCCCACCGTGCGATTCATGGACCGCTCCGGCATGGCCACCGGCACGCGCAAGGTCGCACTGCGCATGTGGAAAGACGGCATTCCACAGCGCCCCGCCGGTGAACTGGTCAGGGAGCTTTACGCCGAGGAGAACCGGAACAAGACGGATCCATCCGGCTCGCAGGACATGATCGGGCTGATACATCCCGGCGTGAACCGTCTGGATTATGACTTTCGCCACGAGGGCGGCGTGTTTCCCTGTCACATCGAGTCGAACAACGATCCGGCGGTGGCCCAGTGGCTGGAACGGGTGATTCACGTGGTTTCCGTGATGCCCCGGCCGGAAGGTTACAACCCGCTGGGGATCAAGGATCTCGACCCGCAGTGGATCCGCGAATTGGGCCGCACGGGCCGCGATTGCTACGACGCGATCCTTGCCCGCGATATCCACGGCCTGAGCCGGTCGCTCAAGAAATCCATGGCCTGCTGGGCCAAGCTGCTTCCGCATACTCTGCGGCATCCGACGATCGCGATGGACCTGGTGGGTCTGATGGAATATTACCAATCTCGCTATGCCGGCGCGACGTACAGCGGGTGCGGCGGAGGCTATTTGTATGTCCTGTCTGAAGACCCTGTGCCCGGCGCGTTCAAGGTGAAGGTCAGGATCGCAAAGGAAAGCCGCTAACATGAATCGCGTCATTGTCTCCGGCGGATTTGATGACCTGCGATTGCGGGATTACCGATTCCTCGATGAGGCATCGAAGCTCGGACCATTGAAGGTTCTGCTGTGGTCGGACGACGCGGTGCAGACGGCCACGGGCAAGGCGCCCAGGTTCCCGCAGGCCGAGCGCGAATATTCCATGCAGGCCATCCGCTACGTCAATTCGATCAAGCTGCTGCACGGAGCCAACAACCCCGACGCCCTGCCGGAGATGGATGGGCCCCGCCCGGATGTGTGGGCCGTCAACCAGGCGACCGACACTCCCGCCAAGCGCGAATGGGCGCGATCGGCCGGCGTCGAGTATCGCGTCATCGACGATGCAACCCTGAAGAGTTTGCCGCCGCCTCCGGCCGTTCCGGACAATCCGCCGTCGCCCCGCAAGAAGGCGGTGGTCACAGGCTGCTACGATTGGTTCCATTCCGGCCACGTCCGCTTCTTCGAGGAAGTCTCGGAACTGGGCGATCTGTATGTCGTCGTCGGCCACGATGCGAACATCCGGTTCCTCAAGGGCGAAGGCCATCCGCTTTTCCCCGCCACCGAGCGTCGCTACATCACCGGCTCCATCCGCTACGTGACCCTGTCCCTGATCGCCACCGGCGACGGCTGGATGGACGCCGCACCGGAGTTCGAGAAGATCAAACCCGACATCTACGCCGTCAACGAAGACGGCGACAAACCCGACAAGCGGCAGTTCTGCCAGGAACACGGCATCGAATACCGGGTGCTCAAGCGCCTGCCCAAGGAAGGCCTGCCAAGGCGCCAGAGCACGGCCCTGCGCGGGTTTTGAACGGCGTTCGATCGACAATCGCTTCATTTCCCCTCTCTTTGCTAATCTCGATTTCGCATATGCGGCCGTTATGCAATTGGCAATTCAGCATAAATAGAGCACGGGCCTGTATCGCTACCGCCCGTTTCCTTTGCGTCCCTCCTCGCCTTTCGCCGGCGGCTTCATAACAACCTCAAACCCGCGCGGCGCTTCCGGCGGCGGCTGGCGGGCGACAAATCCCCGCGCCACCGCCACGCCGATCATGTACAGGAACGCCACGCCGACCAGAACTTCCCGCCATCCGAAGTCGCACGTGGGGAAGTCGCTGAAATCACTCGGCACACATAAGCTGCATAGCCCCAGCACAACGGCCGGAACCCACCACATCACCCATCGCCGATTCCCAAATCGCATCAGTTGCCGGCCCGCCCACGACGGCCCGACGCCGCATTGCGGACAAACTCCGGTCGCGCCGCCCCGATCGCACCCGCATTCCCGGCATCGGCCCGATAACACTCGCCGCCCGGCAATCCAGAACGCCGATCGTCGAATGAAAATCGCCGGCGCGATCAGCGCCACGGCCAGAAGGAACCAATCCGGTGCGACCACCCCTAAGTCCTGCACGACGGGTGTCGCCCTTCGAACGAAATCAAAGCCGCCAAGAGCCCAATTTGGTGCCGGCGGGCTCTCGCCACACCGCTGCAGGGGCGAAAGGAATGCTGGCGTCGCGTCGCCGTAGTACCACTCATGCCGGCCAGCCAGCGATTCCAGGTAGTTGAGGTCAGGAGTTGCCACCGAACTTAGCATGAGGGGGCGCGAGGCAATTGCCGCCAACTGGCTCTTCGACGGCAAGGCGTCCGTCTGTCGCGTGACATAGATGCCACCTTCAAAGGAGCCGATGCGAACGACTGTCTCCGTCCCACCTCTGCTCGAATCAAAATCCCAGGCCCAGCAGCATATGTCGTCGTAACGACCGTCGCGCAGTGGATCGACGGCATACCCGGTGAACCACAGCGAGGTAATTCCGATCGCCGCCAGCACTGACAGGACGAGGATGAATATCCCTACGATGCGCCGGAACATATGATTGACCACGGACAATCCATCATACCACGGCCCCGGCGATCGCATGGCGCGAATACGGCGAACTGACCAGCTCCCCGTGGCGGGCCTTTCGCCGCGGGCCATCGCGCTTCACGCCGCCGGTTTCGCGTTTCCGTCTGGCCGGTTCGATGGGGGCTTTATCACGACCTCAAACCCGCGCGGCGCTTCCGGCGGCGGTTGACGAGCGACAAAACCCCGCGCCACCGCCACGCCGATCATGTACAGGAACGCCACGCCGACCAGAACTTCCCGCCATCCGAATCCGTATGTGGGAAAGCCACTGAAACTGATCGGCACGCACAGGCCGAATAGTCCCAGCGCAACGGCCGGAACCCACCACATGACCCATCGCCGATTCCCAAATCGCATCAGTTGCCGGCCCGCCCACGATGGCCCCACTCCGCATTGCGGACAAACTCCGGTCGCGCCGCCCCGATCGCACCCGCACTGGCGACATCGGCCCGATAACACTCGCCGCCCGGCAATACAGAACGCCGAGCGTCTAATGAAATTCGCCGGTGCAATCAGCGCCGCAGCCAAAACAAACCAATAGGGCACGACCAAGCCAAAGCCCGGGGCGGAACCAATGACGCCTTGAGGCGCGAGCGGAACGACGTCGAACCCACCGTACTTCCAATTTGGAGTAATCGCCGACGGCCTGAACCACATGTGGCTAAATGGCGCACGGTATCCTTCGCCCAGACTCCACTCGCGCCGGCCGCCCAGTGCCGCATACGATTCCATGTATTCCTCGCCATAATCTTCCTCCCGTCCCGACCGATGACCGGCCGGCAGCGGCGGCGGCAACTGACTCTTCGACAGCAAGACGGCCGTCTGCCGCACGACATAGATGCCGCCCTCGAAGGAGCCGATGCGAATGATCGACTCCATTCCACCTTTGCTCGGATCATAGTCCCAAGCCCAACGGCTTATCTCCTTTTGATGAGTGCGTTCCTGATCCGCGGCATACGCGGTAAACCAAAGCGCGGAAATGCCCAGCGCCACCAGCACCGACAGGACGAGGATGAATACCCGCACAATGCGCCCGAACATATGAATGCCTACGGACAAGACATCATACCACGCGCCCGCCGGCGCGGATCGCACGAACGCGACGAAATGAAGAACTTACAGCCGCGAGCCTTTCGCCACGGGCCATCGCGCTTCACGCCCCCGGTTTCGCGTTTCCGTCTCCCCTGTTCGGCAGCGGCTTTATCACGACCTCAAACCCGCGCGGCGATATCGTGGTGAACGCTGTTGCGGGCAGATTTCGCAGCAGCACGGAAACAATCATGCAGACAAACGCGAAGCTGACCAATACCACCGCCCATGTTCCGCTGCTGTCCAGGTGTGCCGCAGGCACGCCAAGCAGGCCGAAAACGAGCGCTGGAACCCACCAGATCAGCCATCGCCCGTGACTTTGGTTTGCCGCCGGAACGGGTGCCGGCGCAGGCGATGCTCCACATTCGGGACACTTCGCCGGCCTGCCGCGAAGTTCACAACCGCACTTGTGACAGTGACGCGAGCGACCCGCCTGGCGCCGGCGCCATACGCCGGACCGCGAGACTACAAAGCGCATCGCGAGCAATCCCAAGGCGATGATGAACCAATCCGGCACGACCGCCGCCTCATTCCGACCAAATTGGAGTTTGCTTGTCTCGAAATCAAATCCGCCATACAGCCAATTTGGCCGCGGATAACCGCCGCGCCTGGAGGGCGAGCGGTAGCTCCACTCAGAAGTTGGCCGAAACCGGAAGCCGCTGCCCCTCCACGTTGGTGAGTTCTCATCATGTGTCGCGAAATAAACCCCGCCCGCGTTGAATCCAAGCGAGTATTCTGTGTACAACTCTCTCCCAGGGCTGGACGTGTAGTCGGCGACCGACCGAACGATCCCCCAAGCCGCGTTCCCGTCAACGGCAAGCTGGTACACACAAATCACGCAGACGCCGAACACAACCAGAAGTGAAGCGGCGAGAACCAAGACCTTCAAGCTGCTCTTGAACATAAAACCGTCCCCGGCCAGCGAGTCACGATTTTAGCATATTCCTCAGAACAGTGTGCAATATCCCCCCGTTGCGATAGTAATCGATTTCCACCGGCGTATCGATCCGGCAGGTCGTCACGAACGTCTTGTTCCCGGCGCGGACGGTGATGTCTTGTTTGGGGGTCAGCTTGTCGTCGATCTGAATGTCGAAAATTTCCTCGCCGGTCAGGCCGAGTGTGGTGCGGGTCTGGCCGGGTTTGTAGACCAAAGGCAGGACGCCCATGCCGACGAGGTTGCTGCGGTGGATGCGTTCGAAGCTCTCGGCGATGACGGCCTTGACGCCCAGCAGATACGCGCCCTTGGCGGCCCAGTCGCGGCTGGAACCCATGCCGTAATCCTTGCCGGCCAGGACGATCAAGGGAATCTTGTCCGCTTGGTATTGCATCGAGGCATCGTAGATGCTCATGACCTTTCCGTCGGGAAGATGTCTTGTGACGCCACCTTCGGTGCCAGGAGCGAGCAGGTTCTTGAGGCGAATGTTGGCGAATGTGCCGCGGGTCATCACGCGGTCGTTGCCCCGGCGGGCGCCGAAACTGTTGAAGTCGGGGATCGCCACGCCGTGTTCCAGGAGATATTTGGCGGCCGGGCCGTCTTTCTTGATATCGCCCGCCGGGGAGATGTGATCGGTGGTGACGGAGCCGCCGACCATGACCAGCACGCGGGCGCCCTTGATCGGCGCGATGACGTTCGTGCCGGTGGACAAGTTGGTGAAGAACGGCGGCTCCTGAATGTAGGTGCTGCTCGGATCGAAATCGAAAAGCTGGCCGCCCTTCACCGGGATTTGGTTCCATTGCGGATTGCCATCGGCCACGTGGGCGTAACGCCGGGTGAACATGGCGGGCTTGAGGCATTTATCGACGGTCTGGTTCACCTCCTGCTGCGTCGGCCAGATGTCACGGAGATAGACGGCGTGCCCGTCGCTGGCCCGGCCGATCGGCTCTTCCATGAGATTCACATCGACGGTTCCGGCCAGTGCGTAAGCGACGACCAGTGGCGGGCTGGCCAGGAAATTCGCCTTGACGCTCGGATGCACCCGGCCCTCAAAATTGCGATTCCCCGACAGCACGGCCGCTACGATCAGATCGTTCTCCTCAATCGCCCCGGCCACCGCCTTGGGAAGCGGGCCGCTGTTGCCAATGCACGTCGTGCAGCCGTAGCCGACGGTTTGGAATCCGATCTTGTCCAATGGCTCGCTCAACCCGGCCGCGTCGAGATAATCGGTCACAACCCGACTGCCCGGAGCGAGGCTCGTCTTGACGTACGCGGGAACTTTCAAGCCCAAGGCGACGGCCTTTTTTGCGACCAGACCGGCGGCGACCATCACGCTGGGGTTGCTGGTGTTGGTGCAGCTTGTGATGGCCGCGATCACGACATCCCCGTGCACCAGTTGCGTTTGCTGCTGATTGAGCGTGACGGTCGCGGCATCGCTGGACATGTCGTTGTGCATATAAGGCGTGACGGCGGCGGCGCGGTCATGGCCGCCGTTGTGGACGGGGGCTTCCGAATTCCACCGGTCCAGTCGCGGCGTGACGGATTCCCCAATGTGTTTCTTGAACACATCCACCATCGCCGAGCGGAATGCCTGCTTGACGGAGCGCACATCAACGCGATCCTGCGGGCGCATCGGCCCGGCCAGGCTGGGCACAACCGTGCCCAGATCGAGTTCCAGCGTTTCGGTGAACGTCGGCTGCGAATTGGCCGTACGCCACAGGCCCTGTTCCTTGGCGTAGCGCTCGACGAGATCGATGAGATTCTCGTCGCGGCCGGTCAACCGGAGATACGCCAGCGTTTGCTCGTCGATGGGGAAGAATCCGACGGTGGCGCCGTATTCAGGGGCCATGTTGGCGATGGTGGCGCGATCGGCCACCGACATGTGAGCCAGGCCCTCGCCGTAGAATTCGACGAATTTCTCGACGACGCCGTGGCTGCGGAGGATTTGCGTGACGACCAAAACCAGGTCCGTGGCCGTCGCGCCTTCAGGGAGCTTGCCGTGCAGGCGGAACCCGACGACTTGCGGCGCGACCATGTAGATGGGCTGGCCGAGCATGCAGGCTTCGGCCTCGATGCCGCCGACGCCCCAGCCGACGACGCCCAGACCGTTGATCATCGTGGTGTGGCTGTCGGTGCCGACGAGGCTGTCGGGGAACGCGACGCCGTTCTTCACCATGACGACTTTGGCGAGGTATTCGAGATTGACCTGATGGACGATTCCCGTGGCCGGCGGAACCACGGAGAAGTTCGAGAAGGCCTTTTGTCCCCATTTGAGGAACTCGTAACGTTCGCGGTTGCGCTCGAATTCCTTCTCCGCGTTGAAGGCCAGCGCGGTGGAAGAGCCGAATTGATCGACCTGCACCGAGTGATCGATGACCAGATCGACCGGGACGAGCGGGTTGATCCGCTGCGGATCGCCTCCCATGCGTTTCATGGCCGCGCGCATGGCCGCCAGATCGACGACGCACGGCACGCCGGTGAAGTCCTGAAGGATGACGCGAGCCGGCTTGAACGGCACTTCCCCGGCCGCAGGGGCCGCGGCGTTCCAGGCCGCCAAACCGCGCACATCGGTATCGGTGACGAGGAACTGGTCCGTATTCCGCAGGCAGCTTTCCAGCAGCACCTTGATGGAAACCGGCAGGCGATCGACGTGGCCGATACCCATTTCGCTGAGACGGTTGAGGCGGAAGATCCGTACATCGCCAGCCTTAGTCCGCAGACTCGCTTCGGCGCCAAAGGGGTTTGATGATGGGTTCATGGTGAAGAATGTTAGGCACGAAGGGCGTCAGTACAAGGCGCGGAGCCGAGGGAGCAAATACCGAGATCGGCGTCTGGGGCGGGAGGAATTGCGGTCATCGGGAAGGCCGATCGGCCGCTCCATGTGAATTTCAGACCTTTGCGTCTTGGCGCCTCCGCGAGGTACATTTGTATTTCCGAATTGTGCGGAAGCAATATCCCTCGCAGAGGCGCCAAGGCGCAGAGAGCAGATTGGGAATGCAAAAAGACCCGGATAATCCCACCATTCCGCCGCCTAATCGGTCCGGCCGCAGGCCCGCCGCCGCGTATGTCCTGGCCTCGATCGCGCGCGAGATCGTCACCGACCGCAAGGAGGCCGGGCTGACGCAACAGGAACTGGCCAGGAAGGCCGGGCTTCGTCAGGAAACCCTTTCCCGCATCGAATCCGGAAAGCACACGCCGACGCTCAAGACGCTGAAGAAGATCGACCGGGCGTTGGGGAAGGCCACTTAAACCTCAGGACCATGAAGAAAACAAAATGGAAGCACGACAACATCCCACGACGCTATGCGGAACTGGTGGATTTGTTCATGCCCCGGCCGTTGCACGATGACGTGGATTACCGCAACGCCCTGGCTGTGCTGGATGCGATGGCGGGATTCAAGATGAATGCCGACCAGGAGGATTATTTCGATGCCATCGCCACGTTCGTCGAGAAGTATGAAGCCGAAAATCACGCGATCGACGCGACGGCGATGACGCCGGTGCAACTGATCCGCGCGCTGATGGACGAGCACGGCCTGAATGAATCGGACCTCGGCCGTCTGCTGGGCGACCGCAGCCTGGGCCATCGCATCCTCAGCGGCGAGCGTGAATTGAGCAAGGTTCACATCCGCGTGCTGGCCGAGCATTTCCGCCTGAATCCGGCGGCGTTGTTGTGAGGCAATTCCGCGCCAGCCTGGGACACACACTCATGGATCTTGTCTGGAAAATAGTCTTGATGCCGCTTGCCGCGCTGGCGTTTCTTGCGGGATCGATGCTGCCCGCTGTTGTTGCGGTTGCGTGGGATCCCACGCTGTGGCCTATTGCCCTTCTGGCGGTGGCGGTGAACATTTTGATGTTTTTCGTTCTGGCGTATTTCTACCGGAAGCCGGCCGGTTGGCGGCTGCTTGAATTATCAGCAACCACCTTTTTGGCTGTCTTGGTGATTTCCTACGCCCTTGGCCTTCTCATAACGATCTGGATCTGGGCTGCCATCCACGCGGATTGGTCGAGAGAAACGGGAAGCGCGCAGCGATCCGGCACGATAGAATCGGGCCGGATGGAGCTGCCCGGTTCGTCGCGTCATAATTCCGCCAATATCTCCCCTGTCTTTCTCACCAGGCCCAGGCGCGGGAATATCTTCGTCACCGTGGCCGTGTGCTCCTCGGCGCTCATGGCGGACATGGCATCTTCGGCGAAGATCTGGTTGTAGCCGAATTCAAAGGCGAAGCGGGCGGTGCTCTCGACGCCGATGTTGGTGGATATCCCGCACAGAACAATCGTCGTCATGCCTCGGCGGCGGAATTGGAGATCGAGGTCCGTGCCGTAGAACGCGCCCCATTGGTGTTTGGTAATGACAAAATCGCCCGGCTTGGGGCCCAATTCTGGCACGATGTCCGCCCAGTCCGGCGGCGGCGTGAACTGCGGCCAGGAGACATCGACGATGGGACGCAACTGGTCCTTCCCGTCGGGCGATGGCGTCACACGCACCAGAAAAACCGGCATCGAGTTCTTCCGGAACGCATCAGCCAGTGCGGCCGCGTTCTTCACCACCAAATCCGACGCGTTCGGCGCAGTCTGCCGACCCGCGATGCCCTTCTGCAGATCGATCACCACCAACGCCGTCTTCGATTTGTCGATGTTTATGTTTTGCATGCGAGTCATTCTACGAACTTCTCACGGCGATGGCGCCGTGCGCACGCAGCGGACATAGTTGAGTATCCGGATGACATCGCCCTGCGGTCCGCGGCCGTAGGGGAAATCGGCGGCATCGCCCGCTTTGGGATCGCTGCGTTGGGCGCCGGCGCCGTGGACATCGACCAGGCGATATTCGCCCACTCCGGGCGGGAATTGCATCCATCCCGTCGCCCGCCCGAAGGCGACGTAAATGGCAGCGCCACCCTGTCGATCGGGAGGCCCGTCAAGGTGCGTTGTGCCGGTCCAGAAGAACGGGTAATCGCCGTCGGAGAGTTTGGAGATTTGGAAGAGCGTATCGATGGCGGGTCCGCGCCGGGCCGGGTCGGTGGCCTGCGGGGCGCGCGTGTAATCGACGATGCTCTGCAATTCCTTGGCGTTGGGCAAACGCCAGTCGTCATGGCCGAGATAGTTCTCTTTGTTCTTCGCCTGCACCCACGCCAGAGCATCCTGCCAGTTCATGCCTTTGGCGCTGTCGGATTTGGCCCACATCAGGCCGGTGGCGCGGTCGGTGATGGTGCCATTGCCGTTGTCGTGGAAGTTGTTCTTTCCATAATCCGGATTGCCGCGGACGTAGCGGACGTACATGCGTGCCCCCTGGCCGCCGGGGAATGACTTGGGATATCCCTTGATGCGTCCATCGGCGAAGTTGACGCCGAAGACAGTGGGATTGCCGTTCATCGTCGTGCCGACGTATTGAGTGGCCGACCAGTCCTGGCAATCGATCCCGCGCTCGCCACTGGATTCATCGCCATAGACGAAACCGAAGAACCGCGTGTCGATGTAGGGTATCGAGTCGGCCGCGCTCATCCGGAAACTGCCGGTGAAACTGATCAGTGAGTAAAGTTCCTTGATCGTCGGCAATCGCCAGTCTGCATGGCCTGCGACGCGACAAATGGCAGCCCCGCCGGCCGCGTCCTGCCACGGCATCTTCTGCCCGCGCGCCTTCACCCACATCAGGCCGGTATTGAGATCGCTGATCGTCCCGTCGCCGTTGTCCTTGTAGTGAGGAGCCGGACCGGGATGCTGCGCGTCCTGCCCATAAAACGCCTGGCCCGGCCTTGGCGGAGCGATCGGGCCGTTGTTGTCGAAGCAGCGCATCTGCCCCGTGCCGACGATCGGGTAAGCCAACCCGACCGGCCGTGACGTTGGCCCATCAGCGGGCCTGGTTTGTCCATAGGCAAGCGTGGCGAGGCTCAAGAGCACAACAGCAATGATCGCTGCCGGACGCACGGTTTGGTTCATCGAGCTCTCATCCCTTCCTGCCCGCTTCACCGCCAAAGGCGCAGCACCGCTTGACCGACGCACATGCTCGCGCGCCCGGGCATTTGGCGTCGAGCGAAGCAGACTCGCCGGCCGTGATTCTACGCCGGCCGCCGCGAGTTCGGGCGATCTCTGAGCGAAAAATCGCCGTAACGATCTTGCCAGATTGTGGTTACGTCAAAAACAAGCCCGCATCGCGTCCCGGCGTCACCCTCGTTTCCAGCCGGATATCGCGGTTTCGCCTCCCAACTGCGACGAAAAAACGCCCCAAATGTCTCGAAAAAGTTCGAAGATGTGCTGAAAAAGTCTGAACTCAGCCCGGCCGAGTCCGAACTGGGCGCGCCAGAATTGAACCGCCGAGTCGCCAAGAGCGCCAAGAAGGCAATGACGCCAATGCCGAAGTGCCAGCATGGCCGTCTCCGCTGCTCCCCGGCTCCCCCTCTTCCCCGCTTCTTGAATGTTCCCCAATGTCCCCGAATGTCCCGCAGGGGGGGTGGGGGGTAGGGGTGACAAGGTGACCTGGTGACAGGGTGACGGAAGGTCTCCACCTCAGGCTCTCCTTTCTCGCCCCGGCGTGTGCCCCCGAATGCAACCGAATGCAACAGAGGGGGGGGTGGGGGGCGGCCCACGGCCGAGAGGGTAGAAAGTGGAAAGTAGACAGTAGAGTGACGATCCGCCAGTCGGTCATTATCCATTGTCCACTGTGCATTACTACTCAGAACAATACCCTAACAGACGATTCTTTGCAACGGAAAAATCGGAAAATTTCCGCTATGATCCCACCACGGATTTCACGGCGAGAGCTTTGCCCGCAACCCAAACCAGGGCGATCGAGGATTCCTCACGCGGAGGCGCGGAGAACGCGGAGAGAAAGCTGTTTAACCACGGATTGCACTGACAGGAATCCCGGATAATGGTGCAATTCCGACAAAAGAGCCGGACTCCCAGCCACAGAGGTCACAGAGAACACCGAGAGGAAAAACCCGGCAAGGCGGCCATGAACCGCAACTCGGTGGCCTCTGTGTGCTGCTCCGAAAAAGCACGGATCAACCGCGGATGAACGCAGATAAACGCAGATAGAACCTGGTTCTTGTCTTATCCGCGTTCATCGGCGTTCATCGGCGGTTCCATCGCTTCGCTTCCATTTTCATGCTCTCTGGGTGAGACGCGGCGGCAGTTTCACTCTGTGGCTGGATTCTCCGTCTTCGCCAAACTGACCCACCACGGCCCCCCGTCGTCGACGGTCCAGTTCTCCTCGCCCGATTTTTCGTGAAAACCCCACTTTTCCCTTGCATCGAATCCAAAAACGGGCATAATTCGACGATAACCATCTGCCAGGGTGCCCGGCCTTTAGCTATAGGCGGGTCTTTACGTCTGAATCATCACTGGCGAGGAGGGTGCAGTCGTGTCGAAACGGAAATCACGGCCTCGTCGCCTCCGGGCAATCGCCAGGGCGGCCGCGAACGCTCGTCCGCCGGTGTACCAGATCGAGGCTCTTGAAAAGCGGGTGTTGTTGTCTGGCTACGCGGCACTCACCGCCTTAGCCTCGTTCAACGGCACCAACGGCGAAGGCCCTATAGCTGGCGTGGTCTTTGACTCCTCTGGTGACATGTTCCGCACGGCCTACTACGGCGGCGCCAGCAACGGGGGCACAGTGTTCGAAATCCCCAGTGGGAGCAGCACGATCACGGCAGTTGCATCGTTTTACGGCGCGAACGGAGCAAACCCTTCTGCCCCACACGTATTGGACTCGTCTGGCGACCTCCTCGGCACCACTGAATATGGCGGCACTTACAGTGTGGGCACCGTTTTCGAAATCGCCCGCGGCAGCGGTGTCATCACCACGCTGGCCTCGTTCAACCGGTACAACGGCGCGGAGCCTTGCTTCAATGTAGCTCTGGATTCATCCGGAAACATCTTCGGCACGACCAGCGAAGGCGGCAATCTATCGCTGTACAACGGACTTGGCGACGGCACGGTCTTTGAGGTCGCCCAGGGGAGCGGTGCCATTACTGCCCTCGCCTCGTTTAATGGCACATTTCCCGCTGGAGCCAAAGGCGTGGTTCTGGATTCCTCCGGCGACATCTTTGGCGCGACGAACTACGGCGGTGCCAACGGCGACGGAGAGGTGTTCGAGATCGCCCAGGGGGGCGGAACCATTTCCACCCTCGCTTCATTCAATGGCGCTGGGTCCGAGCCTAGCGCCTGCGTCATTTTGGATTCCTCCGGCGACCTCTTTGGTACGACCGTCGGCGTCGGCGGCGCCAACGGCGGCGGTACGATCTTCGAGATCGCCCAAGGCGGCGCGGTGATGACCACGCTGGCGACCTTTAACTTCAGCACCGCAGTCGGCAACGTGGCCCTGGACCCCGCTGGCGACCTTTTCGGTACGAACGGAGCCGGCGACGGCACAGTCTTCGAGATGGTCCATGGGAGCGCGGCCATCACAACGCTTGCGACGTTCAACAGCGCAAACGGGGCATACCCAGAATCGGGCGTGACCCTCGACTCCTCCGGCGACCTCTTCGGCACGACCAACGGGGGCGGCAGCCACAACGACGGCACGGCCTTCGAGTTGCTGACGCTTCGCCCCACCGCGGTCACGTCCAGCAACCCCTCGGCCGTCTATTGCGAGCCGATCACCTTCACGGCCACTGTGAACCCGGGAAGCACCGGCACGGTGCAGTTCCAGATCGACGGCAGTAATGTGGGCAGCCCCGTCGCGCTCGGCGGCAACACCGCCGCCTATACCACCTCGACCCTGACCGCCGGCAGCCATTCCATCGTGGCTGTCTACAGCGGGGATAGCACGTTTGCGCCGAGCACCAGCCCGACCCTCACACAGAATGTTGCCAAGGTTACGGCGTCAAACGCCCGTGCCATCACCTTGCTGGCCTCGTTTAACGGCACCAACGGGACAAGCCCGGCCGATGCGGTCCTCGACCCATCCGGCAATGTATTCGGTACGGCTTGGCAGGGCGGTGCCAACGGCAACGGCGCGGTCTTCGAGGTCGCCCACGGTAGTGGGGCGATCACGGTACTTGTCTCATTTAACGGCATAAACGGAGATTACCCGGCGCCCTTGGTTCTGGATTCCTCCGGCAACCTCTTCGGGGCGACCGCTTGGGGCGGGCCGGGCTACACCGGCGGCATAAGTGGCGATGGCACGGTCTACGAGATCGGCATCGGCAGCGACCTCATCACCACGCTGGCCTCGTTTAACGGCACCGATGGCGCCACGCCCCTCAGCCTGGTTCTGGATTCCTCCGGCGACCTCTTTGGCAGCGCCTCGCGGGGCGGCCCCACCGGCGGCGGCACGGTTTTCGAGGTCGCCCGCGCAAGCGGAGCCATTACCGCCATTGCATCGCTTAACATTGCTACCGGTATAACTTCAGCGAGCTTGGCTTTTGACTCGTCCGGCAACCTCTTCGGCGCGGCGTCGGGCGGCGG
>CAYQTE010000080.1:0-19307 GCA_964420285.1 uncultured Tepidisphaeraceae bacterium
TCCAGTACAAGGGGAGGAGGAAAAGACAGGCTCCCGGAAAATCGGGCACACTCCCCCCGGCGTACCAGGGGAGGAGGAAAATGCGCCTGGCCGAAAGAATGGCCACGCCGCCACGAAGGAGAGTGCCCGAATTTCCGGGAGGCCGCCTTTTCATCCTCCCCTGGTACGCCGGGGGAGGAGTGAGGTGGGGGTTTTTCGCGCGGCGCTCCATCGCTTGACCGGCATCGAACGTCGCCACGGGCGGCCCCCACCCCGACCCTCCCCCGGAATACCAGGGGAGGGGGAAAGAGCTTGGCCTGCATCGACTTATGTTTGCCCGGAAAATCGGGCGTTCTCGCCCCGGCGTACCAGGGGATGAGGAAAATGCGCCTGGCCGAGAGAATGGCCACGCCCACAGGAAGTGCGCGGCGTCTTCGCCTTGCCGGGGGGGTGTGGCGTCGATATAAAGCGATATCGCGTTGCGATGGCGGACGCGGCGGTATTGCGCTCATGTCTACAACCACGGCGAGCGACGTTTTTCGCACGGATCGGGTTTCGGCCGGGTGGGCGTCGCTGCATCCGCTGCGGTGGGCGGTCGATCTGATCCGGCGGCGGCAGTTTCTGTGGCGGTTTGCGGTGCGGGAGATTCAGGGCCGGTATCGGGGTTCGTATCTGGGGATCGCCTGGGCGCTGGTGACGCCGGTGCTGATGTTACTTGTGTATACGTTTGTATTTCACACGATTCTGGGGCTGCAATGGGAGAACGGGCCGGACAATTTTGTCGCGTACGCCACGCAGGTGTTCAGCGGGATCGTGGCGTTCGGGGTGTTTTCCGAATCCGTGACGCGGGCGCCGCTGCTGATCGTGCAAAACGCCAATTACGTGAAGAAGGTCGTCTTTCCGCTGCAGATTCTGCCGGCCAGCCTGGTGGTGGCGGCGGTGGTGCATTCGCTGCTGAGCCTGCTGGTGCTGGTGATCTTCGTGATGGTGGGCGGCATGACGCTGCACTGGAGTCTGCTGTATCTGCCGCTGGTCTACGCGCCGCTGGTGCTGCTGACGCTGGGGTGCTCGTGGCTGCTGGCGGCGCTGGGGGTTTTCCTTCGCGATATCGGCAATCTGGTGACGGTCATCATGCAGTTGCTCTTTTTTCTGACGCCGATCATGTACAGCGGCAATAAACTGACGGGCATCAAGCGAACGGCGATGATGCTCAATCCGCTGGCGGTGATCGTCATCAATTTCCGCCGTGTCGTCAACGAAGGCGCGGCGCCGCGGTGGACGGGGCTGACGGTTCTGACGGCGGTGTCACTGGCGGCGGCGGTGGTGGGGTATGCGTTTTTCCAGACCATCAAGCGAGCGTTTGCCGATGTCATCTGAAGTGCCGGTCATATCGGTTCGCGGGCTGGGCAAGGTGTATCACCTGTACGATCGGGCGCAGGACCGGCTCAAGCAGGCGTTCATGTGGGGCCGGCGGCAGTATTACCGCGAATTCTGGGCCTTGCGCGACATTCAATTCGACATCCCGCGCGGGCAGGTGGTGGGCGTCATCGGCCGCAACGGCGCGGGCAAGAGCACGCTGCTGCAGATCATCTGCGGCGTGCTGCAACCGACGACGGGGACGGCCGAGGTGCATGGCCGGGTGGCAGCGCTGCTGGAACTGGGCAGCGGGTTCAATCCGGAATTCACCGGGCGCGAAAACGTGTATATGAACGCCGCGATCCTGGGCCTGTCGCAGGAGCAGATCGACCAGCGGTATGACAGGATCGTGCAGTTCGCGGAGATCGGGCCGTTTATCGATCAGCCGACCAAGACGTATTCCAGCGGGATGACGATGCGGCTGGCGTTTGCGATCACGGTGCATGTGGATGCGGATGTGCTGGTGGTCGATGAGGCGCTGAGCGTGGGCGACGTGGCGTTTCAGTTCAAGTGTCTGCATCATCTCGAGCAGCTTCTGGATCGCGGCGTGACCATCCTGCTGGTCTCGCACGACATTCAACTGGTCAAGGGATATTGCTCGCGGGCGCTGTATCTGAAGGAGAACAAACTCTCGTTCGACGGCGACTGCGAAACCGCCACGGAACTGTATCTCAAGGACATGCGCGCCTTCCGCGCGAACCAGGGCGAGGTGCAGATCAAGGCGGCGCTGTCGGCCGACATGGGGATCCGATTCGGCGGTGAAAAGGGCCGGCTGGTGAGCGTGACGCTGGGCGGCCAGGGCGCCGACGGGCTCGATGAGCGGCGGAATTTCTTCACGCCGGGCGATCGCGTATGGCTGGACGTGCGGGCGTGGATCGACAAATCCGTGCGCTGGCCGAGGCTGTCGATCCTGGTCCGCGACGTGCGCGGGTACAATTTATTCGGGTTCAACACGGCGTATGCCCAATGCACGCTGGTTGCCGACGCCGATGGCATCATCGCCGGGCGGTTCCGGTTTACGTGCCATCTTCAACCGGGCGATTATTCGATCACGGTGCGGGTGATGGATTTCATTTCGGAGACGGCCAACGAATTGCTTGATAAACAGGTCAACAGCGCCACGTTCAAGGTCACAAGCCGGCAGAAGACGTTTGACGGCGTGGTGGACCTGGCCGGCACATTTGAACCGGCCGGCGGCGCGGCGGCAGCGGTTGCGGCGGAAGTCAATCAACCAGCGGCCGGAGGATGACTCGACACGCCATTTGATTCACGCACGGCTCCTGCGCCGTTGCTTAAGGCCTGCCAATCCTGATCGGTCATGGCGAAGAGCGTAAGGTTGCGTACTGTGCCATCCATTCCCATCAAGCCGTTGCGGAGTTCAGCCTCGCGGATCATGCCGACGCGCTGGGCGACGCGAATGCTGCGCTGGTTGGTCGAATCGCAGCGAATCTCGATCCGCCGGGCCGCCAGCGTGTCGAATCCAAATCGCAGGATTCCGCGCACCGCCTCGGTGATGTAGCCCTGGCGCTCAAACCGCGTGCGGCACCAGTATCCAACCTCGAAACACGGGATGTTCCAGTCGCGCACATGCAAACCGCTCGACCCGACGAACAGCCCGGAGGTCTTGTCGATCAACCGCAAAATCAGATCCTTGCGACTCAAGAATTCGGCGTACGCCAGCCGCGAATTCTCCTCCGATTGCTGGACGCTCGGCCGTTCCTTCGCCCAGGGCATGCATTGGTGCAGAGCCTCAAACGTCTCCAGAACCGCCTCGTTCAAACCGGGCCCATCGCCGGCGCGTGGCACGCGTATGACCATTCGCTCAGTTTCAAACGATTCCGGAATATCCCGCAGGATTGGCTTATCCATGCCGCAAATCTACTCGGCCGGCTGCATGACCGACAATGGCCGCCAATGGCGGTTGATTGTCCGCCCCCCGCACGCTACCATCGGCGGCGCTACGGGGTGTAGCTCAGCTTGGTTTAGAGCGCTTGGTTCGGGACCAAGAGGTCGTAAGTTCAAATCTTATCACCCCGATTCGCCTGCCGGGCGAATTGAGCAGTAGAGCAGGTGAACAGTGGAGCAGGAGAAAACGCCGACGCTCCACTGTGGTCTCCTGCTCAACTGCTTTATTCCCCGCTGGAGAGGCTGACGTGGACGACATTATCGGCCGGTTGCAAAATGTGTTTCGCGATGTCTTCGACAGCGAGGATCTGGTTATCGGGCTGCAGACAACGGCGGCCGATGTCGAGGGGTGGGATTCCATCAATCACGTGAATCTGGTGCTGGCGGTGGAGCGGGAGTTCAAAGTGCGGCTGTCATCGTCGGCCATCGCACGATTGAAGAACGTGGGTGATCTGGTGACACTGCTGGGGACCGCCGCGAGAAAACCCTGATATCGCGGGGGCGAATCGGCCCGATCCGGCCGATATAAAGCCAAGGCACGATGCCTGCAACTTGCCCCAAGGCTGGTGGTACGTGAACGCTGCGGAGAGTCTGGCGCGATTCAAGAAGCTGCGAGCGGCCGGGGAGATTGCGTCGGCACTGGATTCGCTGCAGCAGGATTTGCGGCGGGGGGTGTTCGACGCGGATACGCTGGATCAGGCCGGGCGGTTGCTCATTCGCCATTCGGAGTCGTTTCCACCGGAACCCAGGGCGCTGTCGGTGCTGCTGGCAGGCCAGTTCACGACGTCGTGGCTGGTGGGGGCGCTGACGGCGGTGGCATGGGGGCGCGGCAAGGCGACGCTGGTGCGGGAGGGGGGCTATGACAACGTGATACAGGATTTGGCGGCTGTCGCGTCGCCGGTGGACGTTGTGGTGCTGGCGCCCTGGACGCAGCGGTTTCTGGGCCGGGACGATCGTCCGGCGGAGCGTCGGATCGAGGACGAGTTGAGTTTTCTGCGGCGGGCGTGGGAACTGACGGCGCGGGCCGGGGCGGCGCTTGTACAAATAGGCTACGATTGGGAACGTCCGGGGCCGTTGGGATATTGTCTGTCGGGCCTTGCCGGCGGGCGCGTGGATGCGGTTCGGGAGCTTAACGAGCAGGTGCGGCGGGAGCTGCCGAAGGGGGCGTATTTTGTGGACCTGGAGCTTGTGGCGGGAGAGGTGGGCAGAGCGGCGTTCTATGACGCGCGCTCGTACCACTGGACCAAGCAGCCGTTCAGCCGGGTTGGGGTGGCCAGGTTGTGCGAACATCTCTGGGCTGGTGTGCGCGCGGTGACGACGGGGCCGAAGAAAGTGCTGGTTCTGGACCTGGATAACACGCTGTGGGGCGGCGTGGTGGGCGAGGTGGGGGCGATGGGGGTGGAACTGGGCGAGACGGCCGATGGGGAGGCGTTTTGCGCGTTTCAGCGGGAGATAGCCGGTCTGGCCGAGCGGGGGATCGTGCTGGCCGTTTGCTCGAAGAACAATCCCGCCGACGCCCGCGAGGTGTTTGAGAAGAACCCGCAGATGATTCTGAAAATGGCGGATTTTGCCGCCTTCGAGGCGACATGGGATCCCAAGCCGGAGGTGATCGGGAGGATCGCCAGGAGCCTGCGCCTGGGGCTGGACAGTTTCGTTTTCTTTGACGACAGCCCCGCGGAACGCGAGCACGTTCTGCAATCGCTGCCGGACGTGGAGGTCGTGGATGTGCCGGGCGATCCGGCCGGGTACGTTGGCGCGCTGCAGGCGGGATTGTGGTTCGAGGCGGTGGGAGTCACTCAGGCCGATCGCATGCGCAAGGAACAATATCGCCAGGAGGAGCAGAGACGCGAGTTGGAACAGGGTTCGGTTTCGGTGCAGTCGTATCTGGAATCGCTGCAGATGGTGGCCGACGTTCGCTTGCTGGATGAGCCGGACATGGACCGGGCCGTGCAGTTGCTGGGCAAGACGAATCAATTCAACCTGACGACGCGGCGGCACACGGCGGAGATTGTCCGTAGTATGCTCGCCGCGCCGCGAAGCGTCGCGCTGACGCTGCGGCTGGCGGATCGTTTTGGGGATGCGGGATTGGTGTCCCTGGTGCTGGCGATGCCGCCCGGCGAGGCGAATTCGACGATATTGCGGATCGACACGTGGCTGATGTCGTGCCGCGTGATCGGAAGAACGGTGGAGGATTATCTGCTGAATCAGCTCGTCGAGCGGGCGCGAACGCTGGATTACCGCAGTCTGCAAGGCGAGTATATCCCCACGGCCAAGAACCAACTGGTTGCGGACCTGTACGATCGACTGGGGTTTGCGCGTGGCGCCGACCGGCCGGATGGCGGGCGCGAGTATGTGCTGGATCTCTCGCGTTACGTGGCGCGGCCCTCGTCGATCAAGCCGGTGAATAGTTCATGACCTTTTCGGTAGTCGACATAACGACGCCGCAGTTCTGGCTCGTGGTGCTGGGAGGATGCCTCTTCCTGACGCCGGTCGTGCAGGCGGACCTTCGCCGCGCGCTGTGGGCGACGATCAACCTCGTGTTCCTGTGGCTTCTGCTGGGCAAGGGGCTTCTTGCGGTTGCGGCGGGGCTGGTTCTTGTCTATCTCCTGCTGCGATCGCTGACGATTGAACGTCCGCTGCCGCTGGTCATCGTGACGTTGCTGGCCGCCATCGCCCTGTTCGTCGTTCACAAGCTGCCGTGGATCGGCGAGGATCTGAAAATTCCGGCCGTGCATCCGATCCTTGTGACTGTCGGATATTCGTACGTGTTTTTGCGGTTGGTCGATGTGGCGCGGGCGACATGGGAACGGCGTTATCCGCCGCCGAAGCTCGTTGACCTGGTCAACTATCTGGTGCCGTTTCACATGCTGGCGGCCGGTCCGATCCAGGCGTGGGATGAATTCGTGGAACAGCCCAGGATTCCGGCGGCGCTATCGACGGGGCAGGCGTTTTCCATGCTGGAGCGGATCGTGCATGGGTTGTTCAAGAAATACGTTCTGGCGTTTGTCGTGCTGAAGGTGTTTCTGACGCAGGGTCGGGCGACCGGGTGGTATCGGCTGGTCGAAATCAACATGGCGTACATCTGGCTCTACCTGGACTTCAGCGCCTACAGCGACATCGCGGTGGGCATTGGCGGCCTGCTGGGCGTGGCGACGCCGGAAAATTTCCGCCGTCCCTATCTGGCCCGCAATATCACCGATTTCTGGGAGCGGTGGCACATCTCGCTTTCGATGTGGATTCGCCGCAACCTGTTCTTTCCGATGCAGATGGCGCTGGTTCGCCGCACCGGCGGGAAGCACGCGCTGTGGTGCGCGAGCATCGCGATTTTCATCTCGTTTGTACTGTGCGGCGCATGGCACGGGCTGAACCGGCCGTTCCTGTTGTGGGGCCTGGCCAACGCCGGCGGGCTGATCGCGGTGAATCTCTACCGGCACTGGCTGAAGAACCGGCTGGGCAGCAAGGGCGTGGCGAGATACATGTCGTCGGTTCCCATTCGGATATTGGCAGTGGCGTGTACATTTGAGTTCATCGCGTTTACGGTGAAATTGATCGCGGATCGATAGGCGGGACGCATGAGCAAGCTCACGAGCCAGGTCGAATCGCCGCCGCAGGCGGGCGGGATTGAATTGCCGCCGCAAAACTGCGGAGCGATGAGGTATTTTTGGCGGGCGATGTGGCTGGCCATCCGCCTGGCGGCGGTGCTGGTTCTCATTCACCAGGGAAGCACGTTCTTTTACCAGGGATTCTAGGTGACGACCGCATTGAACCCATCTCGCCTGCTTCCGATCGCCAAGGCCGTGGCCGGTGCGGCCGGAGCGATGGTCCTGCTCGACCTGATGCTGCTGTTGCTCTTTGGAACAACGCCCCGGGGGATGCCGCCGCCGTTCGATTCGGCCACGATCACAAAATTCTGCGGGCGCGTGGCGGCGTTTGAAAAGTTGCAGGCCGGCGGCGAAGTGTCTGACCGCCAGCTTGTGGCCATTGTGGGCGTGTCCACCACCGAGACCGATCTGGATCCGGGGGTGCTGGCGGCCACCGATCCGCGCAAGCAGAAATGGCTGGTGGTCGGCACCGGCGGGCGGAATTTCACGCAACTGAGCCTCTACAGCGAACCGCTGCTGGACAGTGCGGTCCGGCCGAGGCTGGTGGTGCTGGGAATACATCCGTTCATGCTGCGAAGCGACGAGCGCGACGAATGGGACAAGTCGATCGACCCGGTTGGGCATCTGCGGCCGCTGCAGCCTGCGCTGCTGGCAAAGGATTTCAGTTGGCTCGACCGCAATCACGGCCGGCTTGAGGATGAGTCGAATCTGCTGGTGCTGAAGGCGACGGACCGGCTTCGGGGCATTCTTGGTCTGCCGATGTATCACTGGTATCAGGTCGACGATCGGCCGTTCGATTACTGGAACGCGGAGTATGTGGTGGGGGACAAGGCGCAGGACTATTTCAAGGCGACCCAGTGGGAATTGTTTCTCAGAGAGCTGGTGCCGGGGCAGTTCGTGCCGGAAAACGGGCAGCCGCAGACGCTGCGCGCTCTGGTGGAGAAGATGCGCGGCCGAGGGTCTGAGGTGGTCTGCGTCCTGATGCCGGAGGGCTCGCAGTTTCGGAGCTTGTGTCCACCGATCATCGCCGCGCGATTTGCCGAGGCGGTCGCCGCCGCCTCGCCCCCCCAGAACCCGCTGCAAGTGGTGGATATGCGGGCCTCGATGCCCGACGCGGTCTTTTACGACTACGTGCATCTCAACCAGGAAGGCCGCCTGCGGTTCTCCAGGCTTCTGGCGGCTCGGCTGAGCGATTACTGATCCCGATCCGGCTTACAGCTTTTCCGCCTTTTCGTAGACGACCAGTTCGTCCTGGCCGCGAAGGTCGCCGGGATGATAGCGCGGGATGGGAAGTTCCAACTGCTTGAACGTCACCGGCGCGACTTTCTTATCAACCAGCCCGACGGCCACGGCCACGCCGTAAATGATCGCTTCGGGTCGCGGCGGGCAGCCGGGGATGTAGAAGTTCACCGGAACGACCTTTTCAACCGGGCCCAGAACTGCGTAGGTGTCATGCCAGATTCCGCCGCCGCAGGCGCAGGAGCCAATGGCGAACACCAGCTTCGGGGCCGGCATGGCGTCGTAGGCGCAGCGCAGGGCCTTGGCGGTCGATCGCAGGGCCGGACCCTGGCAGAGCATGACGTCGGCGTGCCGCGGTGAACCGACCAGCTTGATGCCGAAGCGCTCGACGTCGTAGTAGGGCGTCAGGACGTTGAGCACTTCAATATCGCATCCGTTGCACCCGCCGCTGTTGGCGTGGTAGACCCACAAGGATCGGCCGAACATTTTCTGGCACAGGCTCTGAAACATGATGGTCAATCCAATTCGATGTTGATGTCGTCGACGACGGGTGCGTTGCCCAGGTAGGCGCGGGAACGGAAGACCACGCGCTGCTTGTCCAGATCGTCGGACCGATAGCCCTTGAGTTTCAACTGGTCCAGCGCCGACGGCTCCTTGAAACACCGCCCGCAGCGCTGACAGGTGCTCATGAACAGCTCGATGTGCTGCTGAAGATCGCTGATCTTGTCGGTGGCGGTCTCGAAATCCTGGCTCATGGTGATGGCTTTTTCGGGGCAGACATCGGCGCACCGGCCGCAATACGTGCAGCGCTGCCCCAGGTAATGCAGGATGCGGATTTCCTGCCCGACGTCGAAGACAAGGATTTCGCGGGCCGGACAGTTGTTGGCGCAGCCGGCGCAGCCTATGCACTTGACCGGGTCGAAAATGGGCCGGCCGCGGAATTTTTCCGCCGCGGGATGCGGCTTGGCCGGATACGCAAGCGTGACCCGGCCGGCCTTGAGGCAAATGATCGCTTCTTTTGCTTTGCTCAACAGCGACATAGAGCATACCTCAATCACATGCCGTAGCTTGCCAGAACCAGGGCCATCATGGCGACGAGGATGAGTCCGGCGAAATAGCGGACGGCCTGGTCGATGCGATAACGGGCGTGCGTGGCGGCGACCAGCGTCACGACCAGAATCACCGCCAGAACCTTCGCCCAGAAGATCAGCCAGGCGTACGGGAACGGCATACCCGAACCGAATGGAACGAACAGGGCGACAAACAGCGAAGCGTGTATGACCAGACGGCACATCTGGGAATACTTGAACAGTGCCAGTTTCGGCCCGGAGTATTCCATCAGCGGGCCTTCCATGATTTCGGTTTCGGCCTCGGCGGTGTCGAACGGAAGGCGCTGCACGAACGCCTGGAACGCCAGAATCATCACCCCGAGAATCAGCACGCCCGACCAGGGAATGCCCTGCATCGCGTAAACCGACCCGCTGAGCACCGTGTCCAGGCGGAACGATTGCGTGTGCAGCGAGCCGATGACCAGCGCGATCGCCAGCAGCGGCTCCAGCGCGATCATGGTCATCATCTCGCGGCTGATGCCGATCAGGGAGTAGGTCGAGCCGGCGGCCAGGCCGGCGACGAGCGTGCAGATTCCGCACAGCGTGAGCAGGTAGATCAGCACATACACGTCCGCCGCGCTGTTCATGGGCGACGAAAAGCCCATCGGCACCAGGCATGTAACCACCAGGGCGACCGACAGCGCCAAATAGGCTGCCACTCTCTGCGCCACCGGCGATTCGCCCGATTCGATGTCCTCCTTGCCCAGCAGTTTGAGCAGGTCCATGTACGGCTGGAGCAGCGGCGGACCCTGGCGGGATTGGATGCGGGCGGTGACCTTGCGGATCACCCCTTCGCACAGCGGCGCGGCCAGCAACACCATCGCCGCGTTGCAGCAGCATCTCAAGAGCATCGCCAGGATATTCATAGCCTTGACGCCTTATCCTTTCTGACGGCCGGAAAGGTCCACAAGCCCGGGCGACCAGACGCGCGTGACACCCGATTTCAGATCAATCGTCTCGAGGCGATCGGTGCAGGAGAAGCAGGGGTCGATGCTGGCCAGCGAGATGGTCATGTCCGAGAGACTCTGGTCCTTGATCATCGCGGGAACGCCCTGCAGGTTCTGGTATGTCGGCGCCCGCACCCGCCACCGCCGCGGACGATTGTTCTCGCCGGTGATCAGGAAATGATGGCATTCGCCGCGCGGGGCTTCGACCGACGACAGTCCGATGCGGCCGATGGGCAGTTCGTCGGTGATCTTCTCTTCGATCGGCCCGCTTTCCATTTTTTCCAGGCACTGGCGGATGATTCGGATCGACTCGAAGACTTCCGTGGCACGCACGATGATGCGCGACCAGATGTCCCCTCCGCCGGCCGTGATCACGTCGAAATCCACCTTGCCGTAGGCGGCGTAGGGATGATCGCGGCGGCAGTCGATATCGACGCCGGCCGCGCGTGCCATGGGGCCGATCAAGCCCGTCTCCTTGGCCAGTGCGCGATCGGCGACGCCCACGCCGCTGGTGCGCTTCTGGATGTTGCGGTCCTTGAGCACGGCGCCGACCACCGCCCGCCATTCCGATTCGAGTTTTTCCAGCACGGTCCTCAATTCGCTGTTGAGTTCGCTCGTCAGATCCCGCCGCACGCCGCCGACGACGCACAGGCCGTAGGTCTTGCGATTGCCCGTGATCTTTTCGGCGATCCACATGATCGGCTCGCGAATGCGGAACGCCTGCATGAAGATGGTGTCGAAGCCCAGGACATGCCCGGCCAGGCCGACCCACAGCAGATGGCTGTGCAGTCGCTCGATCTCGAGCATGATGGTGCGGATGTACTGGGCCCGCGGCGGCGCTTCCAGTCCGGCCGCGCTTTCAACGGCCTGCGCGTAGGTGACGCTGTGAACGCATCCGCAGATTCCGCAGATGCGCTCGGCCATCACCGGGATGTCGTTGTAACCCTGCACCGTCTCGGCGAGTTTTTCGATGCCGCGATGCACCATGAACCCGCGGTATTCGCAGCCGCGAACCATCTCGCCTTCGACGTACAGCCGGAAGTGCGACGGCTCGTCGAGCGTCGGATGGAACGGCCCGAAGGGCACGACCACGCAGCCCTCGGGGGGATCGTTGAACTTGAACTCGCGCTGATCGTCGTAACCTTCGGGAATCTGGTTCCAGGCGAAATCCTTGCGCAGCGGATGCACGCCGTCGGGCCACCCGTCCGGCACCACCAGCCGCTTGGGATACGGATGACCCTCCATCGTCACGCCGACCATGTCCATGATCTCCCGCTCGGCCCAGTTGGCGGCCGGAACGACGGAGGAGATGCTGTCCAATTTCGGATCGTCCGGCGGGACATGGGTCAGCACGCTGCACAGGACATGGTCGCGATCGAACGCGAAATCGTGTCCGACCAGAAACGTGCCGCTGAACGGCCGGTCGTCGGCGCCGATGCTGATCACATAGCGGGCGTCCAGATCGCGGAAGATGTACTGGCAGATGGGCTTGACGGCCGAGGGTCTCACGAAGATGAACAAGCGGTTATCGCCCGTGAGGTCGGCGCGTTCGATGGCGTCGCCGAACTTTTCTCGCAGTTGATTGAGTCTCTCGCGGGCGATCATGTGCTTTCCTTCACCAAAGTCTTTTGGGCCGACGCTCGCGGCATGCCGCCCAGCCAGCGGAAATAACGCTTGATCTCGCCGTAGAAGTTGCGGGCGACGTAGCGGTGGCAATTGGCCTGGTGCGTATATCCGCACAGCCACGGCTCGGCGGTTCTTCGCTTGGCGCCGCCCAGGCGGGAGATCGACCACGTCACCAGGAACATGATCGCCAGCACCGCCAACAGCGCCAGCGGCGCGAACACCGCCTTGGCGGCCGATGATTCCGCGACTCCCTTCAGGGGGCTGGCGGTGATCGCGTCAGCGCCTTTGGCCAGAACTATTCCGTAACCCTGCTGGCTGGTCCGCATGGCCGCCTGCAGAAACCGAATGCCGATCACCGGCAGGATGCCCAGCAGGATGCAGATGAAGGCCAGAAAGAATTGCGGAATCTGCATGACAATGTCGACTTCCAGCGGCCGTTCCGACGCCCGCTGGCGCACAAGATCGCTGGTGCGCGACAGGAAGCTGGTGCCGAAGAACTTGATCACCAGCGCCAGCGTCAGTCCGCTGGTGAGGATGGCGATGACCGCGCAGACGGGAAGATATTTGACGTTGGCGCCGTTCTGGATCGCCGAAAAGTAGATCGCCCACTTGCTGACGAACCCGCCAAACAGCGGCATGCCCGCGATCGAAAGACACGCCACGATCGCCGTGGCCGCCGTCAGCGGCATGAATTTCAGCAGACCGCCCAGCTTGTTGAGATCCTGCGTGCCGGTGGCCTCCAGCATCGACCCGGCGTTGAGGAACAGCAGACCCTTGAACACGCCGTGGTTCATCACATGGAACAGGGCGCCAAACAGGGCCAGGGCCGCCAGTGTCGGCGCCGCCGTTGATCCGGGCAGCAGCGCCATGCACGCGCCGGCGCTGAGCAGGATGTAACCCACCTGTCCGATGCTGCTGAAGGCCAGCAGGCGTTTGGTCTGGTCCTGTTTCAGCGCCTGCATCGTTCCCGTGAAGAGCGTGATCGTGCCCAGCACCACGACAACCGCGCCCCAGTTCTCCAGCGGATAATGTGCCCACGCCTCCTTGGGCGGGAGCCAGATGAAGTAGCGAATCAGCCCGTAAACGCCGGTCTTGATCATCACCCCGGAAAACATCGCGCTGACCGGCGACGGCGCGGCCGGGTGCGCGTCGGGCAGCCAGAACTGTCCGAACGGCCACATGCCCATTTTGATTCCGAAACCGACAAGGAACAGCGCGAACGCCGTCGCGGTCATGCCGGGTTTGGCGGTCAGAAGCATGGGCAGATTGGTGCTGACGGTGTCGAAATCGTACTTGGAAGTTCCGCTGCCGCTGGCCAGCAATTGTGCGCCGACCATCGTTGCCGCGCAGGCGATCTGCATCATCACCAGGAACTTGTACGCTGCGCGGATATTTTCCGGTTTGCGGTTTTCAAACCGAATGAGCGCATAGCCCGGCAATGTCATCAGTTGCCAGAACATGAAAAAGAACCACATCATGTCGGTCGTGCTGAGCAGCCCGTACATGGCGGCGAGAAACAGCAGGAAATAGGGGTAATATCGCCCCACGTCATATTCCGCGTAGTGCCGCATGTACACGATCGAGTAGAGCGCCGCCGGCATGGCCACTGTCGCCGCCAGCGTCAAAAAGACGGCCGTCAAGCCATCGACGTGCAGCCGCAACGCAAATCCAAGTTGCGGGATTCTGAGGAATGCCGACGAATGCTCGGATGGACCGTAATGCAGCACGTGGGCGACGGCCCAGTAGACCATCATGGCCGACGCCACCGTCAGCGCAAACGCCAACTGACCGGCCTGGGTTCGATCCCTGGTGGCATACCGCGTCAATGCCGCTCCGCCGATGCAGGTCAGGATGGCCGCGACGATCAGATGTTCAGGGGTCAACATACGGCCACTCCCGCATTGAACCGGTGCTTCAACACCACGACGAGCATCGCCAGGGCGGCCTGCACGCCGGGCGACAATTCACGGCCGGGTTCGAGCGACTGCGGCTGCACGCCCAGCAGCCAGGCCCTTGTGTTGCCGCGGGCCTCGACCCATTGGGCGAGCAATCCCAGCGACAGGCGATGCGTCGAAACCTGCGGGAACCGGCCGGAAATCTCCCGGGTGTTCAGCAGCACGACCGATCCCGGCTCATCGCCAAAATCCACCGCATCCACAAACACGAGATGGTCATAGCCATCACAGGCGCCGCGAAACAGGAATCGTTCCGGCTCCGTTCCGGCGATCACGATTTCCGCCGTGTCCGTTCCCGCCAATTCCCCGGCCAGTTCCTCGCCCAGCCGCACGCCCAGAGCATCGTCCCCGCCGTCGGCATTGCCCACGCACATCAGGCAGATGCGTCCTTCCAGGCTTTGCAGTTGTTCGCCAAGGCTCTGCATCAGATGTCCTCGCCGAGTTTCTTGATCTGTTCGTAGGTGAAAACCGGCCCGTCCACGCAGATGTACGCCACGCCGATGCAGCAATGCCCGCATTTGCCCACGCCGCATTTCATGTAACGTTCCAGCGTCGAGACGATGTTGTTTTCCTTGAACCCCATCTCCAGCAGATCGCGGATCACGAACCGGAACATGATCGGCGGCCCGCACACGAACGCGATCGTGTTGTCCACCGGCACTTTCACGTCCGGCTTCTTGAACAGGCTGCCGACAACCCCGACATTGCCTTTCCAGCCGTTGTCGGAGCGATCCACCGTGACATGGCACTGCACGTTGGCGGCGTTCTTCCATTCGTCCAGGTTCTTCTGATACATCAGCTCGCGCGGCGTCTTGGCCCCGTGGAATATCTGAATGCTCTGGTACCGATCGCGATGCGCGATCGCGTCCACGATGCACGAACGCAGCGGGATCATCCCGATGCCGCCGGCCACGAACACCAGGTTCTTCCCGTGGTATTGCTCCATCGGGAACCCGTTGCCGTACGGCCCGCGCACGGCGAACTTGTCGCCGGGATGCAGTTGATGCAACGCGGCCGTGCAACTGCCCACCTGGCGGACGGTGAAGAACGTTTCACTTTCCGTCGGGCTGGGCGGCAGCGAGGCGGGGAATTCGCCCACGCCGAAAAGCGACACCTGGGCGAACTGCCCCGGCTTGAATCGCTTGAAATCGTTCTGCGCCGCGGGGTCCTCGAACCGCCAGTAGAACGTTTTCACCTCGGGAATGTCGTCCACGACACGCTCAAGGACCGCCGTCTTCGGCAGATAGATATTGTCACTGCTTGACTGGCTCATTCTTATCCGACTCCGCGGTAGCCCGGCGCAGCATCTCCACGACGCTGGGCATGCCGATATCCCCATGGCACACGCTCACGCACCGCCCGCAACCGACGCACGCCATCGCCAGTTCGCGCTGGATGAAGTAATACGCCAGCTTGCGGAAAAATCGCCGATTGCGACGATCGTGTACCGCCCGCCTCGGATTGAATCCGCCCGCCATGCGCGTGAAGCCCGCCAGGGCGCACGAATCCCAGATGCGCACGCGCTCGGTTTCATCCGGCCCGGTCTGGCGATCGCTCACGGTAAAGCACGTGCAGGCCGGGCAGACATACGTGCATCCGCCGCATTCCATGCAGCGATTGCCGATTTCCTCCCAGGTCTTGTCCAGAACGTTGCCCTGCGAGATATAGCGCACCGTGGCCGGAAACCAACTGGTGGCCGTCTTGAAGTGCTTGCGCGTTTCGCCAAGTATTTCCCGCCGCTTCTCCAGGTGCTCCGGCGTGCCCTTCCGGAAGATCGGGTCGCCAAAGAGCGATTCCCCCGCTGCCGTCGCCGCGACGGCCATGAACTCGCCATTGCCCAGGTCCATGAGTTGAAGATCGAAATAATCGCGTGCGGCCGGACCGGTGTCGGCGCACACGCAGAAGCAATCGGGCGCGATGTCCTGCTCGGGATCGGTGCAGACGATATTGACCAGGAACAGGTTCTTGCGCCGTTGTTCGTAGTAGGTATCGCGGAATTCCCGCCCCAGGTAAAAGCGATCGAGATGCCAGATTCCCGCCGCGTCGCACGAGCGGATGCCGAAGATGGCTCGGGGCGGCTGCTCGTAAGTGGGTTCGATGTCAATCTGCCCGTCGTGACGGTGGAACTTCATCATGCTTTCGATATGCGGCAGGACATAGCGTTTGGGCGGGTAGGCGGGATTGGCAAAATGGATCTGGACGTCGTTGCGATTGGCATCGGTGACGGCGTCAAAATAGGTGTCGTTGCCGCGCCCGCGGAAGGGCGCGATGACTTCGCGACCCTGGGCGCGCAGCAGATCCACGATCTTAAGCACATCGGCGCTGTCGATGATCCGGGCCTTCATGCGGTTTCCTTCTCCACGCGCACGGGAATCAGCGAACTGCCATTGCCGTTTTGCGGAACCAGTTGCGAGCGGATCTGCTGCACGAAATACGGAACGAAAATCGTGCCCGTCCGCACCTCGGATGTCACCCGCGCCATCGAAACGGCCGATCCCCCGGCGGCGCGCAGGCGAATCTTCTGACCGTCGCGAATCTGCAGCTTCCTGGCGTCGTCGGTGTTGATCTCGACGAATCCGTTGGGGTAGTCCATCAGCAGCAGCCGGTATTCGCGATTCAGCGTCTCGCTGTGCCGGATCAGCACGCTCTGATGCCAGTAATACAGTGAATTGCCAATCACCAGCGTCAGCGGATATTCACCGCTGGCCGCGCCTCCCTGCGTCACCGGCCGTATCTGCGCAAAGGCGAATTTCCTGCCGCTCGAGCCTTCCTCAAACAGCCGCGGCGTGCCCAGCGGTCGCTCGGTTGTACAGGGCCACTGCCGGCCGTATTCACGCGCCAGGTTGTCGTACGTCACGCCGCTGTAAAACGGGATCACGCTGGCGATTTCGTCCATGACCTGTTCGGATGAGGTGTATTTCCAATCGGCGCCCATGGCCTGCGCCAGCCGGACCACCTGTTCCCACGCGGGGATCAAGTCGGCCGGCGGGTCGATCACCTTTTGGGCAAGCTGAATTCGCCGCTCGGTGCTGGTGAAGGAGACGCGCTCCTCGCCGAATGCCGTCGTCGGCAGCACGACGTGGGCAAATTCGCTCAGGCCCGTCTGGAACAGGTGCTGCTTGACGACCAGATCGCATTCGCCCAGGCATCGCACATCGCCAAAGAGGGCCGTGGCGATCGGATCATACCGGTCAAGCCACACCGCCTTGACCTTGCCACCGCCGCGATCGCCCAGCACCGCGTGCGCATCCAATCCCGCCGATGCCGGAATCGGCGCCTTCCACGCCCCGGCAAACGCCGCGCGGGCGGCGGGATCAGCAACCGGCCGATACCCCGGCAGCCGATCCGGCAGCATCCCCATGTCGCACACGCCCTGAAGGTTGTTCTGCTCGGTCAGCGGAAACAGCCCGGCCCCTTTCTTGCCCACCTGCCCCGTCAGCAGCACGAGATTGACCATGGCCTGGATGCTCTCCCGGCCGCGGGATTCGATGCCTGTCGAATACAGCAGCGCCGCCGATCCCGCCCGGGCGAAGCTGATGGCCGCCGCCTCGATGGCATCGGCCGGCACATCGCAAATGGCGGCCGATTTTTGCAGGTCGCAATTGAGCGATTGTTCGAGAAACGCCTGGTAATCGCTGCAATGGGCCTTGATGAACGGGAGATTGGCCAGGGCCCGGTCGACGATGACCTTGGCCATGGCCTCGTAGAGCGCAACTTCGGTATGCGGCTTGATTTGCAGGAAGATATCGGCGTTCTCCGCCACGCGATTGCGCCGCGAACCGATCCCGATCAGCCTGGCCCCCTTGAGTTTGGCCCGGATCACCCACCCGGCGATCGTCGGCAACTGGCGATTGAGATCCACCCCGTCCACCACGATCACTTCGCTGGCGGCCAGGTCATCGATCGAACTGGTGCTGGCCGCCACGCCCAGCATGTCCATCAGCACGTCGATCGAATTGTTGCAATAGACGCCGGCCCCGTGATCGACGTTGTTGGTGCCGATCACCGCGCGGGCCAGCTTTTGCAGCAGATACGATTCCTCGTTGGAGCAGCGGGGCGAATTGAGGAACGCGATGGAATCCGGCCCGTATTTCTGGCGAATCTGCCCCAGCCGCTCGGCGATGAAACTGATCGCCTCGTCCCACGACGCCTCGTGCAACTGTCCGTTGCTGCGAATCAGCGGCTTTTTAAGGCGATCGGGCGCCCCGGCCACTTCGTGGACGTGCCATCCGCGCACACAAAGCCTGCCAGAGTTGGTTGGGTGCGACATGCTCGGATACGCACCCACCAGCCGGTTGCTTTGGGTCTCCAGATAGATTCCGCAACCGACACCGCAGAACGTGCATGTGGTAAGCTTCGGCGCCATGGGAGCTCGACTTTCCACCAGGAGATCTGATTCGGACGGGGGCGAGTATAAACAAAAGCAAATTGGAAAATCAAATGAGCGGGCCAAAGAAAACAAAAATCTTAATGCCCGTATTGCAACTGAATCTCAACTGCAACCGACCATCCCCAAGCGGCCGCATTATTCTATTGTCACTGCAACTCCGTCAGCACGATTCCCACCCGCACCATCTCCGTCGGCGCCGGCGGAATTGCTCCCCCAGCACGGCATCATGACGGCGATCCGGGTTGCGCCGGCGGGTCGGTTTCCGGCGGTTTCAAATCCTCCCCCGGCGGCCTGTCGCGAGTCTTGTCGAGCGGAATCGGCGTCCCGCATTCGGGGCACCGCTCCTTGCTGGCGCGGAGGTCGTAGCCGCAACGCAAACAGAAACCTGCCTTCGGTGGCCCACGGCGCTTATGAGATCGAAAGGCGGCCCAACCAACAATTAGTAAATAGATAACGCTGACAACCCACAGGTGTACGTAGAGCGTGGTAGCGTGGATCATAGCCCCTGCCGCCTGCGACTTAAAACCACATCCGGCGGCGACAACGCCCGCTCCCGTCCCGTCCGTGTTATCCCAACTGTTCCAGAATGCGGAGCCGCCGCCGCCGTAATAGTATCGTGCAAAATGAAGCCCTTCGCGAATGGGCAAATCGTGCCGCTCCTGGCGAGCCTCTTCTCCGATCGTCACTTCGTAACAAACTTGCACTTGGCCGGCAACCAAATCAAAACTGAGAGACGAGAAATCCGGTTTACCGGCAGGGAGATGAAAATAGGTCAAAAAGAACGTATTGCTGAACGTGACGCACCATGCGACCGCCAGGCACATCCCGGGCGCCATGAGTGCCGCAAGAGCGAATATGCGTTTGAGGAACGAAATAAAGGTCCCGCGAACCGTTAGATGCCTTTCCCACTCGGCCCCGCGCGTTGGCGCCATCCGACCGGGCGGCCGCGGGGTCGCGGGGACTGCTCCAGGCCCTCCGGCGCCAGCCGTCTGTTCGACCCACGCCGCGCGGCCCACCGGACGGTTGCGCTTGATCGCATCGCGGATCATTGTCTCCTCTTGCTCATCGGCCGGCAAGTTCACCCTCGCCAGCCAGCCCCTGGGTCGGGGCACCGGCCAATCGCCCGGCAGCGGATGGAG
>CAYQTE010000081.1:0-10828 GCA_964420285.1 uncultured Tepidisphaeraceae bacterium
GAGAGAGAAAACGACGCTGGCGTCCCGGCATCGCCGAAAATCGGCGCGAAAAATCTCAAAACGTGCTCAAAGTGCGAAGGTTGGGCTAAGGTCCGCTTTTCGGCGGGATGGCGCCACATTCCGGGCAGCGATCCGGCGTGGCCCGGAGATCGTAGCCGCACACGAGACAAAACCCGTGTCTTCGGCGGTAATCCTGTTCGCGCTGGCGGCGGGCATTTCGGATTTCAATCGCAACCACCGCGGCCGGCACGACGGCCCAGAGCACGCTCCAAAACAACATGAGATAGACGATAACCGGCGCGAATATCGCGAAACCGATCGCAAACCCGATCGTGGCGTACTTCTTCCAGAACGCCGTGATGATGCCCGCCGCCGAGAGGAACAGGGGCAGGCAATACAGGGTCAGGAGAACCACGGTCCCATCGCCGGGGCGCCCAAAAACCCAGGTTTCAAGAATGTCGTTGATGATGCCCAAGACGATGACGGCGCCGAGAACGTAGGCGACAAGGAACGCCATCCAAAAGGCCCACGCCCTTCGCCATTGCTTACCGGCCGTTTCGTCTTCGATGGGCGGCATCGATCGACATGATACTATCCGTGCATAGAGAAGACCGCGCTCGCCGATCGAACCCGACAACCGGCGGCCCGGCGCGCCTGTTGCATCGGGTTATTGACACGCCTGCCCGGTTTCTCAAGAATTGCAGCGGCCGTGGCGGGATTATCCCGCAGACGAGAAACACGTGGGTGCGATCGGGATGCGGATTCCCAAACCCGCCATGCCATCGGGCATGACAATTGCATCCCGCGAACCATAAACGCCAGTGTGATGAGTCCCTGCCGTTTGGAGATGACATATGGATCAGGCAGCACTTCGTGATGAATCGCCTTCGGGACAATCCAGCCCCAGCGAAACCACCCAGGACGATTCGGGCAAGAAACCCGTCGTTCAGGTTCCCAGCGTCACCATCCGCTTTGCCGGCGACAGCGGTGACGGCATGCAGCTCACCGGAACCCAGTTCTCCGACACCTCCGCACTGGCCGGCAATGACATCAGCACACTGCCGGATTACCCGTCGGAAATCCGCGCCCCGGCCGGCACGCTGGCGGGCGTCAGCGGCTATCAGATCCAGTTTTCCTCGACCGACATATTCACGCCCGGCGATGAAGTCGACACGCTCATCGCCATGAACCCCGCCGCGCTGCGTGCCAACCTCAAGGCCGTCCGCTCCGGCGGCATGGTCATCGTCAATGAAGATGCTTTCACCCCCGCCGATCTCAAAAAGGCCGGCTACGAAACCAATCCCATCGACGGCGAATCCATCCCCGGCTATCGCCTCGTCAAGGTGCCTATCGACCGCCTCACGGCCGAGACGCTTAAGAACTCCGGACTCCCCACCAAGCAGATCGATCGCTGCAAGAATTTCTTCACGCTCGGGCTGCTCTGCTGGCTCTACGACCGGCCGCTGGAACATACCCTCAATTACATCAACGCCAAGTTCGCCAAGAAGACACCACTGGTCGCCAAGGCCAACAGCGATGTGCTCAAGGCCGGTTACGATTACGGCGACAACGCCGAACTGTTCCCCGTGCAGTATGTCGTCGAAAAGGCCAAGCTCCCGCCGGGACGTTATCGCAAACTGACCGGCAATGAAGCCGTCGCACTGGGTTTGGTGACGGCCGCTCGTCTGGCGGGGAAGGACCTGTTTTACGGCAGCTACCCGATCACACCGGCCACGGACATCCTGCACAGCCTGGCGGAATTGAAGCATGCAGGCGTGGTCACGTTTCAGGCCGAGGATGAAATCGCGGCCATCGGTTCGGCGATTGGCGCCAGCTTCGGCGGCGCCATCGCCGCGACCGGCACCAGCGGCCCGGGCGTCGCCCTCAAGAGCGAAGCGATCGGACTGGCGGTCATGACCGAATTGCCCCTGGTCATCGTCAATGTCCAGCGCGGCGGGCCGAGCACCGGCCTGCCCACCAAAACCGAACAGGCCGATCTGTTGCAGGCGGTTCTCGGCCGTAACGGCGAATGCCCGGTTCCGGTCATCGCGGCGACCAGCCCGTCGGATTGTTTCAACGCCGCCGTCGAGGCCGCCACCATCGCCGTCCGCTATATGACGCCGGTCATGCTGCTGACCGACGGCTACATCGCCAACAGCGCCGAGCCGTGGCTGATTCCCGACGCCAAGTCCATGGCGAAGCTCGAAATCGAACATCCCACCAAGACCGACGATGCCGCCGGTTTTCAGCCCTATCGCCGCAACGAAGTCGGCGCTCGCCCCTGGGCCATACCCGGCACGCCGGGCCTGGAACATCGCATTGGCGGCCTGGAAAAACTCGACGGCGCTGGCACGGTCAGCCACGATCCGGCCAACCACGAGAAAATGGTCAAGCTCCGCGCCGCCAAGGTCGCCGGCATCCGGCCGGCCGGCGCGGCGTTCTCTTGGACCGGCCCCGAACGCGGGGACGTGCTGATCGTCGGCTGGGGCGGCACGCACGGCGCGATCAAGGCCGCCACGCTCGAACTCCGCAAACAGGGTGCAGCCGTTTCCGCCTGCCAGATCCGCTATCTCAATCCCTTCCCGCAACAACTGGGCGAATTGCTCTCCCGCTTCAAGACCATCCTCGTGCCGGAATTGAATCTCGGCCAGCTCGCCCTCCTGCTCCGTGCCCAATACAGAATCGAAACGGTCTCCCTCTCCAAGGTCCGCGGCCAGCCGTTTACCGTCGGTGAAATCACCGCCGGCGCCAAGAAACTCCTGCCCCCATCGCACTAATCACCATCCACTAACAACCGTACCGGTCAAAGCTATGAACATTCTCAACAACGCCAATCCGCCCGCCGAACTCTGCACCGGCTGCACACCCGCCGATTTCGCTTCCGATCAGGAAGTCCGCTGGTGTCCCGGCTGCGGCGACTATTCCATCCTCTCCCAGACCAAGAAAGTCCTCTCCAAACTCGGCGTCCCGCGCAGCAATATCGTCTTCGTCTCCGGCATCGGCTGCTCCAGCCGGTTCCCCTATTACCTCAATACCTACGGCTTTCACTCGATCCACGGCCGGGCGCCCACCATCGCCACCGGCCTGAAACTTGCCCGCCCCGACCTTGACGTCTGGATCGCCACCGGCGACGGCGATGCCCTCAGCATCGGCGGCAACCATCTCATCCACACCATCCGCAGAAATCCCAATCTCAAGATTCTCCTGTTCAACAACCGCATCTACGGCCTGACCAAGGGCCAGTATTCCCCCACCAGCCTCAAGGGCACCAAGACCAAGAGCAGCCCGATGGGATCGCTGGACAATCCGATCCGCCCCGTGAGCTTTGCCCTCGGCTGCGGCGCCACGTTCGCCGCAAGGGCATTGGCCGTCGATGTCAAACATCTGGAGTACGTCCTTGAGCGAGCCAGCAAACACGTCGGCACCGCGCTGGTCGAGATCTACCAGAACTGCGTCATCTTCAACGACGGCGCGTTCAATTACGCTACAGAAAAAGATCTCCGCTCCGACACGGTCGTCTATCTCGAACACAATAAGCCGCTCCTCTTCGGCAAGGCCAAGGAAAAGGCCATCGCCCTGAACAACCGCCTGCAACCGAAGATCGTCAACACCGCCGACACCGCCCCCGCCGAGTTGCTGGTCCACGACGAACAGGAACCCACCGCGGCCGTCAGCTTTCTCTTAAGCAACCTGACCCAGCCCGATTTCCCCGAGCCGGTCGGCGTATTCCGCGCCGTCCAGCAGGATCCCTTCGACGCCCTTGTCCACAACCAGATCAAAGAAGCCCGCGCCCAACGCGGCGAGCCGGATTTGCAGACTATGCTCAATGGCTCGGAGTCGTGGACCGTGCAGTAAGCGCCCGTCTTTCACCATCCCAGTCCTTCCCCTTGCCGCAGGAGCGGTAGCAAGCGCCGAAGCCCGGCATTTCGTCCACGCGCCACACCTTCCGCTGCCAGTTGGCGAAGGAGGAAGAATCGCGGTAAAAGACACTCGTGTTGACGAGAGCCGTGCCGTACATCTGGCGACGTAATCTGAGCGCTCATGCCCGAGAGGCGCTGGTAAATTCCGCAGATTTCGGCCAGCGAAAGGCAGCTCCACCAGCAGGATTCCGCTCTGGCAAAGTGCGAGGCCAAGACATGCTCACGTTCATCGTGGATCTTATTAAAGCGCACACAGACCGTCTTATTGATGGGATTTTCGCGATCATTGGCGGCCTCATAGGCATTGTGGGTTCTCTAGCACTCTACTGGCTCCAGCGGCGCGGCAGAATTAGATTTCGCCCGCAAGAGATCATCTGGAAGTACTCGGGAGCTGGCACCCCCGACAACGACCACAGTTTCTCAGCAATCCGGCCGTCCGACGCAAGCGAAAGGTCGATTGTGCTCGAAATAGATCTCAGGATCTCGAACGAATTCGGTTATGCGAAGAGTGTCTACTTATCGGGGGTCTCGCTCCATCGACACAGGTTCTTCATCGGACGGCGCGCACCACTACTTGCGCATCGAACGCTGAAGCACGCGTACTGGACCGACAATCAGGTCAGCTTCGCGCACGAGGAGCTGACACTACAACCAAGCGGCTTCACTCGCATCAGAGTGTTCGCTGACCTTGCCCCCCCTATGCACAGGGCGGCGGGCGATGCGCCGTTCACCCAATGGCGATTCGCTCGAGTCGAATTCGTGACCAGCCCGAACCACCGCGCGGTTTGGTGGCACCGATTCCCGAAGGACGAGTTGCCTGTCGCGCAGTAGCTTCGAGACCCCGTCACCGTCCTGCCGGACTCGCGTCTGCATCGGGGCGGCTGGCCCCTCTGAGCGCCAACTGCGGGCCCAATTCGTCCTCCGCCAACTCCTTCGCGCGCGTGTCGGCCTGAAGTACAATGCGATCGTGCAATCGCGAGGCGATCGTGACAAGAGATGCAAACCTCAGCCGCAACTCGGGCGTGGCAGGGTACGAAATTGCCGGGCTCTCGATCCAGGCAGCTTTCAAGGACGGAACCCTGTACGTTTACGACCATCAAAGGCCAGGCGCAGCACGGGTCGAGACGATGAAGTCGCTTGCCGATGCCGGTTTGGGCCTGAATACGTTTATCAACCAATTCGTCAATGATGATTATGCAAAAAGACTGCGGTAGGCCTTCAATCGCCACGCCGACCGCACCAGGGCAAAGCAATGAACAATCCGGACCATGCAGATTTTCTGGAAGCGCCCAACCCACCCCGTTTGGTCCCGCCATTGAAGTCGTATTATTCGACCGCGCGCAGTATGAACCCTGCACAACGCGCGTTTTTTGAAATTGTCGCCACGGAACTCGACAACAAACGATACGTCGATGTCCAAGGAAATTTCGGCTATTTGCTGGCTTACGTTTTTGGACTTCTTCAGAAATGGAACCACGAGGGATACGAGTGGATATACGACCGTCTTCTTGAGTTATCCGAAGCATATCACAATGAGGAGAAATTCGCATGGTGCTGCAGATGGTGGAGCCATGATTGTTTGCTGGGTCGTGAGTTGTATGAGGACTTCCTTACCCTGTCGGAGCCCGTCGATCCGTTTTCCACGGACACCCACCGGAGCAACTTACGTTGCAACGTATATTACCTGCTTGGCCGCCCGCCAACCGCCGTGGATCTGTCTAAGATGGCGGGTTTCCAGGCAACGAGCTACAGCAAGGCGCACGCTGCCGAATTCAAGGATCTCCTGGCTGGCGCGTTGGACGAGGACGCCACCACTAATGGTCAATGGCTCGACAGGCTACTCCAAGCGCAGGGAACGCCGCTCACCTATGACCGTAGGCTGTTCGACGGCGCGCCCATCGGAAAGCCCAAGCTTGGCTTCAAATATTATTGTTTCTACTCGGCGTTGGACCCTCTGGAACAGATTCGGATGATCGCACGGCAAGCCGAGAACCGTCTGCGCGATGCTCATTCAGTGCCACGGGTTGGGGAAGGCTGGCTGGCCGAAACCGCGCTTTTCAAGGCAGTCCGGGACGCATTTCCGGAGACGGGTGTCCTGCAGCACGGAATGCCAAGTTGGCTGGGCAGGCAGCACCTAGACATATGGATTCCCCGCTGGAAGATCGCGGTCGAATACCACGGCGCACAACATTTTGAGCCGGTGCCGATTTTCGGCGGCGAGGCTGGACACGAAGCCACGAAGCATCGCGATATGAAGAAGAAGCGGCTGTGCGACGAGAACCGCATCAGTCTGATCATCGCCACCGAGAATATGACGCACGAGGCGATCATCCAGGAAATCCGCAGACTGAGACCACCCGGCATTGCGAAGAACGAGTCGGGCGAATGACTAACAATACGCAGGCGCCTCGGCGGACCTGCACCTACGGCGACAGCGATGGCAGACGAGAGCCAATCGCTGGTTCCCAAATATCGGAACTAGGAACTGCGAATTGCGGGCGGCCCTTGTGCGGTCGGGGAGTTTGGAGGAACATGTTCGTATGGCCGACATCACAAAACGACGATTGTTGGACCTTCTCGACAGCTTGATCGCCGAAGCCAGAGCGGTTGCCGCCACGCGATTCGAGCCTCACCCGCCTTCCATTGCTGCCTATGTCGATCTGCAATCATTCGCCCGATGGCGGGCGGGTTGCGTAGGCCTAATGCGAATCCTTGGCAGACATGCCGCTCCTTGGCAAGACGTGTTTACCGAGGCCGAGAACACGCTCGGTCGCGCCACCGAAATGCTTGGCACTTTGGAGGGCATCAAGGCGGCGGTTGAGAACGACCTGCTTGTTACGGTCGAGGAACTGGTTTTTGCGGAAGCGTTCGCTGACCTCCTTGAGCAAGCCGAATACCTCTCGGACAGCGCGTATTTCCTTGCCGCGGGGGTCCTCGCCCGGGCGGTTCTCGAAGAGCACCTTCGCAAGTTGTGTGACGGTGCCGCCTGTCCGCCAACAACGCCCAAGCCCACGATCCATCATTACCGCGAGGAGCTGCAGAAGGCCGGTCACCTGAACAAGATCGAAGTCGCCGAGGTGGAGGCAATGGCGGCAAAAGGAAACGCGGCGGCGCACAACACCGGCGCCCTCACGGCCCCAGACGCCGCAGCGCTGATCCGTGGTGTGCGGGAATTCCTCTCGACGCATCCATTGTGAGCTTCGGCGAGAGAAGCCAACCGAGCGCAAATGCCAAGGCGATTCTTATCGCTCCAGCTTTGACTCAAATTGATAACTCCCCGATCCAACCTCCAAAACCGTAAACCCCGCCTCGCTGCGAAGAACCTTGACACCCGCGGCGTCTGCGAGCTTCGATCCGCTCTCGCGCACGGACGCCTCGGAGCCGGCTGGCACCCATACGGTCGCGGTGCTGTTGGCCGGAATCTCGATCTTCCAATCGAACGACTTGCCGTTGCGATGCCATTCGCTGGCGATCTGGCCGTAGGGGGAATAGTGCGTGGCTTTGGCCCAGGTCATGTCGCCGGCGATGGTCGGGCGCATGAGGATGTGCTTGAAGCCGGGCGTCTGCGGGTCGGGGGCGATGCCGGCCACGTATTCGTACAGCCAAGTTACCAGGTCGCCCACCAGCATCACGTGATTGCCGCTGTTCATCGCCGGGTCGGCCGTGTTGCCGTTCCAGAGTTCCCAGATCGTCGTCGCGTTGTGGTCCAACATGTAACCCCAGCTTGGATACGTGCGATTGGTCGCAAGGCGATAGCATACATCCGCCCGGCCGTTGTCGGAGAGAACGCGGTTGAGCCACTGTCCGCCCACCAGGCCGGTGCCGATGTGATAGTTGTCCTTCTCGATCTTGGCGATGAGTTGATCGAAGACCCGCTGCTTCACGTCCGGCGGGGTCATATCAAACGCCAGCGGCAGCACGCTGCTGGTCTGGGCGCCGTTATCGTAAACCCCCGTCTGGCGATTGAGATATTTATCGTTGAGGCCTTTCTTCAATTGCGCGGCCATCAGGCGGAATCGCCACGCATCACCAGTCCGGCCGAGCATCGTCGCGTATTGCTCCATCAGCGTCAGACAGTGATAGAAGTACGTCGTGCCCAGGATAGGCTTGGCCGTCAGTTGTGCGGGATCGGTGGAATGAATCACCTTGGGATCGGCCGGCGGGACACACCAATCGCCGTATTTGTCGATGGGAACGAGATCATCCTTGATGAACGTGTTGACGTAATCCACCCACTTCACCATCGCGGGATAATTCGCGGCGATCGGCTGCGTGTCGCCATACAGATCGCACAGAGCGCCGGGAATTATCACCATCGCGCTGGGCCATGTCACATTGTCGGTGTACAGCGGCCAGTACGCCGGGCACACATCCGAGACGTTGCCATCGGCGCGCTGGGCATCGGACATATCCCGCACCCATTTCGCATAGAGCGGGTCATTGCGGAAGATATACGACTCGCCGCGCGATTCGGCCGCGCGATCGCCAAGCCAGCCCTGGCGCTCGTCGCGCTGCGGGCAATCGGTGGGCATGCTTCGATAGTTCCCGCGGACGCCCCAGACGATATTGCGATACACTTGATTGATCGTGTTGTCCGAACAGGCGAAATCGCCGGCTGATGGCACATCGTCGTTGACGGTGCACCCCTGGATCGCATCCAGTCCCGGCTTGCCGGGGAAACCCTTCACCTCAACATAGCGAAATCCGTGATACGTGAACCGCGGCGACCACGTTTCCACTCCACCGCCGCGCAGGGTGTAGATGTCGGTCACCTTCGCCTTGCGCAGGTTCGCCACATAAAGCGAGCCGTCGGGATTGAGCGACTCGGCAAAGCGCATCGAAACGGCCGTGCCCGCCGGCCCGGAAACCTTCAGCCGGCACCACCCGACCATGTTCTGGCCCATGTCATAGATGAATACGCCGGGTTGAATCTCCTTGACGGTTGTTGGTTGCAGCGTTCCGGTCACGCGGATCGGATCGTCCATCGGCGAACATAACGTGCCCGCCGGCCCGGCCACAAGCTGCGGGGTTTCCCACTTCGAATCATCGAATCCCGGCATCGACCACCCGTCGAATTCCCGGCGCGCATCATATTCCTCGCCGTCGTATTCGTTATTGGCGACAATCGGCCCGGCCGTGGAGAGTTTCCAGGTTTGATCGCTGATCAGATCCTGGCTGCTGCCGTCGGCGAATTCGACATGCATCTGCAAGAGCAGCTTCGGCAATCCGTACGTCGCGGTATTCCTGCCCACCGAATCGCGCGGCGCGAAAAACCGGCCGTTGCCCAAGATCACTCCGAGGGCGTTCGCCCCCGGTTTCAGTTGCGAGGTCACATCGTATGCAACGTAGAAAACGTGCTTGGTGTAATCGCTCAGCGCCGGCGAGAGAACCTCATCGCCGACCTTCTGCCCATTGATCTGCAATTCCGAAAGCCCCAGCCCGCTCATGTAAACCACCGCCCGGCCGACGGGCTTGTCGATTGTGAAATCCCGCCGCAGCCACCGTGCCGGGAGTCGGCGATCGGTCAGTTTCGTTTCATCCTCATCCTTGCCGATCCACTTGGCCGACCAATCCCCGGCCGACAGCAGACCCATGCTCCACGTCGCCGACTTGCTCCACGGCGTGGGCTGATCCAACTGATCCCAGACGCGGACTTTCCAGTAGACGCTCTGCCCCGATCGCAGCGCCGGCCCCGCGTATCCGACGCCGACGCTCTGATCCGAATCGACTTTCCCGCTATCCCACACGTCGCCCTGGTCTTGCCCGAGCAAATCCGCCGACGACGCAACCACCACTTGATAAGCCGTCTGCCGCGCTGAGCGCGGGCCGCCGAATATCTCCCACGACAATCGCGGCGATGCCACATCGATGCCGCCGGGATTGGCGAGATATTCGCATCGCGGTTCGCTGATCGTCAACGCAGCCCCTCCCGATCCCGGCGTAACAGGCGCGCACCCGGCAGCCATGAAAATCGCGGCCAGCAGAATCACAATAAGCAGGAAGTGTTTTCGCATCGTTTCCTCGCATCGGACATGGTTCAGAATCGTCGCCATTGTTCAGTGCATCTGATGCCCGGTCAAGGCATTCCAACCTGCCATTCTTGGCTTGTCAGTATCGAGCACCCGCACGGCGTAGTACGATTCCCGCGTATGGCTGGCGACTCAGCAAAACCGCCCACGCTTGATTATGCCACGCCGGAGCCGGCTCGCCCGACAGTGCTTTCATGTCTAATCGTGGGGTGTTTGGCCGGCGTCGCCACGTATGGATCGCAATATCTCCTCGGAGCCGACACCGCTTTGCCCGTTGGCGCCGTCGCCGGCTTCGTCGTCGGGATTGTCTGCGCTCATTATGCACGATCCTGGGTCATGGTTGCGGGCATTCTCGGCAATGTTATTGCAGTGGCGTCGCTGTGTCTTGTTTCGGTTGCTGGAAGTTTGGCAACTGGCGGCTTCTCGGGAAATCTAATCAATTTGAGACGATTGCTCGGGGAGCCTGGCGTCGGTTCAATGATCAAGGCATCTGGGAATCCAATCGATTGGAGCGGAGTGCTCGGGGGACTTTCAATGCTCCTGGTTATTTTCGTGGCGCCTGGACTGTTCGGCAGCCTATGGATCTGGGAAGGGCGCCGCTCTGAACTCTGAAATCACAAATCACGTCCCGCAAGCAAGAATGCGTGACAACATGGGCCAAACCAACGTCCTTCGGCAATGCGGTGCAGAAGACGGCGCTGATCATTGCGAGTTTGCGGGCAGCACCATCCGACACAATTGAAGACGTCGAGGCGCCTCGTGGCCCCGTCCCGTTTGCGATGGACTGGGCACCCGATTGCACAACGCGCGATGGCAATCGCCTTATTCGCCCGGCAGCACCGCGACCTTGTAAACACCGAAGCCCGTGCTCAGCGCCGG
>CAYQTE010000081.1:10928-18933 GCA_964420285.1 uncultured Tepidisphaeraceae bacterium
ATTCGCCCGGCAGCACCGCGACCTTGTAAACACCGAAGCCCGTGCTCAGCGCCGGCCAGCGGAGGTTGTTGCCGGTTTCGTCGCCGTTGAGGCGGCGGCCTTTGTACCATTTGCCGTCGGCGTAGATGCTCTCCTCGAAATAGCCGAGCTTGACGGTTGAGCCGCCGGAATTCGGCTTGTAGGTCACGTTGAGATTCGCGCCGGCGATCACGTATTCATCGGGGCGGGGCATGAGCACGATCGCACCGGGAAACACATTCTGGACGGGCTGAGGCCCAACGGGCGCGATTTGCGGTTCGGTCGTGGGGGTCGCCGCGCCACCTGCGCCGCGTGCGCCACCGCGTCCGCGTCCGCCAGCGCCGCCGCCGCGCCCCGCGCCGCCCGCCGTGCCGCCGATCGTGCCGCCGCTGCCGTACTTCACGGTCAACGTGAAGTTCCCGAGTTTCACGTCCTGCTGACCCTGCTCGCCACTGGCGACGGCGGGCAGTTGCACCAGCGACCCGGTCGCCTGACAGTCCAGCACGTCCTGGGAGAGATAATTGAGCACGGCATACGTCTGCGCCAGCGGATCCGCCGCCGCTGCGGCCGGGCCGCCATCGCGGCCACCAGCCAGAGCGCCGTCAATCCCAAACGGCGAGAAGCCCATCGAATTGTGTTTGAAGATGGCGTCGATGGCATTGCCCGGAATCGCGGCCGTTTCCGGAATGAACAGCGGATTGCCGCTGCGCGTGTAGCGATTGGCGACATCATCAAAGAAGTTTGTCACATAAAGGTCCGGCGCCAGCAGGTCGATCGACGGCGCGCCGCACTGCCAGATGTTCAGGCACTGTGCCTGTGCGCCGCCGCACGGATACATGCCCGGCCAGGGATGGTCGGGCTCCTGCTGCCACACATTGCAGTACATGGGGATGTTGTATTCCGCCTTGCCGGCCGACGCGACGGTATTCAGATAACGCGAATAATTCCACGCCATGAAGAACTCATCGGATGACCAATAGAGTTTCCGCCACGCCACAAGATCGTGCTCCTGCTTGTCCATCGGAGGATTGAGGTTGGCGGTGCTGACGGGAACATCGACGCTGTCCGGCTTGCCGGGGCCGAACACTTCCGCCCACGTGCCGGAGGTCTTGGAGCCGTTGGCTTTCCAGACATCGGCGAATTCAGAGACCAGCGAATCCTTATGCTTGACGATGTAATCCATGAGCTCCGCCGGAACCGGGCCGTTGTATGCAGCAACTGCCTTGGCGCAGCGATCGCGAGAATCGCGCAGCACGCCCACCTCGTTCTCAACCTGGATCATCAGCACGGTGTGGGCCGTATCGGTCTCGCGCAGATGCTTCATCAGGGCGGCGAACGCCTTGGCATCGGCGTTGGCGTTGTTTTCGTTGAATGTCGAGAGCATCCGCAGTTTGGTTCCGTCCTTGCCCTCGGCCATGGGAAACCGGGCCGGATCGCGCTTCACCCACAGCGGCTGATAGGATGATTCGCCGTTCTTCCAGCTTCCGAACCAGAGGATTACCAGCTTCAGATTGTTCTTGCGCGCATCGGCGACAATTCCATCCACCGTGGCGAAATCAAACTGCCCCTCCACTGGCTCGATCTGCTCCCACGTCACCACGCCCAAAAGCGTGTTGTAATTCCGCTGCGCCAGCACCGGCCAGAGCGGCCGCATGTACATGACGCTCGACGTGCTGGAATTGTGCAGTTCCCCGGCCAGCATGAGAAACGGCTGATTTTCGACGTACATCTGCGTGGCCTGCCCATGCTTGCGCAGTTGCGGCATATTCGCGTCAATCGGCCCGGCCGCACGCGCCGTTACCTGCCACACAGCCAACAAAGCGGAGATGGCCGCGACAACGATGTGTTGAGTTCGCCTTCCCATACGTTCCTCCAACGATTCCCGACATGCCCCCTGCCTTACGACGGATAGATTACCTCCAGCCGCCGCAAAACAACAGGGCGAAGGGCGCGACTTTGCCAGGTGCTTGGCGGTTCAATTTCCTCGCCGTCGGGTTGGCATTGCGTCCAAAGTGATTTATCGTGCGGGGGATGATTCCGATCTATCAGACCAACCGGGCGGAAGACCGCGCAACGATCGAGGCACTCTGGAATGGTTTGCGGCTCGATCCGCGACAGCTCGCGCTGGGACAGGGAAACATTGGGCAAGCCGCGGCCGATGTGGGCAAAATCCTCGCGGATGTCGCCCAGCGCGGGGATGAGGCATTGGTCGAATCGTGCCGCAAGTTCGACGATCCGGGTTTCTCGGCCGGGCAGATTCGCGTCGAGCCTCAGGAGATGCGCCAGGCCCATGCGCGGATTCCGAGTGGCCAGCGCGATGCCATCCGCCGCAGCATCGCCCAGGTGAGGGAATATCAGACCCACATACTCCCGGCGCAGCCGGCGCCGCTGCGACGGCCGGGAGTGGAATTGGGGTTGCGATTCCTGCCGCTGGACAGCGCGGGGCTGTATTTCCCCGGCGGGAAGGCGGCGTATCCGTCGAGCCTGATTATGCTGGCCGTGCCGGCGCAAGTGGCCGGCGTCAAGCGAATTGTCGCCTGCTCGCCGCCCAGTCGCTATGGGCGAAGTGATCTGGTGCTGGCGGTGTGTCATGAGCTTGGATTGACCGATGTGTTCCGCGCCGGCGGCGCTGCGGCCATCGCGGCGATGGCGTTCGGGACAGCGACGATCCCGGCCGTCGATAAGATCGTCGGGCCGGGGAATCTGTACGTGCAGCTTGCCAAGCGGCTGCTGGCGGGTTGCGTGGGGATCGACGCGTTTCTCGGCCCCAGCGAGATCGTCGTCATCGCCGACGAGACGGCCGACGATCGCTTTATCGCGGCCGATCTGATCGCGCAATCAGAGCACGATCCCGGCCGGTGTTTCCTGGTCACGCCGTCGATCGACCTGGCCCGGCGCGTGCAGCAGCGGATCGTCGAGCAGGCATCGAAGCTCGATCGGCGCAGCGCCATCGAGCGGGCCATGTCGCAGTACAGCGCGGCGATCGTGACGGCCACGATTGCCGAGGCGATCGAATGGGCCAACCGTCTTGCGGCCGAGCATGTGAACATCCAGACCCGCGACGACGATGCGGTCTTGCGCCAGCTTCGCCACGCGGGAGCGGTGTTCGTGGGCAAATGGTCGCCGGTTGCGGCCGGTGATTACGTGGCGGGGCCGAGCCATTGCCTGCCAACCAACACGACGGCCCGCTTCTCCAGCGGGATCAGCGCGTATGAGTTCCTGAAGCGCACCGGCGTGGCGCGATACGAGCGCGCGGGTCTGGCGGCCGACGCCGACGCGATCATCGCGATGGCGGAAGCCGAACACCTTTCCGGCCACGCCGCCAGTGTGCGCGCCCGCCTTGCGTCGGAGCCGCCGACATGACATCGCGCGGGCGCAAAGAGCGAACTCAAGGGGTCGGACCGCCACATCGCGACGGCGAAATGGCCACCGCGATGCGCATGATGGTGATCGTGGCAGCCGCCCTGGTTTTGCGCGTGCTCGTGGCTCAGCACGTCAATTTTGCCGGTGACGCACCCTGGGCGACGGGGTTGAACGGCTCGCGTTTCTGGTGCTGGCCATGGCGGACGGATCGCGCCCCATTCGCTCGATTGCTTGCCTGCATGGTCGTCGCACTGGTGCCGCTGGGCGTCGCGTTCTCGCTACTGTGGCAACGGCCGGCGTCGGCTAAACGGGCTCGCCATGCGGCGGTGGTCGCCTTACTTGTACTGGGCAGCTTCGCCATGCAGATGGCGGCCATGGCGGGCGGCGACGGGAACGGCTCGCTCGGCCGGGTCGGGCAGATCGTTCGCAGCGAGGCCGCGACCAGCTATTACAACGATGCCGCAGCGCTGGTTCGCAACGGTGTCACCACGCGGCAGTTGCTGGGTAACTATCCGCAATGGCTGGACGAATCGACCGGGCACAACCGCAACAAGCCGCCGGCACCAACGCTCTATTTCCGAGCGTGGATATCCGTGTTCGGCGACAGCCTCGGGACGGCCCAACGGGCGGGAATGGCGTTGGGAGCATTGGCGGCGCTCACGGCCGCGGCGACTTACGGGCTGGTCCTGTGCCTCGGCTTCGATGCTCTCACCGCCTTGTGCGCTGCGCTCTTCTGGACGCTGTGTCCGGGGCCGATTGTCATGTGGCCGGAATTGGACCAGGTCTACGGCCTGTTCACCTGCGCGATCGTCGGCGCCTGGGCGCTGGGCCTTCGCGCACCGAAAACATCGCCGCAGCGGGCAATGGCCTGGGGCGCCGCCGCGGGATTGCTCATGGCCATTGGCCTGTTTACGACATACGCGCTTCTGGTGCTGGTGTTCACGCTGGCATCGCTGGCGGTTGGATCGGCCTTGTTCGACAGCGGGGGCCGGCGGCGGATGATCCATGTCGCGGCGGCGGCCGCGGCGGCGTTCGTGGCGTTTTATGTGCTCCTCTGGCTGGCGGTCGGGTTCGATCCCATCACGACGTTCTTCAAGATCCACGCGGTGCAGAACGCCAATCTCGTGGCCCTGAAGCGCACCTGGCCGGACACCATCGGCTGGGATTTGCTCGATTTCACGCTGTGCTGCGGGTGGCTGGGGTGTCTGCTGGCGGGGATGTTTCTGCTGGCTGGTGTGTCGCGCTGGCGGACGAAGAAGACCGGATGGATCGCCGCGACCATGATCGTTCAGATCGTGCTGATCGCGCTGACCGGCGTGTTGCAATCCGAAGTGACGCGACTGTGGATTTTCGTGCTGCCGCTCCTGGCGGTGGTGGTGGGCCTGGAATTGCGGCAATGGGATCGCAGTTTCCGGCTGGCGGTGTTTCTCTGCATGTGGATTCTGCTGGTCACCGTCGTCGCCAACATCCAGTTCATCCTGCTGGAATGATCGTTAATCCGGCACGGCGTTGGCCTTGTCGTCGGCGTCGTACGCCTGGTCGGCGTTGTCGCCCTTTACCTCAAGCCGCTCGATGGCCAGGGCCCGGCCGGTGTCGGAGTCGATCTCGGTGATCGCCCCGCACATGCGCACGTCGCCGGTGGCGACATCGAAGGGCGCCGGCATGTTTGTAGTCATATACTTAATGACGCGGTCCTTGCGCCGGCCCAGCACCGAATCGTACGGGCCGCACATCCCCAGATCGGTCATGTACGCGCTGCCGCCGGGCAGGAGGTGGGCATCGGCCGTCGGAATGTGCGTATGCGTGCCGACGATCAGCGAACAGCGGCCGTCGAGCCAGTGACCCATCGCCACCTTTTCGCTGGTGGCCTCGGCGTGGATTTCGCAGACGCAGCAGCGAACCGTTCGCGGCACCATCGCCAGCACGCGTTCGGCGGCGGCGAAGGGATCATCGGCCGGCAGATTCATGAAGATCCGCCCCAACAGACTGAAGACCGCCACGCTCACGCCGGAATTGGTCGTGTAGACGGTGAATTGCCGTCCGGCCGCGTTGGCCGCCAGATTCGCCGGGCGAACCATGCGCTCGCTGGATTGAAGGGCGGAGATGATCTCGGCCTTGCGGTAGATGTGATCGCCCAGAGTGATCACGTCGATCCCGTACGAGCGGAGCTTGTGAAACAGATTGGCCGTGATCCCGCTGCCCCCGGCCACGTTCTCCGCGTTGGCGATGACCATGTCGATCCCCCGCTCGCGCACGAGCGTGGCAAGCTTCTGCTGGATGATCTGCCGCCCCGGTCGGCCGACGATGTCTCCCAGGCACAAAACGCGAATGGGCATATCCACACACTATATAAATTGCCGCCGCGGAAGCGAGCGAGCGGGCGCCGATACGATGAGCGTGCCCGATTTCCCGCCGCGTGCATGGCGCCGCTGGTTCGCCACTGGTGGACCAGAGGTGACAGGGTGACAATGGGTCGGTGGCGATACGTCGAACTCGCGATTTGTTTGCACGAGCGATCAAGCGCCGTCCCGAAGATGCAATTCCGCCCAAACCGAAATGAGTTCGGGGCAAACGTCTCGCGAAAGTGCATTTCATCGCCCGCGCAGTGAGTGCCGCCACAATATCGCCTACTATTGCACACCATGGCATCGGTCGTGTCGATACAAGCCGGCCGGATTGCGCCGCTCGGACCTGACGGGGTTCGCAGCGCGTTCGTGAAGCGGCCGATATCGGGGACTGCCCGCGCGGGCACGCTGGGAATCCAGGGCGACGAGCAGGCGGATCTGCGAGTGCATGGCGGGCCGGATAAGGCGATCTATTTCTACGCCTCTGAACATTATCGGCTTTGGGCGAATGACGTGCCGGAGCACACGCAATTGCTTGTGCCTGGCGCTTTCGGTGAGAACGTGACGACGGCCGGGCTGGATGAGGGGAATGTCGCGATTGGCGATGTTTTGGCGATCGGATCGGCCGAGTTGCAGGTGACCGAGCCGCGCCAGCCGTGTTTCAAGCTGGGGCTGCGATTCGCCGACAACTCGCTGGGGCGAATCATGATGCAAACCAACCGGACCGGCTGGTACGTGCGCGTGCTGCGGCCCGGCGAGCTTACGGCCGGCGACGAAATTCGCGCGATCCGTCGGCCGAGTCCGCAATGGACAATTGCCCGCTTCAATGATTTCATCGTGCATCGCTCGGCGACAGTGGAAGAAATGCAAGAGTTGTCCACGCTCGAAGGGCTTCCGGGGCGATGGCGGGAAAAGATTCGCAAGGCTCTGCTGGAAGGCGCCGGTTGATCGATTGCCGGCGTACACCGACACATGCTCGGGTGACGGTTCTCCGCTTCACGATGCGGCGGCGAGCGCGCTGTTGATGCGGTCGATGGCCTCGTCGATTTCGTCGGTGGTTTTGAGGCCCATGACGACGGCGTCGATATCCTTGCAGGACATGGCAAAGCGGATGGATTTGTCGCGGTCCTCCGCTGCGGTGAACAGGCCATTGCCCAGGATCTTCATGCCGATCACGCCCCGGCCTTTGGCTTTGATGGTTTTGATTTCGGCCATAACGGGATCGACGGGGAAGGTGTCGGCCGCGGTGTAGCCGTTGCCGCCGTTGGGTCCGTCGACGTATTTGCCCTGCGGATTGACGCGGACGAGATGCACGTCGTGGAAGTCGCTCTTGACCGCGTCGGTGAGGGCGGGCAGGTTGTGGCAGCTTGACCCCTTGGCGCGGATGAGCTTCTTGTCTTTCGCCTGATTGAAACCGTCCATGACGCGCTTCCAACTGTCGATGCCCGTCCAGCCGGCCGTGGTCTGGCTGTGGATGAGCATGCTGTCGATGTAATCGATATTGAGGCGTTTGCGTTCGGCATCGATGGCGGCCAGGACGTCGTTGGGCTGGCCGGTGATCTTTGATTGGATGAAGAGTTTTTCGCGGGGGAGATCCTTGAGGGCGTCGCTCATCCATTCCATGGTTTCATAGCGGTCGCACACGTCGAAATAGGTGATTCCCTTGTCGTAGGCGTGGCGGATGAGCTTGAGGAAAACGTCCTTGCCCAGGGCCTTGAGGGTGCGGCCGTTTTCCGAGCCGGTGCCCATGCCCAGCCGGCTGAGTTTCAGGCCGGTGCTGCCGAGTGTGACCTGATCGACGGCCGTGCGTTTGGCAACCTCAGCCGCGCCGGTGGAAGACAGCAGCCAGGGCGAAATAGCGGCCGTGCCGGCAAAGGCGGCCGAGGTTTGCAGGAACCGCCGGCGGCTGAGTTCATCATGTGACATGGATCATTCCTCGTGCCGCCGCGCGGCGCTGGTCGTCTTGGATCGTTGCAGAATGTTACACGCCGAATGGTAGCCACGTGCAAGGCGGCGGACAACGCGAATTTGGGGGATGGCGTCACGAGAGCTTTCTTTGTTAAGTTCCTTGCCGGCCGATGGTTGCGCTCAGAACAAGGCCCGATTCCGTTCCGCGGGCACCCTCGTTTTCAGCCGGATATCGCGGTTTCGCCCTCCAACTGCGTCGAAAAAACGCTCAAAAAGTGGCCAAAAAGTTCGAACTTGGTCTGAAATAGTCTGAACTTGGCGCGCCCGAGGCGCATTTCGTACCGTCTGGGCGCGCGGGAAATTGAACCGCC
>CAYQTE010000082.1:0-18715 GCA_964420285.1 uncultured Tepidisphaeraceae bacterium
TTTCACCCACGCCCTTGACGATTCTTGAACGGGACTCGCGCTATCGCGAGTCCCGGTTTTGGCGGTATCACGCCCCCAACCCCGCCGTCTTTGACGCCTTCAGCGCCTTGCTCATGCTCAGCACCTGCGAATCGTTCACCACCTTCGCGCCCGGCGTTTGCGGCGCGACTCGGCGGGTCCATTTGCCGGCCGCGTCCAGTTCCCAGGCGTGACCGTAGTCGGCAAGGCAACTGTCCAGAATGTCCCTGAGGCGCAGGCGCAAATCCGGGGCCTCGATCGGGGTCACGGCTTCGACGCGATAATCGAGGTTGCGGACCATCCAGTCGGCCGAGCCGATGTAATATTCCTCGTCGCCGCCGTTGAGGAAATAGTAGATGCGCGAATGCTCCAGGAACCGGCCGAGGATGCTGATAACGCGGATGTTTTCCGACATTCCGGGCACGCCGGGCCGCAGCGTGCAGAAGCCGCGGACGATCAGGTCGATGCGCACGCCCGCCCTGGACGCTTCGTACAGTTCGAGCGTCATCTTCGGATCCTGAAGGGCGTTCATCTTGGCGATGATGCGCGCGGGCCGGCCGGCGCGGGCGTGATCGGCCTCGCGGCGAATCTTGTGTACGAACCGTTCGCGCATGTTGACGGGGGCGATCAGCAGCTTGCGGTAGTCGCGTTTCAGCGAACTGCCCGTCAGGTAGTGAAACAGCTCAACCACGTCGTCGGTCAGATCGCCGTTGCAGGTGAACAAGCCCAGATCGGTATAAAGCTGGGCCGTCTTGCTGTTGTAATTGCCGGTGCCGATGTGGCAGTAGGTGCGCAGGCCGTCGGCCTCATCGCGCACGACCATCGCCACCTTGGCGTGGGTCTTCAATCCGACCATGCCGTACACGACGTGAACGCCGGCGCTTTCCAGCGTCTGCGCCAGCTTGACGTTCCGCTGCTCGTCAAAGCGAGCCTTGACCTCGACGAGCACGGCCACCTGTTTCCCCGCCTCGGCCGCGTGAATCAGAGCCAGCACGAACGGCGAATCCGGACTGGTGCGATACAGCGACAGCTTGATCGCCAGAACCTTGGGATCGAGCACGGCCGCATGAATGAATTTCTCGACGCTGGCGGCGAAACTCTCGTACGGATGCTGGACCATCCAATCCGCCCGCCGCGTGACGGCAAAAACGTCCGCATCCTCATCGGCCAGCGGCGGAGGAACGATCGGCGTCCAGGGGCGGAATTTTTCGGCCGGAAAATCGACATTCGCCAGCGACTGCAACGATCCGGAATCGACCGGCCCGCTGACGACGTAAACATCCGATTCTTCGACTTCGATGCCCTCGGTGATGAGCCGTCGCATGGCGACGCTCATCGATTCCGGCAACTCCAGTCGCACCACCTGCGCCAGCCGCCGGCGTCGCAACTCCATCTCCACCATCTGCAACAGATCGTCGGCATCCTCCTCGTCCAGTTCGATATCTGCGTTGCGCGTGACGCGGAAGGCCTGGTGTTCCAGAACCGTCATCCCCGGAAACAGCAGCGACAAGTTTCCTCCCACCACCTGCTCCAGCGGACAGTACACGCCGGCGGTATGCACCGGCACCCAACTCGGCAAGGTTTCCGGCAGTTTGATGCGCACGAACATGCGCTGCCGGCGGTTGGGGTGCTCGAGCATCACGCCCAGCGACACGCTCAGGTTCGACAAGAACGGAAACGGATGGCCGGGATCGACCGACAGCGGCGTGAGGATCGGAAAGATGTTGCGGGCGAAATAGGCATCGACGGCAGACTGGTCGATTTCCTCAAGGGAATCGTAATTGAGTACGCGCAAGCCGCGCTCGCCCAGCCGCGGCCGAAGGTTCTTCAGCCACAGGTCGTGCTGCTTCTCGAGCATCGGCAGGACATGGGCCCGGATCGCTCGCAGTTGCTGCTGAACGGTCATGCCGTCGTCGGACAGACTGGTTACGCCGGCCGTGAGCTGCCTGTGCAGGCCGCCGACGCGCTTCATGAAGAATTCGTCCAGATTCGAGCCGAAGATTCCGACGAAGCGCACGCGTTCCAGCAGCGGCAGCGACTCGTCGGCGGCTAGTTCGAGCACGCGGTTATTGAAATCCAGCCAACTGATTTCGCGATTGAAAAAAGTCGGGATCGGCTCGGCGGCGACTTTCGTGGGCGGCGCCGTCGGAGCGATTGAGTCGGGTTGCTTCATGGCCCACTCAAGCCTACCCCGCGGCAGATACGCGCGGAAGGGGCATAAAGAGAACTTAACAATCCGTCACACTGGGGGCCCCTTACGGCAGGTTCAGGAACTCCCGCATATGCTGATCGTACATCTTCTGCGCCATGGGATCGGCCAGCGGCAGGCGCAATTCGTTGATGACCTTGGTCCCCATCGGAATCCACTCGCGCCAGCAGGTGGCGCAGATCTTCTCGACGATTTCCTGGCCCTTGGTCCCCTTGAACGGCGGGCGCGCGATTTTCGGCCCGACGCGGCCGCAACGATGACACAGCACCTCGCCCTCGCCGACGGCGGCCTGCTGCGACGCGGCAAATTCCGGCGGCGTGCCGCCCAGATCGCGGATCATCTTCGCCATTTCGTTGCGCGGCATCATGTCGCCGTGCTGGTGCGCGATCGCCACGCCCTTGACCAGCGTGGTCATCGCCGCATCGTTCCGGCCCAGGCGGGTCTGGGCGGACGCGAGCATCTGGTACACCTTGGAGATGTTCGGATTCAACTCGATCGCGCGCGTCAGCGACAGAGTCGCAGCGTCGTCCATGCCCGCGTCAAGATACGCCTTGCCGAGCGAAAAATGGGCCAGTTCGTTGGTCGGGTCCGCCTCGGCCATCTTGCGGAACTGTTCCAGCCGCCCGTCGCTTTGCGTCATATCGTCTCCTTCAAACCAATGTCGATTATAGCCTTCGTCCGGCTCATGTCCCCACCTCGTGCAGTTCCCTGGCGCTGAGGAACGCCAGCCAGCAGGCCACGACCGGCCGCTTTGCCAGCCGCCGCACCGCCTCGCCGTACACCTGGAGTTGCTTGCGATAAATCGCGACGCGATCCAGCAGTTCGGCGCCGGATACGTGGTCGGTCTTGTAGTCGATAATCGCAACGCCGTCCTGCTGGTCAATCGCCAGCAGGTCAATCGTGCCGCGCAGCACCGTCCGATCTGCATTGTCCACGTCAGGCAATTGGGCCCAGGCCATTTCCCTGGGCAACAGGCAAAACGGCACCTCGCGCATGAGCAATTTCGCCGAGCGCACCACCCGGCTGGCCGGGCAATCCATGAACCATTCGATGCCCGCTCGATCGACGCTGGCCGCGTGCTCCACCGCGAGATGGCCCTGATCCACCAGAGCCGCGATCTGTTGTTCCAGATCGTCGCCTCGGCACGGCCGCATCATATTCAGTCGTTCCATGACCAGGTGTGTGGCCGTTCCGACATCCGCTCCCGAGAGCGCCGCCGCGCCGCGAACAAACGCCGGCAGCGGCAGATCGCGGTCCATCGTGGAAATGGGTTGCGCCCCCGCTGGACCGGGGACGAGAAACGGGATGCAACTTGTTTCCGGCACGGTGTGCCGCTTGTCCGGCTTTACGGCCGTCGTGACAGCCATCGCGGCGGGGCGTCTTGTCGCCTCCGTGAAAGGGTAAACGCTCTGCAACCGGCGAATGATCGGCTCGGCGGCGGCCTGCGACTGGGGTGACGGGACTTGTGAGAGCGGCTCCAGGGCGGCCAGCGATTTCAATCGCGAAGCATTGTCCGGCGGACCCTGTGTGCCTGTGACCCACCTGGCGGCATCGGCCGTCGAATGAATTTCGCGATGGAAGATCTTGTCCTGTCCGCTGGCTGACGCGACGGGGCCGATCCAGTCGAGCATCGAGCGAACATTCTGGATTGCCTCGATCGGCAGGGGACCGGAATGTGCGCTCCAGCGGCTGTCCCAGGTATCGGCGGCCTTATGCGATGCGGTGCCGATGAGGATCAGGTGTTCGCGCGCCCGCGTCATCGCGACATACAGCAGCCGCATTTCCTCCGCCGCCGTCGATACCGACAAGCGTTGCCGCAACAGCAGCCACGGGAGCGAAGCGAAGCGGATTCGCCGGTCCAGATCGACGACCTGCAAACCCATCCCCGCCTTGCGGTCCATCAGCACCGGCTGCCTGATATCCTGCGTGTTGAACTTCTTGCCCAGGTCCGGAAGGATCACCACGGGAAATTCCAGACCCTTGGATTTGTGGATCGTGAGGATGCGGACGGCATCGACAGCCCCGTCGCCGGTTGCTTCAGCCGCAACCGAGGGACGCTGGAAATCCGATTCGTCCCGCACCTTCTGCACAAACTCCAGAAATGCCGAAAGCCCCGGCCGGGATAAGTCCGCGAATTTGACCGCCAGATTGTGCAGGCCGACGAGATTCGCCGCGCGCTGAGCGCCATCCTGCAATCCCTGGCAAAACGCCAGATAGCCCGTGCGATCGAGAATGTCCCAGACGAGTTCCGCCACCGGCCGGACGCAGGCCTGATGCCGCCAATCGTCCAGGCGATCGAAGACATCGCGCAGGCAAGCGGCCAGTTCGTCGCCGCCTTCACGGGCATAGCGCCGGGCCGCCTCGTGAAACGTGATCGGTATCGCCTGGGCATCGCGCGGATAGCGAATCCGGATACGAGCCAGCGACTCTTCGGGATTGCAGAGCGTAACCAGCGGGCTGCGCAGATACGCCACCAGTGGAATATCCTGGGCCGCGTTGTCGATCAGGCTCAGCAAACCCACAACATCGCGGACTTCGCGCGCTTCGAGAAAGCCGCCGCTGCTGTCGCTCTGCACGGGAATGCCAAACTTGCGAAGAACATCCGCCAGCCGGTCGGCTTTCTGGTACGCCGTGCGAAGCAGAATCACGATATCGCCATATCGGATCGGCCGGCGGGTCGGGCCAGCCGCACCGGACGAATCAGCGATTACGCGGCGCGAGCCGCCGGCCTGGCCCATCAACTCGGCGATCTTGTGCGCGACGAACCGGCCCTCGATCTCAATGCGCTCCAGAGCCGTTGAGGACTCATCGCTTGATGAATCGCTCTGGCTGTCGCCCTCGCCGCCATCGGCCGAGTCGGTATCACCTGATGCGTTTGTCGCGTCCGCCGCATCGGAATCCCCGGCCAGAATGTGCAATTCGATCGGATGGCCGGAAAATCCGTTCGGTTCGTCGGGTCCGAACACCGCCGCGGGTATCAGGCGATGGGTCTGGTCGTATTCGATCTCGGCCGCCGGCTCGGTCATCACACGTTCGAAGAATCCGTTGATTGCCTCAAGCAGCGGTCCGCGGCTGCGGAAGTTTTCGCCAAGGTCGATGCTCCGGCCGGGTCGGTGGGCTTTCTCATTGGCGCGGAATCGCTTCTGCCGTATCAGAAACAAGCTGGAATCCGCCTGGCGGAAACGGAAGATGCTCTGCTTGACATCGCCAACGCAAAAGAGATTTCCCGGCCGGGACTCATCGGCCAGACATTCGGTGCTGACCAGGCCCAGGATCGTTTCCTGCATATCGTTGATGTCCTGGTACTCGTCCACCAGCACATGCCGGAATTGTTGATGGCATGCCTGGGCCACGCGCGACGGGCCGGACAAAAGCCGCAGCGCCTCGCGCTCCAGGTCGGAAAAATCCAGCGCCCGCTGATCGGACTTGACGCGATCGTATTCCCGCTGAAACTCATCGGCCAATTGCACAAGCGTCTCGGCGTGGCCGAGCGTGGTCTTCATTCCCTCGATCCAGAACTCCGCCGGCCGGGCGAGCAGTTCCCAAATCGGGCCTTCTTTGAGTTGGTTCTTGATGTCGTCGATCAGGCCCTTGGCCAGATCCTTGCCCGGCGTGTCCGTGGCGACGCTGGGCGTTCGGGGCAGTGGCTGACGAAATTGCTCGGACAACAGATCGAAATTCCCCGCCCGCACCTGGTCCAGCCGATCGCTCACGATGCCGCCGAGCTGGATGAGATGGTCGCGGTATTTCGCGATGCCCGCGACGGCCGCAATGCGCAGCGTGGCGGTGATTTGGTCGCCAAGCCGGCGCAGCGATTCGGTGATCTGATCCAGCATCATCCGGCCGATCCGCGATTTGGCCAGCGGCTGGCTGGCGCTTTCAGCCAGATTCGCCATCGCGTCGCGGGTCCATTTTGCCGGATCGGAAATGCTGCAGCGGAGATCGTGAATGCGCTCAACGATCGGGCGAAGGCCATCGGCGTCGCTGTCGGCGTAGGCATCGACCAGGCGCGTGAAGGGAGTGTCCGTTCCAGATTCAAATTGTCTGGCCCAGAGTGCATCCAGCGCCCGCGCCCGAAGCAGGCGCGACTCCTCGGCGTCGAGAATGCGGAAGGTCGGGTCGATACCCGCATCCGTGAAATATTGCCGCAGCAAACGGGCGCAGAATCCATGCAGCGTGCCGACCTGCGCGTGCTCGGCCAGGGCGATCTGCCGCAAGAGATAGTGCCGATCGGCGACGGGGATTGTTGCCAGTCTTTCGCGCAAGGCCTGTTGGATGCGCCAGCGCATCTCGGTGGCGGCGGACTCTGTGAATGTGACCACCAGCAACTGGTCGATCCCGCAGCGCGGGCGGGAATCGCACACCAAATTGGCGCAGCGCTCGGCCAGCACGGCGGTCTTGCCACTTCCGGCGGCGGCGGAGACCAGCACGCTTTGATCGGTCAGATCGATCGCCAGCCGCTGGGCATTTGTCCATTGCCGCGCATTCTGGCGGGGCGGCGAATTGGTCGGGGCCGGGTTCATGCGCGATGCTCCGTCAATATTTTCAGAACTTCCACGCGACCCTTCGGTTCGATGTGCTCGTACACCTCGTCGCCGCGTTCCAGCCGGCAGACATCGCGGAAAGCGCAATGCGGGCAGGGCGTCTGCTTGGCGCGCATGTAGGGACGGATCGCGATATCGCCCCGGAGCATTTGCCCGGCCGCTCCTTGGAGACATTGCTCGACGTGGGACAGCAATAGCCCCAACTGCTCGGAACTCACCAAATCGCTTTGCCTCGGATTGCCGAACTCGCCGTCCTTCTTTCTGTACGCGGCGATCACATCCGATGCACCGGCGAGGTTTTTGTCGAGTTGAGTCGCAACCTGGCTGTCAATGATTCCCCGGGGCTTTGGTCTTAGCCAGAATGCGGGATCGTCCGGCGGCAGCGCTTTGTCCGGATCGGACACGAATTGGATCGCCCGAGCCGTTGGAACCGCCAGAGCCGCCGCGGGAATGATCGCCTGGCCGCCCAGTCGATTTTCCGCCCCGCCCAGTGCAAGCAGCAGAATCAGCAATTCGATATCGCGTCCTTCGTAGACCATCGCCATGTCGATGCCGCTGACGCCCAGCTTGTAAGTGACTGCCAGTGCTGGACGATTGCCCGCCGCATCGCTCTGGCCGAGATCAATCCGGTCGATGCGACCGCTGATGAGAAGCTCCGTGCCGCATTCGGTCCGCAGGCGCACCGGCGGAAGCGTTCCATCATCGCCGAAGGAAACATGCGTGCGATTGGGTCGGAATTGGCCGGCCTGGGCGAATTGCTGTTGCGAGCGGATGACGGCGTTGAGCGTGCCCCGTACACGATCCAGGCTGTAACGCGTTTCGGGTGACTTGCGGGCGCGGCCGCCGAACATGGTGTCGGCGACACGTTCCATCGCCCGACCGACCAACGCGTGCCGCTGCGTTTCGTCGAGTGCGGTCAAGTCCTTCCTGGCTCGCGTCAATTCGCCCAGGGCATCGTCCAGGACTTTGCGATTGATCGTCGCGATCCGCCGGCCGTCGAGTGCGGGGTCGGTGCGATCCATCAGGCGCAGCGAGCTGCCGCAAAAATGCTGGAAGCGGCAGTTGCGAAATGATGTGATGTCATGCAGGGTCAGCCGCAATTGCCCAGGCTCATCCTCTCGCGGCGGCGCCAGCAAGGATCGCGCGGTTTGCGGCAGCAGGCTGGCCGTGTTTGTGTAGCTCAGCGATTTCCACGCGACAAAGCGCATGGTGTCGATCGGATCATCGCGGCCGGCGGCGGGCTGGCGCTGGGCCAGCCACTGGTACAGGGCCGGGCGCGGGTCGTCGGACGGCAATGATGCGACCTTATCGTCGCGGGACCATTGGGCCAGTGTCGCAATGAGTTGGCGCGGCGTGGCGATGGCTTGGGCCTGATCCTCGCGATCGGGCAGGGCCTGGGCGCTTGGGCCCAGCGCATCGCGGGCGTGCTGCCAGAGGCTTGATGGCTTGAGCGGCCGGCCGCCTTCGTCGCAGCGCGGGCGCGTCAATACAAGCAGTTGAGAGGCGCGAGTGAATGCCCGGTAGCCCAAGAACTTCTCCTCAAGGGCCACATGCTGTGAATCGGGATCGACGGAGATTCCGCGATCGGCCAAAGCACGGCGCTCGGGATCGGTCAGGATGCGGACCGATGTGTTGGGTCGCGGGAAGATCCCTTCGGAGAGGCCCATCACGATGGCGGCGGTAATCACCGGCGTGTGGGTTCGGTCGATCGATCCGACCAGAACCTGATCGGCCGTCTGCGGCGCCAGCGCCAGATCGAGCTCGTCCAACGATGTTTCCAATACGGCCGCGAATTCGTCCAGCGGCATCGACACATCCGGCATCAGGTCGACAAGCTGCTGAAGCAGACCGGAACACTCGGCCCAGGTCTGGCGATGTTCCTCGGCCTGTTCGAGCCGGCCGTGCGAATGGTCGCTGTCGATCCACCGGGCAAGGCGATTGCGCACAGAGGCGCAGTCCAGCAAATCGAGCACGGCTTGAGCGAATTGCCTGACCGGGCGAGACGACGATCCGGCGACGGCAACTGCGAATGGCAGCAGCACTTGCACAAGCCTCTGCCGGGCATCTTGAACTTCAGGTGTCAGGTCGGTCCAGACTGGGTCGTCGATCCACTGCCCGCCGACGATCCCACATGCCAGCGCGTAATTCTCCAATTCGTCGGCGTGTTGGGGATCGATATCCAGCAGGCCGGATTTGAGGGCGCTCATGACGGCCGGATGGGGCCAGTTGGATCGGGCGATCGCCAGGGCGGCGCGAATGAGGCGCGGCAGCGGATGATGGGCGGCGGGGCGGCGGCGGTCTATGAAACACGGAACGCCATGTTCGCGCAGGGCGCCGTGGATGAGATCGCCGTAGGCGGCCAGATCGCGCACCAGCACGGCGATGTCGCGATAGCGCATTCCGGCGAGGACCAAATCACGGATTTTGCGAGCGGCCAGATCGGCTTCGCCGCGCCGATCGTGGGCTTCATGGAATTCAACCGATGGCGTTTGCACATCAGACGACTCCGGCGCGGCCGGCGCCATGGGTTCCTCCGTCGCAAGAAAACTCCTTTCCAGCCGGTCAAGCTCGGGGCGAACGAAGCGCCGCGGTTGGTCTAGCCGGACCGGCGTGTCGATGGCGATGCCGGATTGGTGCAGCGAAACCCAAAGCGATCGGTACGCGGACTCGGTCCGGCAAAGGACGCCGTCGTCGTCAAGAGCGTGGTGCGGGTCCGCCAGCAGCCGGCTGGCCGGGTCAAGCAGAAATGTGATCGACGTATCGCCGGCCGCCTGAGCGATGGCGGTGACGAAGCGGCGCTCGAAAAACGTGAAATCGTCGAAGGCATCGACGTATACGATCGCATCGCGCAGGAGCGGGGAGTCCGCGACGGCCGAGACCGCCTGGGCCATGCGCCGCTCGGGATCGAGCCGCTGATCGCCGATGAAATGCAGATATTCGCCATGCAGCAGGGCGATGTCATGGAACTTGGCGGCCAGAGCGGGCGGGGCGGCATCGGGGGCGGAATTCAATTTCGCCGCCGCCTCCTGCACATCCGTGCCCTGGCGGTGCAGTTCGCTGAGGACGGCATCCAGTTGGCCGGCCATGCCGGGATATTCCGCGACGGATTTGAAGAACCGCAACCGGTCGCGATGAACGCGAAGGAGATGGGCGAAGATGAGCCGGCGGCCCTTATCCGTGATCCGCGGTACGACGGCAGCGGGTGAGTCGGAAAGAACCTCGCTGGCCATTTCATCCAGTGACAACACGCGCACGCGGAAGAACCCGTCCAGCCCCCCGCGGCACACCAGATCGCGCTCGGTCTGAAACGTCGCCTGTCGGGGGAGCAGCCAGTAGATCCCCGGCCCCATCGGCTGGTTGCGCAGCTCCGCGACAATGCGCTGGAAACACCATTCGGTCTTTCCCGCCCCGGCCCGGCCAATGACGAATCGAACACTCATGCGGCGAATATCCCGATGCGGGATTATAACAACTTCCTAACGATGGGCCAAAGGCCGGTTGAGGCCCGGACTTCATTGTCGCGATGCTACGCGGATCTTCGCGGGACATCGCGAGATCAATGAATCTGCATGCGGCTGATGTCGGGGAAGTCGGTGGAGGGTTGGCCGGCCAATTCGGTGAGCGTGACGCGGTCAAGGAGCCATTGGCGGCCGGCGCGGCGCCATTCCATCGACCAGGTGCTTGGAATCGGCTGGCTGTCGCCCAGGTCCGGGAGGTTCTGAATCGTGATGAGCTTGCAGAGCGTGGTGATGGCGTTGCCGGTTTCGGTGGATTGCAGGCCGGTGATCTTGATCGTCGTGACGTGGTAGCCTTCGCAGCAATACCTGGCGGCGGCGGTGACCTGGTCGGGCTTGGAGAAGATGGGGTTGGGGTTGACGCCGACGGTGATATCGGGGCCGAGGAGGGATGTGAAGCGATCCCATTTCCCTTCGACGGCGGATTGGCACAGGTCGCGGGTGCATTGCTCGACGCGCTCGATGTCGGTGGGGAATACGATGCGAATGGCGCCCAGCAGTGCGGCCAGAGCGAGCAAGCCCAGGGCGATCTTCTTCATGCGGGCGCTGGTTCGTGTGCTTGCGGTGTAAAGACAGACAACCGCGGCAATGGCCAGTGCGACAATCAGCCACCACGGGAAATGCAGCGCATCGGGCATGATTTGACTCAACTGTAAAGGGCGGAAGGTCCGATAAAGATGACGAGCCGCGTTGCGGACGAGAGAGAATCTACGTCAAGGTGAAGATGACGGCAAGCGCTGACAGTTCGCGCCGATACGTATTGCCAGAAAACGCGCCGCTGGTGGCGAATCTGGCGGCGCTGTGGACTTGCGAGCCGGGCCTGGCGGCGGCGATCGAGGAATTGGGGGATGGAACAATCGAGATCGAGCCGAGCAAATCGGGGCCGGCAACGGCGTGCCGCACGACAACCGGCGGCAAACGGATTTATCTGCACAGCCGTTACCAGCCGCTGGACGAGGCGGCACGGCTCATCGACACGGTCGGGGCCGCGGAGCACGTGGCGTTTTACGTGCTGGGTTTCGGGATGGGGTATCACGTACAGAATTTGTTCGACCGCGCCAGCAGCGAGGCGATCATCTGCGTGTTCGAGCCGGATCTGGAAATCCTGCGTGCGGGGTTGAGCCATCGGGATTACTCGAAACTTATTCTCAGCGGGCGCGTGTGGTTCTTCTGGACGCTCGACAAGCCGGGACTCTTCTCGCGACTGACTCCACAGGCGGCGATGATGTCGATGGGGTTTCAGGGTGTCGTTCACGGGCCGAGCCTGCAACTCAATCCGCAATTTTACGGACAGGTACAGACGTGGCTGAGCGAGTTCGCGGATTTCTCGCGGACGAACATCACGACGCTGGTCCTCAACAGCAAGCGGACCTCGGAAAATATCGCGCGCAACGCCGGCTGGTATGTGGCGGCCGCATCACTGGATCGGCTCGGCGGTCGCTACCGCAAATGCCCGGCCGTGATCGTATCGGCCGGGCCGTCGTTGCGCAAGAACGTCGGGCAGTTGAAAGACCTGGCCGGCCGGGCGGTTGTGATTGCGGTGCAGACGACATTGCAGCCGCTCTTGGAGATGGGGATCGAGCCGCATTTTGTGACGTCGCTGGATTACCACGAAATTTGCTCCCGGTTTTTCGAGAAGCTTCCGGGGCGGTTGAAGACGGAACTTGTGGCCGAGGCCAAGGCGACGCGGGCGATCTTCCACATGCACACCGGCCCGGTGACGATGCTCGGAAACGAATACGCCGAGGGCCTGCTGCGGGAGATGAATCTCAATAAGCCGATGCTGACGCCCGGTGCGACGGTGGCGCATCTGGCGTATTACCTGGCGGAGCATCTGGCGTGCGATCCGATCATCTTCATCGGGCAGGATTTGGGATTCAGCGATGGGCTGTGTTACACGCCGGGAACCAGCTATGAGGATGTATGGCGGCCGGAATTGGGCCGGTTCTGCACGGTCGAAATGAAACAGTGGGATCAGATCGTGCGCGACCGCTATATCCTGCGGAAGGTGCCGGATTATCTGGGCAGGACGATGTACACCGAGGAGCGGCTGTTCACGTATCTGCAGCAATTCGAGCGGGATTTCGGATCGAGCAAGGCGACGATCGTCGACGCGACCGAAGGCGGCGTGCTGAAGCAGGGGACGCGGCCGATGAAGCTGGCGGACGCGGCGGCGATGTATTGCACGCGGAAGCTGGAAACTGTGCCGGACGATCATCCGGGAGTAAAGCGCGATCGGCTCGGCGAGGCGAAGGACTGCCTGCTGAAGCGGCAGATCGAATCGCGGCGGATCGAGGAAATCGCGCGGCAGACATTGCCGCTGCTCTCGGAAATGCGCGATGGCCTGGACGATCAGGCGCGGGTGAATCGGCTGATCGCGAAGGTGGATCAGTTGCGAGTGAAGATGGACGCCTACGGCCAGACGTATGACCTGGTGACGCAGTTGACGCAGCAGACGGAATTGGATCGCTTTCACAGCGATCGGAAATTGGCGGCGTCGCGGCTGTCGGGACTGGATCGCCAGCGGCATCAGCTCGACCGCGACATCGCCAATGTCGAGGCGGTAATCGAAGCGGCGGGGGAATTCTCGCGGCTCATGGACGAGTCGATCGCGGCCGTGGATTTGTTCGCCCGCGACGGCGAGCGGGAGGCGGCGTAGATGCGCGTCGTGGCAATTCTGTCGATGCTCCACGAGCCGCCGGTGACCACCGGCGTGCCGGACAGCGCCACGCGCCGGTTTCGCGGCGAACCAATCCTGTGGTGGACGCTGGGGCGGCTGGGGCAAACCAGCGGCATCGACGCGACGGCCGTCATGTGCTGGAACGATCAGTTGCCGGCCGTTCGACCGATCGCCGATGAGCGAGGCGCATTTGTATCACTGCGCACGCCGCGAATGCGCCTTGCGGAATTGGACGCTGTGGCGGCATCGCGGCGTTGGGCGGACGGATGGCGCGGCGGATTGCTGGGGACGTGCGAATTCGACAAGGGATTTTACGGGCCGTGGATACGCGAATTGTGCGGACAATTGGAAGCCGATGCGGTGCTTCTGGTGGATCCATCCGCCGGACTCATCGATCCGGGCCTCGTGGAAGGGATCATCGCGCACGCGCTGGCCAATCCGCTGGTGGATTTGTGTTTTTCGCAGGCAGCGCCGGGATTGTCGGCGGTGCTGCTTCGCCCGGCGGTGATCGAGCCGCTGGCGACGGCGAAATTGCACCCCGGGTTGGCCTTGGCTTATCGGCCGGATCAACCGCGACGAGACCCCATCGCGTCGGAGGCGTGTGCGGCGGTTCCGGCGGTGTTGGCACGGACGGGGTTTCGGTTCACGCTGGATTCATCCCGGCAACTGGCGCGGCTCGATGAGGCAACGGCGCCGCTGAACGGCGAACTGCCGAAAGTCCCGGCGCTGCGTCTGCTGGAAGCGATGACCGGGGTTGATCGGGTCGATCGGCTGCCGCGCGAGGTGGTGGTTGAGTTGAATGTCGATCGCGCGACCCGGCCGATCTTCTGGCCGGGCGACAAACTCAACATCCGGCGAGAGCCGATGCCGCCGGACAAGCTTCGAGCCATATTCGCCGAGTTGGCGGCGGAAGATGACATGCGGCTGGTGCTGGGCGGGCTGGGCGATCCGCTGCTGGTGGCCGATGTGTTTGCGATCATCGAATCGGCGCGGGAGGAGGGGATTGGGCGGATTGCGATCGAGACGGATCTGGTGGGGATCGACGCCGGCGTGGCCGAAAAACTGGCGGAATCGGATGTGGATGTCGTGTCGGTATGCCTGCCGGCGACCAGCGCGGCGTCTTATGCGGCGATTATGGGGGCGGACCGGCTGAGCGAATGCCTGCAAAATCTCAAGGCGTTTCTGGATCGGCGGCAGAAGCTGGGTCGCGGGACGCCCCTGGTGGCGCCGGTGTTTGTGAAATGCCAGGCGAACCTCGGCGAGATGGAGGCTTGGTACGACCATTGGCTGAAGCTGCTGGGCAGCGCCGTGATCGTCAGCCCCAGCGATTATGGACGTCGCATCGCGGATGTGGCGGCCGCCGATATGTCGCCGCCCAAACGCATTGGGTGCCGGCGGCTGTCGGGGCGGATGGTCGTATTATGCGATGGCCGGGTCGTCGCCTGCGAGGAGGACGTTACGGGAGAACTGGTCGGCGGCGTCGCGGGCGAGCGAACGATAAGTGAAATCTGGACCGAAGGGCTCGAGGAGATTCGCCAATTGCATCGGGCGGGGTGCTGGAGCAATCGCCAGCCGTGCGCGAATTGCCGATTGTGGCATCGGCCGTGAAAGGAAAACCGGGAGCAGCTATGAAAGTCACGGGAGTCATCATGGCGCGGGCGGGAAGCAAGGGTTTGGCCAATAAGCATCTGCTGACGCTGCTGGGCAAGCCGGTGATCGAATACACTTTTGACCACGCGCGCGCGGCGAGATCGCTGGGCCGCGTGGTGGTGTCCACGGATTGCCCCGGCGTGCGGCGGCTGGCGGTCAAGAGCGGATTGGAAGTCATCGAGCGGCCGGCGGAACTGGCGACGGCGACGGCATCGGTGCAGGACGTCATGCTGCACGCGATGGACATGACCGAAGCCGACGGCGCGTGGCGGGCGGAAGCCTTTGTCGTGCTGTACGGCAACGTTCCGGTGCGGCCGGCGGATGTGATCGACAGCGCGGTCGAGATGTTGGCGAAGACGGGATGCGATTCGGTGCGGAGCTTCTGTCCGGTGGGGAAATGGCATCCGGCGTGGATGTCGCGGCTTGACGGGGATCGCGTGAAGGCACTGGTTGAGGGGAGCATCCACCGGCGACAGGATTTGGAGCCGGTGTATCTGCACGACGGGGCTGTCGTGGCGGTGTCGCGACAGTCGCTTTTGCGCGGGCGCTCGATGCCGAATGATCCGCACGCGTTTTTCGGCGTGGATCGCCGCGGCGTGCGAACGGAAAGCGGCGGAGCCGTCGAAATTGATACCGTGCGTGACTTGTACCTTGCGGAGGCCGAGCTATGGCAGGCGAAGACCGGACACTCGATGGTGGCATAGCCGACGGCGGGATCGAAATCGACGCGATGCACTGGGGCGGCGGCGATCGCGTCCTGGTCATCGCCGAACTGGGCGTCAACCATGACGGATCGCCGGCCAAGGCGATCGAGCTGACGGATGCGGCGGCAACGGCGGGGGCCGACGCGATCAAGCTCCAGGTCTTTTCGGCCGAGAGGCTGCTCAACGCGTCGGCGGAGTTCGCGGCCTATCAGGTGGGGCTGGCCGATTCGCCCAGGGACATGCTGCGAAAATACGAGTTGAAAGACGACGAATTTCGTCGGATCGCGGTGTATGCGCGGCGGCGCAACCTGGCTGTGATCGCGACGCCCTTTTCGCCGGAGGATGTGGAGCGGATTGCGGCGTGGGATTTGTCGGCGGTGAAGATCGCGTCTCCCGATCTGGTGAATTGGCCGCTGCTGCGAGAGGCGGCTGCAATCGGTAAACCCATGTTGATCTCGACCGGCGCGGCGACGATGCTGGAAGTGAAGCGGACGGTATCGTGGCTGACCGAGTGGCATACTACGGCCGCGCTGTTGCATTGCGTCAGCGCCTACCCCGTGGAGGATGAACTGGCGCACGTGTCGTGGATGCGCGAGCTGCGACGCTTTGGTTGTGCGGTTGGGTATTCGGATCATACGACCGATGAACTGGCCGGGGCGGTGGCCGTGGCGGCCGGCGCGGCGGTGATCGAGAAGCATTTGACGCTCGATCGCGATGCTTCCGGGCCGGATCATGCCGCCAGCGCCGATGCGGCGGGATTTTCGCGGTATGTGAAGTTGATTCGTCGTGCCGAGAAACTGATGGGGAACGGCGAAAAGCGCGTCCTGGAGATCGAGCGCGATGTGCGCCGCGTGAGCCGCCAGAGCGTTGTCGCGCGGCGGGGAATCTGCGCCGGAGTTGCGATTCAGGAGGAGGATGTGACGGTGCAACGGCCGGGGATCGGAATCGGCGCGGCGGAATTCCCCGGCGTGATCGGGAGAGCGGCACAATGCGATGTCGCGGCAGGAACGATTCTCACCGAGGCGATGTTGACGGCGGGGCGGGGATGAAAAGGCACGGGCCAGCCACGCGGCGGAAGGTCTGCTTTGTGACAGGCTCGCGCGCGGAATTCGGGCTGATGCGGCCGGTGCTGATTGCGATCAAAAGCCGTTCGGAATTGGCGCTGCAGATTGTCGTAACGGGGATGCATTTGGATGATGCTCGGGGGAATTCCATCGAGGTCATTCGCCGGCAAGGATGGAATGTGGATGCGGTGGTGCCGTGGCAATGTGGCGACACCACTGTAACCGCGGATTGGCAGCGGGCCGGCGCAACCGGCAGGGCGATCGAAGGCATCTCCAAAGCACTGCGCCGGCTGGGATCGGATATGGTGATGGTTGTCGGTGATCGCGTTGAAGCGTTCGCCGCGGCGACGGCTGGACACTTGGGCGGCCTGTGCGTTGCGCACATTCATGGCGGCGATCGGGCGTTGGGACAGGTGGACGATGCGCTTCGCCATGCCATTACGCGATTAGCTCACGTGCATTTCGCCGCTACGCCGGGAAGTGCCAGACGGCTTGTGCGCATGGGCGAAGACCCGTGGCGCGTGCATGCCGTCGGCTCGCCGGGCGTGGATGGAATCGTGCGCCGCGCGGCGACGTGGAACGCGGCCGCAACGGAATATCCCTTGCTGAGACGGCGGAGATATGCATTAGTGGTGCTGCACCCGACTGAAGCCGATGACGAAATCGAATGTCGCCGCGCGGGCGTGTTGATCGACGCGACTTTGGCGGCGGGCGTGGATCGGGCGGTGGTGGTCTATCCAAACAACGATCCAGGCAGCGACGGAATCGCCCGGCAGTGGAAATCGCGACAGTCGGATCCGAGATTGATAATCCTGGCAGATGTGAAACGCGACGTCTTTCTTGCCCTGATGCGCGATGCGGCGATCATGGCGGGAAACAGTTCCAGCGCCATCATCGAAGCCGCCAGTTTCCGCACGCCGGTGGTGGATGTGGGGCCGCGGCAAACCGGCCGTGAGCGATCGGCCAATGCGGTGCACGTGCAATGGTCGCCGGGGGCGATCGAGGGGCGGATTCGAGATGCATGGAACAATGGAAAGCCGCGCCGCTCGCCGTCGGGAAATGTGTACGGGGGTCGCGGCGCAGGCCGGAAGATCGCGGCGCTGCTGGCGGGTTTGCAATTCGATGAACATTATCGGCGTAAACTGATCGCGTATTAGGCAATGCGGCGAGGGTTGTGGGCGTGATACGTCGCATAACCAGCGACTGGAAGTGCCGTGGAGTAAATCGGGGCACGGGACCGGCCGATGATCAAGAGGGCGTTTAGGAAGACTCATGACAACGACCGCAATGGATCCGCAGATTCTGGCCCGCGAGGCGATTGCGAAAGTGTCGAGCCTCGCGACTCTGCCGGAGGTGACGGCCCAGATCCTGCGAACGGTGGAAGACCCGCGCAGTTCGGCCAGCCAACTGCACCGGATCGTCTCGCACGATCCGGCCCTGGTAACGCGGATCTTGAAAGTGGTGAACTCGTCCTTCTACGGGCTGCCGGGTCAGATCGCCAGCATCGAACGGGCGATCGTGCTGCTGGGACTGCACGCGGTGAAGAATCTCGCGGTGGCGGCCAGCCTGGGCCAGCTCTTTCGCGGCAACCTGAAACTGTGCGGGGAATTCACGCCCAAACATCTGTGGGCGCATTGCGTCGGCGTGGGCGTGACGGCGCGGGGACTGGCCCGGCTGATGAAATTGCCGCTGGCCGATGAGGCGTTTCTGGCGGGAATGATTCACGACGTGGGCCTGGTCGTTCATTTGCAGGTGACGCCGGAGAAACTGCGACAGGTTTGTGAACGCTCGCTGGCCGGCGAGGGGCATTTCTGCGAGATCGAGCGTCAGGTGATTGGCGTCGACCATCAGGAAATGGGCCGTGCCCTGGCGGCGCACTGGAAATTTCCGCGCACCTGCCAGATGGCGGCCGGCTATCATCACCGGCCGGAATCGCTTGGCGAAGACGGACATATTCTCGTAAGCCTCGTACATGTCGCGGACATATTGTGCTGTCAGGAACACGTCGGATTCGATCTGACGGCGCGCGATGAAGCGATCAGTTCGGCGTCGCTCAAGGCGCTGGGTCTGGACATGGCCAGCGTCGAGGAATTCCGCGAGAAGCTTCCGCAGATCATCGAGGCGGCGGCCACCGTGGTGGGGTCATAAGCCGGATAAACCGCAAAGTTTTCCAAACCACAACGCCGAAACTGGCCCAGCGCGGTGGGCTGGCCTTAATTGACCAGTTTCTCGTCCGCTTATTCCCTGAATTCCCAGCGCAAGGTGTCGGTTTCTTATGTCAACGCCAAATAGAAATGTCCGGTATTTCAGCCCGATAGAAATGTCCGCCTC
>CAYQTE010000083.1:0-18493 GCA_964420285.1 uncultured Tepidisphaeraceae bacterium
TGGAATCGAACATCCCGATCCTGGACGATTAACAGGCAGGGACATCGATCCCGCACCGCCGCGTGCGTGACATAATCGGCGGCTTGCCTTTTGTCCCCTCTCCCTGTACGCGGGGAGAGGGATAGAGTGAGGGGGAATTTCGTGACCGCGCCGAAACAAAAGAACCCTCACCCCAACCCTCTCCCTGGGTACAGGGCGAGGGGGAAAGAGAGGGCCGCCGATTGAGTCGCGCCGGCCGCCGGCATCGCCGCCGCCACTTTATTTCCCCGGCCCAGCGGGTATCGTGGCGGGGGTCGCGTTTTTTCAGGAGCACTATGCGAATTGCGGTCATGCCGGGGGACGGAATTGGTAAGGAAGTGGTGCCGGCCGGGTTGAAGGTCTTGCAGGTTGTGGCCCGGCGGTTTGGGTTTTCCTACACGACGACGGACTATCCGTTCGGCGGCGAGCACTATCTGGCCAGCGGACAGACGCTGCCGGATTCGGCGCTGAAGGAACTGGCCGCCCACGACGCCATCCTGTTCGGGGCCGTCGGCGTCGATCCGCGCGGATCGGCGAAGATTCCGCAGGGGATTCTCGAAACGGAAATCCTGCTCAAGATGCGCTTCGAGCTGGACCAATACATCAATCTGCGCCCCACGCGATTGCTGCCGGGAGTTCCCACGCCGCTGAAGAACGCCGCGCCGGCCGATATCGACATGGTCATCGTGCGCGAGAACACCGAGGGTCTGTATTGCCAGAACGGCGGGTTTTTGTACAAGAACACGCCGTACGAGGTGGCCAACCAGATCGAGGTGACGACGCGGCGGGGGGTCGAGCGGTGCGTGCGCTACGCGTTCGAATACGCGCGGCAGTTCAAGCGCAAGAAAGTGACGCTGGTCGCCAAGACCAACGTGCTGCGCTTCGCGCACAATCTCTGGCAGCGCACCTTCGAGGAGGTCAAGGCCTCGTTTCCCGAAATCGCCACCGATTACCACCACGTCGATGCCTGCACCATGTACATGGTCACCCGGCCCAAGACCTATGATGTGATCGTCACCACCAACATGTTCGGGGACATCATCACCGACCTGGGCGCGGCGATTCAGGGCGGAATGGGAATGGCCGCCAGCGCCAACCTCAATCCCACCCGCCAGGCCGCCAGCATGTTCGAGCCCGTCCACGGCAGCGCACCGGACATCGCCGGCAAGAACATGGCCAACCCGATCGCCACCTTCCTGTCGGTGGCGATGATGCTGGAGTTCCTCAAACAACCGGCCGCGGCGTCGGCCATCCATGCCGCCTGCGCGGCGGTGGTGGCCGATCCGAAAAACCACACCGCCGACCTGGGCGGCAAGGCGAGCATGTCGGCCGTCACCGACGCGGTGTGCGCGGCCATCGACACCCACAGCCCCAATAACCCGGACCGAACCCCCTCGATTTGACCTCCGCGCTACAATTCCCTGTATGACGGATCGCAAGACCATGACGCACAAGATTCTCATCATCGGTTCGGGCCCGGCGGGTTGGACGTGCGCGATTTACGCGGCGCGGGCGAACCTTCAGCCGCTCATCTACGAAGGCGCCATCAGCGAAGAGAACCGCATGCGCGGCACGCTTCCCATGGGGCAGCTCAACCTGACCACCGATGTGGAAAACTATCCGGGCTTCCCCAACGGCGTGATGGGGCCGGTCTTGATGGAACTTATGCGCGATCAGGCGGTGCGATTCGGGGCGCAGATTGTGACCGAGGATATCGTCAAGGTCGAGTTGAACCAGAGTCCCAAGATCGCGATCGATGCGGCCGGTCAGGTGATCCACGCACACACCATCGTCATCGCCACCGGCGCCAGCGCCAATTACCTCGGCCTGGAATCCGAGGAGAAATACAAGAACCAGGGTGTCTCGGCCTGTGCTGTCTGCGAAGGCGCCCTGCCGCGGTTTCGCAACATGCCGCTGATCGTCGTCGGCGGCGGCGATTCGGCCGCGGAGGAAGGTCTGTTCCTCTCCAAATTCGCCAGCACCATCCACCTGGTCCACCGCCGCGACGCCCTCCGCGCCAGCCCCATCATGGCCCAGCGCTTGCTTGAAAACCCGAAGGTCCGGCCGGAGTGGAATTCGGTCATCGACGAAGTCCTCGGCTGCAACGAAACCGGCATGACCGGCGTTCGCGTCAAGAACCTGGCCACCGGCCAGACCAAGACGATCGAGGCCCCGGGCATGTTTGTCGCCATCGGCCACACTCCCAACACGGCGTTCCTGGGCAACCAGCTCGACCTGGACGCCAAGGGCTTCATCAAACTCCGCGACGGCTCGCGCACGACGACCAGCGTGGACGGCGTCTTCGCGGCCGGCGACGTGGCCGATCCGATGTACAAACAGGCCATCACCGCCGCCGCCATGGGCTGCAAGGCGGCACTGGACGCCGAAAAATGGCTGGCTGAGCGGGGGATGCACTGACACGCGGGCACGAGGCGCATTTCTGGCGTTGCGCGGAAGATTGAAATCCGGCTGCGTCCGTATCCATGCAATCAGCGGCCGGTGAGTTGCTCCAGTTTTTCGGGGTAGCGATCCCCTTGAACAGTAATTTTGGATGCGGCGCTGTCAATTTCACGGAGATCATCGCCCGTGAGTTCAACAGCGACCGCGCCGATGTTTTCGTCAAGGCGATGCAGCTTGGTGGTGCCGGGGATGGGAACAATCCAGGGCTTTTGGGCCAGAAGCCAGGCGAGGGCGATTTGCGCGGGCGTCGCCTTCTTCTGCCGGGCGATCTTGCCCAGAAGATCGATCAGGGCCTGATTCGACTTCAGCGCTTCGGGTGTGAAGCGGGGCAGCGTGCTGCGGAAATCGGTCTTGTCGAAAGTTGAGGTTTGGTCGATCTTGCCGGTCAGAAAACCCTTGCCCAGCGGGCTGTACGGGACAAGGCCGATGCCGAGTTCCTCGAGGGTCGGAATCACCTCGGCCTCGGGCTTTCGCCACCAGAGCGAATATTCGCTTTGCAGCGCGGTGAGCGGCTGGACGGCGTGGGCGCGGCGGATCGTCTGCACGCCCGCCTCGGACAGGCCAAAGTGCTTGACCTTGCCCTGGCGGATCAGTTCCTTCACCGCCCCCGCCACGTCTTCGATGGGCACGCTGGTGTCAACCCGGTGCTGATAGAGCAGGTCAATGAAATCGGTCTTCAGCCGCTTGAGCGAGCCTTCCACCGCCTGCTTGATGTGCTCGGGCCGGCTGTTCAGACCCGCCGCTCCCGGCCGAGTATCGCTGCCGCTGAGGTCGAATCCGAACTTGGTGGCGATCACCACCTTCTTGCGGAACGGGGCGAGGGCCTGGCCGACGAGTTCTTCGTTGGTGAACGGCCCGTAGACTTCGGCGGTGTCGAAGAACGTGATGCCGCGTTCGACGGCGGCGCACAGAAGCGAGGTCATCTCCTGCTTGTCCTTGGGCGGGCCGTAGGAAAAACTCATTCCCATGCAGCCCAGGCCCAGGGCTGAAACTTCCAGACCGCTATTTCCAAGTTTGCGTGTTTTCACCTTGGGCTCCAGTTGTGGGAAAGACTATTCAGCCTTGAGCGATGCCATGTCGATGGTGAAGCGGTATTTCACGTCGGACCTGAGCAGCCGCTCGTAGGCTTCATTGATCTTCTGGATCGGGATCACTTCGACGTCGGAGGTGATGTTGTGTTGGCCGCAGAAGTCGAGCATTTCCTGCGTCTGGGCGATGCCGCCGATGAGCGAGCCGGAAAGCGTGTGGTTGCCGAACAACAGGCCGAACACATTCACGGGCAGCGGCTTGGGCGGAGCGCCCACCAGCGTGATGTTGCCGCCACGGCCCAGGAGCTGGATGTAGGCGTTGAGGTCGTGTTCGGCGGCGACGGCATCAAGGATGAAGTCGAAGCTGTTTGCGTGTTTCTTCATCTCATCGGCGTTGCGCGAGATGACCACTTCGTCGGCGCCCAGGCGCAGGGCATCCTCTTTTTTGCCCGGTGAGGTGGTGAATACGACGACATGGGCGCCCATGGCGTGGGCCAGCTTTACCCCCATGTGGCCCAGCCCGCCCAGACCGACGACGCCGACCTTCTTGCCCCTGGCGACGCCGGCGCGACGCAGAGGCGAATACGTCGTGATCCCGGCGCACAGCAGCGGCGCCGCCGCGGCGAGGTTGAGGTTCGGCGGGATTCGCAGGACGAAGTTCTCATCCACGACGATGCTGTCGGAATAGCCGCCGTACGTGACCGGCGCGGTCTTATGCGGATCGGCCGAGTTGTAGGTGAAAACGGCGCTGGGGCAAAACTGCTCGAATCCGGCCCGGCAATGAAGGCAGGTGCCATCCGAGGCGACCAGGCAGCCGACGCCGACCACGTCGCCCCGCTTGTGCTTCTTGACCGCGGCGCCGACTTTGGTCACGCGGCCGACAATCTCGTGGCCGGGCACGCAGGGGTAGGTGGTCGGCATGATGCCGCTCCACTCGTTGCGGACGGTGTGCAGGTCCGAGTGACAGACGCCGCAGAAGAGGATGTCGATCTGCACGTCGCGCTCGGTGGGATCGCGCCGCGGAATGGTAGCCGAGGCCAGCGGCGATGTCGCGCCGGCGGCCGAATAAGCTTTTGTCTTGTACATAGCGTGATACTCCTTATTGGTTTGCCTTTCGCCCATTGTATTGTTCGTCGGTGACCTTCTCCATCCAGTCCACGGCCTTGCCGTTGAGCTTCTCCTGGATGGCGATGTGCGTCATCGCGGTTGTGGCGGCCGCCCCGTGCCAGTGCTTTTCGCCGGGCGAAAACCAGATCACGTCGCCGGGGCGGATTTCCTCAACCGGCCCCCCATCGCGCTGAGCCCAGCCGCAGCCGGCCGTCACGATCAGCGTCTGACCGAGCGGATGCGTGTGCCACGCGGTGCGGGCGCCCGGCTCGAAGGTGACGATGGCGCCGCTGACCCGGGCCGGCTCAGTTCGATCGAACATCGAGTCGAGGCGTACCGCGCCGGTGAACCAATCCGCCGGACCTTTGCCCGACGGCTGAGAACCGTTTCGTTTGATTTCCATTTGCATTCTCCTTTTGCATTGTCGGCTGGCGAACCGCCGCTCGCACCGGTGTCCAAGCCGCCCGCTGCGGCTCGCGCCACTTCTCGCATTTTCGCACAATTCTACACAGAGGATTGCCCGGTGGGGTATGATGATTCTCGAAAGTGCTTGCACAATTCTGCGAGGGGCGAGTCGAAAAGGGGTCATAAGCCATTCTACTATTGCAGGCTTATGGCCGCGTTCCGATAAAATGGCTTATGACCTCTTTTTCACGGCGGCGATTTGACATATTCGGCGCGCAAAGCGGGCCGATTCGGGTATAATGGCCTTGATGATCCCGCTTCTGGAACAACATCGCGAGCAGATTGCCGGATTGTGTCGAAAATACGGGGTGAGCAGACTTGAACTTTTCGGCTCCGCGGCGCGAGGGGATTTTGACCCGGCCCAGAGCGACATCGACTTCTTTTTTGAGTTTGACTCCGACCCGAGCCGCCTGGCCGATCGCTTTTTCGGCCTGTCGGAAGACCTGGAACGATTGCTGGGTCGGCCAGTGGACCTGGTCAGCAGCCGGGACATTCGCAACCCTTATTTTCTGCAAGTCGCCAACCAATACCGGGTCACGTTGTATGCGGCCTGAAACCAGCAAATTCCTGCACGACATCCTCGACGCCGCCGGCCGGATCGTGGATTACACGTACGGCAAGACCCGCGACGATTATCTTGCCGACGGCAAATTGCGCGATGCCGTGCAATGGAATTTCGCGGTCATCGGAGAGGCGATTAGCCAGATGGAGAAGAGCGATCCTGACACGGCACACCGGATCACGGAATGGCGCCGCATCATCGCCTTCCGTAATCAGTTGATTCATGGTTACGGCGTGGTCAGGCACGAAATTACGTGGGACATCGTAGAGAATAAGCTGCCCGTGCTGCGATCGGACGCGCAAATGCTATTGACAGCCGATTCGTAGCCGCGCAATTCCTTTGCGACCTTCGCGCCTTTGGGTGAGATCGTCTTTCCGCTGCGTCGCGGAGTCGAAAAGTGGTCATAAGCAATTCTACTGTTGCAGCCTTATGGCCGCATTCTGGGAAAATGGCTTGTGACCTCCTTTCCGACCCGTGAAATACGGGGTTAGAAATCCAATAGCAACGGTAGCCGATGCTCACACGCTTTGTTTGCAAGATCGCGAAATATCGTAAGAACAGACTGGGCGTTCACGGCCAATTCGGAAGCTTCTGCGGGCGGCGTTTGTGCAGCCGCGACGAGGATCTCCTGCTGCCGGAAGGTCCGAGCATGTAAGTCATCCAACTGCGTTTTCAGCGTGAAGACGCTGCCAACACAACTCTCTTTGTCAGATGCAAGCGTTGGAAATCCAAAAACGAACGGGAATTCACCGGGAACCCAAACTGACGGCTGGAGAATTGTTCGGAAGCGGGTCTTGAACTCTGTGCTCGTCGACCTTTGGAATGCGACATCCTCGACCCAGGATTCGGGCACCTTATGTGGCGCAGGCAAATCGGGATGTTCCGAGTGCGCCGCCCAGACCAGCAATGCGCAATAGCCGGGCCACGTCGGCCGTTCCGTGAAATATGGCTTTTCGTCTCCCTCATCCCAAGTGATGGGCGGTATCCCGTGCGGAGCCAGCGATTTGGTCATGAAAACACGCCACCCGGCGACCGCCTTGCGAATGGCAACAGCGGGCTGCGGCGGTTCGACATCGCCGCCGGGGCGAATAATACTATGTTCCCAGCCCTGTTCTCGTGCCAGGCGCTGGCCTTTGTTCTCCCATTCTTGCCGATAGTAGCGCGTGAGTGTACCAACATAGATATCTAGCGCCATCTGATCCTCACAGGTGAAGCCCCAAGGTCATCCTCCAGAAGACGATCACTCTCTGCCGTCTGAAGTGTTCGCCAACGGGTTCGCCTCGCTCACACATCCAGATTCTTCACATCCAGCGCGTGGTCCTCGATGAACTGCCGGCGGCGTTCGACGTCTTCGCCCATGAGGACACTGAAGAGGCGTTCGGCTTCGCCGGCTTCCTGGAGGTTGATGCGCAGGAGCGTGCGCCTCGCCGGGTCCATTGTGGTTTCCCACAGTTGCTCGGCGTCCATTTCGCCAAGGCCCTTGAAGCGGGAGACCTCGATGCCCTGCTTGCCGATCTTCTGGATCGACGGGACGATCTGGGCAACGCCGGCCACGTTCGTGGTCTTGCCGTCGTTGACCAGGGCGTATTTCGTGGCCAGCTTCTCGCCGCTGACGGATTCCTCCTGCGTGAGGAAATAATCCTCCATCGTCAGGCCGAACTGGCCGAGATTGGCCATGTAGCGTTCCAGGTCCTTCACCTCGTGCAGTTCGTGGCTCTTTTCCAGGTGCTGGGCGGCGCCGTTGGCGGCGGCATCCGGAGCGCCGTCCAGGGCGGCGATGGCCAGCTTCTTCTCCACCAGAAACGCATCGCGCTCGTCGGCGGTGAAGAAATAGGCGTCCTGGCCGTCGATGACCACGCGATAGGCCGGCACACGGCCGGTGGCGTCGCGACGGGCCAGAAACTCGGCAAAGTCGATCCCGCGGCGCTGGATGACGTGCACGATTTCCTCGATGCGGCCGAGCAGATCGACGACGCGCAACAATTCCTCGCCGGCCAGTGTTCGCTGTGGCAGGCCCTGGTCGTCGCGGATGATCAGTTGCGTGCCATCCAGACCCAGGTCGATGTAAATCTGCCGCATCGCCCGTTCGTTCAGGACATATTCAACCGCCTTGCGACGCTTGACCAGATACAGCGGCGGCTGGGCGACATACACCCGGCCGGCCTTGATCAAATCCTGCATGTGGCGGAAGAAAAACGTCAGCAGCAGCGTGCGGATGTGCGAACCATCGACATCGGCGTCGGTCATGATGACCACCCGGCCGTAGCGGCGCTTGGCCAGGTCGAAATCCTCGCGGATGCCGCAGCCCAGGGCGCTGATGATGGTGCGGATTTCCTCGTGGCCGAGCATCTTGACGAGGTTGGCCTTTTCGACGTTCAGCAGCTTGCCGCGGAGGGCGAGGATCGCCTGGATATTGCTGTCGCGGCCCTGTTTGGCGCTGCCGCCGGCCGAATCGCCTTCGACGAGGAAGATCTCCGTGTCCTCGTTGCTCCGGCTGCGGCAGTCGGAAAGTTTTCCGGGAAGGCTGTTGCCTTCCAGGCTGCTCTTGCGGCGGGTGAGTTCGCGGGCCTTGCGGGCCGCCTCGCGGGCTTCGGCGGCCAGCATTCCCTTCTCGACGATCGCCCGCGCTTCCTTGGGAAATTCTTCAAACCGACGGCCCAGCGCCTCGTTGACGGCCGTGCTGACGAACCCCTCGACTTCGCTATTGCCCAGGCGGGTTTTGGTCTGGCCTTCAAACTGGGGTTCGGGAACCTTGACGCTGACGACGGCGATAAGGCCTTCGCGCACATCCTCGCCGCTGGGGCGCGAGTCTTTCTTCATCAGGTTGGCCGATTCGGCGTAGCGGTTGATCGAGCCGGTCAGAGCGGTCTTGAACCCGCTGATGTGCGTGCCGCCTTCGTGCGTATTGATGTTGTTGGCGAAACTCTCGATGGTTTCGTTGTAGCCGTCGTTGTATTGCAGGGCGACTTCGGCGACAAGCCGCGTGGCCGGGTCTTCCTTCTTGAAATAGATGATATCGGTGAGCGTGGTCTTGGCATCGTTCATGTAGCGGACGTATTCGATCAGGCCTTTTTCATATTTGAACTCCTCGTGCTTGGTGCTGCGGTCATCCTGAATGACGATCTGCAGGCCTTCGTTCAAATAGGCCAGTTCGCGCAGGCGCTTCTGGAGAACTTCGTAGCGGAACTCGATGTCGGGGAAGATCTGGATGTCCGGCTTGAAGGTGACTTTCGTGCCGCTCTTGTTGCTCTTGCCGATGACCTTGAGATCGCTGCTCTTGCGGCCGCGTTCAAATTCCATCTGGTGGATTTCACCGCCGCGGGAGACTTCGACTTCGAGCCATTCGCTCAGGGCGTTGACGACGCTGGCGCCGACGCCGTGGAGACCGCCGCTGACTTTGTAGACGCTGTTGGCGTTGTGCTCGAATTTCGTGCCGCTATGGAGTTCGGCGAAGGCAACTTCGACGGTGGGCTTGTTCTCGGTGGGGTGCATGCCGACGGGGATTCCGCGCCCGTCGTCGATGATCGTTGCGCTGCCGTCCTTATTGATCCGCACAAGAATGGAATGGCAATACCCGGCCATGGCTTCGTCGATGGAATTGTCGACGATTTCAAAGACCAGATGGTGCAAACCCCGGGGCGTGGTGTCCCCGATGTACATGCTGGGGCGTTTGCGAACGTGGTCAATGCCTTCCAAGACCTGGAAATCGGCTTCATCATAATCCGATGCCGGCGCAACTTCTTGTTTTGCAAGCACTTGTGGTTCGTCAGCTTTTGGACCCGCAGGCGCGGCGGGCTTGGCGCCCGGGCCATCGGCCCGCGGTGTTTTTTGGGATTCAGTCATTGCGCCCATTATCGCAGATTGTGGCCCGGATATCACGCCGCGGCGGCAAAAAAGTTGACCACCTTCATCGCGGCCGGGGTGTAACCAAATGGAGCGTTGTCCGTATAATAAACGGCGGTGGCCTCATGCGAAAATTTGGTTGGCCGGGACGCGGAGTTGCTTGGACGCTGGCGGTGCTGGCGATCGTGCCGGCGGCGGCGCTGGCAGCCGGGCCGGTGGCGGCGCCGGCGGACGATCACATCGCGCCATTGATCCAACTGCTGGGCTCGCCCGATCCGACCGAGCGCGAGGCGGCGCAGACATCGCTGGTGGAGATCGGCGAGCCGGCGCGGGCGGCCTTGAAGGCGGCTCAGAGCGGCGACGACCCGGCGATCGCGCAAGGCGCGACGGCCGTCATACTTCAGCTTCCCTGGTATACCCCGGACGATCCGCCGGAGGTTCGTCGGATTCTCAGCGGTTATGGAAGCATGAGTGTTGGGCAGCGGCTGGCGGCGGTGGCGGCGCTGGGCAAGCTTGCCGACAGCGGGCCGAAAGTGATTCTCCGCATCATCGTCGATGAGCCCAGCGATCTTGTCCGCTGGCCCATGGTGGGCCAGTTGGAATTGGATACCTCGGCGGCGCGCAAGATCGCCGCCCAGGCCGTGCGCGTTCAGGAGGACAGCCCGGCGCTCTTGGCCCTGGCCGGTTGGGCGTGGGTGGATTTCGACACACAAAAGGGCGCCGAGTATTTCCTCAAGGCGGTGGAACAATGGAGGCTGTCGCCGCACAATTCGACGGCCGATGAACGCAATCTGCTTTTTGATCCGCTGTACAACGTGTGCATGAATTTCAGGCACTACAACACGGGTGCGGACGTGCTGCGCGTGCAACTGCGGCAGGATGCGAAACAGCCCGAGTTATTGTTCAAGCTCCTGGCGCTGCACGCGGATTATGGGCCGCTGAAGGGGTTTGCCGACGATCTTCTTCTGGCCCACGACGAGCTTGATTCGCCGCTGCTGCTGTATTGCCGCTCGCGATTGTCGATGCGAATGATGATGCCGCAGGAGGCGGACGCGTTGCGACGGCGTGCTCTGGCGGCGGCGAACGTTTCTGCGGATGTCGCGCTGAATACCGGCATCACCCTGGCCGTTCACGGGTGGAACGACTTTGCCGAGCCGCAACTCAAGGCACTTCTTGCCATGCAGCCGGCACCCAGCGTTCTGATGCAAATCAACGGGTGGTTTCGGCTGCGCTCGATTCACACGCTGGCCGGCGAATATCAGCAGGCCGCCGACGATGAACAGACCGCCCAGGATCTGCTTGCGACGCAAGTGGGCATTCAACTTCACGTTACCGACCCGCATGGCAAAAGCGTGGTGGCAACCGAGAATACGCTGCCGGCGATCCTGCACCAGGCGAGGCTTAAGGCGGCCCAGCAGAAGAACGACAAGGCAGCCATCGACGCCGAACTGGACGCGCTGGTCAAATTGAATCCCGACAGCGTGGAGATCGCACAGGATATCGTGCCGCTCTTGACGGCGCGCGGGCGCGACGCCGAGGCGGCGAAGTTCTTTGATCGGTACTACACCGCTCTGCGGGGCCAGGTCGATGCCAATCCGCGCGATCCGTGGCCCAAAAACAATCTGGCCTGGTACTGTGCCCAATGCGGCCAGCGCCTCGACGAAGCCGACGAGCTGGCCCGCCAGGCGGTCTCCCTCCCGCCGCGAAATGCCGCCTGCATCGACACGCTGGCCTATTGCGAATACCGACTCGGCCGACCGCAGGAAGCGGTGCGGCTGGAATCGATCGCATTGTCGCTGGACCAGAGGAACTTCGTCGAAATCCAGCAGCTCGACCGTTTCCGCGCCGCGGCGGCCGGGCTGGGGACACATTGAACAGGGGATGATTTATGCCGCATCGTGCCAAGACCGATCGCGGATTTGCAATGATCTGGGCATGGACGGCGATTCTGGTGGCCGTCACGTGTGATGCGGCCGGCCCGGCCACGGCGCCGTCGGCCGACGATCGCATCGGCCAGTTGATCCAGCAACTCGGCTCGCCCGATCCGACGGAGCGCGATGAGGCGCAGGCATCGCTCGTGCAGATTGGTGAGCCGGCTCGAGCGGCATTGATTGCAGCACAGAAAGGCGACGATCCCGCGATCGCGCAAGGGGCGGCCGCCGTTGTGCTTCAGCTTCCCTGGTATTCTCAGGACGATCCGCCCAACATTCGTCAGATTCTCGCCGGCTACAACACAAAGAGCGTCGCCGATCGCTGCGGGGTGGCCACGGCCCTGGGCAACGCCGGGGATGTGGGGCCAAACGTGATTTGTCGGATCATCGCCATTGAGCCCAGCGATCAGGTCCGATGGGCGATGGTGGGCCAGTTGGAATCGGAGGACTCGACGGCCCGCCGGGTTGGCGTTCGGAGTGTGCCGGCTCTGCCAGACAGCGCGCCGCTGCTGGCTCTGGCTGGTTGGGCCTGGGATAAGAGCGACGGGCAGAAGGCGAGCGGTTATTGGCAGGCGGCGCTGGACCAATGGAAGATGTCGCCGCACGTTCCCACGCTGGAAGAACGACGCCTGCTCTTCGAGCCGCTGTACCTGAAGGACTGGAACGCCTGGCATTACGATCAGGCCGCCGATGTCCTGCGCTTGCAGCTTCGGCAAGACGCCAACCAGAACGATCTGATGTTCCAGCTTTTCGCGTTACACGCGGACTTCGGACCGCTCAAGGGATATGCCGACGATTGCGCGCTGGCCGGCGGCCAGATTGATTCGCCGCTGATCCTCTTCTGCCGGTCGCGCATCGCCAGCCACATGATGATGCCCGACGAGGCCGCGGCCCTGCAAAGCAAGGCTCTGGAAGCGCCCAACGGCTTCCTGTCGACCCTGGAGGGCACAGCCTATGCCCTGGGAAACCGCGGCTGGAGCGACCTGGCCGTTGCGGAATATCGTGCATACCTCGCCACGGAGCCCGTTCAGAATGCTCTCGGCCGCGTCTATGCCGCGCGGAATCTCTATTCCACACTTGTGCAGCAGGGCGAGTATCGCCAGGGCGCCGATGCGATACAGACGCTGGTTGATTCGATTGCGGCTGCGCCGGGGCAGCAATTAGGCATCCAGAACGAAGCCGGCAACTGGGTGCCAATGACCACGGACATGTTCATGCCGCCTTTGCACTGGTCGAGGCTCAAGTCCGCCCAGCAGGCGAACGACGCCGCGACGTTGAATACGGAACTCGACGCTCTGGCCAGGGTCTCGCCGGATTCGGCGGATTTGACCCAGGCCATGGCCGAGGATCTGGTGCCGATGCTGACGGCCCGCGGGCGCGAGGGCGAGGCGACGAAATTCTTCGATCGGTTCTACAACTGGCAACGATCGCAGGTCGCCGGGAAGCCCGACGATCCGTGGCAGAAAGATGACCTTGCATGGTATTGCGCGCAATGCGGCCGGCATCTGGACGAGGCCGACGACTTTGCCCGCCAGGCCGTTGGCGCGTTGCCCGGCAGTGCCGCCTGCATCGACACTTTGGCGTTCTGCGAATACCGCCTGGGGAGGGCGCAGGAAGCGGTGCGGCTGGAGACCATTGCATTATCGATCGACCGCAACAACTTCGCGTATATCCAGCAACTCGACCGTTTCCGCGCCGCGGCGGCGGCCGGCCAGGCGATGCAGTGAGTAGATGGTGACCTATGTCGCAGCTTTCGAGGTTCGATCACAGAATTGCGGTGATTTTGGCGTATTTGGCGATTCTGCCGGGCGCGAGCGCGTTGCACGCGGCCGGTCCGGCGACAGCTCCGTCGGGCGACAATCGCATCGGCCAGTTGATCCAACTGCTCGGCTCCCCCGATCCGACGGAGCGCGATGAGGCTCAGGCAACGCTGGTCCAAATCGGCGAGCCGTCGCGAGCAGCACTGATTGCGGCACAGAACGGGGACGATCCAGCGATCGCCCAGGCGGCGGCGGCCATCATTTTACAACTTCCGTGGTATACCGCAGACGATCCGCCGGAAATTCGGCGGATTCTTGATGGTTACGGCGCCAGGGATGTCGCTGAGCGATGCACCGTCGCTGGACAGTTGGGCAGTATTCCGGACACCGGCTGGAAAGTCATGGCACGGATCGTCGCCCAGGAGCCCAGCGACATTGTGCGATGGCAAATGGTCAACGGTATTGCATCGCAGAGTGTGCCGGCGCGATGGGCGGCCGCTCGGAGTGTGGCGGTCTCATCGGACAGCCCGCCGCTTCTGATCCTCGCGGGTTGGGGTTGGAAAGCTCTCGACACCGTCAAAGCGACCGATTACTTGCAACGAGCATTTGATTTATGGAAGGCCGCGCCAGGAAATTTCGATCCAGGCGAGCTTTCGTTCCTCTTCTTGATGCTCGACCGCAACGATATGTTGCTGCACCGCGACGAGCAGGCTGCCGATCTCACGCGCGCGGAGATTCATCAACACCCCGGCAAATCCAGCCTGTTGTTCAAATTATTCGCACTCCACGCCCAAAGCGGGCCGTTCAAGGGGTACGCCGACGATCTCGCAATGGCTGGCGACGCGGCCAACTCGCCGCTGCTGCTGTATTGTCAGTCTCGGATCGCGCTAAAGATGATGCTCCCAGAGAATGCCGACTCGTTGCGATTGCGGGCGATGAACGCCGCCGGAGCCTCCGCCTGGCTGGCATATGACACCGGGATCGCGCTGGCCGATCGGGGCTGGGACGATTTGGCTCTCCCGCAATTGAACGCCTTCCTCTCCATGCCTCCAATCGCTGGAGACAGACTCGCGGCTGAAGCATGGCTGCGCATCGGTCGTATATATGCGCGCCGCGGCGACTATAGTCTCGCGGCCGATGCGCAAGGAACTGTCGTAAGGTCCTTTGCAGCCGGCACCGTGAATTCCCTTGACTACATCGATCCTGAATTTGGCAACGCGCACAATGAGGACAGCACCGCCGCGGAGGTCGATTGGCACCTGTCGATGCTCGAGGTCGCGAAGGACAAGCACGATGCCGCAGGCATAACACGGGAACTCGACGCGCTGGTCGCACTCAATCCGGACAACTCCGACGCAGTACTTGAGATCGTGCCAGTCCTCGCGGCTTGTGGTCGCAACGCCGAAGCCCAGCCGATGTTCGACCGAGCTTACCGTGAGAGACGCGCGGATGTTGACAGCACGCCCTGGGATCCTTGGTCGTGGAACGTCCTCGCTTGGTATTGCGCCATGTGTGGTCAGCATTTGCAGGAGGCCGACGCCGCTGCGCGACGCGCCGTGGCTTTGCAGCCGACGGATGCAAATGACATCGACACGCTGGCCGAATGCGAATACCGTCTCGGCCGGCCGCTGGAAGCGGTGCGGCTGGAAACGATCGCCCTGTCGATCGATCACAATCGCTTTTCCCTTATCGAACAACTCGACCGTTTCCGCGCGGCGGCGGCTCAGGCGGGACATTGACCGTCGCCCTCGCCCAATGCCCCGGTGTCCAAGTCGATCTCGCCCCCTATAATGCCGTCGGTGCAATTATGCGTAATCGGATGGCCAGCGCCGGGTGCGCTCTCCTGTTGTCGATGGCGATCGCGGTCGCGATGGCGTCGTCATTGTCGCTGGCGGCGGGGCCGGCGACGGCGCCGGCTGCCAATGAGCGGATCAAGCAGTTGATCCAGTTGCTCGGTTCGCCCGATCCCACCGAGCGAGATCAGGCCCAGGCATCGCTCATACAAATCGGCGAGCCGGCGCGTCCGGACCTCAAGGCGGCGCAGGCCGGCGACGATCCGGCCATCGCGCAAGGGGCGGCGGCGGTCATTTTGCAGCTTCCGTGGTATACCGCCGACGATCCGCCGGCCGTCAAACAGCTTATGGCCGATTACGGCTCGCAGAGCGTCGATAAGCGTTGCGCTGTGGTCGATCAACTGGGCAACATGCCGGATGGGGGATTCAGAGTGCTTTTCCGGATCATCGCCAACGAGCCGAGCGATGAGGTTCGCTGGGCGATCGTGGCGGAGATTGAAGCCAGGGAAGAGCCCGCACAAAAGGTGGCGGCGCGGAGCGTGCCGGCATCGGCCGACAGCCCGCCGTTGTTGGCACTGGCGGGATGGGCGTGGTTTGATTTCGATCCGAACAAGGGGCTGGACTATTACCAGCGGTCGTTCGATCAGTTGAAGCGGTCGCCGCAAGCCGCCGCCGATGACCCCGATAGCCCGATGCTGGGGCCGTTGGGACCGCTGTATGTGGCGGACGTCGCCCTGCACCACTACGATCAGGCCGCCGACGTGTTGCGGGTGCAGCTTCACCAGTTCAAAGTCGTCCCGCCGAGGAACTCTCACTATGAGGATCTGCTGTTTCGCTTGTTCGCACTGCACGCGGATTACGGCCCGCTGACGGGATACGCCGACGACTGCGCGCTGGCCGGTGACAAGCTCAACGAGCCGCTGTTTTTGTATTGCCGCTCGCGAATTGCCCAGAGGATGATGCAGCCCGATGAGGCCGCGGCATTACGAACAAAGGCCCTGGCGGCGGCGGCGGGCGATCTGGATGTCGCGGAGGATACGGCCGTCATGTTGACCGACTACGGCTGGGACGATCTGGCGACGCGGCAGTGGATGGCGATCGAGAACACCCTGGCCGGAGGCAACGGGCCCAACGGCGACGATCTGAGCGATGCCCATTTTGCCCTGGCGGCGATTCTTGCCCGCGACGGCGACGACAAACAGGCCGCCGACGAGGGACAGACGGGCCTGGATCTGCTTTCGCCGCAGGCTCGGCAGGCGCTGGAGACGCCCAACGCGGCCGGCAGCCTGACTATGACGCCGGAGCCCATGGATAACATATTGATTGACCAGCGCTGGTGGGCGCTGAAGGCGGCGCGGGGCGAGAATAATGCAAAAAAAGTCGCCGAGAACCTGGACGCGCTGGTCAAGGCGAATCCAAATTCGACGGACATCGTGCAGGACGCGGTGCAGCAACTGACGGCGGCAGGACGCCCGGCCGAGGCACAGGCGATGTTCAATCGCCTGTACGTGAAGATGCGGTCGGCCGTCGATGCCGATCCGGGGTGCGCGATGTACATGAACAACCTGGCGTGGTTTTGTGCGCAAAGCGGTCAGCGGCTCGAGGAGGCGGACACGCTGGCGCGGCGGGCCGTCGCCGCCATGCCCAACGAGGCCAGTTACATCGACACGCTGGCGTATTGCGAATACAAGTTACACCGGCCGGCCGAGGCGGTGCGGCTGGAGACCATCGCCCTGTCGATCGACCGGAACAGTTTTGTGATGATCGAGGCGCTGGACCGGTATCGGGCGGCGGAAGCGGGAGGATGACAGGATGACAAGGTGACTTGGTGACACGGTGACAGGGGGAAGCCCAGGGCCGCCGCTTTCTGTTCACCTTGTCACCCCGTCACCTTGTCATCCGCTCACCGCAGTAAGACGTGACTATTTAGGCGTATGTTCCGGACCACACCTATGTTCCGACTCACCCGCCAGGTCAGATTCGCGATCGGCGGCGGCGACACGGCCGACACGGGCCAGAACGGCTGGAGCGGCATGCCGGAGTTGACCGGGTTCGCCCGGTTTTTTGCCCTTGACGTGACCGTCGCCGGCGGGCTTGATCCGGCCACGCAATACCTGGTCAATATCAAGTCCATCGACGCCGCCGTCCGCCAGCGCGTCGTGCCGATTATGGCCGGGGCCGTAAAGGGCGTCGGTCCATCGCAGCCGGCGGGGCTTTTGTCCGCCATCCACGCCGCCCTGGCCGGTGAACTGGCGCCGGCGCGACTGGATGTGCTGCGTCTGTGGTCCAGTCCATATCAATCGGTGGTTCTTCGCACGGGAGAGATTCCGATGGTTCGATTCACGCAACAGTTCGAGTTTGCCGCGTCGCACCGGCTGCACAATCCCAGCCTTACCGACGAGCAAAACCGCCTGGCCTTCGGCAAATGCAACAACCCGCTGGGCCACGGCCACAATTACGTCGTCGAGGTCGCGATGATCGGCACGCCCGACGACGCCGGCCGCATGATCGATCAGCCGGCGATGCAATCGGCCGTCGCGCGGGTCATCGACCGATTCGACCATCGCCATCTCAATCAAGAGCTCCCGGAATTCAAGGACCGGATTCCAACCGTGGAGAACATCGCCAAGGTGATCTACGGATTGCTGAAGGAGCCGCTGAATGGTTCGACACCTTCGGCAAGCTCAGGGCAGGCAAGTTCACCGCGGGCGAAGCTGGCATCCGTCACCGTGTGGGAAACGCCAAAGACCAGTTGCGAATACTTCGAGCCGTCTTGACAAGTTGCGCCCGCGTCGGCGGTTTGCCGTCCCTTTTCTTTGCCTCTTTGCGTGAGACATCTTTTGGCAAATCACTTGCGCCAGCGACCGCCCAGCATCAGATATGCGGGATCAGATGGTAATATCCCAGCGCGCCCAGGATGATCAGCACGATCAGGATCCCCACCATCAGATAAATATTCTTGATTTCCTCGCGGCGGAATTCCTTAGACGGGGCGCCGGCCAGACGGGCTTTACGCAATGTCTCCTGGCGGAGGGACTCGCGGCACAGGACGCACACGCGCTTGCCCTCGACGTCCACCAGGGCCGAATCCTTCACCAGCCGGCCGCATTCGGGACACCGCGTGCCGGTCGGTTTTTGGCGCAGCTTGTCCTTCTCGTGGCATTCGTAGCACCAATAGCCCAGGCTGTCCTTGGCGCGTTTTTCATGCGTGACGTCCTTGCCGCAACTGACACAGATCTTGCGCGACGGCTCGTCCGGCTTGGCCGGCTTGGCGGTGGTGACGGTCTTGTAGCAGGTGCAGGGCGGGCCTTTTTCGCTGGCCGTCGTCGCTCCAACCACCCCGCCGCAATCAGGACAAATCACCAGATTCTCGGACATGCGATCTCTCCGCGGACATGACCGCCCTTCATCGCCGTTATTGTACGGGCAATCCGGGGCTTGATTCAAATTCCCACCCGCCGGTCGTCAGCGGCGGGTCTGCCAATTCTTCAGGCGGCGGCTTTAAGTCTGGATTGCCAATAGGTTG
>CAYQTE010000084.1:0-18237 GCA_964420285.1 uncultured Tepidisphaeraceae bacterium
CAGAATACGGCAATTATCCATTATCAATTATGCACTATCCATTGCGACCCCCCCCACCCCCCCTCTGTTGCATTCGGGGACATTCCGGTACATCCACAGGGCGGTCAATCCCCTGGCGTTCTTGGTGCTCGGCGGCTTATTTGGAATTTGCGCGCCCAGATTGTACGAAACTCGTCCCGGCCGGGCCAAGTTCAGACTTTTTCAGCACATCTTCGAACTTTTCTGGCGTTTTTGGGGTCGTTTTTCGTCGGGATTTGCGCCCCAAACCGCGATATTCGACTGGAAACGAGGGTGTCGCGGAGGCGGAATCAACGGCGAACTTGTCGTAAGCACAGCCCGGAAAGCACGTTATGAGAGAATCCTCGTGCAGCCTTCGACTGTCGCTCAGGCCAGGAAGGCGCATTTGCGCTGGGCAACGTCGAGCCAAGCCCCGGAACGCGAAATCGGGCTTGGGATACGGTATCCTCTCAAATCAAAAGGAGACCGTGGCGGGCCTTTTGAACGACTGCCCACGGCCGCGGTTATCCTGTTTGAACGCCTGTGGCCCTTTCCTTGACGGAGACGGCGCGATGCGGTGGATGTCAATTATGCTGGCGATCGGCGTGATCGGATGTGCAGCAAACGCCGATCGTCCCGCCGATGGGCCGCCGATGTCAGCGTTGTTTTACGGCCATGACCTGGCCGGATGGAAGCTTCCCAATCCCTATTGGAAGGTTGTGGACGGAGTGCTGGTGGGCGACGCATCGGCCAGCACCAGGGACGCCGGCTTGTACACGGAACGAAGCTACAAGGTCTGGCTGAACGGCCAGCAAGCGCTCGATTTGAACATCGCCAAATATCCGCAGCCCGGCCCGATCGCACTGCAACTGCACTTTGGCGCCAAAAACGAGATCGAATTTCGCAATATGAATGTGCGGGAGTTAAAAGCAATATGAACTCCACTCAGAACCCCGTTTCCCGCCGCCGGCTTATTGCCGACGCGGCGGCGCTGCTTGCGCTTTGCGGAATTCGCGGTGCCCGCTGCCTGGCCGCCGACCCAACGGCGACCACCGCTCCGGCCACAAATCCCAGCGGCGGCTTTGAGGTCGGCATCAGCGTCTATGCCTGGGATCTGCACGATGAGGGCATCGATCGCGTGCTGGACAACCTGCAGCAAATGGCGGCCGTCACGAATGTCTACATTCTGGGTCTCATGCATCCGGAAAAGCGGCCGGCGACGACGGCGGTCTTCCCGCACAATCCCGTGCGTCAGACGTGGACGGCCGAGGACTCCCGCGTCTATTGGCATCCCGACATGTCCCGCTACGCCCGCATCAAGCCGCGGCTTTCCGACAACGACTGGCTCAACCAGACCGACTGGGTCGAAAAACTGGCGACGGCCGTACGCAAGCGCGGGCTTTCGACCGGCGTCGAGATTTCCCATTCCATCGTCGATCGGCAACGCGCCCAGGGCGAACTGGCCGATTGCGCCCAGCGCGACATTCACGGCAACATCTCGCACAACCACTTCTACCCCGCCTGCATCAATCATCCCGATGTCCGCGCGTATATCCTGGCGCTCTTTGGCGAACTGGCCGATCGCTATGACGTCGATCTGATCATGTCGGCCATCATTCCCTTCGACGAAGGCGGCCCGGCCACCGGCGGATGCTTCTGCCCGTCGTGCCATAAGCAGGCGCAGCAGGATGGTTTCGATCTGGCGGCGGCGCAGGCCGCTCTGCTGATCAATCCCGCCGCCGAGCCACATCTGTCGCGATGGCAGAAATTCCGGTTTGACTCAACCGCCCGGCTCTATCGCAGCGTCCACGAAGCGGTCCACGCCACGCGCCAGCATCGTTCCAACGTCGATCTGCGCTACAGCCTGTTCATGACCAGGCGCAACCCGGCCGACTGGGGCGTCGATCTCCCCTCGCTCCGCCCGTCGGTCGATTCGATCCGCGTTCAGGAATATTCCGAGGATACCGGCCAGGCCAGCGGCCTGACCATCAAACGCCAATACCTCACCCAAATCGCTCGCGAGCTTGGTCACATTGTTCCAACCACGCAACCCGGCGGCACAATCTCGCCGGCCGGGTTCCCCATCAACTCGGCGATTGGTGTCCGCCCGCGTGCGACGCCGGAGTTGATCAAGGGCGGCATCGCCATCGCCCGCGACTGCGGTATGTCCGGCATCACGCTCAGCCAATACGACGGCGCCGACTTCACATTGCTCAAAGCCGTGCGCGACGGCCTGGCCGCCGCGAACCTGCTTCGATTGTGACGGCATTGCCGCTGGCAAGACCTGATGACTATGCCGCGCGGATTTCGGGATTTGCGGGCTTACCCACCGCCGCCACCGCCGGAGCGGCCGCCGCTGCGGTCGGCCACACACGCATCTCAGACTTGAATTGTGCCAATTCCTCGGCCGGGCGGCCCTTGCCGAAGAGGTAGCCCTGGGCGAACTCGCAATCCAGGGATTGGAGGATCAGGGCCTGATCGGTCGTCTCGACGCCCTCGGCCACGATTTGGATGTTGAGGTTGCGCGCCAGTTGGGCAACGACCTGGACCAGGGCCATGAAATCCCGGCCGCGCTCGATGTTGGCGATGAACGACCGGTCGATCTTCAGCACGTCGATGGGGAACTGGTGGAGGCAGGCCAGCGAGGAGTAGCCGGTGCCAAAATCGTCCATGTCCAGCTTGATGCCGATGGCCTTGATGGCGTTGAGAACCCCAATGGCGGTGGCGACGTCCTTCATGACGGCGCTCTCGGTGACTTCCAGATGCAGAAGCGAGGCGGGCAGGCCGGTCTGATCCAGGATCTTGCTGATCGTGTCGGGGAGATTTCGCAGCAGAAGCTGAGTGCGCGACAGATTGACGCCGACGCTGGGCGGAGCGGAATCGCCCAGGGTCTTGCGCCAATTGGCAAACTTTCCGCAGGCCTCGCGCAGAACCCACTGCCCGATGGGGAGAATCAGGCCCGTGTCCTCGGCAATGGGGATGAACTCGCCGGGGGAAACGATGCCGCGCTGCGGATGCCGCCAGCGGAGCAGAGCCTCGAACCGTTCGATCCGCCCGGTCACCAGAGAAACGATCGGCTCGTAGACAAGGAAAAACTGATCGAGCTCCAGGGCCTTGCGCAGGTCATTTTCCATGCTCACGCGTTCCAGCACGCGTTGACGCATGCGGGCGCTAAACACGACATGCTGACCCCGGCCTGCCAGCTTGGCTTCGTACATGGCCGTATCGGCGTCACGAAGGATCTGCTCGGCGCTGTCGGCCGCCACGTCATTGGTGACGATGCCGATGCTGGCCGTTGAGTGGACATCGTGCTCGCCAAGACGGTATGGAGTGGCGAGAACCTGCAGCAGTCGCTCGGCGACAGCCGCCGCGTCCTGCGGGCCACTGAGGCCGTCGAGAAGCACGACGAACTCATCGCCTCCGAAACGTGCTGTCGTGTGATGAGAATCCTGATGGCAAAGCGAGTCGCCGGCGCGAAGTGACGAGCGCAGCCGCTGCCCGATCTGCTGCAGCAGCAGGTCGCCGACGTTGTGGCCGAGGCTGTCGTTGACGATCTTGAATCGGTCAAAATCCAGGAAAAGCACGGCGAATCTGTAATCCTTCAGCCGCCGCGAACGCAGTATCGCCTGTTCCAGCCGGTCGCAGAATAATGTCCGGTTCGGCAGACCAGTCAGCTTGTCCGTGCGGGCGGCCGTGCGCAACTCCTCTTCCATCACTTTGCGCGCCGTGATGTTCTCTTTAACCGCCACGTAATGCGTGGTCTTTCCGTCGCAGCCCCGAAGCGGCGAGATCACCGCCAGTTCCCAAAACATCTCTCCGTTTTTGTCGCGGTTCTGCAACTCGCCGCGCCATTCCCGACCCGCCAGCAGTTCGCTCCACATGGCCGCATAGGTTTCCGGCGGCGTCAGACCGGATTTCAGCAGACTGGTGCTCCTCCCAATGACTTCCGCGGCGGTGTACCCGGTGGTCTGCGTGAAGGCCGGATTGACATATTCGATCGCCCCGGCCGTGTCGGTAATGACTACCGAGGCAGGGGTCTGCTCGACCACCTGCGACAACTGACCGAGCTTGGCGTCGCGTTGTTTCTTTTCGGTGACATCGCGCAGAATGCCCACCGCATGCCATTGGCCCCGCAACTGAACCGCCGACAGCGACAGCTCGACGGCAATCTCCCTGCCGTCCTTGCAACGGCCCTGCAATTCGAGCGTCTTGCCGACCGCGGCACCCTGGCCCGTGCGGCAAAACTGGCCGAACGCCGCATGATGCGCCTGGCGGAACCGCGCCGGCACGATCAGTTCGTGCAGCACCTGGCCCAGGGCTTCGGAGGGTGTATATCCGAAAATGCGCTCGGCGGCCGGGTTCCAATAACTGATCCGTCCCTCCGGCGTGATCATGAGAATCGCGTTCTGCGCGACGGTGGTGATAGCGCGCATCTGGGCCTCGCCCTCGCGCAGGGCGATCAGAGCTTCGTGCGATTGAGCCTCGGACTGGCGGCGCTTGGCATCCAAACGGGTCAGGGTCCGGGCCGTCCACCAGACCAGGACCGTCATCAGGAACATGATGACCGACATCACGATCGCGACCCCCAGCGGACCGTCGAAGTAACCGTGCTTTTCGCCCTGCACGCGAAGCCATCCCAGCACCAGCGGCACGCCCACGACAAACGGCGTCATGCGCCGCATGAGCCAGGCGCCCATCGAATCCGGCGTGATCGTGAGCATGAGGCCGTCGCCCGGATGCAGCAGATACACGCCCAGACTGGCGAGCATGAAGAGGATGGCGCTCTGAAGCGACATCTGCGTGTAGCGGCCCAGGCCGTAGAGCGCCGGCGCGCCATACAAATATCCCAGGAAGGGCACCATGGCGATCAAAGCGACCAGAGGCACGAGGCGTTGCGCGTACGATACCGTTCGGCGCCGCGCCGAGCAGGCCAGCGCCCCTCCCAACAGCACAAAATTCAGCGCGCTGGCGGGCCCCATTCGCCCCGGCGCAAACACCCCTGCCGGCGCCGGCGGAACGTGTACGAAGAGCTGGTCAATCCCCAGATCCAAACTCAGCAGATACTCGCACAGTGTCAGCAATCCCAGTAACGCAGTTGCCCCCGCACAGACCAGTGCCAACTGGCGGCTGCGCCGCTTGTCGCCGGCCAGGCCCGACACCACCAGCGACATCCCCACCAGCACGAACGCTACGGCCGTGTTGGCCTTCATCGTGACATACCCCGGAGTCGCGTTGGTCAGCCGGGGAACATTGAATTCCCACCCGGCCAGCACGATGGCGGCCGCCCCGGCGACCATCACGCCCAATAATGTGCTCTTGTCGGGCAGGAGGCGGCCGAACGGATGAAGACCATCGCGCCGCTGGGGCATCGAACGGTCCAGTTCATCGACAACCATGCAGTCACCGCCCGGTTTGGCGCCCATTTCCAGTCAAATGTCCCGCTGCTGAGCACCCGGCGTTCCGGCCCCAAGCATGCGGGACCTGCCAAAAGCGCACATGCCTGTCAAAGCTATCGACATGGACTCAGGGCCCCCACGATGGTCATTTTTGCTCAATTCTGCACAATCGGGAATACTTCATCCACGCCCGTGGATGGTGGCGGCCGATAGTTGTGGCATTATCGCGGCTGCGGCGTCACGCCTCCGTGCCGCGGACCAATTTGGCCGACCAGCGCGAGCTTTCGCACCACGTCGGCCGTATTGGCCGCCTCCAGCTTGTACAGCACGTGCGCCCGGTGATTGGCTACGGTTCGCTCCGACAGGCCCAGCCGCAACGCGATCTTCTTATTGGCAAGTCCCCCGGCCACGAGGTCAATGACTTCCAGCTCCCGCGGCGAAAGGTCCGCCAGCTTGCGGCGGATGTCGGCGGCTTCCTCGCCCTCCTGGCTTCGCGCCTGGCACGTCTCCACCGCTTCGCGCACCCGTTTCAGCAGCACGTCCCGATTCACCGGCTTGGCGAAAAAATCGAACGCCCCCTGTTTCATTTCGCTCACGGCCGTCGAAATGTCGCCGTGGCCCGTCAGCAGGATCACCGGAAGTTGCGGTTCCAGGGCCCGCAACCGCCGGCTCAGTTCGTGCCCGCTCATCCCCGGCATCCGGAGGTCCAGGATCAGGCATCCACATCGGCAAGGCCGCTGGTCGGCCAGAAATGCCTCGGCGGAGGCATAGGTTACTACTGGCAGGCCGGTGCCGGTGAACATGAACTCCAGCGAATCGCGCATGGCCGGATCGTCGTCCACGACATATACGGTTGGCGTGCCGCATTTCATTGCAGATCCTCCTTGGCGCCGGACGGCATCGAGGGAAGCGAAAACTTGAACACGGCGCCGCCCTTTTCGCCGGGCTCATACCAGATTCGGCCGCCGTGCTGTTCGACAATCGACCGGCTGATCGCCAGGCCCAGCCCCATGCCTTCGGGCTTGCTGGTGACAAAGGAGTCGAAAACGCGATCGGCCAGCAATTCCGGGACGCCCGGTCCGGTGTCGGCAACGCTGACGATGCACGATCCATCCGCGGCGGCGCTGGTTCCCAGAGTCAACCGGCGCGGGCTGTTGGATTTTCGCATCGCCTCGATCGCGTTGATCATGAAGTTGAGGGCCACCTGCTGGATCAGCACGGGATCAGCCCTGGATGGCGGGGTCAGCGGTTGCAGCTTCAATACCAGGCGGACCTTCGCTTCCTTCAATTCGTACGCCAGCAATTTCGCGGTATCCACCAGCAGTTGGTTGGCATCGACCGTCGAAAACGACAACGGCTTCCTGCGGATGAACTTCCTCATCCGCGCCACCGTCGCCTTGGCACGTTCCAACTGGCCCACCAGCGTGTTCATCGCCGGCAAAAGCTGCGCGACGTCCGGCGGAGCGCCCTTCAGCAGATCGCGGCACGTCTCGGCGTAAAGCAGGCTGGCGCCCAGCGGCTGGTTGATCTCATGAGCAATCCCCGCCGTCAGTTCACCCATCGCCACCACGCGCGACAGTTGGGCGATCGCGGCCTGATGCACGCTCGCTTCCTCCTCCACGTGCTTTCGCTCGGTGATGTCCTGGTTCGTGCCGCGAATCTCGACCAGCCGGCCGGCTTCGTCGAGGTCGACTTGGATTCGCGCGTGAATCCATTTCACCTTGCCATCGACGATGATGCGATGCTCCCATTCTGTCGGCCCCACGTTTTGCATCGCCTTGGCCCAGACCTCCTCGGTTGCGGCGCTGTCGTCGGGGTGCATGCGCGACAGAAGTGCCTCCCGCGTGAGGGAATAACCTGGCGGAAAACCCCAAATACGCAGGATTTCGTCCGATACGTTCCAACTTTGCGCCCCGTCTTTGTACACCACGCGCCAACTTCCGATCCGCGACATCGTTTGCGCTTCTGCAAGGTTGGCGGCCGTGTGGCGAAGTTCATCCTCCAGCCGCTTACGATCGGTGATATCGTAGAAAAGGACGGCAAACTGCCCGCGTCGGGGCGAGAAGACGCGGGCATCGTAGTGGCGATTCAAAGACTCGTTGAACCGCTCCACATGAAGCGGTTCGCCGCCCTGAGCAACCTGGTAATAACTCTGTGCCACGTCCGGGGGCCATTGGAAGGAAAGCTCTGCGCCAGTGCGTCCGATCTCTTCGCTTCGGCGGAGTCCTGTCATCCGGTCAAATTCCGAGTTGGCCTGCAGCAGCCGGTGGTCCACCGGATTCCCGACATGGTCCAGAATAACTTCCAGCAGGATAAAACCGCCGAACATATACTCGAAGAGATTGCGGTATTGTTCCTCGCTGGCCCTCAGCACCTCCTGGGCCCGCTTCTGTTCGGTTATGTCCTGGCATGTGCCGTGAATCTCAACCGGCCGGCCCGATGCGTGACGTTCGACCTGGATTCGCGCCTGAACCCATTTCACCTGCCCATCCACGACGATGCGATGTTCCCATTCCATCGGTCCCGCGCCGCCAACCGCTGCGGTCCAGATCTCCCGCGTTCTGTCGATGTCGTCGGGATGCATGCGGTCCATGCCGGTCTGCATTGTGATCGGATACCCTGCCGGATAACCCCAGATACGGCGAAGTTCATCCGATCCGCTCCAGCTTTCCGCGCCGTCCTTGAGCACTACGCGCCAACTGCCGATCCGCGACATCGCCTGTGCCTCGGCCAGGCTGGCGGCCGCGTGGCGAAGTTCATTCTCCAGCAGCTTTTGCTCGGTGATATCCTGGCTGGTGCCGCGACCCTCGATCGGCTCGCCTGATGCATCCAGATCGACCTGGATTCTGGCGCGAATCCACTTCACCCGCCCATCCACAATGAGGCGGTGCTCCCACTCCCGCAGCTTGCCGTCTCGGCGCGCCGCCGCCCAATGTTCCAGAGCCAACGTCCGATCGTCGGGATGTATGCGATCCAGAACGGCCTGGACGGTCGTCCGCTCTCCCGCCCCAAAGCCCCAGATGCGTCGCTCCTCATCCGATTCGCTCAGGATTTCCTCCCCGCCCTTGAACACCGAGTGCCAACTGCCGATCTGCGACATCCTTTGCGCCTCGGCCAGGCTGGCGGCCGTGTGGCGAAGCTCATCCTCCAGTTGCCTGCGATCGGTAATATCCTGCACCGTGCCGTGCAAGGCCGTCGCCGTGCCGTCCTCGCGCCGCAGCACTTCGGCGTGAGCGTGAATCACTCGTTCGCGGCCGTCGGGCAGCAGGATGCGATAGTCCAGGTCGTACGGCCTGCGTCCATTGACGGCGTCGAGCAGCGCCTCGGCGGCGCGGGCCCGATCATCGGGATGGAGCATGTCCAGGAAGCTCTGGCGATGATGCGGCAGGGACACGGGAGCAAGACCAAAGATGCGATAGGTCTCTTGCGACCAGTGCGCAACGTCCGTGGCAAAATCCCATTGCCACGAACCAACGTGTGCGATCCGCTGGGCCTCGTTCAATTCGGCAATAATTCCGACCCGTTCCTCCTCCGCCGCCTTGCGCTCGGTAATATCCTGCGTCGTCCCATGCATCAGGATCGGCATGCCATCGTCGCGCCGCAATACTTCGCCTTGCGAATGAACGACCTTCACCCGGCCGTCCGGAAGCTGGATGCGAAATTCGATGTCGTATCGTTTGTTCTCAATGACGGCATCGGTCCGGGCTTGTGCCACACGTTGGCGGTCATCGGGGTGGACCAGTTGCATGAAATTCGTGCGATGCGGCGAGGACAGGGCGGTTGCCGGCTCGAAGATGCGATACAACTCCTCGGACCAGTGCGCTGTGTCCGTGACAAGATCCCATCGCCACGAGCCGATCTTGGCGATCCTCTGAGCCGCATTCAATTCGGCGATTATTCGCAGCCGCTCCTGCTTGGCCTGTTCACGCTCCGAGACGTCGTGAATGCACAACAGCAGCCAGCTTTGGTTGCCGGACTGGATCATGGCCGTCGAGCCCAGCAGCGTGGCGGTACGGCGGACGCCGTTTCGCTCCAGCGCGGCGTGATACTCCACGTCTTGGTGCCCGTTGCCGGTTTTGAGCGTGTCTTCGACGGCCTGGCGCAACTGACAGGCGGCACATTCGGGGCTGATGTTGCTGGCATCGGCTACCGCGGGGGCGCTGGCACACCCCAGAATATTGCACGCCCGCTCCGCAACCAGATCCGTCTGCTCAGTGCCGGTGAATTCCCGCAGTGCCCGGTTGGCAAACAGCGACTGGCGCTGCGCGTCCATCACGCACATCATCACCGGCGCATTTTCATAGATCGCCCGCAACTGGGCCTGGCTTCGCTCCAGGGCCATTTCCGCCAGCTTGCGCGACGTGATGTCTTCGTGGGCAATGACGGCCCTGGGCGATCCGTCCCCCGGCAGGCGGCTGACGCGACCGATAAACCATCTCTGCCTGTCCGGCGAATGGCAGGGATATTCCGCCTCGAACCGCTCGCGCCGACCCGCCAGCACCTCGCGTATCGCACCGGCAAACGCCAAGGCCAGTTCCCGATCATCCCCGCTGGCGGCATCGCAGACGGCCAGATAATCCGCCCCTTCGGCGATGCGCCCCCGCACCGGCCCGTTGTCCGCCCCAAAATCCCGCCATGCCTTGTTGACCGCCTCGATCACACCCTTCTGATTCACAACTGCAACATGGGCTGCCAGTCCATCCAGCGTAGCGTGCGGAAGATTCTCGGCCGCCCGCGGGGCCCTTGAGGACTTCGCCGGCGCGCGAGCCGGCCTGGTCCGCCGGCGCGGCTCCACCTCTTTGCGCTTGTCCCGCTCCTTACGCATCCGCCGCCCGGGTTATCGAATGACCCTGACCATCCAACTCCCGCACATCGCACGACCTGATCAACCAACCCGAAACCGTTGGGGGCGTATCATACCCGCAGACGTGGTCCACGGAAACCACCCCGGCCGGGCTCGCAGAATCGAGTGCGTGACGCAAACGGCGGGCTGGCTCTTATCCCCTCTTCAATGTGGCGGAGGTGAAAGTTGGCACATGGTGACGGCCTCAAGATCGGCCAGGCTCTTTTCGCGGGTCGTTTGCAGCGTGGCGATCAGACGCTCGATGTCGATCAGGGATCGCTGGCTGTCGAGCAATTCCAGCAGCGATGAATGGCCGGATTCGTAGGCACTTCTGGAAATGACCACCACCTGCCGGGCGCGGGGCAGGATGGAGGTTTGGAGCAGAGCGAGTTGCCGATCGGCGTCGTGGAGCGTTACCACATCCATGACGACCTGGGCTCTGAGATCACTGGCCGTCTGGCGACGCATGGCTTGCGTGGAGTGGAGATTGGCCTGTGCCTGGGCGACGGCGGCGTCGATCGCTTCATGGCGAAAGAATGGAACCGTGATCGACCCGGCAAGAGTTTGCGTCAGGCCCTTGAGGTCGGTATCGCCGGTCAGGGAGAAATCGGGAATGTACTGCAACCGGGCCAGGGCGATGCCCTCGTTGCGGGCATGCACTTCCTCGGCCAAAGCGAGCAGTTCCGGGTTGTGCCTTGCCGCAAGCGACAGCAAATCGTCATCGGTCGCGGTGATCGGCCGCGTGGTTGGCATCGCGGCCGGTGTGGGAATCTCCGCATCCGACTGGCGACCCAGCAGCGCGCTGAGGCTCGCTTTTTGCGTGACAAGTTGAGCCCGCAGCGCGGCGGCGTCGTTGGCGGCCATGTCGATTTCGTTGTGCGCCTTGAGCACATCCTGCTGGCCGGCGGTTCCGGAGCGGTTCAGCGATTCGGTCGTCGCGGCCATTGCCCGCAGCAGCTCGACATTGGCATCCTCAAGGCGGGCAAGCTCGGCGGACAACGCATAATCAGCCCACGCCTCCAGAACTTTGGCGCGTAGAGCAAACTTGGCTTTTTCAAACCGCAACCCGGCCGCTTTGGCATTGTCCAGCGCCCGCCGGGCTGCGATCGACAGTTTGGGCGGCAGAACGATATCGCTCATGGGATCGTTGCCCAGGCCGGCGGTGGTTTGATCGAGCCGCGTCGATCCCCGGTCAATCATTGTGCTCAGTGAAAGCGAGAGGTTGGTCGACTCGGTGCCATCCTGCGGAATCTGCTCGATGGCCGATCGCCAGTCCCAATATTTCTGTTCCAGATCGGCATTATTCAATATCGCGACGCGCACCATGTCATCGGCAGAAAGCGACGACGGCAATGTCGCGGGAGTTCGCTGTTCGAACGGCTGCGCGTACGGCGAGCCTTCCTGCTTGGCCAGCGAACGCTCGTCGCTCTCGCCGGCGGGGTGAACCGTACACCCGGCGAAGATAAGCATCGCCGCGGCGATCATTATCGCCAGTACGGTGTTAGATCGACGCATGAGTCACCTCCGCCACGGCAGGGATTTTGACGGGAAACGCGCCGCGCGGGCCGCTCGCCGGCGGATAACGCTTTAGCAGGAAACTCTTGGCCACGTAGAAAATGATCGGGTAAATGAGCAATTCCATGAGGAAACTGGTGAACAGTCCGCCGAGCATCGGAGCCGCCAGGCGACGCATGACATCCGCGCCAGTCCCCTGCGCCCACAAGAGCGGCACCAGCCCGATGAACGCCGCCGCCACCGTCATCGTCTTTGGACGGATCCGCTTTACCGCCCCGTCGTGAACGGCATGCCACAGATCAGTTTTGTCGCGCATGCGCCCGGTGGCTCGAAATCGCTCATAGCTGTTGTCGAGATACAGCAGCATAACCAATCCCGTCTCGGCATCCAGCCCCGCCAGCGCGATCATCCCCACCCAAACCGCCAGCGACAGGTGATATCCCAGCATCCACAGCAGCCACACCGCGCCGACCAGACTGAATGGCACGGCCAGCAATACAACGATCACGCGGAACCAGCTCCGCGTCGCCAGATAAAGCAAGACGACGATGATCACCAGCGTCAGCGGCACCGCCCATTTCAAGCGGGCATTGGCCTCCTGAATGTTTTCAAACTGCCCCGACCACGCCAGCGAATAGCCGGCCGGCAGGTTCAGTTGCTCGGCCATCGCCCGCTGTGCATCGGCGATATACGAGCCCAGATCGCGCCCCGCGACATCCACAAACACCCAGGCGGAACGGCGGGAGTTTTCGCTCTTGATCATCGGCGGTCCCGGCTCGATCTGGATCGACGCAAGCTGACCCAGCGGAATCTGCGCCCCGGAGGACGTCGGCACCAGAACCTGCTTGATCTGCTCCGGATCGTCACGCAATTCGCGGGCATATCGCAGATTGATCGGATATCGCTCCAGCCCCTCGACGGCCGTGCTGATCTTCATCCCGCCAATCGCTGTCGTGATAATGTCCTGCACATCGCCTGTCGTCAGGCCATATCGAGCGGCCGCCTCGCGGTCCGGCGTGATGTCCAGATACAATCCGCCGAACGATCGCTCGGGATAGGCGCTGGTTGTCCCCGGCACGGTCAGCGCGATGGTTGAGGCGCGGCTGGCCAGATCGCCCAGCACCTGCAAATCCGGCCCCATGATCTTGATGCCAACGGGCGTCTTGATCCCCGTCGAAAGCATCTGCGTGCGATTGGCGATCGGCATCGTCCAGGTGTTCGCCAGACCCGGCATGCTCACGATCGAATTCATCCCCGGATGGAATGTCCCGTCCCGATCGCTCCACCCGTAGACCAGTTCCTCCATCGTGATCGGCCGCGTCGAGGGCCAGAATGTGTGCCGCAGCGGCCACTGCAAAGCCGTCGGCCAGTTGTCAAAGAAATAGCTCGACGTGCGCGTGCGCCACTGCGACTTGTCGGTCTTGAGCCGCACCACGCTCTCGACCATGTCCAGCGGTGCGGGATCGGTAGCCGACTCGGCCCGGCCGATCTTCCCGTAGACGCTGTCCACTTCCGGCACGCTCATGATCATCGCGTCGGTCTGCTGAAGAACCTGCCGGGCTTTGGTCACGCTGATCGACGGATCGGTCGTCGGCATGTAGAGCAAATCACCCTCGTCCAGAGAGGGCATGAACTCGCTGCCCAGTTGCCTGAACGGCCAGATCGCCGACACCATGAACAGCACCGCCGCACCCAGCACCGGCCAGCGGAACCGGATGGCCAGATTAAAGAACGGGTTGTACGCCCATTGCAGGAAATGGCTGATCGGGCTTCTTTCCTCGTGAATAATCTTCTGCGGAACCAGCAGCATCCCCGCTATCGCGACCCAACCGATCGACATCCACCAGCGATAGGGCAGCAGGTCCGCATCGATCGACGGCATCCACAACAGCACGGCCGCGGGAATGAACATCGCCGCCAGCGTGGTGGCCAGGTTCCTTTTCCATCCCCAGCGTTTGGGCAGCACGCGCGCAGTAATGAAATAGACCATCAGCACCGGGATGATCGTGACCGACAGCACGGACGCCGACGCCATCGCGAAGGTCTTGGTGAACGCCAGCGGCTTGAACAAGCGCCCGCTTTCGCCGCCCAGCACAAACACCGGCATGAAACTCACCGTGATGATAAGCAGGCTGAAAAACAGGCTCGGCCCGACTTCCTTGGCCGCATCGGTAATGATGTCGCTTCGCGATCGCGGCTGGGCATCGGGGTGGGCGTGAAGCCGTTCCTCTTCGCGGTCGAGATGTTTGTGTGCGTTCTCGACCATGATGATCGCACTGTCGACGATCACGCCGATGGCGATTGCGATGCCGCCCAGGCTCATGATGTTGGCGTTGATCCCCAGCAGGTGCATGGTCAGCAGGCTCACCAGCACGCTGGCCGGGACAACGAAGATCGCCACCAGTTCGCTGCGAGCGTGGAGCAGGAACAGGATGCAGACCAGGCCGACCACGATCATTTCCTCGATGAGGGTGTGTTGAAGTGTTTCGATCGACCGCCGGATGAGGTCGGAGCGGTCGTAGGCAGTCTTGATCGTGACGCCCGGCGGCAGGCCGGTTTCCAAATCGGCCAGTTTGGTCTTCGCATCTTCAATGACCGCAAAAGCATTGGACCCGAAGCGGGCAACGATCACGCCGCCGACTGCTTCGCCCTGCCCGTTCCATTCGCCGACGCCACGGCGCTCTTCGCCGGCTATCTCGATATTCGCGATGTCGCTCAAATGAACCGGCGTGCCGTTCTTCCCCAGGCCAACCGGCACTTCTTCCAGATCATGAACGCCGTTCAGATACCCCTTGCTGCGGACCATGTACTCGTTCTCGCTCATCTCAACGACCGACCCGCCCACGTCGTTGTTCGATCGCTGCACCGCCATCATGATGTCCTTGATGGCGATGTTGAACGCCAGCAGCTTTTCCGGCTTCAGAACGATCTGGTATTCCTTGACGAATCCGCCGATCGACGCCACTTCGGCCACGCCAGGCACCGATGTCAGCTCATAGCGCAAATACCAATCCTGCAAACTCCGCAACTGCGACAAATCCTGATTGGCCGGCAGCAGCGGCTTGCCCGTCATTGGACAATTCCCCGGCTTATCGAAGGCGCGGACTTTCACGAGCATCGCGCGTCGATCGGCCGGCGCGTCGCCCGCCTTGGCGTACCAGCGATCACGCTGGGGATCGTGCCACAATCCCTGGGGATGATCCGGCGAGAAATACCCCGTCGCCAGCGTGTATTGATACACCCAGCCCAGCCCTGTCGCATCCGGCCCCAGCTTCGGCTCGACGCCGGCCGGTAATCGGTCCTTGGCAAAATTGAGATATTCCAGCACCCGGCTGCGAGCCCAGTAGAGATCGGTTCCTTCGTCGAAGATGATGTAGATCATCGACGTCTCGAACATGCTGATGCCGCGAACCGATTTGGTATGGGCGATCCCCATCATCGCCGTCGTCAGCGGATACGTCACCTGATCCTCGACGACCTGCGGCGCCTGACCCGGGAAATCCGTCACCACAATCACCTGCACGTCCGACAGGTCCGGGATGGCATCGATGCTGCTGTGCATTGTGGCCCACACCCCGGCCACCACCAGCGCCAAAGTCCCCAGCACGACGAGTGCCTTGTTGCGAATCGAAATCTCGATCAACTTCGCGATCATGGGATCATCTCGGGCCAGACCCGGCCGCCTGCTTGTACACGCGGGCGACATTCAATGGCGGGAAATCCGTCTACGGCTTGGCCGGTGGGAGTGCTTTGACCAGCTCATCGCTGAGCGGTTGAAATGCGCCGCGCGCCGCCTCCAGCGTATTGGCCTGAGCCAGCCGATCGGCGGCCTGACGTAAGGACGTGTATGTGTCGCCCGCGAGCTTCTCCGCGGCAGTCTTCACCGCCTGCATCGCCGGCGCATCGACTTTGTCTTCGGTGAGCGACTTGCTCACACGCAGGTACGTATCCACCAAGCCCGCCAGCGGCGTCGCGCTGTCCGGCCGCGAAACCGTTCGCGCGACCGACCCGCACGTCGACATGGACGATCCCAGATACGGATTGGCGATCGTCTGATCCGACTGCACCCAATCCGCGTTGGCCATCGGGCAATGGATGATGAACAACTCATGACCATCAGCCGGCGCGCTCGACGGTGCGGCGGCCAACGCCACGGTTTCCGCCGGCCTGGCACTGGTCAACTTGTTGATCGCCTCATTGGTGCGGCTTTCCACGTCCATCAGAAACTGGCCGCTGCTGACCACAACATCCCCGGCCGACAAGCCCTGCACGACCTGCACGCGATCCTTGTCGCCGCTGGCGCCCAGTCGCACTTCGACCGGCGTGAAATGCCCGTCGGATTTGGTCACGAACGCCACCTGACGTACGCCGGTGTCGATAACCGCTTCGCGCGGAACCATGACAACATCGTCCAGAGGCCGGGTCGAGACGTTCACAGTCACATAAGTGCCCGGCGCCAAGGCCAGATCCGAATTGTCCAGGACCGCGCGAATGGTTTCAGTCTGCGTGGCCGGGTCTATGCGCGGTGAGATGAACGTGACGGTCCCCCTGAAAGTTCGGCCGGGTAGGCTGTCGGTTGTGGCCTCAACCTTCTGGCCCAGCGCGATGGCCGACATCTGCCCCTCATACACAACCGCGTCAAGCCAAAGCCGGCAGCGGTCTTCGATGCGCATGAGCTTCATTCCCGCCTGCACCGATGAGCCGTCAACGACCATCTTCTCCGTGATCTCGCCATCGGCTGGGCTGCGAAACACGACGGATTTCGGTGCGGCCGAGCTCTTGGCGATCGCGTCAATATCCTGGTCTGCCACACCCCACAGCCATAATTTCCGCTTGGCCGATTCCGCCATTGCGGTGACCTCGGCGCGAACCGGCGCGGCCGCCGCGGGATCCAGCGCCGCCACGGATTTCTGGGCGGAAATCAGCTCATCAGCCGCCACCTGAAGATCCGGGCTGTAGACCGCAAACAGCGGATCGCCGGCCTTGACATGCATCCCCTCCTGATCGGCGTAGAGCCTTTCGATCCAGCCGCTGACGCGCAAGCTCACTTCATGAATCGCCGGCTCGGGAACGCGCAGCACGCCGACCGTCCGGATGGTCTGCGTCAGTGATCCGCGCGTGGCAACGGCCGTGCGAATCCCCATGTTCTGCACCACGGCCGGATCGATCCTCACCTCGCCGACATCGGCGGCACCATTGCCATCATCGAACACGGGAACGAGGTCCATTCCCATGGCGCTAACACCCGGCTTGTCGGAAATCGACGACGGGCCGAGCATTGGATCCCAATAGTATTTGATCTTGTGTGCCGCCATTGCCGCCGCCGGCGGGCGTGGATTATCGGCCGTTCGAGCCTGCTGCGCCCCGGCGCGATAGCCGGCAACCAGCGACAAGCCCACCACAACGACCACGGCAACAAAGACACCGCCCAGTGAAATTCGCCTGCGCATTGAAACACTCCTCTGCTGGTACAACGAAGTGCGCAGCGCGAAAGGTTCCAATCGCCTGGAAAATTAACCTCGGGGCACGACGGGGACTTGCCCCCTGCTTTAGGACGGCCCGGAATCCAGCCCCGCCGATCGCAGCACGCTCTGCAACGCGTTCAGATGCCGCTTCAGCGCTCCTCGCCCGGCCGGCGTGAGCGAATACCACGTGATCGGCTTGCGATTGAGGAACTGCTTATCCGCCGCGACATAGCCGGCATCCTCCAGCTTGCGGAGTTGAGCGCCAAGGTTGCCATCGGTTTCCGTCAGGAGCTCTCGCAGCCGCGTAAAGCTCATGGCGTCGGCGTTGCTCAGCAGTACCATCGCGCCCAGCCGGCTTCGATGTTGCAGCAGCGGGTTCATGTCATCCAGACCCGCGGGAGATCCGCTCGATTTTGTGGAGGCTTGATCGCTCATGGCCGCTGCTCTGCTTGTGCAAGGGACCGTGCCCGGCGCGAACTGATAACGGCCGCAGCGCACAGCCCGCCTGCAATGACAATGCCCAAGGCGCTCCACCCGTAGTGCGGCACAAACCCGACGACAATTCCGCCAATGACCAGCACCGGGCCCAGCCACAGAAATGAACGATCAAAATGCACACCGGCAAGAAAGTAGATGATCCCGAACAGAATCACCGCCACTTGGCCGGGGATCTCCCCGCGAAACGCCGGCACGCACCAGGCCAGGGCGACCACCGCGGCGACGGCGAGCAATCCGCCGCCCACGAAATGCAGCACGCTCTTCCGCTTCATCGTGCGGTCGCATTCGCCGCGTTTGCCGGCCAGGAATCGTTGTGCGATCGCGCTGGCCGCGCACGCCGGAATCCAGGCCGTCGCGAAGAACCATTCAGCCCACAGCACGTCGAAATCGAGCAGGGCATACCCGATCAGGACATAGACGGCCCAGATGTAATAAGGTGCCGTGAAGGAAACCGGCGAGCGGTCGCGGCGAGCGACGGCGTCGCGGACAAAATTGAGATCATCCCGAATCTGATCCGACTGCG
>CAYQTE010000085.1:0-17222 GCA_964420285.1 uncultured Tepidisphaeraceae bacterium
CCTCCCAACTGCGACGAAAAAACGCCCCAAATGTCTCGAAAAAGTTCGAAGATGTACTGAAAAAGTCTGAACTTGGCCCGGCCGAGTCCAATCTGGGCGCGCCGAATTGGGCCCGCCGGGGAATCCCCTACATAATCGCTCGACAATATCGCATTCGCCGGCCTTCGCGGCCAGCCCCGCTTGGTAACAGGCCGCATACACGCCGGAGATTACTGGATGCAACGCGGTACGGGCGAACGTGGTAGAATTGGCACGGCATCGATCGCGGCGCAGAGCGGCCGGGCAGGTCGACAGAAGCCACCGAGAACGCGACCTGTGCTCCACCCGCGCATCGCCGGATCGGGGAAGCGCTAGGCAGCATGAATTGGCGAAATTCGTTGCAACCAGGGCAAGTTCCCACATGGGGTGTCTCGCCTCGCTTCAGTTGGCCAAGAATCGGGGTTCATTGGACCTCGGAACTCAGCCCGTCGCCGGCTGCGTTTGTGGACGAGTTGTCGCCGAAACTTCGGGTTTCCCTTCCCGATCGAGGGCCATGTTGAGCACAGCGATGGCTCTCTGGCGGTACGTTTCGTCGCCGGGGAATTTCTCATAAATTACCGTGCATTCACGGAGACTCGCTTCCGCCTCATCGTATTTTCCCTGCTGGAAAAGCGCACCGCCAAGTTCGTAAAGCGACCAAGCGGTATCCCGATGTCCTTCCGGAAATATTTTTCTCTGAATTGCAAGCGCCTTGCGGGCTTCAGCCGCCGCCTCTGCAAAACGGCCTTGCATGTTGAGCGTAACGGCCAGGTTGCCATATAGGCTGGCGGTATCGGGGTTATCGTCACCCGATATCTTCCTCAGAATCGCAAGAGCCTGCCGCTGAGATTGTTCCGCAGTTGGAAGTTGATTCTCTTTTTGCAATACCAATGCCAGCGTACTGAGTGCGGTCGCCACACTGAGGTTCTCTGGACCAAGCAGTCTTTGGCGAATCGCCAGCACTTCGCGGGCGCACGCGTCGGCCTCGGCTACCGTAGGTCCAGTGCGGTAAAGCTTAAGGACGTCCGCCAGCTCCTGCAACGTGTCGGCAACTTGTAGAGTTTCCTCGCCGAACAGCTTGCGTTGCGTCATCAAGGCTTGGCGCAAGATAGCCTGAGACTCATCCTGCTTTCGCTCGCGATGAAGAACCCCCGCGAGACCGTATTGAGCGGAGGCAATTGCGGCTTCCTGATTGCCGGGCATTTCACCACGGATGCGCAGCGCCGCGCGAAAGCCTGCTTCAGCGCTTTCATATTGGCCAATCCCAGCGTATACGCCGCCCAATGTTTCGTAGAGGTCGGCCTTGACCGCTGATTGCGTCACAGACCCCCTGTCAAGGCGCGTCCGCGTCGCATCGAGGATGTCACGAAGCAGGCTGGTATCGCGGCCTTGGGCGACCGCGGGGCCGGCACCCCGGAGCATGTCCTTAATCAGTTGCGCCTCGGTGGCGCTCCTTTCCTCGTTCTCCTCGGCCGCCTGTTTCGCCTGGGTCGCCTGATATTCCGCTTTGCGTGCCGACATAGCCTCTATCGATGTCGCCACCACTCCAGCAAGAAGCAAAACGACAATAGTGGCAATAGCCGCGATTGCCGGCGCATGGCGTCGCATGAATTTCCGGGCCTGATACACTCGACTTTCGGGTCCAGCGATGAGCGGCTTGCCGCTGAGGTAATTTCCAATGTCCTCTGACAGTTGGAGCGGAGAAGCGTAGCGCCGGGAGCGATCCTTGCGCATGGCTTTGAGTGGAATCCATTCCAATTCCCGGCGGAGTTGCCGAGCCAGAGCGTCGATCTGCGTCTGGCGCGATGCGGCGGCGGTGCGGGATTCCGTCAGGGACGACAGCCTTGTGCTCGGCCGGGGGGGTTCGACCTCGCGGATGATCCGGCGCACTTCGTCGTCCGCCACCTTTTGCAGCGTGTCGGTATCGAATGGCTTGGCGCCGCAAAGCAGTTCGTAGAGTAGAACGCCCAGGGAATAGCCATCCGTGCGCGTGTCGATGTCGGCGCTGCCGTCGGCCTGCTCGGGACTCATGGAATCGTATGTGCCGACAACAACGCCCCGTTGCGTAAAGAACGTGCGGTCGGTCAGCTTGTCGCCGGTCAGGGCCTTGGCTACGCCGAAATCGATGACTTTGACCGCGGGCTTGCCGTCGGCCATGTAGGCCATGACGTTGCTCGCCTTGATATCGCGGTGGATGATCGCTTTTGTGTGGGCGTGGGCGATGGCGTCGCAGACCTGCTGGAACAATTCCAGTCGCTGGCGGATCGTCAGCTTGTTGTCATCAGCGAATTTGGTCAGGGGCAGGCCGGGGACATATTCCATCGCGAAATACGGCCGGCCGAACTCGTCGGAGCCGACATCGAAGACCTTGGTGATGTGCGGATGGTCCATGCGGGCCAGGGCTTGCCGTTCGGCCTCGAAACGGGCGATGACGTCCTTGGTGTCAAAGCCGGGTTTGATGAGCTTCAGGGCGACAGTGCGCTTGACGGGGAAACGCTGCTCGGCCAAATAGACGGTACCCATCCCACCCTCGCCAAGTTTTTCAAGGATGTAATAGTGGCCAACCTGCTTGGGCGACGCGGCGATACCGCCGTCTGCCGCCATCTCCGTTGCCTGAACCGCACGAGCACTATCGTCGGGCGCCAAGGCGCCATGCGAAACGGGCGGCAGCTCAATCGGGTTGTTTGGATTGGCGAGGTCCATCGGTCCGAGGCCAACTCATGCCACCAAATTTGCTGTTGCGCGGACTTCCCTACCGCGCTCGCCGGATGCTAGGCGCCTGATGGCGCGATGGCAACAAGAGCCCGCTACTGGCCACGCAACAGGCAGCCAGCGCCACATGTAACTACGTAGCCAATTAGTGTGTCCCGCGCCGGCGGAGTAATTGAAATGCCGGAGACATGGCCAACGGCAAGCGATAAGCGATCGGCGGTGTCGCGATCGTAAGCCCATATATGCCATGGACTTGCTCACTTTCTTGAGCAACGGAAATCGAGATAGGGCGGAAGGTCCCTGTCCACCGCGCCGTTTATGCCGGTTCATTCGGTGGTGTCCTCGCGCAGGCCAGCGGATCCGACAGCGTAGTAGCCTGTAGGCTGGCTGAAGCGATCGAAGCGGATCGGTGCAGCGAATTGGCACGCATTCAATGCTGCTGACCCCGATTGTTGCGGGATTCCCAGCCGTGATCCTCCAGGGTTTTGTCCAAAGGACAAGGAGCCGTCAATGTCTTGTTCCAGCGTATTCCGATTGATCGCAGGCACAGCGGTTGTATTGGTCCTCATGAGTTCTATTCGCAGCACTGGGGCCGCGTCGGATGATTTGATCTCGCCAACGACTGATCCGGTGCTGTCATCGGCAGCGGCAACGACCGAGCCTTTGGTGGGGAAGGCTGAATCGCCGTTCTGGCTGGCGGCCAAAATTAGCCCGGACCTCGCCCCGGTCCCCGTCAAGCTGGTGTCCGCCCCAGACAGCGCAAAGGCGGCGTTCGCCCTTATTCAGGTGGGGCCTGTTGATCCAAGAACATTCATTGGCGCGAATCGCCCGGCAATAGCGCCGTTCGTACCGGCGGCGGACACCGGGTACGAAGTGGTCCCCGGCGGATTGAAGGTCGGCGCCCGTGTTTATGGCGACCGCACGTACGCGATAAAGACGTTACCCGATGCCCTTGCGGGGCTGCCACTACTGCGAACGCGAAATCAGGATAAGGCCATTGTGGACGGCCGCTTTGCAATTGTCGTGACAACACCCCGGCCGTGCTACGTCCTGGTGGCGATCGACGAACAGGCTCTGACTCTCTACAAGCAATCCGGCGCGCCCGGCTGGCTACAGGAGTTCGCGCCCACCCAATACACGGTCCAGACGGATAACTTTAATGGTGTGCCAGAGACCTTTCCCGTTTTCGCCCGCAAGGCCGCCGCCGGCCGCATCGCGCTGGGTCCGCCGTGCTCGGATGTCGAGTTGAACTCCATGTATTTCGCATTTTTCTCCGAGGCCAAATGAAGCGGCCCCTGGAAACTGACCGCTCGAACTCAAGAAACCGCATGCAGCACTACGCATCATGGGCTTGCTCACTTTCCCGAGCAGCGGAAGTCAAGAAAGGGCGGAAGTTCCCTGTACACCGCGCCGTTTGTGCTGGTTGATTCGGCGTCGCTCCCGCGCTGGGCGGCGGATCGGCCAGCGCAGGAACCTGCAGGCTGGTTGTAGCAATCGAAACGCATCGCCGCCGCAGGCTGGTACGCATTCTATGGCCGCTGAACGAATGGATGGAAACGGCGTAATTTTGGCAAGTTGCTCCCCGCGATGGCCGCGCCCTACGATCGCGTGGACCAGCGATGTTCAGGGAGGTCATCCAATGACGTCGGGTTCGGAGCAGTCGTGCCATTGTTTTCCCACAACGCATTGGACGTTGGTTGAGCGTGCCGGCCGCGGCGATGGCGACGAGCAAAGAAAAGCGTTGGAGCAATTGGTGCGGCGCTACCTGCCGGCGCTTCGCGCCCACCTGCTCACCCGAAAACGAATGCAGCCGGCGAATGCGGATGACCTGCTTCAGGAATTTCTCTTAAGCAAGCTCATTGAGCGGAATCTCTGCGGCAAAGCTGACTCTGAGCGCGGCCGGTTTCGCAATCTTCTCCTTGTCTCGCTGAATCGATTCCTGCTGGACAAACACCGTCGATCCCAAAGCCTGGCACGGTCCGTCGAAGTTGTGGTGCCCATCGATGAGAATGTCGACGCGGCCGTAAAGGAATCCGGGACGCCTTGCGCCTTTGACGTTGCATGGGCCAAACAACTGCTGTCGGACGCCATCGAGCGGATGAAGGAAAGGTGCCAAAGTGATGCCCGGCCGGACGTTTGGGGTGTCTTTCAAGGCCGGCTGCTTGATCCGCTGCTCAACGGGGCAGTGCCGGTTTCGTACCAGCGGCTTGTGTCGGAATTTGGGTTGGCCTCGCCGGAACAGGCGTCCAATCTTCTGGTTACGGCCCGACGCATGTTCGTGCGCCACTTGCGCGAGTTGATCGCCGAATACGAGCCGCAAGACGATCGCATCGACGCGGAGATTTCTGATCTGCTGCGAATTCTCTCGGGTAAGCGAGATGAGGCTGCCACAGTGGGAGTCGTCCCATGAGCAAGACCAACTCTGAAGATCCGACAAAATGGGCCCAATTGCTCTCGCTGGCAAGTGAGAGCCAGACCGGCTGGCTTGAGGATGATCTTGCACACTTCTGGCAGCATCAGATGCACGCACCATTGGACGCGGAACTGGCCGGGGAGTCGCCGAATCGGCCGGCCGCTCCGCATGATTCGTCGGCGCCATCGACGCTTGCGATGTTGCTCACTCACCCGTCCCCGCCGCTGGAGCTGTTAAAGCTCGCCAAGAACCGTGCGAAGGCTTGGCGCGGGCAAGTGAGCTTTCCTTCGGAAATCGCGACCGTAATCTACTACACAGCGATCGCCGCCGCATGGGCGCGGCATGGCGAGCGAATAACGGAATTGGACGATGCGGCGCTGCGTACCGGGTTTCAATGGGCCACTCTGCGGCCGTGGATCGACGAGCCGATTCGCGGCATTTTGGTCATGGCGATTCTGAAATGATCGTGGGTCACAAGCGATGAAAAAGCGTCGGGAGCGATGGTATCGTGTGATCGTGGCGGGCCTTTGGGCGCTGACCGGTTTTTGTGCATGGCTGCTCGTTTGCGATGCGGCCGAATATGTCCTTCAGTGCCTGATCGACTGGAGGTTCATGCGGTCGGACACAGCCGCGCCGGCGGTCCTTGAAGTCGGGGCGATCGCCGGACAAGTAGGCGTTCCGGTCCTTTTGATTGTCCTGGCGAAATATAGAAAGCTCCCCTGGATGCGCACGCGGACGGCGGAAACGCTCACGTGCGCCAATTGCGGCTACGACCTGCGGGCCACGCCGTTTCGGTGTCCGGAATGCGGAGCAACTCCGGGAATGACCTTGCTTTATGCGATGTTGATGCGTCGTCCCCGCGCGGCGGACCATGTCGTTCCGGAAATGAAGATCCCGCCGAAGCCAGGTCCGCAGGCATTGGCCAATAATGACCAAACCCGGCAGCTCAGATGACAATCACATTGGGCCAGTTGACGCTCCAGATTTCGGACGTCGGAAGGGATCGCTTCTGACGAAGTTTGTTAGCCCCATTGCAACTTCTCTATGCAATGAGCGACTTTGCCTTCTTCCACCAGCCGGTCGAGCTCGACTTCGTCCACCTCCCGACCCGGACCAAGAAGCTGCTCGAACGAACTGGTCTTTGCCCTGTCGGATATCGCCAAGTCCTCTTCGACCAGGTGCCGAAGGTATCCCTGCGGCGTCATTCCCAGCCGTTTGGCTCGCTCCACGATCGCCGCCATCTTGTGCTTGCCGAGGCCGCGGACTTGAAGCGATGCGGCCTGATGCGTTGCCATGCTAAACCTCTTCGCTCTTGCCTTTGAGCCCAAGTGTACCACGAGCATGCCTCCACCAAAAGCTCACACTGGGGCGAATTAGTCCACCCGTTGCGGGATGGGGGTTTCCATCGGCCTGCGCCACAGGAGGTGCGTGCGCCAATGCTCGTCGTCTTTTTCGGGGAAATCCTCGCGATAGTGCGCGCCGCGGCTTTCCACGCGGGTCAGGGCGGCCGTGGTGATCAGGAAGCACGTCGTCAGCATGTTCTGCAATTCCCAGCCGCCCACGGCATCGGCGCCCATCTCGGCCGGCAGGAATGTCTTGTCCATCACGTAGCGGCTCCAGAAGGCGATGATCTCGCGGGTTTCAGAGAGGCGGTCGCCGGTGCGTTCGATGCCGGCGTTGCGCCACATGACGCTGCGCAGGCTGTTCTGCACGTCGCCCAGGTCCAGCTCGGTCTTGGTGCTGTCCGGAATCTTCGCGTCGATGGACAACGGAAATTTCATGGGATCGGCCGCCGCCGCCCTGGCCGCATCCGTCCCGGCCCGGGCGCCAAACGCCAAGCCTTCAAGCAGCGAATTGCTCGCCAGGCGATTGGCCCCGTGCAGACCGCTGCATCCGGCCTCGCCGACCGCGTAAAAGCCCGGCAGGCTCGAGCGTCCGACCAGATCGCATTCGACACCGCCGATCATGTAATGCGTCGCCGGGTTGATCGGGATCAGATCGCGGGCCGGATCGATATCGAATTCCGCCAGAAGGTGCGCGAGCTGCGGGAACCTGGCCTTGAACGGCTCAGCCGGCAGATGGCGCACGTCCAGATACACGTGCGTTGAATGCGTCTTGCGGACCTGCTGGACGATGGCCCGGCTGACGATGTCGCGCGGGGCCAGTTCGCCCATCGGGTGATAATCCTTCATGAACCGATACCCGTTCTTATCGACCAGATGTCCGCCTTCGCCGCGAACGGCCTCGGTGATGAGCGTGCGGCTGGCGCCGGCGACATACAGCGTCGTCGGATGAAACTGCACCATCTCCATGTCCTTGAGATTCGCCCCAGCGCGATAGGCCATCGCGTGTCCGTCGGCGGTCGCGATTTTGGGATTGGTTGTCTCGCGATAGAGTTGTCCGGCCCCGCCGGTGGCCAGGATGGTGCGTTTCGCCCAGACGAGATTGACTTCGCCCTTGATCAGCGCCAGGACGCCGACGCAATGGCCGGCGTCGGTGACCAGATCGATGGCGAAGGACATTTCCGAGACGCGGATGGTGTCCATACCGCGCACGTGTTTGATGAGAGTCTGGGCGAGTTCCTTGCCGGTGGCATCACCGAACGCATGAACGATGCGCGCGAAACTGTGCCCCCCTTCCAGGCCAAAGGACAGGTCGTGCGGATTGCCGATCTTCTGATCGAACCGCGCCCCCCAACTGAGCAGTTCGAGCACTCGCTGCGGCCCCTCCTCGATGACGACGCGCACGGCCTTTTCGTCGCACAGACCTGCTCCGCAATCGAGCGTGTCGCGCATGTGCGACTCGACGCTGTCGGCCGGCTGCAACACCGCCGCGATCCCGCCCTGCGCGTACCAGGTATTGGATTGATCGATGGTGTCCTTGGTCATGAGCAGGACATCGGCACCCTCGGCCGCCGCCGCGATTGCCGCCCGCAACCCGGCCACGCCCCCGCCAATCACCAGCACATCCGCGAACTGCTGTGTGAGGCGGGAGGCTTTGAACGGGATCAGATACCGACGTTGTGTGAGTGGTTCAAACACCGGCAGCTAAGCCCCTTCCCGCGTGACGATCTTGTAATCCTCGCGCTCGCCGACCCCGCGCATCGGGTAATCCTTCCGCAGCGGATGACTCCCGAACCCGTTCCACGTCAGAATCCGCCGCAGGTCCGGATGGCCCACAAACACGATCCCGAACATGTCGTAGGCCTCGCGCTCCATCCATTCCGCCCCCGGCCAGACGCCGCAGACGCTGTTGATCTTCAATCCGGGATCACCCTTCTCGATCGCCTCCTCGTCGCGCACGGCCGTCTTGGGCGATGTATCCGCCGTCGGGTCGAGATACACCTTCAGCCACAGGCGCGAATTATTCGGCGTTGATGCCAGCCCGTAATTCACCGCGAAGCGATGCGTCGCTCCGGGATAGTTCAGGTAATCCACGCCGTTCAGCTCTGCCAGCATGTCGAAGCGCAATGTCGGCTCATCGCGCAGGAAGGTCGCGACGGGGACGATTGTCTCCCGCGGCACGATCACGGTGATCATGTCGCGGAACTCGCGGACAAAGAACTTGACGTCCGCAAACGCCGCCTTGAGCGGTCCCAGAGCCGGATGAGCAATGGCCATGAAACTCCTTTCGCGATCGAACGCATTGATTCTCAACAAACCCCGCCCGCCGTCAACGAGATGTCAAATCCGCCACATTCGCACCGTATACATAATGCACCCAACCCACATCCACATGCCCGCCGGTCGGGCCGTAGGTGAAGATGCCGAAACGCGAACCTTTCCAATCGGCAAAGCCAAGGCGATAGCCGTCGACCATGTTCACGCGGTCCGAGTTGGCCTGGGCGGGCGACTCGAGCGCGGTGATCGTTCCGCGCGATGCTTCGTATCTGGCTTCCAGAGTCACAATCGAGCCCGATGCCTCAAACCCGCGCTGGATCGGCTGCGCCGATGTTGTGCTCGTGGCGCCGCGGCCGTTGGACGCGGGAACGCTCGATTCCCAATAGAGTTGCCCGCCGTCGCGCGTCACCCCGGCCCAGGCGAAGGCGTGGCCGATTATGAATGTCACGCCAGCGTGTTCTCCATTGGTCAGCCCGGTGGCATCGAGCCGCACGTCGATGACGCCCGCATTATCCCACAATTTCTGCGTGATCGTGTTTCGCGCCTGAGCGATATCGTCCGCGGGCAGACTCGACAGCCGCAAATACCCCGGCCGGTCTTGCAGCGACCACGCCTCCGCCACCGGATTGTGATTCCATTGCCAGATCGGGTTGAGCGCCGTGGCGTCAAACTCATCGCTGACGGCCGGCTTCTCCGGATCAGTATTCATCCCGACATTCGGCTTCTTGAATTGCCCGACATCGTTTCCATTGTTCCCAAACGTCGGCCAATCGTCGCTGCCCCAGACGACCGGCTCGAGATAATCGACTCTTCCCAGCGCCGCCAGCGCGCCCGTTTGCTGTTTGAATCCGATAAACCACGATTCCCCGCTGTCCAGTTCGACGATTCCGCCCTGGTGCGGATTGCCGGGGTTCATCACGCGCTTCGATTCGTACGGGCCGAAAATGCTCTTGGCGCGGATCACCGTCTGCCAGCCGTTCGCCACGCCGCCTTCGGGAAACGACACGTAATAGTAACCATGCCGCTTGTAGAGTTTGGGCCCTTCCGATCCGTTGCCGGTGTATACCTGCGTTCCGTCATCCAGCAACTGCGTGCCGTCCGTGCTCATGTGATGAATGATGAGCGGCCCGGCGCCCTTGTGCGAATGAATCAGATACGCCTGCCCGTCATCATCCCAGAACGGGCACGGATCCTCCCATTGCGGGACGGCTTTCACCGTCACCGTATCCGACCACGGCCCGGCCGGGTTTTTCGCGTGCCACATGAACAGCCCGTCGTACGGCGTGCAGACGTAGACATAGAATTCGCTGTTGTGATAGCGGATCGACGGCGCCCAGGTTCCTTGCGCGTAGCCGTTCATCTGGTCGTATTTCTTGTCCATCGTCAGGCGGTTGAATACCTGGCCGATGATTTTCCAGTTGACCATATCCTTCGAGTGCAGCACCTGCATGCCGACATAGGAGAAATCGGAGGCGACCATGTAGAAATCGCCGCCGACGCGGGTGATATCCGGATCGGAGAAATCGCTGAAGAGGATCGGGTTCCTGTACGTCCCGTCGCCTTGGTCGCCCCATGTATAGAGCGCCCGAGTCGGATCGGTTGTCGGATGAGTCGCCGGCCCGGGCGAAGCCGCCATCGCGATCTGTGCCGCGCACATCAGCGCCAAACCGGCCCACCCGATTCGACAGGTCCAACCGCTCATTTTGCCTGATTTCATGGCCGCCAGTTATTCACCGGCCGAGCGGATCGGTCAAGAGTGGCCGGCGGATTTGTTTTGCCACCGGGCGCGCTGCTACACTGCCGGCGCCGGCGGCCCCATGGCGGAGCGGGCCGCCGGCGCACTTTTCAATGGCACGCGCTACCGCTTCTTAAGAGAAGGTTTGTGGCCGCATGGGAATTGGAATCAACCCCTGGGACGCCCTGGTAATCCTGGCCTTCGTGGTCGGCACGCTGGCCGTCGGCATTCACAGTTCACGCACCGTCAAGAAGCAATCCGACTTTTACCTCGGCGGGCGCAAGCTCGGCCGGGGGTTGCAGTTCTTCCTTCAATTCGGCAATTCCACCGACGCCGCCAGTGGCCCGACGCTGGCGGCCGGCGTCTACAACAACGGCGCCGGCGGCAGCTTCCTCAACGGGTTTCAGGCCGTCTTCCTTACTCCGTTTTTCTGGTTCACACAGCCGTGGTATCGGCGCGTGCGCGTCACGACGGTGGCCGATATTTTCGTCGATCGGTTCGGCGACAAAGGCCTGGCCTCGGCGTACGCCATTTACAACATTTTCATCATCCTCTTCGTATTGGGGCTGGGCAACGTCGCCGGCTACAAAGTCGCCGCCGCCATGCTCCCCAAACAGGAAAAAGAGTGGACCGACCAGGACCGGCAGAATATCGGCGAATACCACGAGTACCAGGCACTCAAGAAGCAGGTCGCCAGCGGCACGTTGCCGGTGACCGATAAGCGATACGCCGCACTCGACAGCCGGGTCCAACGCGGCGAAATCAGTTCCTTCGTGTCCTTCGTCCGCCCCGTTCCGTTCTACATCGCCTACAACGCGATCATCGCCGTCTACATCGTCATGGGCGGCCTCAGAGCCGCCGCCATCACCGATGCCATCCAGGGCCTGCTCATTCTCGCCATGTCGATCCTGCTCATCCCCGTCGGACTGCACTATGTCCACGGATTCGCCGGCATGCACCAAGAGGCCGGCGATCCCAAAAAGTTCACCTTCGCCGGCTCGCTGAGCATCCTCTCGATCTTCGCCATCTCGGTCGGCAGTCTCATCCAGCTCTTCGGCCTGTCGCACAACATGTCCACCGGCGGCTCGGCCAAGGATGAAAACACCGCCCGGTTTGGCATGCTCACCGGCTCTTTCACCAAGCGATTCGTCATCATCGCCTGGATTCTGTGCGGGCTGCTCGCCGTGGCCATATTTAACAACCATTCCCTCTCCGACGGCGACGACGCCTGGGGCGCCCTGTCACAAAAACTGCTGGGCCCCGGACTGCTCGGCCTGATGCTCGCCGGTCTGCTCCTTGGCAACATGCCCTCGGTCGGCGTCAACGCCATCTCGCTGAGTGGTCTGGCCGCCCGCAACATCTACATGCCGCTCTTCCCGGGCCGATCTGAAAAACACTACCTCCGCGCCGGCCAACTCTGCATAGTCATTTTCCTGACGCTGGGAATTCTCTTCGCCCTGGTCTTTTCCGACCTGACGATTCTCTATACCTACCGCGTGCGCTACGGCATCTTCTTCGGCGCGCCGATGTTCCTGATCTATTTCTGGCGACGACTCACCGCCCGATCCATCAGCGTCGCCTTCTACCTGTGGGTCGTGCTTATCGTCGCCATACCGACTGCCGTGCCATACATCACTTCGATCCGCCGGATGCCCGGCCTGATCCTGCAAACCGACCAATACACCGATGAAAAAGGCGCCATCGTCGCGCCCACTCCCCTCTTCTTTGACAAGCTCCCGCTCATCGACGCCACCGATCAGAGCAAAGGCCGGGAAGGTTTCGGCCGGTTCAAGATCGAAGTCTATACCCTTTATCTCCTCGGTATCCCGGTGAAGACCTTCAACGAAAGCAGCATCACGGCCACCGAATGGCTCTTCGACAGCGTCTTTCCCTTCGTCATTCTCATGCTCGTCAGTTACATGACCCAACCGGACGATCCCGCACGATCCGATCGCTTCTATGCCAAAATGCGAACCCCGGTTGCGCCGACTCCGGAAGAGGATCGCCAGCAGATCGAACTCTCCAACGCCGATCCGCATCGCTTTGACGACAAGAAACTCTTCACATCGTCCCAGTGGCAATTCGCCAAATGGACCAAGGCGGATTACATCGGATTCTTCGGCTGCTGGGGAATCGTCGTCCTCATCCTGCTACTCTATTATGGAATGCTCAGACTGGGCGCATAAACACCAGGTGGCCGCCTATGACACGTTTCGTTTCGCTTGCCGTCGCTGTGTGCTTCATCATCAGCTTGTGGGCTTCGCTCGCCATCGCCGCCGATGCCCAACCCGTCCAGCTTCATTTCATGGACCAGGTCGCCCCGGCCGTCGACGCCGGCGAAGCCTTCGGCGTCCCCTGGCCGCAAGGCGCGTTGCAGAAATCCGCCACCTTCGGCCTCACGACATCAACGGGCACGGCCCTGCCCCTTCAATCCTGGCCGATGGCGTATTGGCCGGATGGTTCGCTCAAGTGGACCGGCTTTGCCACCACCGCCGGCCCCGCCAGTGATAAATCGTTCACCATCACGCCCAATGCACCATCGGCCGCTCCAGCCACACCGGTCAAAGTCACCGAATCCGACACCGCCATCGACATCGCCACCGGCACCATGACCGTCCGCATCAACAAGACCGGCCAGGATTTGATCGACTCGATCTCGCTGGGCAACACCGTCGTCGCCAACCACGGCCATCTCGTCGCGTCGCGCCAGGACCGCTCGCAATTCGACACCAATAAAACCATCGGAGAGGAAGACTTCACCAGCCAGATCGACAAGGTCACGCTTGAGCAATCCGGCCCCGTCCGCGCCGTCGTCAAAGTCGAAGGCAAACACAAAGCGGATCAGGGCAACCGCGCCTGGCTCCCCTTCATCGTCCGCCTCTATGTCTATGCCGGCTCCAACTCCATCCGCATGGTCCACACCTTCATCTACGACGGCGATCAGGTAACCGATTTCGTCAGCGGGCTGGGCATCCGCTTTTCCGTGCCCATGCGACAAGCCGCTTACAATCGCCATGTCCGCTTCGCCGGCGACACCGGCATGTGGGCCGAACCCATCGAGCCGATGGCCAATCGCCGCGTCGGCGCGGCCCAGCTTATGCCGCAGGCCGCGGGACAGCCCATCAGCCCGCCCGCCGGTGCTAATCAACTGGCCGTCTGGAATGCCTACAAACTCGTGCAGACCAACTCCGAATCCTACACCATCACCAAGCGCACCAACGCCCAAAGCGCCTGGATCCACGTCAACGAGGGCAATCGCTCGCTGGGCTCGGCGTTCATCGGCGACACCAGCGGCGGCCTGTCCGTCGAGATGAAGAATTTCTGGCAACTCGCACCCACGGAAATGGAAGTCCAGGGCGCCGGTTCCAACGCCGCACAACTGACCATGTGGCTCTATTCACCCGATGTCCAGCCGATGGACATGCGCCCTTACGACACTGTCGCCCACGGCCTTGACTACGCCTATGAAGACGTCCAGCCCGGATTCAGCTACGCCACCGGAATGGCCCGAACCAGCGAACTGACCATCCGCCCCTATCTCTCCGTGCCCAGCGATCAGGATTTGCTCACCGCCGCCAAGGCCGATCAGGCCGGCTCGCTTTTGGCCTGCTCGCCGCAATATCTTCACGATCAAAACGCCTTCGGCGTCTGGGGTCTGCCCGATCGCTCCAAGCCCGTCACCAGTTGGATCGAGGACCAGCTCGACAAGAATTTTGCCTTCTATCACGGCCAGGTCGATCAGCAGCATTGGTACGGCTTCTGGGATTTCGGCGACATCATGCGCAGCTACGATTCCTCCCGCCACGAATGGGAATACGACATGGGCGGCTTCGCCTGGGACGATACCGAACTGTGCCCCAATTACTGGCTCTGGCTCGAATATCTCCGCACCGGCCGTGGCGATGTCTTCCGCATGGCCGTCGATATGACCCGCAACACGCAGGAAGTCGACGTCTATCACCTGGGCAAATTCGCCGGCCTGGGCTCGCGGCACAACGTCCGGCACTGGGGTGACGGCGCCAAGGAAGTCCGCATCAGCCAGAGCATGTTCAAGCGCCCGATGTACTATCTCACCACCGACGAACGCACCGGCGATCTGATGACCGAACAGAACGACGTCGAGAATTCGCTCCTGGTCGTCGATCCCCTGCGCGAGATTCTCACCGACCGCACATTCCCCACGCACGTCCGCATCGGCCCGGATTGGCTGGCCCTTGTCACCGACTGGTACACCGCCTACGAACGCACGCTCGACAAGAAATACCTCGACAAGATCAACACCGGCATCAACTGCATCCTGGCCTTCCCCAACGGCGTCGCCAGCGGCGACAACTACGGCTTCGATCCCAAATCCGAAAAAATCTCCCTGATCCCCGGCGCCGCCAGAACCGGTTCACCCAGCCTCCTGGCCCTGTTCGGCGGCCCGGAATTCCAGACCGAAATCATCCCCACTCTCAACAACCCCGCCTGGGCCAGTGCCTGGCTGAAGTTCTGCCGCGGCCCCAATTCCGGCACCGGCGGCACCACGCCGCGTTTCTCCGCCTACGCCGCTTACATTGATAAGAACCCCACCGAGGCTCAAAGCGCCTGGACCAAATTCTACGCCATGAATGTCTCCTTCAATGCCGTACATATCGCCGACGCCTCCGTGGCCCACGCCGTCGATGAGATCGCCAGCATCGACACCACCAGTTCCTCGCAATTCTGCATCAACGCGATCGACCTGGAAGGCCTGATCGGCAATTACATTGACGCCACCACTCAACCCCCCGCCGGCCGAGGCGCCCGCGGCTCCCGCGGCGCAGCCCCCGCCCGAGGCGGCGCAGCACCGGCCGAAACAACACCTCCGGACCCCGCAAGGTAATCGGCCACGCCCTTTTATCACGCCTTTGCTCAACGCTCTTGACGGCCGCAACGCCCGGCGCTAGGATTCGCGCTCGTTCTGGAACAACGCTCTGGCAGAAAAACTTCGCAGGAGATTCGCACATGCTTCATCGCCGCAATCGCAAGGCCCGCACGTCGGACACCATCACCCTCAACCCGGCCGCTTTCCCGGCGGTTTACGCCAGAGCCCGCGTGCCGGCCGTTGAGCGCCTCGAACAGCGCTACATGCTCAGCGTCAGCGCCACGTCCCTCTTCGGCCCACAGACCGTCGGCTATGAAACCGATTACGAATCACTGACCAACGGCTCGGAGACGGGCACCGATGTTCATCGGATCGCCGCCGTCGGCACAGCCAGCTTCAATGGAAACAACAACCTCACCGAAATCGACGACACCATCAGTCCCGTTCCCGCCAACGGCATCACCACTGACGTCTCCAAGGAATACCTCACCCTGGATTCCGGCGGCCTGAAAATCTACGGCAACGTTTCCACCGAGGTCGAAACCGGCGGAACCCTCAACACCACCGACACCTTTGCCCCCGCATACATCAGCTTCCCGGCGACGCTGACCGCCGGCAACTCCTACACCGCAACCTACACAGCGACTTCCGTATCGACCGGCCTGGTCAATTCAACCACCACCACCGTCTTCAATTACATCGTCGAACTCACCAGCGATTCGACCCAGAGCGTCACTGTCCCGGCCGGTACGTTTAACGCGTATGTGCTCAATGTCAGTGTGCAGGCGACGCAGAACGGCACAACCGAACCGGCCGTCCCATCGACGGAATACGTCGCCGCCGGCGTCGGCAATGTCAAGGGCGTCACGGTCATCTCGGAAAGCTTTGAGGGGACGACTATCAACACCACGTCGATCAGTGAACTGACCGGCACCGGTTCGTCGGTCACTGTCGGCTCGCCGGCGCAATTGGCGTTCAGCCAGGCACCCTCCACTTTCGCCGCCGGCGTCGCGGCCGGCACGCCGTTCACTGTGACCGTCGAGGATGCTGACGGCAACACCGTCACCACCGATACCTCCAACGTCACCGTCGCCCTGACGACGCCCAACGGCGCCACGCTCGGAGGCACACTCACTCAGGCGGCCGTTGGCGGCGTCGCCACCTTCAGCAATCTCACCGTCGATAAGGCCGGAACATACACGCTCACCGCGACCGACGGCTCGCTCAGCAGCGCCGTTTCAACGTCCTTCACCGTCACCTCCGCATCCTTTGCGACCTTGACCAACGGCAATCTCCTTGTCGAGGGAACCAGCGGTGACGATGTGATCACCTTGCAAGCCGACGGCAGCGGCAACATGACGGCCACGCTCAACGGCGTCACCTCGCAGTCGATCCCACTTGCATCGGTCAACACGGTCGATGTCGAAGCCGGCGCCGGCAACGACTCGGTCACCATCGAATCCAGCATGCCCGCGACCCTTGGCGTCAGTGTCCAGGGCGGACCCGGCGATGACACCATCATGGGCGGACCCGGCAACGACACCATCGGCGGCGGGGCCGGTAACGACAGCCTCTCCGGCGGACCCGGCGATGACTCGATGAAGGGCGGAGCGGGCGATGACATCCTCGCCGGCGGCAAAGGCAATGACACCCTCTTTGGCAGCCTCGGCAACGATACCCTGCGTGGCGCTTTGGGTGATGATTCCCTCAACGGCGGGGCCGGCACGAACCAATTGACCGGCGGCCAGGGCAATAACACGTTCTACTGCGTCAACGGAACCGACGACCAGGTCTTCGCCGGCGCCGCGACGAACGACAGTCTCATCTACGGCACCAACGACAATTACATCATCGAAAGCGGCACCATCCCGCCCGGGA
>CAYQTE010000086.1:0-16762 GCA_964420285.1 uncultured Tepidisphaeraceae bacterium
ACCAGGGCGGCTGGGGCTTCGGCGTAGCCATCGGAAACGCCAAGACGGCGGTCGACCTGCGATCCACGGATCGCTGATCCGGCGGAAATGCGAATAAGCCGCACCTGCGGTGAGCAACGCCGAGCCGGAGACGCTATGACGCCCAGAAAGAAGCCACGTTAAGACGCCTTTCTCGTGTCCCCTCTCCCTGTACGCGGGGAGAGGGTAGGGTGAGGGGGCATTTCGTAGCCGCGCCCCAGCCGAAGAACCCTCACCCCAACCCTCTCCATGAGTACAAGGCGAGGAGGAAGAGAACGTCGCCGATCGCGTCGCGCACCCGCCAGCGCGGATTCACAATCGGCCAATTCCCGTTTCCCAATTGCCCAACTGGCGATGAAGGGCGAATCGCTGTACAAGAGTCCGCGCCAAGTTGCAACTCGGCGGGAGCTCAGCCGGATTTGGTGCAGGCGCGATTGCGGGCCGCGAGAAACGTGCAGGTGGAAGCGGTGCCGGAGAGCCTGGCGCGAAGGTTCGGGATGAGGATTTAGTTACGCAAGGAAGCCGCCCAGATGTTGTACAATCTCATCGTGACCGATCGGGCCCGCGCATCGCTGAAAGCGATGTCGCCAGACGTCGCCCGGCGAGTGGTCAAGAAACTCGAGCGGATGCGCAATGGGCTGGCTGGCGACGTGAAGCGTTTGACGAAATTCGAGCCGGCCTATCGACTTCGGGTCGGAGACTGGCGGGTGCTGTTCGACTTGGCGGGCGTGGACATTCTGGTACATGACGTCAAGCATCGCTCAGAGGTATATGATTCTTAAGAAAGGGCGCCAATGCTCAAGACCCATTATGATGTGCTGACACGCAACGGAAGAGAAAAGTTCTTCGTCGTTCCTGTAAAGGAGTATGAAGCGCTCCTTGAAAAACTGGAAGACGAAGCTGATTACCGCGCGCTGGTCAAGGCGAGGAAAGCCAACGCCGGCAAACCGACCTACACACTCGAAGAAGTTAAGCGCGAGCTGGGCTTGACGCGCTCTGTGCGGAACCGCAGGGCCTGAAGCCGCCGCATTTCTTTCATGGCAATAATCATGCTCAAATTGAAACCGACATTCATCGAAGAGAACGGCAAAGCCAGGTTTGTCGTGTTCAGCATGAAGGATTTCAAGGCCATCACATCTGACGGTTGGTATCTACAGACATGATCACTCCCAAGCCCTTCCAGCACCGGGCCGCCGATAGCACGGCCGTCGTATTCGGCTCTTCTCCCTGGCCCCGACAAGCTCCCCGTTGCCGCCGCGCCCGCCGATGGGTAACTTTCCGGCCGAGCCCCCCAAGCCATCGGCCGTCGTCGATATCCGCGTCATCTATTGCGGCGACAATCTGGACCAACTGGCCAAGCAGCCGGACAAGTGAGTCGATCTGATCTACATCGACCCGTTCAACAGCAACCGCAACTATGAGATATTCTGGGGTGAAACCAAGGAAATGCGGCGATGTGACACCTCAACTCCGCCAACTCATTCACCGGCGGCCTCACGAACCTTCGACGTAACATCGACCGCCTCGGGGGGCCGAATGCGCGACACGATAACGCGGACCAAATACCGTGGTCTATTCGGCTTGGCGGTTGGTATCCCATTTCTGGCGCGCCCAGATTGGACTCGGCCGGGCCAAAGTTCAGACTTTTCCAGCACGTCTTCGAACGTCTTTGAGACATTTGGGGCGTTTTTTCGTCGCAGACGGGGCTTGAATCCGCGATATTCGGCCAAGAAGCGGGGTGCAAGGTGAAGGCGCAGGCGGCATATTTGATTGTTAAGAGGCTTGCCGGCCTTGGGTTGTGTGAAAATCGCGGGACCTACGTGTATTGCGACGCCACGCTCACGTAGCGCATGCGGGCTTCGTAGAGGGCGGAGTCGAGAACCTGGCGTTCTTCTTCGGTGAGGTTGCCTTTGGTCTTTTCTTCGAGGATGCCGAGGTTATCGATGTAATACTTGGCCATGTCGAGATTGACGCCGCTGGCGCCGCGGATGTCGATTTCGCCAAGGTAGATCAGAACCTGGGTGACGAATTGCTGGACCATCGCGGTGAAGCTGGCCGGAGCGTTGCGGGGCCCGGTCGCGGGACGGCCGGTGGGTTGGCCTGTGGGCTTGGCGGCGGCGGATTCGTTGCCGGGCGTACGAGCCTGCGGGACGGGCATGGCCGCGGGCTTGGCGGCCGCTTCCTCGGCCAGGCGCCGCTTCTCCTCCTGTGCCTGCTTCTTCCAGTCCAGATCAATGTGCAGCGATGATTCTTCGTCAGCCATAAAAATCTCCGTGTCAGTCGGTCCTTTATACACGAGGAACGGCCGCCACGCGAGATGTTTCGCCCCGCCCTTCTCAAGAATGGGGATTGCATCTATAGTACGCGGCTCGACCGGCGGCTATGGCGCCGCCGGCCGGACGGCGATCGGATCGTCCGCCCCGTGCGGAACCGTCGCCAATGGCACAGTTAAGGAACGCCCATGACCGAAAACGCTCTCACGACGGCCGAGACGGAAGAACAGGAATTCAATTACTCGATCAAGATCGAGGACGCCGGACCGGCCACCAAGCGAGTCACCGTGGAAATCCCCGAGGACCGCATCGCCGCCAAGCTCGTCGAACAGTTCAAGGAACTGCGATCCGACCTTGCCCTGCCGGGGTTCCGGCCGGGTCATGCGCCGCAGAAGCTCGTCGAGAAGCGATTCCATTCGGATGTGCGCGAGCAGGTGCGGCGGTTTCTGGTGAAGGAAAGCTACGACCAGGCCGTCAAGAAGAACAACCTGCAGGTCATTGGCGAGCCGGAGTTCGATAATCCGGACGCGATCAAGCTGCCTGAGACCGGACCGATGACCTATACGTTCTCGATCGAAGTGCAGCCGACGTTCGAGATCCCCGATCTGTCGAACCTGCGGGTCACGCGGCCAAAGGTTGATGTCAAGGCAGAGCACGTGGATAAGGCCGTTGAGAAGCTCCTTGAACAACAGGGGACGCTGATTCCGGTCGAAGGCCGGGGCGTGGAAGGCCACGATCGGCTGCTGGCGGATGTACACCTGAAAGTGGACGGCGCCGTCGTCAGCCACATGCACGATCAGAACATTTCGGTCGAGGCGCATTCAGTGGCCGGCCATCCGATCGACGATCTGGCCGGGCCGCTGGCGGGCATGCTTCCGGGCGAGACGCGGTCGGTGGGAACGGTGCTGCCGGCGGATTACGTTCGGCCGGAGCTTCGCGGCAAGACCGCGGAAATGGAGATCACGCTGAAGGCGATCCACAAGCTGGAGGTTCCGACGCTGGACGCGGACTTCCTCAATCAGCTTGGGTTTGAGAACATTGACGACTTGAAGACGGCGTTGCGGGAGCAAATGGACCAGCGACTGAAGAGCGACGTGCGGCAGGCGATGCGCGACCAGGTGATGAAATTCCTGCTGAACGCGGTGCAGATGGAACTGCCGGCGCGGCTGTCGAAGAACCAGGAAGAGCGCGTGGTGCAGCGGACGATCGTGGATTTGCAGGTTCGCGGCGTCAGCCCCGAGCGCGTGGCGGCGTTGCAGGATGGACTGCGTGCCAATGCCCGCGAACAGGGCGCGATCGAGCTCAAGAAGTTCTTCATCCTCAACAAGCTGGCCCAAAGCGAGAACGTGGATGTATCCGAACAGGAACTCAACGGCATGATCGCGGAACTGGCGATGCGCCGCGACGTGCGCCCCGAAAAGCTCAAGCAGGAATTGAGCACCGACGGCCAACTGGCCTATCTGTACATGCAGATGCGCGAGCACAAGGCCCTGGATGTGGTGCTGCAAAAGGTCCACATTGATGATGTGGATGTTGATGCCGCCGCCTCACCTGCTGCCGAAGCGCCGGCCGCAGCGTCAACTCCGGAATCAAACCCGCCGTCCGCCGCGCCCGAGGCACCGGCCGATACGCCACCGACACCATGAAATACCAGGCCCCGCGCGGCACGCTCGACACGTTGCCGGATGAAAGTTGGAAATGGCAGTCGATCGAGCGCATCGCGCGCACGACGGCCGGGCTTTTTCATTTCGCCGAAATCCGCACCCCGATGTTCGAGGCGACCGAACTGTTCCACCGCGGCGTCGGCGAAGGCTCTGATATCGTCCGCAAGGAGACCTTCACGTTCGACGATCGCGGCGGAAGATCGATCACGCTTCGACCCGAAGGCACGGCCGGCGTGGTCCGCGCAGTCATCGAGGCCGGGTTGCTGAACCAGGACGGCGCCCGCGTCAAAGTCTTTTACATCGCGCCGAATTTCCGGTACGAGCGCCCGGAAAAAGGCCGTTTGCGCCAGCATCATCAATTCGGCGCTGAAGCGTTCGGCGTCGCCGCGCCGGCACAGGATGTCGAGTGCATTCTGCTGCAACTCGACTTCTATCGCCGCTGCGGGTTGAAGGATCTTGCCCTGCAAATCAACAGTCTGGGCGACAAGGATTCCAAGGCTCGCTATCGCCAGGCGTTGGTTGAATATTTGACGCCCCGACAGGCCGAACTGGGCGCGGATTCCCAGCGGCGATTGGTGGAAAACCCGCTGCGAATCCTCGACAGCAAGGATCCGGCCGACCAGGCCGCCGTCAAGGACGCTCCGCCGGCCGCGGAATCTTTGTCGGACAAGAGCCGAAAGCATTTCGACGCCGTTCAGCAGCTTCTGACGGATGCGAAGGTGGCGTACACGGTCAATCCGCGGCTGGTGCGTGGATTCGATTATTACACGGACACGCTGTGGGAAGTGACCGCGGCCGGGTTGGGTTCGCAAAACGCCGTCGGCGGCGGCGGACGTTACGACGGGTTGGTCGAAGACCTGGGCGGCCGGAGCACGCCGGGCGTCGGATTCGGCTCGGGACTTGAGCGGCTTCTGATCGCGTTGGAGCAGCAAGGGGTGGCGATCCCCGATTCACGCGAACCGCTGGTCTATCTGATATCCGTCGGGGACGCCGCTCGCAGCGCCAATTGGAAGCTCGCGGCCGAGCTGCGGGCGGCGAACATCGCGGTCGATCTGGATTTGGCCGGGCGGCCCACGCGATCGCAATTCACGCTGGCCGATCGCGACAAGGCCTCGGTTGCCCTGGTGCTGGGCGACAATGAACTGGCGAACAACACGGTGGCAATGAAAGACCTCGCGACCGGCGAGCAGACGATCGTCCCACGCGGTGAATTGATCGTTGTTTTGCGGACGCGGTTGACGCGACGACAGCAGGCATCTTGAAATCGTGCCGGGGGGCCGTGGTCAGCGATCGGCGTCACTTCCGAGTCAAGCCAAGTCGCGAATTCTTGGCGTTCAGTCGATATGTCTGCGGCGGCTGCCCATAGGCCGATCGAAAACACCGAATCAGATTTTCCGTGCAGGAGAACTGGCTCTGCATGGCAATTTGCCGCAGAGGCAGATCGGTATCCACAAGCAGATCATGTACGTACTGCAACCGGCAGCGGCGGATTTCCTGGCTGACAGTGCGGCCCACCAGGCTCTTGAATCGATGATCGAGCCATTTGCGCGAGATCGGAATCTGCCGCAGCAGTTGTTTGATGTTCACACCTGTTGCCGCGTGGGCGTGGATCATCGCCATCGCCTCGACGACGGCCGGGTCCGTGAACGCCAGCACATCGGTCGACGTCCGCACGTGAATGCGGCCCGGCGGAATGAGCACTGCCTTGGGCGTGGCGGAGCGCGGGTCGCGAATCAGCGCATCAAGCACTCTGGCGGCCTCAAAGCCCATCAGTACAAAATCCTGCGCCACGCTGGAAAGCGGAACCGGCGACAGTTCACACACGGTATGAAAATTGTCCACTCCCAAAATGGCCAGGTCGCGCGGCACGTCGATTCCCTCGGCCTCGGCGCTGCTGGCCAGCGTGCGGGAGACGAAATCGCACGCCGTCATCGCCGCCACGCCGCGAGGAAGCGTCCGGAGCCATCGCCGCAGGAAGGCCACCGCGCGCACCTTGGACTGAAACCGGAAATCGGCGACTCCCAGCGGCTCGATCGTCGCCGGCGCCGCCAGCGAAGCGGCCGCAACCGCCTGCTCGAATCCACACTGCCGGGCAACACTCCATCGCGTGTCGATCCCCAGAAACGCCAGCTTCCCAAAGCCTCGAGCAATCAGGTATTCAGCTCCCACCCGGCCGATCGCCATGTCATCGGACAATACCGAGGGCAACCGCGGAGCCAGATCGTGAAGCAGATTGACAACCGGCGTGCGCGAGCGAACCAGCCGCGCGACAAGAGTCCTGGCGTCAGCCCGAATCGCCGTGATCGCGCCATCGGCGCGGCGGCCGGCGAAATTGGCGGTGAATTCATCGGGCGATACGCACAGCACCTGCCAGTTGCATTGCCGCTGGCGCGCGTAATCCGTAATCCCCTGCAGCACGTCGCGCAATGCCTCCGGGAGGTGAAAGGCGAGCAGTATGCGGCGCGTCGGGCTCATCAAGTCGATTCTGCACGTATTCCATAAATGATAGCGACTTGACCAGATTTTCCATACACCGCCGCCTTGCCGCTCGTGTACTCTTCTGTCCGTACGGCATTTTGATCGAGGTGTAAGAATGGTATCAGTGCTCAAATACGCGGCCCGGGTGGCGATCGCGGTCTTTCTGTGCGGCTCGCTTGCCGTCGCACAAGTCGATCTGAACGTCGGCAAGACCCGGCCGCTCAATCCGGAATTGCCGGGGTTGGTGCGCGCCCCGGGACCGCGCTCGACGCCGGTCACGACCGGCATACCGGCCGTTTATTCCGGCGTCAGCGGACCCGGTCAGCCGGTGGAGGGGACAGGCTACGGCGGCTATCGCACCGGGCGCGAAGGCGTTATGTACCGCGGGCCCGATCCCAAGGACGGATGGCTGCCATTCGGCAATCGCGCCCTGGGCACGGCCGTCACCGCCGGGCTGCTCCCGCCGCTTCGGCCCATCTGGGATGTCCACATGCGCGACACCACCATCTGCCTGGCCGACGATGGGTTCTATTACATGACCGGCTCGACCGGCGATAACATCTGGGATCTGAATGACGGCGTCGAACTCTACAAATCCAAAGACCTCAAGACCTGGGATTACCTGGGGCTGGTGTGGAGCGTCGATAAAGACGGCACCTGGGAGAAACAACTCCGCTACGTCTGGGCGCCGGAGATTCATTTCGTTAATCACACCTTCGTCATCGCCTATTGCATGAACGGCGGCGACGGCGGCGGCACGGGGCTGCTGGTCAGCAAATCCGGCAAGCCGCAAGGCCCCTATACCAATCCCGTCGCCAGCAACAAACCGCTGACCGGCGGCATTGATGCCACCGTCTTCCAGGATGGCGACGGCAAAGTCTATTTCACCAACGGCGCCGGCGGCACGCTTCATCTCATGAAGAGCGATCTCTCCGCGTTCGACGGACCGGCGATCAACGTCAAATTCGTCGCCACCGGCAATTCCGGCGGCCCGACGCGCATCGGCCACGAAGGCGCTTCGCTCTTCAAAGCCAATGGCAGGTATTACCTGGGCGCGGCCGACACGTATCAGGGCCGGTATTCCAGCATGTGCTCGATCGCCGACCACATCGAAGGGCCATATACGAACATCCATGAGGCTGTCCCCTGCGGCGCAGGCGGGAATTATTTTCACGACAAGGACGGCAACTGGTGGTGTACATATTTCGGCAACGACGACCAATCCCCCTGGCGCGAGAAGCCGGGCATCGTGAAGATCGACTTCCGTAAGGATGGCACGATATTCGTCGCCGACGAGCAACCCGCCTTCGTGCTTCAAGCCGGGGCGCGGGCGCTCTGGCGAAAGAACGCCGCTACGGCCGCATCCACGAGGGCAAATTAGATGGCCAGAACCCACGCAACGCTCTGGATTGTTTTTCTGATGTCGCTTGCCAGCGCTGCGGCTTACGGCGGCGCTGGCGGCGGCGCGCCTCCAGCCACCGCTCCAGCCCGCGATAACTCGGCGTTCATTCTCACGCCGCCCGCCCGGGCCACGCCGCGCATTAACGGGCCATCCATCTTCGGCGTGCGCGCGAATCATCCCGTCCTCTATCGAATCCCCGCCACCGGCACACGCCCACTTGTCTTCTCCGCCACCAGTCTCCCGGCCGGAGTGATCCTCGACGCCGCCACCGGCCAACTCAGCGGCTCGGTGGCCAAGGAAGGCACGTACAAAATCGTGCTGCACGCCGCCAACAGCGCCGGCATGGCCGATCGCGCCTTGCGCATTGTCGTCGGCGACACCATCGCCCTGACCCCGCCGATGGGTTGGAATTCCTACAACGTCTGGAGCGATCAGATCACACAGGATCGCGCCATCGCTGCCGCCAAGGCGATGGTCTCAACGGGCCTGATCGATCACGGCTGGACGTACATCAATATGGATGATGGCTGGCAGAACGCCCGCGGCGGCGAGTTCAACGCCCTTCAGCCCGACCCGCGCAAGTTCACGGACATCGAGGCGATGGTCGACCAGATCCACCAATTGGGCCTCAAAGCGGGCCTCTATTCATCACCGTGGGTGATGACCTATGCCGGCCGGCTCGGAAGCAGTGCTGAGAATCCGCAAGGCACCGCCCAGCGTTGGCCGCCGGGTGCGGCGAAGAACAAGAAGCAGCTTCCCTTCGCGATCGGCACATACAAGTTTATGACCAATGACGCGCGGCAATTCGCGGCATGGGGATTCGACTATCTCAAGTACGATTGGGGCCCCGTCGAATATCCCGAAACAAAGGAAATGTACGACGCTCTCCACGATCAGAATCGCGATATTGTATTCAGCATTTCCAACAATCACGTGCAGAACATGTTCGCCGACATCGCCCATGTCTCGACCGTCGCCAATGCCTGGCGGACCACGACCGATATCACCGACAACTGGGGCCGGGTCAGCACCGACATTGGCTTCAATCAGGACAAGTGGGCGCCGTTCGCCCGGCCGGGCCATTACAATGACGCCGACATGCTCGTCGTCGGCGTCGTCGGCTGGGGCACCGGCAAACAGCATCCGAGCAAGCTGACCGTCGACGAGCAATTCACGCACATATCGCTCTGGGCGATGCTCTCTTCGCCGATGCTTCTGGGCTGCGACATGACACAAATGGACCCATTTACGCTCAGCTTGCTGACCAACGACGAGGTGCTGGCCATCGATCAGGATGCTCTGGTGAAGCAGGCCGTTAATGTGTCTCGGCAGGGTCAGCTCGAGGTCTATCGCAAGGAACTGGAGGATGGATCGCTGGCGGTGGGCCTGTTCAACCGCGGCCCCGCCACGGCGTCGGTAACGGCACAATGGAGCGATTTGAAAGTCGCCGGCAAACAGACCGTCCGCGATTTATGGCGGCAAAAAGATCTCGGAGTCTACGACCAGAGCTTTAAGGCGGACGTGGCGTCACACGGCGTTGTGCTGGTGCGCGTCATCCCAGCCAAGTGATCGACGCCGCGGCGCTGGCGTGGATCAGAGGAATGCGATGAGACGATTCGTCTGGCTGATGTCGATTGTCATTGCGGCGGCGCTGCCGTGTGTGCGTGCCGCGGCCGCCAACAGCGACGGCGTCTTCAATGTGCTGGACTATGGTGCCAAGGGTGACGGCACCACCAGCGACACGGCCGCCGTGCAGAAAGCCGTGGACGTCTGCGCCGCGGCGGGCGGCGGTCAGGTACTCCTGCCGGCCGGCAAGACGTTCCTGACCGGCGTGATCACACTTCACAGTCATCTCGATTTCCACCTGGCCAGCGGCAGCGTGCTCAAGGGCAGTGCCGATTGGCACGATTACGGTCACGAAGGATCGCTGCTCTTCGCCAAAGACGCGACAAACCTCACCATCTCGGGCGACGGCACAATCGACGGCAATGACCGCGCACTGTGGCAGAAACTCGCCGACGAGCAGGCGGGTGGCGACGTCAACCGGCCGAATTGGTGGCCGCAGTCGTTCGTGGGCGATTACTGGCCGTTTGGAAAAACCGATCCGCGCCGCCCTGCCGGGCGGCCGCTGATGATGATCCTCATCGGTTGCAAGCAGCTTCACATTCGCGAGTTGACGCTTACCAACGCCCCGAGTTGGACAGTGCATCTTGTGGGCTGCGAGGACGCCCTTATCGACGCCATCAGAATCCGCAATGCTTGGGACGTGCCCAACTGCGACGGCATCGACCTCGACCACTGCCGGGACGTGCGCGTGGTCGGTTGCTCCATCGAGTGCGCCGACGACGGCATCGTGATCAAGAACACGCCCAACTTTGCATCGTACGGCGGCAGCGCCCGCATCACCATCACCGGCTGCACGCTGGCGTCGCGCAGCGCAGCGCTGAAGATCGACGAAATCTACACCCAGCCAGGCGCCCGCGACATCGTCTTTGCCGACTGCGTGATCTCCCGCAGCAATCGCGGCCTGTGCATCCAAAGCCGTGACGAAGGTGACATCCAAAACGTGATCTTCTCGAATATCATCATCGAAACGCGATTCTGGACCGGCAAATGGTGGGGCTCCAGCGAGCCGATCACTGTTTACCTTGCTCCTCGTTCGCCGCAGACGCAACTTGGGCACGTGCGCAACATCCGGTTCAACAACATCCTGGCCCGCGGCGAGAACGGCGCCTTTCTTTCCGGAACGCCAGGCCACCCGCTGGAGGACATCGCCCTGGACCACGTGCGGATCGAGATGGCGAAAATCGGCGATGAGAAAGGCGGATTCTACGACCTGCGCCCACAGAACAGTGGCACGGGGCTCCTACAGATGAAACTCGCCGGCGTATACGCACGCGAAATCGCCGGCCTTTCAATCACCCAGACCAAGGTGATCTGGAATGAAGGGCTTGACGACTATTACGGCCTTGGGTTCGACCAGGCCAACGTCAAGAACCTCGACACCGATCATGTGGATTTTCCCGACGCACCGGTCAAGGCGCCGCCGAAGACACCATAAACGGATTCTCTCTTTGCAAGGATTTGCATGCGACGCAACCTGACATTCACGCTGGCAGCGATCACCATAATGGCGATGGCTGGCCTTTTGGCCGCGCAAACTGCGCCTACTGCGCCAGTCGCCGCGCCGCCGCCCTTCACATCCTCCGCGGCCGTCTATTCAGGCGTCAGCGGCCCCGGTAAACCTGTCGTCGGCAACGGCGGCGGCGGGTATCGTTCGGGGTATGAGGGCCTGATGTACGACGGCCCCAACCCCAAACCCGGCTGGCTGCCGCTGGGGAAATACGTCTGCACCAGTTCGGCCGTCAAAGCGGGGCTCATACCGCCGCTCAAGCCCATTTGGGATGTCCACCTTCGCGACACGATCATCAACATCGGCGGCGACGGCCTCTATTACATGACCGGCTCGACGGGCGACAACATCTGGGACCGCAACGACGGAATCGAACTCTATAGTTCCAAAGACCTCCAGCACTGGGATTATCTCGGCCTGGTCTGGAGCTTCGATAAAGATGCAACCTGGCAGGCGAAATGGGGCACGCTCCACAACAAGCCCGTCCGCGATATCTGGGCGCCGGAAATCCACTACCTGACGCACAAAAAGACCTACGTCATCGTCTACAGCCTCGCCAGCGGCGCGGGGACAGGCATCCTCGTCAGCACCACCGGCAAGCCCCAAGGGCCGTACGTCAACCCCTTCAAGCCGGATGCGCGCATGACCGGCGGCATCGACCCGACGATCTTCGAAGATGACGATGGCAAGGTCTACATGACTTGGGGCCGTGGCGGTCAGATCGCGCAGCTCAAGGACGACCTGAGTGGATTTGAGATTCCGCCCAAAGACGTGAAAGTCGATAAGTCCGACGCCACCGCCGCCGATGGCTCGACAAATGTGCCCGCCGATCTGTTATCCAAGCCGGAAGTCGCGATGGAAGGCGCATCCCTTTTCAAGCGCAACGGCAAGTATTATCTCGGCGGGGCCGTGTTCTGGGGCGGCACCGCCACCGGCCGGTACGACAGCGTCGTTGCCATCGCCGACAACATCTGGGGACCGTATAAACACTGGCACGAGGCGGTACCCTGCGGCGGCGGCACCAATTATTTCCAAGACAAGGACGGAAGCTGGTATTGCTGCTATTTCGGCAACGATGAGCAATCCCCCTACCGCGAGAAGCCGGGCCTGGTCCGGATCGACTTCGACAAGAACGACAAGATCATCATCGCCGACGAACAGCCGGCCTTTGTGCTCCAGGACGGCACTCACACGCATTGGCGCACAGCGGCAGCCACGGTAACTCCCGCCGCCCCGGCCACGCGAGCGGCCGTTCCCATTACGCTCCCCACCGCCGACCATCGAGCCGGCCCGCTGTCGGTCGGCGCCCCGCGCGAAGGCGATGTCGTCCCGCCGCCCGGACCGCGCGATCCGCGACTGGGAATGAGCGGACCAGGCGCCGTGCATACGTCGCGGTGGCTGAATTATCCGCGCCAACTCAAAAACTCGGCTGTGCTGAACGGGCTCATCCCCGATATCCAACCGCTCATCCCCAACACGCAATTGCGGGACACGATCATCATTCTGGGCGGCGACGGCAATTATTACATGACCGGCTCGTCCGGCGACAATATCTGGGACTTCAACACCGGCATCGAACTCTGGAAATCCCCCGACCTCCAGAAGTGGGATTACCTCGGTTTCGTTTGGACGTTCGACAAGGACGCGACCTGGGAGCGGGATTGGCTCTGGCATCGCAACGCCGTCCGCGCCATCTGGGCTCCGGAAATCCATTACATCAAATCGCTGAAGAATTACTTTATCACCATCTCGATGCCGCCCGGAAATCGCGGCATTCTCAAGTCCGCCACCGGCAAACCGCAAGGGCCCTACGTCAACGCCCTGGCCAACGACGGGTTTATCCCCAAGGGAATCGACGGCACCCTCTTTGAAGACGACGACGGAAAAGTCTACTTCACCAGCGACGGAGCCGTCACTCTCTACCTCATGAAGAGCGACATGTCCGGCTTCGACGGACCCGGCCACCATATCACCGTTGAAGGCCACACCGGCAACGCCGCCAGCGAAGGTGCCTGCCTCTTCAAGGCCAATGGCCGTTATTACATCGGCGGCGCTGCCACTGTCGCCGGCCGATACAGCAGTGTCTGCGCCATCTCGGATAACGTCTTTGGCCCATACCATGACTGGCACGAAGCCGTCCCATGCTCCGGCGGCACGGATTACTTTCAGGACAAGCAGGGAAAGTGGTGGTGTGCATTCTTCGGCAATGACAACAATGCGCCCTATCGCGAAGTACCCGGCGCGATCAGGGTCGATTTTGACAGGGCGACGAACCACGTCATCGTCGCCGACGAACAGCCGGCCTTTGTGCTCAAGCCGGGAGTTCCGACACATTGGCGAAAGGCGCCGGCGGCGGCCGCGTCAGCCCCGACGACCAGGAATGCCCCGTAATTCTGGGTCTCTTCAAATGGAAGGTGTCCCCATGCGATCATCAGGAACAGTTGCCAGTCTTTGCTTTGTTCTTCTTGGATTATCCGTCGGCGTCTCGTTTGCGCAGGTGACGGCGCCGCCCGCAACACAGGCCGCCACCAGGTTCTACGACTGGGCTCAAACCCCGCCGATGGGATGGAATTCCTGGGACAGTTTTGGGGCCGGCGTCTGGCAGGCGGATGTCCTGGCCAATGCCGACTACATGGTCAAGAACCTCAAGCCGCACGGCTGGAATCTGATCACCATCGACATCCAGTGGTATGAGCCGCTGGCCCATACCGACGCCTATCGCCCCAACGCGGTTCTGGAAACCGACGCCAACGGCCGCCTGCTTCCGGCCCCGAATCGCTTTCCGCTGACCAGGGACACCCGCTCCTTCAAGCCGATCGCCGATGTCCTGCACGCCCAAGGGCTGAAGTTCGGCCTGCACCTGCTTCGCGGCATCCCGCGGCAATCCGTCGATCGCGACAACGCCCCCATTCTCGGCACAACGTTCCATGCCGCCGACATCGCCGACAAGGTCAATGTCTGCCGCTGGAACGGCGACATGTACGGCGTGGATATGTCCAAGCCCGGCGCTCAGGAATACTACGATTCCGTCTTCGCGCAAATGGCCTCCTGGGATCTGGATTTCGTCAAGGTCGATGACCTTTCCGGCCATGACGCCGAAATCCAGGCGGTTCGCAAGGCGATCGACCACTGCGGCCGGCCCATCGTCTTCTCGATATCACCCGGCGGCGCGTCCAATGCTCTCGTGGCCGCCAACGCCAACATGTGGCGCATCAGCGGCGATTTCTGGGACAACTGGCCCGCCCTCTATCAGCAGTTCACCAACACCAACAACGGAACGCCCTTCCGAGGGCCGGGGCACTGGCCGGATGCCGACATGATCCCCTTCGGCAACATCCGCACATGGAACGACAGCGACCACTGGACCAAATTCACCAATGATGAGCACTACACGCTGATGAGCCTCTGGTCGATCGCGCGCTCGCCTCTGATTCTCGGCGGCAACCTGCCCAGGAATACGGATTTCGAACTTGCCATGCTCACCAATGACGAGGTCATCGCCGTCAATCAGCACTCGACCAACAACAAGCAGCTTTCTAACGCCAACGGCCAGATCGCCTGGGTGGCCGACGTGCCTGACTCAAAGGACAAATACGTGGCGATCTTCAACGCGACCCCATTGCCCGCCGCTGGCGGACGCGGACGGGGCCGCGGTCGAGGCGCTGCTCCGGCAACCGCCGCTGCGGCGGCGCCCGTTCCACCGGCCGCCAGCGGTCCGGCGACAACTCAGCCGGCCGTTATTTCGGTGGCGCTGTCCGACCTCGGATTCACCGCACCCTGCGCGGTTCGCGATCTCTGGACCCACAAAGACCTGGGCACGGTGAAGGACACGATCGCCGCAACGGTTAATTCTCACGGAGCCGTGCTCTATCGCGTCAGTCCGCAGGCGAAATAGCGCCGCGATCCGAACGAGGCCCGGTGTAATTTGAATTTGCAGAGGCGTTGTACACGGTACAGAACTGATTAGAATTCCTCGAATTAACAGGAGAAGGTCCATGAAGAAGATATCCCGGCGTACGGCGGTCAAGATGCTCGGCGGCGCCGCTGCCGCCGCTGGTTTGTCCAGCGCAATGGGCGGCGCAAAGACCATGGGCCAGACCGCCGCGGCCCCGGCCACGCGACCGGCCACCCTGCCGGCGATACCGCCCGCGCCCACTCCCATACCCGCTCCCCCTGGGTTTGGCGTCGCTGCCGGACCGTTTCAGCCGACGCTGGAATCCCTTGCCGCCTTTGAGGTTCCTGACTGGTATCGCGACGCCAAGTTCGGCATCTGGGCCCACTGGGGTCCGCAATGCCAGCCCGAAATGGGCGACTGGTATGCGCAAAAAATGTATCAGTTCAACGGCGCTATCTACAAATTCCATGTGCAAAAATACGGCCATCCGTCCAAGTTCGGGTTCAAGGACGTGATCAATCAGTGGAAGGCCGAGAAGTGGGACCCCGTCGCCCTCATCGCCCTCTACAAGCGCGCCGGCGCCAAGTATTTCGCGGGCATGGCTAATCACCACGATAACATGGACATGTTCGATTCGACCTACCAACCGTGGAACAGCGTCAGGATCGGGCCCAAGAAGGACATCCTCGCAGGCTGGAGCAAGGCGGCGCGGGACGCGGGGCTGCGCTTTGCCGTCACCTGCCACGGCGACCATACCTGGGACTGGCTGCAGGTCTCGCGCGATTCCGACACGTCCGGCCCGCTGGCCGGCGTGCCTTACGACGGCTTCGTCACCAAAGCGGATGGCGTGGGCAAGTGGTGGGAAGGCCTCGATCCGCAGGATCTTTACGCCCAGTACCACCCGCGCGGCCATTGGGGCTGGAATCTGTCCCCGACGGGCGGCAGTCCTGCTGTCGACAAGGTCTATATCGAGAAGTTCTTCAACCGCACCATCGACCTGATCGACAAGTACAAGCCTGATCTGCTCTATTTCGATGACAGCATCATGCCGATCTATCCGACCAGCGACATCGGCCCGCGAATTGCCGCCTACCTCTACAACACCAGCGTCGCGCGCGAAGGCAAAGTCCAGACCGTGATGACCGGCAAGGATCTTAATGCCCAGCAGCGCAAGGCTCTGGTTCTCGACCTCGAACGCGGCGTCTCCGGCGCCATCGACCCTATCCCCTGGCAAACCGATACCTGTATCGGCAACTGGCACTATCAACTCTCGCTCTTCCAGCAGCACAAATACAAGACCTCGCTTCAGGTTGTGCAGATGCTCATCGACATCGTCTCCAAGAACGGCAACCTCATGCTCAACATCCCCGTCAAGGGCGATGGCACCATCGACTCCGACGAAACGGCCATCGTCGAAGGCATCGGCAAATGGATGGAACCCAATGGCGAGGCCATCTTCGCCACGCGCCCCTGGCAGACATACGGCGAAGGCCCCAGCACCGTTATTGCCGGTGCCCGCAGCCGATTCGGCGGCTCCGTCGATGTCCGCGCCTATACCGCCCAGGACGTTCGCTATACGTGCAAGGGCGAGACGGTCTATGCCTTCGTCATGGGCTGGCCGGCCGATGGAAAAGTCGCTCTGGCCTCTCTGGCCGCCGGTTCCGCCAAGTTCCCCAAGCAGGTTGGCAAGGTCGAACTGCTCGGCAGCAAGGCCCCCGTCACATTCACCCGCGACGAAAAGGCCCTGACGGTGAACTTGCCGGCCGAAAAGCCCAACGATTATGCTTACGCGCTGAAGATCGTGCCAATCTGATTTGGAGAAAGAGATCATGAGAAGAATTTCGCGGCGTACGGCGGTCAAGATGCTCGGTGGGGCTGTTTCCGCGGCGGGTTTGTCGC
>CAYQTE010000087.1:0-5705 GCA_964420285.1 uncultured Tepidisphaeraceae bacterium
CGGGGCACCGGCCAATCGCCCGGCAGCGGATGGAGCGCGGTTGAGAACGTGATAGGCCAGTCCGCCGGGCGCGGTTCGAGCGATGGGGGGCATGGAGATAGACCAACCAGAGCCGTCCGCCTTGTAAAAGTTTGCGGGACCTTTAGTTGGTTCCCGATGGCCGGCGATGCGGCGACGACATTCAACTGCATCACGCGCCCCAGCGCGTCCAAACCAGTGGTCGTGCCATCCATCAAAACCGCCGTGAATGTCCAGCCGTTCTCGTCAGTCGTCTCAATCACGTTCGAGCAGGGATTGTAGGTGACGGTCCGCACGCGCTGTCACCCGGCTTTTGCCGAAAGAGACCGCTTTCCTCGTCCCAAAATAGTTCATGCCGATGCGCGAGGAGCCAATGGCCGACGCGGCGAGTATCCAATTCCTTCTTCAACTCTGGCGGAAGCGGGAGCAGAAGCCGCAGCGCCCATCGTACGAAGTCTCGCGACCCATGCGCCGCAGCCTGATACGCACGAAGGTGTTCGGCCATCGTTAATTCTCCGAACGAGAGAAGCGTTGCAGCAAATACTGCAACTAGAGTTTCTGTACCCTCGCGCGGATGCCAATCGATTTCCGGATGCCCCGCCAACTCGTCGATCGCGGGTGCCAATCCTGCAACGATGAATTGTTTAAGTGCATCGTCGGTTTCAAAGTTGGCGCGCGGCACATGCTCATCCGACAACATCTGCTTCATACCTTGGCGAACGAGATCGGCGGGATGTTGCGGCTGCGTCATAATCACTCCGGCGGCACGTAGGGCCGAATCTCGCCCCCGGGCCGGACGCGAACGAAATAAAAGTCCCGCGAACCGTTAGATGCCTTTGCCACTCGGACCCGTGCGTTTGCGCCATCCGACCGGGCGGCCGCGGCGTCGCAGGGGCTGCTCCAGGGCCAGGGCGCCAGCCGTCTGTTCGACCCACGCCGCGCGGCCCACCGGACGGTTGCGCTTGATCGCATCGCATCGCTCCCGGAGGATTCGTCTATCACGTGGTCAACCGCGCCAACGGCCGGCTGCGGCTCTTGGGCACGGACGACGACTTTCTCGCCTTTTACAATGTCTTGCTCCAGGCCCATGCCCGCCATTCTATCCGGATTCCGGGCTGGTGTCTCATGTTCAACCACTGGCTTCAGTAGCGCAGGTCAATCCGGGGAACATCGCGGCGGCGGGGTCGCAAGGGGTGGGGATGGCCATTCAGGCCCCGGCGCCAGTGGCCCGCGAAATTTCGGCCAGGCGATTTTCCTCTTGCAAAGGGCTTAGCGTTCGTATAATGTAAGGGTTGAGGTCATGGTGCGATTCGAGGAGAAGGTCCGGATGTTCAGCCACAGAGTTCACAGAGAGCACCGAGACGAAGAAACCGGCGGACGGCCGTATGCCGCGACTCGCCCGCCTCGGTGTGCTCTGTGGCTCAGTTCTTCGGCTTTCGTCAAACCGGACCACCGCGAGGGCGAAGAACAACGGCCAATGGACAATGAGCGACCGACGACCTTCAATCTCGCATTGCCCATTTTAACCCCCCACCCCCCCCTCGGTTGCATTCGGTTGCATTTGGGACGCGCTGCGCGAGAGAGGAGCTCACTGCGCTGGTAGAGAGGAGAAAGGAGAGGCTGGGGCGCAAGCCGTGGATCGTCGCTCTACTATCTACTTTCCACTTTCTACCCTCTCGGCCGCAGGCCGCCCCCCACCCCCCCCTGCGGGACATCCGGGGACATTGGGGACATGGACGGTAATTGATATTGGACAATGGAAGATGGATAACGAACGCGGCCTTCTTGGCGCTCTTGGCGTCTCGGCGGTTAGAATCCCATTCTGGCGCGCCCAGGCTGGACTCGGTCGGGCAGAGTTCCAACTCCTACAGGCAAAGTTCGAACTTTTTCGGGACATTTAGAGCGCGTTTTGGACGCGATCTTTGGCATGAACCGCGATATTCCGCCCAAACGCGGGGTGCGGCCGGGGGCGGAATGAAGCGCACTTTCGTCGTAAATACAGTTCGGAAAGCCAGTTAGGCGGCCGCCAATGCGGAACGGGGGTTGCCGATGACGTAATGTCCGCGGGCTGGTCGATGCGCGATTTCGCTTGGGGGGCGTGGAGCTTACAATCCGGCCATGCGCGATACACGACTTGCGAAATTGGCGGAGGTGCTAGTCGATTACAGCACCGGCGTGAAAAAGGGGAATCTGGTTCGGATCAGCGGGCCGACGATTGCCGAGCCTTTGATCGTCGAGATCTATCGGCGGGTCATTGTGGCCGGCGGGTATCCGATGGTCCGCATGTCCAGCGAGGAACTGGACGAGATCCGCTTCAAGACGGCCAGCGAGGAGCAGTTGCAATATGTGCCCAGGTTGGCGATGCAGGAAGTGGAAGCGATCGACGTGTCGATCGGAATCTGGGCCGAGGAGAACACGCGGGCCTTGTCCGGCTGCGATGCCAAGCGCATGGCGATGGCGTCCAAGGCGCGACAGCCGATATTCGATACGTTTCTGAAGCGCGGCGCGGCCGGATCGCTGAAGTGGACGGGCACGCAATACCCGACCCAGGCCAGCGCCCAGGAGGCGGATATGAGCCTGGCCGAGTACGAGGATTTCGTCTACTCGGGCGGATTGCTGGATCGTCCCGATCCGGCGGCGGCGTGGCGCGAAATATCCAAGCGGCAGCAGCGACTGGCCGACCGGCTCAACGGGCATCGCGATTACCGCGTCGTCGCCGCCAACGGCACCGACATCCGCATGAGCGTTGACGGCTGCCGCTGGATCAACTGCGACGGCCACGAGAATTTCCCCGACGGCGAAGTCTTCAGCGGGCCGGTCATCGCCAGCGTGAACGGCGTCGTCAATTTCAGCTTCCCGGCCGTGCATCACGGACGCCAGGTGACGGCCGTGAAATTGAAATTCAAGGACGGGAAAGTGGTCGATGCATCCGCGTCCAAGGGTCAGGACTTTCTGTATTCGATGCTCGACATGGACGCCGGCAGCCGGTTTCTCGGCGAGTGCGCCATCGGCACGAACTACCAGATCAAGCGTCACACCGGCAACACCCTGTTCGACGAAAAGATCGGCGGTACGGTCCATTTCGCGCTGGGAGCCGGCTACCCCGAAACCGGCAACTCCAACCAGAGCGGCCTGCATTGGGACATGGTCGTCGATCTGCGAGCCGGCGGCCATATCGAGATCGACGGCCAGAAAATCGCGGTGGATGGGAAGATCTTGGGCGAGGGGATGCCGGGGCCGGCGTAGGGGCCGGCTGAACCGAGATCCTCAAGGATTTTCGAAGCATCCGATTACGGGGAGGCGACGATGTATTTGATGTACGTCGATGACAGCGGCGACAGCGGTTTGCCGGCGGACGGTTCACCGTCAAGCTTGTTCTGTCTGTCCGGGCTGGTCGTGCATGAACTTCGCTGGCGCGAGACGCTAGCTGATCTGGCGGCGTTCCGACGTTGGTTGCGCTCGAGGTACCAGGTCAATATCGAAGATGAGCTTCACGCGGCCGACATGATCAACAAGCCGTCCAAAGTTGCACATTCACTTCGGGGGCTTCCAAAGCACGTTCGTCTCGCGATCATCCGGAATTTTGCCGACGCCATCGCCTCGCTGTCGAACGTGAACATCATCAACGTTGTGGTGAACAAGGGATTCGGCAAGGTGCCGAACAAGGATGAAGTATTCCGGTGGGCGTGGTATTCGCTGTTCCAGCGATTCGAAAACACGATCCGATATCAGAACTTCCCCGGCCCGAAAAACCCCGATGATCGTGGCCTCGTCTTTCCGGACAATACCGATGGACGGAAGCTGAAGCGGTTCCTCGATACCATGAGGGTGAGCAATCAGATGAAGGTACGACAGAGTTCGGGTTCGTTCTTCTACAAGGACGAGCCGATTCGGGTCATCATTGAAGACCCGATTCTGCGGGATTCGCGCGAGTCGTACTTCATTCAGGCTGCTGATTGTGCCGCATTTCTGCTGAAGGAAAGTATTGAGCCGTCCAGTTACATGAAGAGGCATGGCGGGAATGCGTACTTCGATCGCCTCGATCCGGTGCTGTGCAAGCGGGCATCGGATAAGGATCCGAGCGGCAAAGGCGTGGTGAGGTTATAAGAGCAGGAAAAAATTGGGGCTCCTTGCGGAGCCCTGGGGGATCCTACGACCCGGATAACCCGGGGCTCAGATCCAGACGAATTATACAACCCATCCATCGGCAAGCCAATCAAAAAGCTGAAGAAATCCTACGCCACTGCCGCGCACACTTTGGTGGCGGCGTCGGTCAGGTCGGTGGCGACCTGCAACGTCGGCAGGCCGGATTTGGCGGCGGCGAGGATTTGGCGGGCGCGGTCTACGTTGGTGCCTTCAAGGCGGACAACGACCGGGACGGTGAAGCCGACTTCCCGGCCGGCCTGGACGAGGGCTTCGGCGATCAGGTCGCATTTGGCGATGCCGCCGAAAATGTTGACTAGTATCCCTTTGACTTTGGGATCGGACAAAATAATTCGGAAGGCTTCGATGGCGGCCTCGGCCGTGACGCCGCCGCCGACGTCGAGGAAATTGGCGGGTTCCTTGCCGTAGAGCTTGACGATGTCCATTGTCGCCATGGCGAGGCCGGCACCGTTGACGAGGCAACCGATACTGCCATCGAGGGCAATGTAGTTCAGATTGGCCTTGCGGGCGCGGACATCCAGCGGGCGTTCCTGGGTCTGGTCTTCCATGGCGACGATGGCCTTCTGGCGGAAAGCGGCGTTGTCGTCGATGTTGAACTTCGCGTCGATGGCGATGAGCTTGCCGTCTTTAGTGACGACCAGCGGATTGATTTCGGCCAGCGAGGCGTCGGTCTTGAAGAAGGCGGTGGCGAGATTCACCAGCAGTTTGGCGGCGTCGGCGGCGAGCTTGTCCTTGAACCCCAGCCGGAACGCGACATCGCGGGCCTGGAAGGGGAACATGCCCAATAGCGGGTGCAGCTGTTCCTTGATGATCTTCTCGGGAGCGGTGCGGGCGACTTCCTCGATCTCGACGCCGCCCTCGGCCGAGGCGATGAGCGTGGTCGTGGACTTGGCACGATCGACGGTGATGCCGACGTAGTATTCCTTGGCGATATCGACGCCCGGCGCGACCAGCAGCACGGAAACGGGCACGCCTTCGGGGCCGGTTTGCGGGGAGACCATGCGATTGGAGAGCATGAACTTGGCGGCGGCCCAGGCTTCGTCGGCCGAGTGGACGAGCTTGACGAATCCGGCCTTGCCGCGCCCGCCGGCATAGACCTGGGCCTTGACCACGCACATGGGAGCGGCCAGCGATTTGAAAGCCGCGGCGGCCTCTTCGGGGGAGCGGACGACCTGTGCGGCCGGGACGGGTACGCCGCAATCGGACAGAATCTGCCGAGCCTGATATTCGTGAATCTTCATGGCCAGTCGAATATCAGAAACGCGGCGATCGCACAACATGAAAAGCCAAAGCCCTTGAGCGCGACGGGTGGAAATGCGAACTTACCGCAAAGACGCCGAGACGCCGAGGCGAAAAAACGCCAAGATGGTGTTTTGTTCCGGCTAGGATTCGGCGCTGTGGATTAGCATCACGAGAATAGAAAAGGCTGCATATGCAATATCGTGAACTGGGTCGGACAGGATGGAAGGTGTCGGCGATCAGCTTTGGGGCGTGGGCGATCGGCGGGGCGTGGGGGGATGTGG
>CAYQTE010000087.1:5805-16644 GCA_964420285.1 uncultured Tepidisphaeraceae bacterium
GTGTCGGCGATCAGCTTTGGGGCGTGGGCGATCGGCGGGGCGTGGGGGGATGTGGACGATGAGCAATCGCTGGCCGCGCTGCGGGCGGCGATCGAATCAGGGGTGAATTTCATCGACACGGCCGATGTGTATGGCGACGGACGCAGCGAGCGGCTTATCGCGAAACTACGGAAGGAATTGAAGCAATCGATCGTTGTGGCGACCAAGGCCGGGCGGCGCTTGGAGAAACAGGCTGTCGAGGGATATAGCCGGAAGAATCTGACGGAGTGGATTGAACGCAGCCTGGTGAATCTCAATGTGCCGACGATTGACCTGCTGCAATTGCATTGTCCGCCGACGGATTTGTTCTACCGGCCGGAAGTTTTCGGCATTCTGGACGATCTGGTCCGAGCCGGCAAAATGCGGTTTTACGGCGTGAGCGTCGAGCGAATCGAGGAGGCGATCAAGGCGATCGAATTCCCCAACGTGCAGACCGTGCAGATCATTTTCAACATGTTCCGCCAACGGCCGGCGGATGTGTTTTTCGAGTTGGCAAAGAAACGGAAGGTGGGAATTCTGGCACGGGTGCCGCTGGCATCCGGGATGCTGACGGGGAAACTGACGCGGCAATCGACGTTTGCGGCCGACGATCATCGGCAATTCAACCGTCACGGCGAGCAGTTCGATCGCGGCGAGACATTCAGCGGAGTGGACTACGACACGGCACTGGCGGCCGTTGAGGAACTGAAGGCGATCACGCCCAAGGGGATGACGCTGGGGCAATTTGCCCTGCGGTGGATCTTGATGTTCGATGCGGTGACGTGCGCGATCCCCGGCGCCAAGACGCCGGAGCAGGCGCGGGCCAACGCGTTCGCGGCGGACATGCCGGCGATCGACGCGGCGACGATGCAGCGCGTGAAAGCGATTTACGATCGCTCGATCCGGGGGCTGGTGCATCAATATTGGTGATGGGAGCAAGCGATGAGCGATGGCAAAGGCGGCGCGATCGTCCTGAGCAGCGGCGGGCTGGACAGCACGACGTGTCTGGCCATCGCGCGGGCCGAGGGGTTTGGGCCGATCTGCTCGCTCAGTTTCGATTATGGGCAGAGGCATCGGTATGAGCTGACGGCAGCGTCTCGCGTGGCGGCGGCGATGAATGTCGCGGAGCATTGCGTTGTGAAGATCGACCTGCGCCAATTCGGTCGCAGCGCGCTGACGGACAATCTCCCGGTTCCCAAGGGCCGCGACGAAGGGGCGATGGCGGCCGATATTCCCATCACCTATGTGCCGGCCCGGAACACGATTTTCCTTAGCTATGCCCTTGCCCTGGCCGAGGTGCGCGAGATCGCCGACATTTTCATCGGCGTCAACGCGGTGGATTACAGCGGCTACCCCGACTGCCGGCCGGAGTTCATTGAAGCGTTTGAGACGATGGCGAACCTGGCGACGAAAATGACGACGGCGAAGCGCCTGCGGATTCACACGCCGCTGATCCGGCTGAGTAAGGCCGAGATCATCCGGCGCGGGATGGAGTTGGGCGTGGATTATTCTCTGACGCACAGTTGCTACGACCCGGACAAATTGGGACGGGCGTGTGGAGAATGCGATAGTTGTTTGATCCGGCGGCGGGGATTTGAGCAGGCGGGTGTAGTTGATCCGACGGTTTACATCACGAAATGCGGATGACGAACTATTCGCCGCGGAGGAAATGGAAGGTCACGGAGGTAATGAGCAACTCAGGCTCCGTGTACATTGGGTTCCTCCGGCGTGAATCCTATTCGTGGAAATACGAGTTGCGGTCGGTTTGGGCGCGGGATAAGTTCCAGATCGACTTCATAGACCTGGCGGAGAATCTGGGGTTTGAGCACATCGGCGGGCGGGCCGGCGGCGGCGACTTGGCCGTTGTGGAGGAGGATCAATCTCGTGGACAGAGCGGCGGCGAGATTGAGGTCGTGAGAGGCCATGAGGATGGCGAGTTTTTGGTCCGTGGCGAGGTGTTGCAGGAGTTTTATCAGTTCGACCTGGTGTTTGATGTCCAGGTGAGTGCCGGGTTCGTCGAGTAACATGGCGCGGGGTTGTTGGGCGAGGCAGCGGGCGAGGAAGACGCGCTGGCGCTGGCCGCCGGAGAGTTCGAGGAGGGGGCGATCCAAATCGTCGGTGAGGGCGAGCTGGGCGGCGACTTGGGTAACAATGTGCGTGTCGGCGGGGGATTCCAGGCCGAAGGCGGACCAGTGGGGTGAACGGCCGAGCTTGATGATGTCGGCGACGGTTTGCGTGGGCTCGAAGGTGGGGGATTGCGGGAGATAGGCGACAAGTTGCGAAAGCTGGCGGGTGGTCCACTGGTCTAGCGGCCGGCCGGACCATGTGATCTGGCCCGGGGCGCGATAGTGGTTGAGGAGTATGCGCAGGAGGGTGGTCTTGCCGGAGCCGTTGGGGCCGGCGAGGCAGACGAATTCGCCTTCGGCCAACGTGAGCGATACGCCGTTCAGGACGGTTCTGTTGCCGAAGCCGAAATGGATGTTCGTGGCTGTGAGCATGGATGAGAGAATCAAGATTGGCGTTTCTGGTGGAAAAGGAGGACGAGGAAGAACGGGCCGCCGAGCAGGCCGGTGAGGACGCCGACGGGGAGGTGATTGCCCAGGAGCGTGGGTTGGGAGAAGAGCCGCGAGAGGGCTTCTGCGATGACCAGAAGCGATGCGCCGATTGCTGTGGCGGCGGGGAGAAGGCGGCGCGGGTCGGGGCCGGTGACGTAGCGGGCGGCGTGGGGGCAGATCAGGCCGATGAATCCGATGGGGCCGCTGATAGCGACGGCGGCGGCGGTGAGGAGGGATGCGGCGATCATGGCGATCCAGCGGAGGCGATGGATGCGCACGCCGAGCGATTGGGCTTCGGCATCGCTGAGCATGCCGACGTTCATTTCGCCGGCGATCGAGAGCAGAACGATCCAACCGACGGCGATGGCGATGGCGGCGGTGATTTCCTCGGCGGTAGTGAGATCGGTCTGGATGCCGCCGATGAGGATGCGGAACGGCCCGCCGGTTTGCCGGGTCATGTCTCGGGACAGATTGAGGCTGAAGATCAGGAGATAGACGGCACCGCAGACGGCGTTGAGGATAACGCCGACGAGAATGAGCGTGACCGGATCGAGCCGGCCGCGACGCTGGGCCAGGCCCAGCACGATGGCGATGGCAGCGGCAGCACCGGTGAATGCGAAGGCTTGCTGGCCGATCTGTACGGCGACCGCCCCGGCCGTGCCGAGCAGAAGCGACCATATATATGTAGCCAGAGCGGCGCCGGAGCTGGCGCCAAGCAGATACGGATCGGCCAGTGGATTTCGCAAGATGGCTTGATAGGCGACACCGGCGGCGGCGAGGGCCGCGCCGATGAGGGAGGGGATGAGCACCATCTCAAGGCGATAGAGCCATTGCTGTCGCGAGAGCGCGCCGGTTGTGGAGCCGACGAGCATGCACGCTGCGGCGACGATGGCCCAGAGGACGATCCAGAGTGCGATGGAGCATACGAGTTTGCGGAAGTTCCAGGCGGTCACGGATGGGTCTCGGTAGTGGTGGGGGCGGCGGCGTCGAGCACGGCGGCGAAGGACTCGGCGATGTCAGCCACGCGCGGGCCGGGGATCAGCAGGTCGGGATCGGTCATGCCGATCACGTGGTTGTGTACGACGGCAGGCATGTTGGTGTAGCGTTGGAAGTTCTTCTTCGCCAGATCGACGGCCGCCGGTGATGCGCTTGGGAGCAGCAGGAGGACGACATCGGGCTTGAGCGACATGAGCGTTTCGGGATCAAGGGTGAAGAACAGCTCACGCGATGGTGGCGCGGCATTGACCCCGCCGGCAGCTTGGAGCAGATCGTTCAGGAACGTACCGGGGCCGGCGACCATGACCTCGGAATCATCGACGACGAGCAAGACGGAGACATGGGGGCGTGCTGCCGATTTGCGCGCCAGTGCGTCGAGGCGCGAGCGGATGGACTTATTCAGCGCATCCGCGCTCGTCGACTCGCCGAGGGCGGCGGCGATGTCGGTGATGCGGGCGTACACATCGCTAAGGCGATCGAGAGGCCAGCAATCAACGATAGTGATGCCCAGGCCCCCGGTGCGATCGCGAAAGCCCGCGGGGATGCGATCCGGGCTGCTCTGGATGAGAATCTTGTCGGGATGGAGCGTGCCGAGAAGCTCCCAATCGGTGGATTCGGAATCGCCGGCCGAGGGGAGATTCGCCCCGTTCCCGCGAGCGCGATCAAATGCGCTGACGGCAACGAGATGATCGGAGAGGCCCAGGCCTTCGACGATGGAAGTGGCGCTGGGGGCGAGAGAGGCGACAGTGGGATGGACGGCCGTCGCCGTGGTTGGCGATGCGGCGTTTGTCGGGGCAATTGAACGTCGGCAGCCCGCCGAGGCGAGCAGGAGCACCAGGGCGGCGATGGCGGCGGGGCGTACGATACTGAATCTGCCCTTCATGGGGACAAAAATACGTTGAAGTTCTTGGGCGGCGTTGACCCGATAACAGGTGATGGTAAAGTTCGCGGCCGAGGTGTGTCAAACGCCGTGGGCGACGGGAGCGGCCTACAATGGCCTAAGCTCTGTGGCAATCGGTCTTTGTGATTGACGAAGTTGATAGGCAATCACGCGGACGGCCCCGGCTGTTGCGTTGGTCTACGGAAGGAAGTCCATGAATCAGCAACCCACAATTTTCGCGCGCGTTGGACGTTGGTTTCGCAAGCCGCTGGAAGAAGACGGCAACGGCAATGGCAATGGCCACACCGATGCGATTGACGGCGGAACCTCCACGGACAGCACCGGCACGTCACTGACCGAGTCGCGTGGGATGCTGTTGCGGCCGCGGCGCAGCCGCAACGACCCTGGCTACGGCGAAGCGATTGCCAATGTTCAGACCGGCCTCAATTCGCTGACCGGCTTGATGGGCGCGATCCAGACGCATCTGGAAACGCAGAATCGCCGCCAGGAGGAACTGATCCAGCATCTGGCCACGCTGCCCAAAGTCCTGGATGCTATTCCGGACAGCATGCGACTGCACGGGGAGACGATCAAGGCGATTCACGAGCAGATTGCCAACCAGACTCAGCAGCAGGAAAAGCTCAGTGAGATTCTCTCGTCGATGAACAGGTCAGGGACGGAACAGATTCAGACCCTCGACGGGCTCAAAGCTCGTGTCGATGCCATCAGCATGCACGACCAGGCCATCACCGATAATCTGAAGAACGTCGGCACCGCAATGCAGACCGTCAGCGAGAACTCCACGACCAGCGCCGAGGTGTTGCAGCAATTGCGTCACCAGTTGAGCGGCCGGGAGGACGAACTTCAACGCGTGCTGCAACGGCAGGGAACTCGATTCACGACGTTGCTGTCGATCGCGATATTCCTGGCGATGAGCGCCCTGACGGCGGTGGTCGTGTTGGCGTGGATGCTTTGGTCGCAGCACCCCAGATAAGAACGGGGAGAGCGGAAAGTAGAATGCGGAGCGGGGCGTGTCTGCTTTCGCGGCGCGGTAATCAGACGAACAGGTCAAGCATTTGACCGACATGGTCGGCGGGAATCTGGCGGATTATGAGTTGCACCGCGCTAGTGGTGGGCGAGGGGCGCGGCGTGGGCCAGGGAAGCGTTTTCCAGGGCGGCTGAAATGGTGATGCGGGGGCCGTGGCGGGCGGGGCCGGTGCTGTGGGATCGGTATCACAAAATGGCTTGGGCAGAACGCGTCCGGTAACCGGGCAGGTCCATTGCGGCCGGCCGGGCGTGCTGGCACGTTGAACAGGTTTGTAGAGAACCTTCACATTGCTGCCAGGCGACGCACCACGATGACCGCTGGCGGGGGAGAAGCGGTCGCCGATCGCGGCGGCGGCGGGGGCGCCCTGCGATTGGGCGGCTGAACTCAGGTCGGCCGTGCGCATGGCGCCGCGGAGAAGCTGAACGAGGATCAGATCAAGCGACGCAACCGCGAGGCTGCCGGCGGATTCCACAGAGGCCACGCCCGCACCTATGCAAAGGCCGCGCGAGATGATGGTGCTGGGCGCGTCGTGATGCTAAGACGCTCGGAAATATTGGGCGATACGCCATTTTGCCGCCTTGCAGGAACCGCCGGCGCAAGGTTCCGTCTGTAACGTCTGTTGCCGGCATGCAACATCGCGGTGCTGTGCCGCGGCGTCATCGGTGGAGTCACGCGGCGATATCGATTCGACGACGGGCGCCGGCATGTTGCGGGCGGAGCCGGTTGGTGGGATGTTGGCGCGATGGACAGTGACGAACTGGATTTTGAATTGCCGGCGGACCTGATCGCGCAGGAGCCGTGTCAGACGCGTGGCATGTCGCGGTTGCTGCACTATCGACGGGCGGACCGCTCGATTCGGCATGGAATGTTTTCGGACCTTGCGGGAATTTTGCGGGCCGGGGATGTGATGGTCTTCAACGACACGAAAGTCCTGCCGGCGCGGCTGCGGCTGCGAAAGACGACCGGCGGCGGCGTCGACGGATTGTTTATTGCAGAAAAGGAACGCGGCGCATGGCGGGTGTTGTTGCGGAACATCGGCAGCGATCCATCGGCCGAGGGAATGCGGCTGGCGTTTGAGAGTGAACCAAATCTGAGCATGACCATTCGCCGCAGTCTCCTCCACGGGGAATTTGAGGTGGAGGTTACCAGCGGCGAAGCGGCGGGCGACGTGCTGTCGCGCGTGGGGCGGATGCCGTTGCCGCCGTACATTCATCGCGGCCGGGGAGGCGACCAGCGGGATGAACTGGACCGGCGCCGTTATCAGACGGTGTACGCCAAATCGGGCGGCTCGGTGGCGGCGCCCACAGCGGGACTGCATTTCACCGACGAAATGCTCGACGCGCTGGCGGCAGCGGGGATCCAGCGCGTCATGGTGACGTTGCATGTGGGGATGGGGACGTTCAAGCCGGTGACGAGCGATCGGCTGGAAGATCACATCATGCACGAGGAACGGTACGAGATCAGCGCCACGGCCGCGGAGGCGCTGGACAACGCAAAACGATCGGGCCGGCGCATCGTGGCAGTGGGAACAACGGCGGCGCGAGTGCTGGAGAGCCATTCAGTGGACGAGCCGTGGACGGTTGCATCGAAGGCCACGTCGATATTCATTTACCCGCCGTATGGGTGGAAGCACGTGGGGGCGCTGGTGACCAATTTTCACCTGCCGCGGAGCACGCTGATTGCGCTGGTCGCGGCAATGACCGGGCTGGACGAGCAGCGACGGATTTACGCCGAGGCGATCGCGGCAAGGTATCGGTTTTTCAGTTACGGGGACGCGATGCTGATTGAGTGAGTCGCGGCTTGGTGAGGAATCGGCTGCTCAGGCCGGCCAGGGAAAACTCGGCGATGTGGGAGGCGACACGTTCGACGTCGAGGTGATCGCCAAGTTTTGGATAGAGGCGGTTGATGAAATAGCGATGGCGCAGGTAGAAGACGCACTGGCCGAACACGCTGGCGGCGGCGAGGCCGACGCAATCGTCGTCGGGCGGGACATTGAGCAATTCGCCGATGAGGGCGGAAAGCCTGTTATTGAGCGGCTTGATCACATTGGTCAGCAGAGCATCGAGGGCTGCGGTCGGCTCGAGCAACTCTCGGGTGATGAGGATGTGTTCCCATGTCTGCCGCTCGCGCCCCAGGAGACGCAGGCAGTAGAGGCGAACGAAGGTGAGGAACCGGCAGCGAGCATGGCCGGTGATCTGATCGTCGGGCGGAATCACCTGTGCGGCATCCTCGCTGATATGGCGGAGGACGGCGGCGTAGAGTTCGCTCTTGTCGCGGAAGTGGTAATTGACGCTGGCGAGGCTGGCGCCGGCGCGGTCGGTGATGTCCTTGATGGTCGCGCCGCGGAAGCCGTGTTCCGCGAAGACCTCGCCGGCCGCTTGCAGCAGCCGCCGGCGAGTTTCCTGGCTTGCCGAATTATTTTTCACGTTGCCCATGAGTCGTATCCGCCGGTTGCACAAGGCGGCTTGCGCCGCATCCTCGCCGAGTCAATATTGGAATTGACTTTCTTTATTTGAAAGTGTATTCTAAATAAGCGTTTTAGTCAAGCCGATCCGTAGGAAGTGTGCCGGACGGCGGGCCGCGCCGCGGCCGGTATGGCCAGGAGCAGTGATTATGGATGCGAATCAGGATCAGGTGGAAGCGGGGCCGTCGACGACGGGCGGGAATGCCCACCCGTCGCCCGCGGCAGCGGGCGGCCGAGTGGCGCATGCACCGGCGGCGGACATGTCGCGCCGGCAGGCGCCCAAGAAATCCCGGCCGCCGGTGCTTCGCATTTTCCTGGCCGTGCTGGTGGTTCTGGCCATCGCCGGGACGGTGTACTGGCTTCAGGTGCGCGACTTCGAGGACACCGATGACGCGTTCGTCGACGGGCACGTGATCCCGATCAGTCCGCAAGTGCCGGCCGAGGTCGCGGACGTGAAGGTCGAGGATAATAAATTCGTGAGCAAGGGCCAGGTGCTGGTTACGCTCGATCCGTCGGACTATCAGGCGGCTCTGGAGCAGGCGCAGGGCGCGGAGGCATCCGTTCAGGGTCGGCTCGCCGAAGCCCAGACCGGCGTGGCCACGGCGCAAAGCGCGGTGGACGAGGCCAAGGCCGAGTTGGACGTGGCACAGGTGGCCCTGGACAACGCCGATCGCGAGTTGAAGCGGTATCAGGGTCTGGACGAGCGGGCCAAGAGCCAGCAGCAACTGGACAACGCGACGTATGCGCAAAAGACCTCGGCCGCCCAGGTCGCGCAGGCGAAAGCCCGGCTGGCGACGGCGCAGGCGCGGGTGGCGTCGGCCAACGCGAGCGTGACGGCCGCCAACGGGGACTTGCAAAAGGCCAAGGCCGATACCCGCCGCGCCGAAATCAATCTCGGCTACTGCACCATCAAGGCGCCCAGCGATGGATGGGTGACGACCAAGAACGTCGAGGCGGGAATGTATGTAACGCCCGCCAGCCAGTTGTTTGCGATCGTGCCCAAGGACGTGTGGGTGATCGCGAATTTCAAGGAGACGCAACTGGACCTGATGCGCAAGGGCCAGACGGTGACGATCCATGTGGATGCGTACCCCGATCACGATTTTCGCGGGACGGTGGATTCGATCCAGGCGGGGACCGGCTCGCGGTTCAGCGTAATCCCGTCGGAAAACGCCACGGGGAACTTCGTGAAGGTGGTGCAGCGCGTTCCGGTGAAGATCACGTTTGACGAGGACGTAAACGCCGACACGGATCATGTGCTGTCGCCGGGCATGTCGGTCGAGCCGACGATTCGCGTGCGCAACCGGTCGTGATGTCGATCGGATTCGCCGGGCCCAGGGGTAGTCGGATTCACCGGACAAGATCGAGCGCGACATGGCGATGATGCGCACGACACATAGCGCGGCCAAGCCGGGCGTCAGCCCCTTTACGGTGGCGGTGGTCGTCTCGATGGCGACGTTCATGCAGGTGCTGGACACCAGCATCGCCAACGTGGCGCTGCGCCATATCGCGGGGAATCTGGGGGCCGGCCAGGATGAGAGCACCTGGGTGCTGACCAGTTATCTCGTGAGCAACGCGATCATCATTCCGATCAGCGGGTGGATGAGTTCCGCGTTTGGCCGCAAGCGGTTTTACATGGCGTGCGTGGCGACGTTCACGATCAGTTCGCTGTTCTGCGGGCTGGCTCCCTCGCTGGGATGGCTGCTGTTTTTCCGCGTCCTGCAAGGGGCTGGCGGCGGAGGGCTTGCACCCAGCGAGCAGTCCATGCTGGCCGATACCTTTCCGCCGGAAAAGCTCGGCATTGCGTTCGCCATCTGGAGCGTGGCGGTCATGGTCGCCCCGGCGATCGGGCCGACGCTGGGGGGATGGATCACGGACAATTTCTCCTGGCGATGGATTTTCTTCATCAATGTGCCGGTCGGGCTGTTGTCGCTGTTTCTCACGCAAAACGTGGTGCAGGATTCGCCCATGCAGGAGCAGAAGAGAAGGGAACTGCGCGCGACCGGGCTACGGGTCGATTACATGGGATTCGCCTGGACGGTCATCGGCTTTGGCGCGCTGCAGATCGTGCTGGACAAGGGCCAGGAGGATGACTGGTTCGGCTCGCCGTTCATCTGCGCGTTCATGGCCGTCGCGGCGATCGGGCTGGTATTGCTGGTTCTGTGGGAGACGGTGATCGTCGCCGATCCGATGGTGGACATACCGCTGCTGGCGAACCCCAATCTGTCGTCGTCGATGATGCTGGCGTTCGTGGTGGGATTTATTCTCACGGCGACGACGGTGTTGTTGCCGCAATTCGTGCAGGAATTGCTCGGCTACAACGCGACCAACGCCGGGCTGATTCTCATGCCGGGCGGGTTGGTGATGATGTTCATGATGCCGATCGCCGGCCGGCTGGTGGCCGTCGTGAAGCAGCAGATTCTGATGGTGTTCGGACTGGCGATGACGGCGGGGTCGATGTTTTTGTATTCCAGGCTGGACACAGGGGTGTCGTTCGAGCATCTGGTGTGGCTTCGAATCTTTCAGTGCGTCGGGCTGCCGCTGTTCTTTCTTCCGCTGAACACGATCGCGTACGGCAACCTGCCGCCTGGGAAAAACAACAACGCCAGCGCGATGATGAACCTGATGCGGAATCTGGGAGGGAGCATCGGGATTTCGGTGGCGTTTACAATGCTGGCGCGGCGGTCGCAGCTTCACCAGGAACGATTGAGTTCGACAGCGACGCATTTCTATCAGCCGTTCGTTCACGCCATGACCGCCGCCGGCGGGTTTACCCGTGGCAATATCATTCGTTTCTACGGCCTGATCGGGCAGCAGGCAAATATGCTGGCGTATGTGGATGTGTTTAAGGTTCTGGGGATTGGATGTGTGGTAGTGA
>CAYQTE010000088.1:0-15806 GCA_964420285.1 uncultured Tepidisphaeraceae bacterium
ACATTTGGGGCGTTTTTTCGTCGCAATCGGGAGGCGAAACCGCGATATCCGGCTGAAAACGAGGGTGGGCCGAAACGGGAAAAATGGCAGTTTCTTTCGTAACCATAGGGAATAACATCACTTAGGAGAAATCTCACGCGGAGACGCGGAGCAAATCGGTGGTTGAATCGTATTCGCCTTTCCTCGGTTGTCCTCCCGTACCGCGGTCAGTTCTGAGTTCTTTCCCGGCACTGGCTTGGCAGGGGCGCGTGTCAGCGGGATTGAGGCTCGAGGATGAGAATATTGGCCAGAAACATGTCCTGGAGGGTGGTGATCTTGATGTTGCGTTCCTCGCCGGGGATGAGCATGACCGGCAGGCCGAGAAGTTCCAGGAGTTGCGTGTCATCCGTGATCTGGCTCAGCGGGATCGGGCAGCGTGCGAAGGCATCGGCCAGGTCGCGGCGGGACATGATCTGTGGGGTCTGGACGGCCCAAAGCTGGTGACGCGGGACGGTTTTGCCCACCAGTGCGGGAAGCGGGCCGTCGGCTTGTTTGACTGTCAGCGTCACCGGCAACGCGGCGACGGCGGCGCCGTGGGCAACGGCGGCGGCAAGGGTGCGGTCGATGAGCGGCCGGGAGATCAGCGGCCGGGCCGCGTCGTGGACGGCGACCCACGGTACGGCGGGCGCGACGCGGGCCAGGGCGTTTTGCACGCTGGCGGCCCGGCAATCGCCGCCGGGACAGAATTCGATGCGAGTGTCCGCTGCCAGCGGGCCCAGGGCTTCGCGGATGGGGTCTGGATTGAACGTGGGGATGACGAGTTGGACGACATCATGGCGGCATAAAAAGGCGGCGGCGGCGCGGGCAATGACGGGCCGGCCATCCAGCGGTTGCAGGAGCTTGTTGGTGTCGGCGGCAAATCGCGTGGATCGTCCGGCGGCGGGAAGGATGACGGCAAAGGTGATGGCGTCGGACATCGAATCAGGTGTTGTCGGAATGGGCGGCGGTATGCGGCTGAGGCTGGCGCGACGAGGCAGCGGCGGAGGAAACTGTCGGGCCGGTCATGCTCGACGCCGCCGGTTTGGGCAACTCGGACCTGGCGGCGGATGCGGCGGAGGGCGTCGGCGCAGGGGAATCCATGATCCGCCCGAAAATCAGCTTGCCGGCGCTTGTTTGCAGGACGTTGGTGACGTTGAATTCGACATCCTGATTGAGGCGGCTGCGGCCCTGATCGACAATGACCATGGTTCCGTCGGTGAGATACCCGACGCCCTGGCCGGGATCGCGTCCGGCCTCGATGAGACGAACGGTCATCTTCTCGCCGGGGAAAACAACCGGCTTGAGGGCGTTGGCCAGATCGTTGAGGTTGATGACGGCGATGCCGCGGAGGGTAGCGACCTTGTTGAGATTGAAATCATTGGTCAGGACGCGGGCGCCCAGTTCCGCGGCCAGGGCGATCAGACGATGATCAACGGTGTCATTGTCGGACGGCTTGGGGGCGTTGGACGGTGCATCGTACAGGGCCACATCCGCGCGTTTCTGGGAGCGAAGACGCTGGAGCACGTCCAACCCGTGCCGGCCGCGGGCACGGCGAATCTTGTCGGAACTGTCGGCAATGGCCTGAAGTTCATCAAGCACGAATTGCGGGACGATAAGCCGGGTATCGAAAAACCCGGCCGCGACGATATCGCCGATGCGGCCGTCGATAAGCACGCTGGTGTCGAGCAGGACGGGGCGGGCGCCGCGTGTCTGGCGGGAGAACTCGACGTAGGGGACGACGAATCGGAAATCGTCCTTGGTTTGCAGGATGAAGCTGACGGAGAGATAGCAGACGGTTGCGCCGATCGTCAGGTCGATGAAGGTGACGATGAAATCCCGCTGATTGGCGTAGCTCTCCATGTATCGTTGCTTGTCAGCGGCTCTTTCAAACACCAGGCTGGTATTGGCCTGCCAGAATGTGTCGGCGATCAAGCGGACGACAAAACTCAACGCACAGGCGACGACGACGCCGATGAGCAACCCCAGCACGATCCCGGAAAAGACCATGACCTTGCGGCGAGGTGAAAGAATGTCGATACAGACGAACAGAAGCCCCATGCCTACGGCAAGGAACATCGCCATCTGGGCGTTGACGTCGGGGATCTTCGAGGCATTGATGATGAAATACCAACCGACTCCGGCCATCACCAACACGAAGAACGCTCGTATGACGTTCAAAACCATGGCATTACCCGTTTGCGGACCTGATTGAGTTTATTATATAGTACGGTGGCGGGGTCGTCCATCGGATTATCAGCGCAATTGTGGCGCGTGGCTTACGACGGAAATGAGCGTATGGATAAGATACTCTTGTGGCAGGCGCTGGTTCTGGGGGCGATTCAGGGGGTTTCTGAGCTTTTTCCCATCAGCAGCTTGGCTCAGTTGGTGCTGGTGCCTGCCCTGCTGGGCTGGCACGACGTCAACGTCCACGGCGACGATTACCTGGCGTTCAGTGTGGCGTTGCACCTGGCGACGGCCGCGGCGCTGGGGATCTATTTCTGGTCGGATTGGAGGAAAGTGCTGGCGGCGCTGGTGGGGAGCGTGGGTCGGGGGAAGCTGATTTACGACCGGGAAAGCAAATTCGCGTGGCTGCTGGTGGTGGGAACGATCGTGGTGGGGGCGGTGGGATTGCTGGCCAAGAAGCGCGTTGAGTTGCTGGTGGACATCGCCCACGTGAAGTGGGTGGCGGGGCTGCTGATCTTAAATGGCGGGATCATGATCCTTGGCGACCTGATGAAAAGGCGATCCATCGCCCGTGCCCAAAGCGGCGCCGTGTTGAAGCAGGCGGAGGACATGTCCCTGCCGGCCGGCACATTGATCGGTGCCAGCCAGTCGCTGGCGTACCTGCCGGGCATATCCCGAAGCGGCGTGACGATCATCGGCGGGCTGCTGGCGGGATTGAGCTATGAGGAAGCCAGCCGGTATTCGTTCATGCTGGCGGCGCCGGTGATCCTGCTGGCGGGAGTGGCGGAGATTCCCAAGTTCCTGGAGATCAGGGCGCCGCTGGAACTGGAAAAGACGCTATTGGCGGCGCTGGTGGCCGGCGCGATGGCGTATTTGAGCGTGAAATTCCTGATGCGCTATTTCCGCCACAACCAGCTTTGGCCGTTCGGATGTTTCTGCATCGTCTTTGGGGGATATGCGTTGCTGGTCTTCACCGGCCATATCTGAGCTGGCGCCGGCGGCGGCAACTTGTCGGCTAAGAATGCACGATGTGCGTGAGGGCCGGCCAGCGCAAGAGCAACTGGCACAGCAGATTGGCCAGGACCGCGGCGCCCAGATCGTCGGCGAGGATTCCCCAGCCGGCCGGTAGCTTTTCAAGCTGGCGAATCGGCGGCGGCTTGGTCGCGTCGAACAGCCGGAACGCCAGGAATGCCAGAATCCACGTCGAGGCGTGCTGCGGCATTGGCAATGCCAGCAGAGTCAAACTGATGCCGGCCCCTTCGTCCAGCACAAACGAACCGGGGTCGGCCTTGCCGAAATAGCGGATGCCCCACGGGCCGAGCATCACGCACAGTACCGAAAACAGCAACGTCGAGCCGATCAGGATTGCGTTCCATTCGGCTGGATCGGGTCGCAGAATCACATACACGGCCGCGAGAATGAGCATCGCGCCGGCGGTGCCGAAAGTTCCCGGCGCAAGCGGCGCCAGCCCGCAGCCGCCGATGGTGACGATCCACTTCTTCACTGGGTTCACCGGATGAGGTTTTTTCGGTACAGGCCGATCGCCCGGCGGACGTAGAGCAATCCGCTGACCAGGGTGATGGCGAGCGTGGCCCAGATGAAGATGTTTCGCACGATGGCGGCGGGCGCTTCCCAGTCGTGGGCTTTGAGCCATTGCAGATAGTTCACATAGAGCAGAACCGCAAGGATGGTGATTGATTGGGCGACCATCTTGAGTTTGCCGCTGAACGCGGCGGCGAAATTCTGGCCGGACTGTTCGCTGGCGCCGCGCAGGCTGGTGACCAGCAGTTCGCGTGCGATGATGACGACGACCATCCACGGCGCGATGCCAGTGATGGTGGTCACGTTGGAGGGGATGTCCGACGGGTTGAAGCTGGGGATGGTGAAATTCCGCCCGGCAAAGAACACGAAACTGCCCAGCACCAGAACTTTGTCCACGAAGGGATCGACAACTCGGCCGAATGCGCCTTCCACCTTCCATTTGCGGGCCAGATAGCCATCGAGAAAATCGGTGATCAGGGCGATCATGTAGATGGCAAACGCCAGGTTCAGCCACAGTGCCTGACCTGACGAAGCGCTGAGGGGCTGCTGGTAATCGGCCAGCATGGCAAAGAAGACCGCGGCCAGAACGAGCCGCAAGCCGGTGAGTATGTTGGGTACGTGACGGAACATCAGGTTGTTCGACAGGCGGGCGATTGTACAGAGTCGATGGCCCGACTGGAAATCGGGCGGAGAAATACAGAGTCTTTGCGGCTTATTCGCATTTCCGGTTCGCAGGCGACACTTCTGCGGCGGTGTAGCGGAGATAGCGTTTCTTCATCCAGCGGACGGCCAGGAGGTCGATCAAGGCCCGCAGGGCGCGATTCCACATGCCGTATTTGCCGGTTCCGGCGTGACGCGGCGAGTGCTTGACGGGGACTTCGCGGACCGTGTAGCCCCGCATCTTGACCAGCGTCGGCATGAAGCGGTGCATGCCGCTGTACAACTGAATCCCCTCCAGACAATGCCGGCGGTAGACCTTCAGGCTGCACGCCGAATCGTGGATCGTTTCCTGGCTCAGCCAGTTGCGAACGCCGTTGGCGATGCGGGTCTGAATAAGACGGAACCGGCTGTCCTGCCGCTTTTGCCGCCAGCCGTTGACCATGTCGAACCCGTCGAGCATCGGCAGCAGGCGCGGGATCTCCTCCGGATCGTTCTGCAGATCGGCGTCCATGGTGGCGATCAGGTCCCCTCGAGCGGCCTTGAACCCGGCGTCGAAGGCGGCACTCTGGCCGCTGTTGCGATTGAGACGAATCACCCGCAGCCACGGCCGGATCGCCATCGCGTCGGAGAGCAATCGCGGCGTGTCGTCAGTGCTGCCATCGTCGATCACCAGCACTTCAAACGGCTCCTCCGTCGCCCGCATCGCCGCCTCGACACGCTGGAGCAGCAACGCGATGTTTTCCTGCTCGTTGAAGGCAGGGATGACGAGTGAGAGGTACGGCGATGGGGTCATAGGTCAACCGTAGTATCGGCTGTCCGCGTCGGCCGGACAAGCGGGCGGCGTGATCAGCGTTTCGAGATGAGGCGGCGGGCGTTGCAAAGTTCCCCCGAATTGCACCGGGTGGACATCCATTGCACGAGGCACACGGCCGCCCATGCGCTGGCCCATCCCAATGCCGCGCCCCCGATAGTATCGCAGAAATAGTGAGCGTTTTCGGCCATGCGCTCGATGAGGACGATCAGCGCGAGAAACCAAAACAACGGGCGAAAGCGCGGGGCGACCCACATAAGTGCGGCGAGCATGGCGAAGGCGAGGGAGACATCGCCGGAGGGGAAACTGAACGGCCGGGGCGGATGGCCGCCCAGACCGTGCAGGCCGCCGGCGAAGGGGTGGAATTCGAATGGGGTTGTGCCCTGTCGAAACGGGCGCGTGCGGCCGAAACACCATTTCAGGAGCCAGTTGGTTCCGGACAGAATGCCGGCCAGGAAGACGACGGCCGTTTGTTGCAGTCGCCGGGGATCGAGATCGCCGGGGACAAGGAGCCAAAGCGCTATCGCCGCCGTGGCCGCCGACGCCAGGTATGTCCAGAGAGTGTTGTCGGGCAGCGCCAATGTGAGTGCCGAGGTCCACAGGACGTTGTTGGGGAGGCGCAGGGTCGCCAGGATGTTCAGCAGCGTGCAAAGGCTCGCGGCGATGACCCCCACCCTAACCCTCCACCTGAGTACAGGGAGAGGGGATAAGGAGTGTTGCCTCGCCAATAGCAGCAGCCAGATGCAGGCGGGGATCGTGTACGACCAGAAATTGCCGGGGACGCGAATCAGCAGCAGGACGTGCGGCCAGTTTTGCGTGAGATAATCCGCCAGGCCGCTATCACGCACGTATGTCGCCATGGGGCGATCGAACAGGGCGGCAACTGGAATCAATATCGTTAGGACAATCGCCGGCCGCAGTGGGATGCCGGGCTGGCGCACAGGCGTTAGCGGCGGCAGGTCGGTCATGGTTTGGGACAAGACTCGTTGACAGGATTATTCCGAAGCGTCTGACGCCTCGCGCAGCTTGGCCATCGCCTGACGCTCGATCTGCCTCACGCGGCGCTGGGTCATGCCCAGCAGACGGCTGACCTGCTGGTAGCTGGATGCGGCCGTCGTGCCCAAGCCGTAATACGCCCGCACCACGCGCGATTCCTGCTCGGTCAGCCGGGACATGAGAGTGCGGACCTGATCGCGTTGCAGCAGACGATCGTACACGGCGTCGCAGCGCGGATCGGAGATGCCTTCCAGGACGGCGTCGCCGGCGTGGCGATCGCGGGCCGTCGGTCGCGCCGCGTCGCGGGCAAATCCCTTCATCAAGGCCAGTGTCGCGTAGGTGCTGAAGTGATTTCCCTTGTGGATATCAAACGAATCGATCGCGCGCATGAGCGTCACGCTGCCGTCACTGAGCAATTCCGGCATTTCCAAACCCGGCCGCATGTGCTTGCGCGCCACGCTGACCACCAGGCGCAGATTCGCCCGGACGATGGCGTTCTTGACGGCAATAATGTCACGGCGGCATTTCTCCAGCCGCAGAAGCTGCCGATGACCGGCGAACGCCTCGTCCAGCCGCGACCGCCCCGCCGCAAACTGGAACTTGTGAAAGTTGAGCTTGAGGAACATCGCCCGCTCACCGGCCGGACCCAGCAGCGGCGTGCGGTACAACTCCGCCAGCCAAGGCGGCAGCCCGGCCGGGACAGCCGCGCCGACACTGGACTGGTCGCTCATCGCCTCATGCTGGCTGGCGATGGTATTGATGGCGTCGGCCGCGTCCGGGCCGTGATAGATCGGATCGTCAATGAACTTGGCCTTGCGGTGCAGCAGGCGGCTGAGGCGTTCATCGCGGATGGCGCGGTATACGACGCTGCGCGAGGCGCCGATGCGGCGGCAGATCGATCGAATCGAATCGCCGCGGCGGTATTGACGGTAGACGGCCGAGCGCCAAGTGTCGTCGAGCAGCGCCGGCGCCGCCGCCAGGATCGGGTCGCCCGGGCAGGCCGCATCGTGTTCGCGAAGTACCGCCGCGATGCTCAAGGGCGAGCGGTTAAGCCGCCGGCCGAGGCGCCTCGCGATTTCAACGGCCGGACAGCCGCATCGAGCGGCCAGCCGCCGGGCGCTGGGCAATATGGATTCCCGCTCGGCATCGGTGAGAACCGAGAGCGTGATGCCGCGCCGGCCGCGGCCGGGTGATTGTTCGGTCTGGCCCGATCGCGTGCGGATGAAGCGTTCGACGTGGCCGACCAGAAATCCGACTCGCGGCTTGCCATCGGGGAAGATGAACCGCCGCGCCGCCAGCCCGCGCCGCCGCCAGCGCTGAATCGTCTTGCCCGTCACGTTGAATCGCTCGCTGACCTGGCCGATGGTGAGCACCGGCTCGCCGGCCGCGTCCATGCGAAGATTGAGTGTCCGGCTGACCTGCTCGATGAGCAGCCCCAGGTCGTGTTGCAGGGCCAGTCCGGTGATCAGGCCGGAATCGACCCTCTTGGGATGATAGCCGGTTATGCGAAAGACGATGAAATCCAACGGATAGGCCGAGAGCGGCTCGATTTCAAAAAGGAGTCCCTCGGCCGCCACCATCTGCGCCGCCCGGGTGGCGGATGGCGTGAAAGTCAGTTGACGAGCCAACCGGCCAATGCTGTCAACGCGATACGAACTCATTACTGTATAGTATCACGCCGGCGCACCGGGCGGTCAAGAATTATTTGAGAGAAACGCGGGCCATGTTGGAGGATTCGGCAACAGTGGCCGGCGGATCGACTAAAGACGATAATCGGCCCATCCGGAGCCGTGGGCCGATTTTGCCGCACCTGCGGCGGGTCATCGTCTAACGGGCCGGCATGAAGGAGATGATCGGGTGAAAGCGTTGTTACGTGTCGCGATGAGTTTTTGCGTGGCGGTAATGGCAACAGGGTGGATGGGGCGCCGGTGCGCCGCGGATGTCGGGGACGGGGTAACGGCAACGGGGCGGGCGACGTTGAACGTGACGCCGGATCGGCTGCGGGTACGCGTGCGTATCACATCCACCGATCGCGACACGCGCCAGGCTGTGGCCGATCTGGATCAGCGACGTGACGCCGTCGAGCAGGCGTTGGCGGATTTGTCGCCAGTAGCCGGGACGCTGTCGGCCGGCGCCACCCACACCAGCGCGGGGCCGCAGTCGAGCCAGGATCGGCTGGAGATATTGCTGATGGCGGGCGGCGGCGCGGATCGTGCCGCGGCGACACAGCCGTCGCCGTCGGTCACGTGCGTGGTGCAGGCGGAATGGGATTTGTCGGCGCACGGGAGCGATGAGGCGGTGGTCAACGCCGCGGCGCTGGGGGATCGGATTCGCTCGGCGGTGGCGCATGCCGGCCAGCCAACGACCCAACCGGCCACGACGGCGCCCGCCACAGCGCCGGCCGCGACGACCGAGGCATCGGACACCTCGGTCGAGGAGGATTTTCAATATGTTCATGCGGTCAGCGAAAGCGAGCGAACAAAATTGCTTGCCACGGCCACGGAACGGGCCACGGCGGAAGCAAAACGGCTGGCGGAGGTGGCGGGGTTCGGGTTGGGGCCCGCGCGCAGAATGAGCGCCGCCAGCGCCGGTCGCACGATATCGGACGATGCCGAGCCGATCGGTGATTACCTGCGGACGGCACTGGGCGAGCCGGATACCGCCAACGCCGAGCCGGCCGAGGCGGTGGGGAGCGATCCGGGCGCCGTGTCGTTCACGGTCGAGGTCACCGCGACGTTTGCCTTGTCGCCGCCGAAGTGAAGCTGTACGCCTGAGGCGCGATTGCGCGTCGTTCTTGCGCAAACTTGCCAAATTCTTGCATGCCAGCGGCCAAAGACCGCCGCTCCAAATGCCGATCAGTACATTAGTGATCGTCTTGCAAGACAAATACGGACGGGGGACAGGCTGCCACTATGCTGAGCGATGCTTCCTATAAGACGATTCTCGACTGCATCACCGACGGCGTGTACGTTGTTGGCAGGGACCGCAAGATCGCCTATTGGAACCGCGGCGCCGAGCGTCTGACGGGCTTTGCGGCCGCCGAGGTGCTGGGACGGCAATGCCGCGATAACGTGCTCAACCACGTCGATACCTGCGGCAGTTGCCTCTGCCGCGACAATTGCCCCTTGCAGGCCACGCTCGATGACGGGCAAACACGGGAAGCGTCGGTGTTTCTCCACCACAAGGACGGGCACCGCCGGCCGGTGCAGGTCTGCACCAATCCGATCCGCAACGCCCAGGGCGAGATCATCGCCGCCGTTGAGACCTTTCACGACAACGCCGACGCCGCACGACACGTTCAGACCATCGAGGTGCTCAAGAAGGTCGCGCTGGTCGACAGGCTGACCGGCTTGGCCAATCGCGGCTGCACGGAAAGGCGACTGGAGTCGCGGCTGAAAGACATGCGCCACTACGGCTGGCCGGTGGGCGTGCTGATGGCCGATATCGACCGCTTCAAGCGCATCAACGATTCATTCGGGCACGAGGCGGGGGACAAGGCGATCTGCATGGTCAGTAACAGCCTGGTATCGGCGGTTCGCGCCGTGGATACGGTGGGACGCTGGGGCGGCGAAGAATTCCTGATAATCATGACGAACATCGGCCTGCCCAATCTCCAGGCGACGGCCGAGCGGGCGCGGATGCTGGTGCAGGAATCGTTTGTCGAAATTCCCAACGGTCTGGTGAAACTCACCATATCGGTGGGTGTGGCTGCCGCCCGCCCCGGCGACACGGCAAAGAGTCTTGTCAAGCGTGCCGACGCCGCACTCTATCAAAGCAAAGAAGGCGGCCGAAACCGCGTAAGCGTCGCCAAGGCGGCGTGAGTGCTTACGCGAACTTGCGCATGAGCAGACAGGCGTTGTGCCCGCCGAAGCCGAAGCTGTTGCTGAGGGCCACCGTCACTTTGGCTTCACGGGCCTTGTTGGGGACGTAGTCCAGATCGCACTCGGGGTCGGGATCATCGAGATTGATAGTGGGCGGAATCAGATTCCGCTGGATGGCCAGGGCGCTGAAGACGGCCTCGACGCCGCCGCTGGCGCCCAGGAGATGGCCCAGGGCGCTCTTGGTGGAACTGATGGCCACCTTATAGGCGTGCGGGCCGAAGGTTCGTTTGATGGCCTTGGTCTCGGCAAGATCGCCCAGCGGAGTGCTGGTGCCGTGGGCGTTGATGTAATCGACCTGATCGGGCCCGATGCCGGCGTCGCGAAGTGCCTGTTGCATGGCCATGGTCGCGCCCAGGCCTTCAGGCTCGGGCTGGGTGATGTGTGAGCCGTCGGCACTCATGCCGTAGCCGATGAGTTCGGCGTAGATACGAGCCCCCCGCTTCCTGGCGTGGTCGAGTTCTTCGAGAATGACCACGCCGGCGCCTTCGGACATGACGAAACCGTCGCGGCCGCGGTCGAACGGCCGGCTGGCGCGAGGAGGATCGTCGTTGCGCGTGGAAAGGGCTCTGGCGGCGCAAAAGCTGCCCAGACCGAGACGGCACAGAGCGGCTTCGGAACCGCCGGCGATCATGACGTCGGCATAATCGTGCTGAATGAATCGACCGGCGTCGCCGATGGCGTTGGAGCCGGTGGCGCAGGCGGTGACGACGGCACTGCTGGGGCCGTGGATCTGGTAGATGATCGAGACGTTGCCGCTGGCGGCGTTGACCATGAGTCGCGGCACGGTGAAGGGGCTGACGCGGGAGACGCCGCGGGTGTTGAGGATGATGTTCTGTTCTTCGAGGGTTTCAATGCCGCCGATGCCGGAGCCAATGACCACCCCGCAGCGGAAGCGGTCTTCCTTCTCGAAGTCGATGGAAGCATCGCGGACGGCGTTGATGCTGGCGGCAATACCGAACTGGCCGAAGCGGTCGAGGCGCTTGGCTTCGCGAACATCAATGCCGTAACGGGCGATGTCGAAGGCGGAACATTCGCCACCGAAGCGGACGGGGAAATCGCCCGGATCCCAGCGCGTGATGTTGCCGATGCCGCTCTTGCCGGCGCAGATTTGGTCCCAGACCTCATCGACGACTTCGCCGAGGCTGGTGACCAGTCCGAGTCCGGTAATGACGACACGGCGTTTCATGGGAACGGCAAGTCAGCGCGACCGCACGGGGCGGCGGGACTACTTGTTGGAGGAGTGCTCCTTGATGTAGTCGATCGCCTGCCCGACCGTCTGGATCTTTTCCGCGTCCTCGTCGGGGATGGAAAGCTCGAATTCATCCTCGAACTCCATCACCAGCTCGACGGTGTCCAGCGAGTCGGCGTTGAGGTCGTTGATGAAATGCGTCTCGCGCGTGATCTCGTTCTTATCGACGCCCATCTGTTCGCTGACGATTTCCTTGACCTTCTGCTCGATGTCTTCCATAGCATGCACCTGCCCTGACGTTGATAGCCGACCTCGGCCCTGGACCGCTCGGCCCAGCGGCCGGCAGACTATAGTGGTGGCCGATGTTTTTCAACCCGCCGCCATACGGGCGGGCGGGATTCCCATTCTCACATCACCATGCCGCCGTCCACGCAGATCACCTGGCCTGTGACGTAACTGCCGTCGGGACCGGCCAAAAAGGACACCACGGCGGCGATTTCCTGCGGCTGGCCAAACCGTCGCATGGGGATCAGGGCGCGGGCCCCTTCCTTGACGGGTTCGGCCAGCACGTCGGTCATGTCGGTGGTGATGAAACCGGGCGCGATCGCGTTGGCGGTGATGTTCTTGGCCGCAAATTCCTTCGCGACGCTCTTGGTCAGGCCAATCAAACCCGCCTTGCTGGCGGCGTAGTTGGCCTGCCCGGCGTTCCCGGCTACGCCTGAGACACTGGAGATATTGATGATGCGGCCACCCTTGGCTCGCATCATCGGCCGCGAGGCGGCGCGGATCGTGACAAATGCGCTCTTGAGATTGACGGCGATCACCGCGTCGAAATCCTCATCGTCCATGCGAAGGATCAGCCCATCGCGCGTGATGCCGGCGTTGTTGACCAGCACGTCGATCCGCCCCAGCCGCTCGGCGACGCCCTCCACGGCGGCCGCCAGTGCCTTGGCGTCAGCGATATCGCAGACCAGCGCCTCGGCAGACCCGTTGGCGGCGGCGACCTCCGCCACGACGGCGGCGAGTTTGTCGGCCGATCGCGCCATGGCCACCACGTGAAATCCGTCGTGGGCCAGTCGCTTGACGATGGCGGCGCCGATGCCACGCGATCCTCCCGTGACCAGCGCCACTCGTTTTTCGTTCATGTCCACTCCGTTTTTGGCAAGAGGCTCTGGTCCATTGGTGCTCACGAGGCGACGGCCGACGCTTTCCTTTCGCCGACCGGCACCGGGACCGATTCTACCGCAAGTCGCCGGTCAATGCGCCGCGCCAGCCCGGCCAGTGTACGGCCGGGGGCCAGTTCGATGAAACGTCCCGCTCCGCCGGCGGCTCGGATCAGATCGGTCACGGTCTGCGCCCAGCGGACGGGCCGCACGATCTGCTGGACCAGAAGATCGCGAATGGCGTCGGGGGTTGTATGCGGCTGGGCCGTGACGTTTGACCAGACGGGAATTCGGGTTGGCTGGATGGAGACGGCGTCAAGTTCGCGACGCATGGCATCGGCGGCGGATTGCATCAGCGGGCTGTGAAACGCGCCGGCAACCACCAGGGGCGTCGCTCGCAGGCCGGCTTTTTCCGCAGCGGCCAGGGCGCGATCGCAGGCGGATTTCGATCCGCTCAGCACGATCTGCCCGGGCGCGTTGAAATTGGCCAGAACCAGCACATCACCCTCGGCGGCGGTGCGACAGACTTCCTGAGCAGCCGGTTCATCAGCGCCGATGAGAGCAACCATGCCGCTGGGATGGCTTTCGGCAGCCTGCTGCATGAGCCGGCCGCGGGCGGCCACAAGCCGCAGCCCGGCCGCAAAATCAAACGCGCCCGCCAAGTGCAGTGCCGTGTATTCGCCCAAGCTCAGGCCGGCACAGGCGGCGATCGATTTGGGATCAAGCTGGCCAGCTTCGACGGCCGCGTGAAAGCTGGCGACACCGGTGACGTAGATCGCGGGCTGGCTGATGTCGGTTTGATTGAGTCTGGCATCGGGCCCGGTAAAGCAGATCGACTGGAGATCGAATCCGAGAATGCGGTTGGCCTGATCGAAGATCGACCGAGCGGCCGGGCTGGCGGCGTGAAATTCACGGCCCATGCCGACGGTCTGGGCGCCCTGGCCGGGGCAGAGGATGTAGAGCGCATTGCTCATAGCCGCAGCACCGCGTTGGCCCAGGTGAGGCCGGCGCCAAAGGCGACCAGGATGATGACATCGCCGGGGTGGATGAGGCCGGTGCGCCACGCTTCATCAAGGGCGATGGGGATGCTGGCGGCGGCCGTATTGCCGTAGCGGTCGATGTTGACGAAGGCCTTGCTGGCCGGCATGTTCAGCTTTTCCAGGGCCGAGTCGATGATGCGCTGGTTGACCTGGTGGGGAACGATGAGTTTGACGTCGTTGGGAGACAATTCGCAGGCGCGCATCGCCTCACGGATGAGTTCCTCGAATTTCTGGACGGCAAATTTGTAAACCTCGCGCCCTTTGATCTGCACGAATTGCTGGCGGGCGGCAATCATCTCCATGGTGATGGGATGGCGGCTGCCCGGCGGGCATTTCATCACGTCGGCGCCGCTGCCATCGGCGTGAAGCGTGCCGTAGATCACTCCGCGTTTGGAATCGCTGGTGCGCTGCAGCACGGCCGCACCGGCGCCGTCGCCAAAGAGGATGCAGCTTGACCGATCGGTGTAATCGACGATTCGGCTCAGGGTTTCAGCGCCAATGACCAGGACATTCTTCGATCCGCCGCTCTTGATGAAATTGGCGCCGGTGAGCAGTGCGTAGATGAACCCCGAACAGGCGGCGGACATATCAAACGCGGGCACGCCGGAAAGACCCAGCGACGCCGCGACGAAACAGGCCGTCGATGGGAATGTCATTTCCCCGGTGATCGTGGCGCAAATGATCAGGTCGAGATCGGCGGGCTTGATTCCGGCGGCTTCGATGGCTTTTTTGGCGGCTTCAGTGGCCAGGGAGGCGGTGGTGTCGTCGGGGCCGGCGACACGGCGCTCACGGATGCCGGTGCGCTGCATTATCCAGTCGTCGCTGGTCTCGACCATGCGGGCGAGGTCGTCGTTGCTGAGCCGTTTTTCCGGCAGGCAACTTCCAGTCCCGATGATGGTGGCGCCTTCGTTTGGCATAAGCGTAATAATCGGTGTTGAAAGCCGCCGCAGGCAAAAGCGGCGATCGATCGATCAATCCTCTTCGACAGGAATGGTCCTCTGTATGGTCTGCACGATCTTCTCATTGATTCCGCTGCCGCTGAGCTGTTTGCCAACGCGAATGGCGCTGGTGATGGCCCGCGCGTCGGATCGACCATGACAAATCAGGCAATATCCGTCCACGCCCAGCAGCGGCGCACCGCCGTAATCCCGCCAGTCGTGCCGACGATACACCCGGTCCAATGCGGGCTTGAGCTGTGGCATGAGATTGGGCACGGATTCGCGGAGATCGGCGGCCAGGCCTTTGAAGAGCGTATCGACCAGACCCTCGATGAATTTCAAAACGATGTTGCCGACGAACCCGTCACAGACGACGACATCGACCACGCCGGACAGCAAATCCCGGCCCTCGATATTGCCCATGAAGTTGACCAGCGGTTCGTCCTTCAGCAGCTTGCGGGTCTTCTTCACCAGCGTGTTGCCCTTGGCATCTTCCTCCCCGATGCTCAGCAGGCCTACGCGCGGGTTCTTGACGTTGCAGACGGCCGTTGAATAAGCCCCGGCCATGATCGCGTATTGGAGCAGATGCTTGGGTTTGGGTTCGGGATTGGCCCCGACATCGCAAAAAACCACCGGGCCGTGAGAAGTTGGCACGATCACGCCGATTCCGGGGCGGTTGACGCCGGCCAGCAGACGCATGCGGAGCTGAGCGGCGGCAACGCAGGCTCCGGTGTTTCCGGCGGAGATGACGACGTCGGCCTCACCACGCGAAGCGAGCTTGCACATGACGGCGATGGAGCTGTCCGGTTTGGAGCGGATGGCCTCCACCGGCGGATCGTCCATTCCGACGACCTGCGTGGAGGGGACTATCTTGTAATGGGCAAGTTTATCGGACGCCAAGCCGCTGGCTTGCAGGCCTCGGTCGATGACCGCCTGGTCGCCGACAAGGTGGACGACATCTCCATCGTGAAGGAGAGGCGCGGCATCCCAGCACCCCTGGAGCACTGCGCCCGGAGCGAAGTCGCCGCCCATGACGTCCACCGCTGCCCGCACGCTGTAAAGCCTCCGCTTGGCCTACTCTTCCTCGGTCTCCATCTGGAGCACGAGTTTGGGATTCACAAAGCCGCAGTTGTCGCAAGCGCAGTGAGGCAACTTGGCGTTGCCGCATTGCGGGCAGCGCACGTAATGGATCGGGCGCAGCGCATGGTGCGAGCGGCGCTTGCGCTTGCGGGCCTTGCTGATGCGTTGGACGGGTTGCATGCACGACTCCTATCGGACCTAAACGCCCGAATCTCCCCAAAAACAAGCAACGGCGGGGACTACCCGCCGCGTCTTCACGGGCCGCGTACGTTACGGGGTGGGCACCCTTCTGTCAAGCTGGCCC
>CAYQTE010000089.1:0-15678 GCA_964420285.1 uncultured Tepidisphaeraceae bacterium
CTCATGTTCTCCATGGCGGTGTACGTTCGTGCGGCCAGGTGTGGGGTCAGAAGCACGCGATCCAGACCCAGAAGCGGGAAATCCGCTCCCGGCGGCTCGGGGTGGTAGACATCCAACGCGGCGCCGTAAACGTGGCCGGACTTGATCGCCTGGGCCAGGGCGGCGGCGTCGAGCACTTCGCCGCGGCTGGTGTTGATGACCACGCTGGCGGGTTTGAGCAGTTTCAACTGTTCAGCGCCGACGAGATTCTCGTTGCCGGGCAGCATCGTCACGTGCAGCGACAGGATGTCCGATTCGCGATAGAGGCGATCCTTGGAAACGCTCTCGGCCGGGAAATCCACCCTGGCCGAAACGTCGATCAGATCGTTGTAGAGCACGCGCATCCCGAATCCGCGGCTGGCGATATTGCCCACGCGCCGGCCGACACGGCCCATGCCCAGGATTCCGATCGTCATCTCATTGAGCTGGCGGCCGCGGACGGTGTTGCGGATGCGCTTGAATTCCGCCGGCGCGTAGGCCTGATCGCGAAAGAAATTCCACGGGCGTAGAATCTGGAGCAGATACCCGAAGACGAAATCGCCGACGGCCAGCGTGTTGGCATCGGGGGTATAGACGACCTGAACGCCGACTTTTCGGCAGGCCGGGACGTCGATGTTTTCGATCCCCACCCCGCCGCGTCCCACCACGCGCAATTTGGGCGCCCGCGCCAGCAGGGCCGCATCCACGCGCGTATACGTGCGAACCGCCAACCCCGCCGCCTCCGGCAACGTGCGATCAAACGCCTCGGTGCCGCTGGCGGCCTCGATGACGTTGGCGCGTTCCCGCAACCACTTCAACGGCCGTTCGTCCGATCCTTCGGTCATCAATACAACTGGCTTTTCGTCGGGCATGGGATGGATTCCTGTGTAAATCAATAGCCCGCCTCCAATCATGGGAGCGGCAGGCGACGGAGCACAGCCTAACCGGGGCGATGGCGAGGCTCAAATCCCCGATGCTGCGCGGTACGCATAGCGCGCAAGATCGTGCGTCGCGTCGCCGTTCATGGTAGGTTGTGGCACGTGAGACGCGATCCGACTATTGCCATTCTTGAGGAGGCCGCCGCGCCCGACTTCCCCGATCTCGCGGCATTCATTCCACCCGATCTGGCTGATCTCAAAGACCCGCAGACCGATATCCCGCGAATCGCCCGGGATGAACGGCTTACGCGAAAAGTCGAAGAGGCGGTGCAGAAGATCCCGACCCGGCATGCCCTGCATCATGGCGACGCCCGAAATCTGTCCGGTCTTGCCCAGCAAAGCGTCCACCTGGTCCTCACCTCGCCGCCCTATTGGACGCTCAAGGAATACCGACAGTCCGAGGGGCAACTCGGCCACGTCGAGGATTATGACCAGTTCCTTGCCGAACTCGATCGGGTCTGGCAGGAGTGCTTTCGCCTGCTGGTCCCCGGCGGGCGGCTGGTGTGCGTCGTCGGCGATGTGTGCCTCTCGCGGCGGAAGAACGGCGGCCGGCATACCGTCGTGCCACTGCACGCTTCCATACAGGAACATTGCCGCGCCATCGGCTTTGACAACCTCTCGCCGATCATCTGGAACAAGATCGCCAACGCGGTCTTCGAGGCCACCGGCAACGGCGGCGGATTTCTCGGCAAGCCGTACGAACCCAACTCCGTCGTCAAGAACGACATTGAATTCATCCTGATGCAGCGCAAGCCCGGCGGCTATCGCACCCCCACCATTGCCGAGCGCGTACTCAGCGTCATCTCCGCCGACAATCATAAGAAATGGTTTCAGCAAATCTGGACCGGCCTGACCGGGGCCTCGACGCGCAATCACCCCGCGCCCTACCCGATCGAGCTGGCCGAGCGGCTGATCCGCATGTTCAGCTTCGTCGGCGATACCGTCCTTGACCCGTTCATGGGCACCGGCACGACCAACGTCGCCGCCGCCAAATGGGGCAGAAACAGCATCGGCGTCGAGATTGATGGAGAATATTTCAGGCAGGCTGAACAACGCCTCACCCGCCACACAGCAGACCTCTTCCGGCCGCCATCTATTACCATTCACGATGCCAGGCAAGATGGACCTCGATAAACGACTACGCAACGCCGTCCGCCACTTCTGGACTACGCGCGACGCGCAGGCCCGTAAGCAAGGCGGCGCCGCCGGCCGGCGCGATGCCGGCGCCCGCGCCGCCGTCACCGGGGGTAAACAGATGAACGGCTTCATCAGCCTCGTGCGCGATGTGCTTGTCGAAAATGGCATTTCCAGCCCTTCGGTCTACTGCCACAGGAACATCGAACTGCCCGGCTATTTCCGGCCGGAAAAATGCTGGGATCTGCTGGTGGTCGTTGAGGGAACGCTCATTGCGTCGATCGAGTTCAAGTCCCAGGTCGGTCCGTCCTTGGGCAACAACTACAACAACCGAACCGAGGAAGCCCTGGGCAATGCGACCGATATCTGGGCGGCGTACCGTGAAGGCGCATTCAAGCCGTCGGCCCGGCCGTGGCTCGGCTTCTTCATGCTCCTTGAGGAGACGCCGCGCTCGACCGCGCCCGTGCGGGCTCGCGAACCGCATTTCAAAGTCTTCCCCGAGTTCAAGGCCGCGTCGTACGCCAAACGCTACGAGATACTTCTGACCAAACTGCTTCGGGAACGCCTTTATGACGGGGCGTGTTTTCTGCTCTCCGACCGCGCCGGCGGACGCAAGGGTCACTTCCGCGAACCGAACCCGGAACTCAGCTTCCGCAATTTCGCCGAATCGCTGGTCGCGCGGGCCATCGCCCACCTCAACACCTCGCCGCCTGGCAAAATGGTGAAGGACACCGCCGAGAATCCCGGCTCCGAAGGATAATCCCGCGCCAATTCTACGCGCAGACAATCCCCGACGGCAGTACAATGCCGGTCATCGTCCCGTCGCCATAAGGAGGCAAACGTGCCGGAATCCAATCAACTCCCGCCACTGCCGCTGGATTACGCCAATCCACGCGATCTGCCGGACGGGCCAGTCCGCTGGTATTTGTGGATCCCAATCGCCGTCTGTCTCTTTCTCTTGTGCATCGGACTTTCGATCTCGTTTCTCTTCCCGATATTGGACGGGCCAGGCAGCGTATATGCCCAGCAAAGCGATGAATCCGCCGCCCATCTGCGCGCGATCGGCCAAGCTATCACGATGTACTCCATGGATCATAATGGCGCGTACCCCGATTCATTTCAGACTATTCTGCTGAACGAAGCTGTCACCAGCGACATTTTCATTCTGCCGCGCAGTACCGACACGCCTGCCACCGGTCCAACCACACAGACAGTTGCCGATCAACTGACGGCCGGCGGGCACCTGTCGTACGTGTATCTTGGCAGCGGACTCACGGTCAACATGGCGACAGCGAAAACGATCGTCGCGTACCAGATCAGCCCAATTCCCGGGTTCGGGACCAACGTGCTCTTCGGCGATGGGCACGTTGAGACCGTGGATGCGGCGACAATCGCCAAGATCATTGCCCGCGCCGCCTCGGGGCAGTTCCCTGTGACCATGCCGTCGCCATGAGGAATTTCCGGAAAATGGAAGTTGTGGTATGACACGCCCCGTCCATCATCCTCTAAATAGCGTCAGAGGCCATCATGTCCGAATCCGAACCCAATCCCCCGTTGCCGCTTGATTGCGAGACGCCGCAAAACCGGCTGCGACGGGCAAGCCTGCTTTTCTGGCTACTTTTGTGCGGCATCATCCTGCTGGCGGTGGCTATCTGCACCATCAGAACGGACTGTGACGGACCCACGCGAGAGGACGCCAACCGCACAAAGTCCATGGCCAATCTGCGCGCTATCGGCCAGGCGATCTCGATTTATTCCGACGACCATCAGGGCCAATACCCCGATTCCTTTGAGACCATCCTGCTCAATGTGGACGTCACCGGCGGAATCTTCGCCAGTCCGTCCGGCAACGACTCACCCGCCACCGGCCCCACCAGTCAAGCCGTCGCCAGCCAACTCTCGGCCGGCGGGCATCTGTCCTACGTCTATCTCGGCCGGGGACTCACTGCAAAGACCGTGACGCCGGATACGGTTCTTGCCTACGAGTTGATCCAGAATCCCGGCAGCGGGTCGAACGTGCTCTTTGGCGATGGGCATGTTGAGGCCGTGGATGCGGCGACAATCGCCAAGATCATCGCTCGCGCCGCCTCGGGGCAGTTTCCGGTGACGATGCCTTCGAAGTGAAAGCGAGTGATAGTATAATCCCGCTCCGGATCGCTGCACGCTTCGCGGAGGCCACCATGTCGGAAAACAATCAACTCCCGCTGCTGCCGCTTGATTACGAAACTCCTCCAGACCGGCCGCGGAGAGCAAGCCTGCTGTTCTGGCTATTGGTTTGCGCAAGCCCGTTGCTGGCGCTGGCCATTTTAAGCCCCTTTTTCACAAGCATTGGCAAATCGCCAGCGGCCGCCTATCGTGTGAAGTCCATGGCCAATCTGCGCGCTATCGGCCAGGCGATCTCGATGTATTCCGACGACCATCAGGGCCAATACCCCGATTCCTTTGAGACGATCCTCCTCAATGAGGACGTCACCAGCGGGATCTTCGTCAACCCCTCCAGCCACGACATCCCCGCCACCGGACCCACCAGTCAAGCCGTCGCCAGCCAACTCTCCACCGGCGGGCATCTGTCCTACGTCTATCTCGGCCGGGGTCTCACCGCCAAAACCGTCACGCCGGATACGGTTCTCGCCTACGAGCTGATCCAGTATCCCAGCGGCGGGTCGAACATGCTCTTCGGCGATGGGCACGTTGATTACATCGACGGCGCCCGCGCCACAGCGTTCATCGCCCACGCCACGACCGCACCAGTTCCCGTGACTATGCCTTCGCCATAGAATCCCTGTCCATGCCGCAAGTCACTCTTGAACAGGCCATGCACGTCGCGGCGACACACCACAGCGCCGGGCGGCTGGCGGAGGCGGAGGCGGTTTGCGTGCATATTCTGTCGTCATGGCCCAACAACATGGAGGCGCTGTATCTGCTGGGCAGCGTCTGGCAGGGTCAGAACAAACTCAACCAGGCGATCGCCTGTTATCAGCGGCTGACCGCGCTGCGGCCCGATCTGGCCACGGCCCATTTCAACATGGGCAACGCCTGGAAGGACAAAGGCCGGCTTGATCGGGCCATCGCGTGTTATCAGGGCGCGATCGCCGCCGATCCGCGGTACATGGAGGCACACGTCAATCTCGGCATCGCGTTGCATCAGAGCGGGCAGATCGATTCGTCCATCGCCTGCCTGCAGCGGGCGGTGGAACTGAACCCTCAATCCGCCGAAGCTCATTTCAACCTTGGCAAGGCGTGCGCAAGTAACGCGGACTTTGACCGCGCCATGGCCTGTTATCGGCTGGCGGTGCAACTAAATCCGAACTCTGTCGAGGCGCACAACAATCTCGGCGTGCTGCTGGCGGAACAGGGCCATCCGCAGCAGGCCGTCGAATACTACCGCACGGCCATCGCGATCAATCCCGAATTTGCCGGCGCCCACTACAACCTGGCGCATGTTCTGCTTCGCGGCGGCGATTTGGCCCAGGGGTGGGAGCAATACCAATGGCGATGGAAATGCCCGGGGCTGGAAGCGCCGCGCGTTTTATCCCGGCCGGCGTGGGATGGCTCGGACCTTCCCGACGGGACGATTCTGCTGACATCGGAACAGGGATTGGGTGACACGATTCAGTTTATCCGCTACGCGCCGCTGGTCGCCGCGAGGTGCCGGCGCGTGGTGCTGCAATGTCAGGAGGAATTGCTCCCGCTGCTGGACGGCACGGAGGGCATTGCGCAAGTGGTGCGGCATTCGGATGCGCTTCCGGAGTTTGACGCGCATTGCCCGCTCCTGAACCTGCCGGGAATCTTCTCCACCACGATCGAGTCGATTCCATCCCATATTCCGTATGTCCATGCGCATCGGGAGCGCATTGAGGCGTGGTCCGGGAAAATCGACGGCCAAACGCGGCCGCGCATCGGTCTGGCATGGGCCGGCCGGCCGGAAAACAGAAACGATCTCCACCGATCGCTGCCGCTGGCCACACTCGCCGCGCTGGGGCAATTCTCCGACGCGGTCTTCTACAGTCTGCAAAAAGGCCCGGCGTCGCAGCAGGCCGCCTCGCCGCCAACCGGAATGCGCCTGATCGACCTCACGAGCGAGTTGAACGATTTTGCCGAGACGGCCGGGTTGATCGCCAACCTCGACCTTGTCATTTCGGTGGACACGGCGGTGGTTCACCTGGCCGGCGCGATGGGCCGGCCGGTCTGGACGCTCCTGCCGTTTTGTCCGGATTGGCGATGGCTGCTGGAGCGCAGCGACAGTCCCTGGTATCCGACGATGCGGCTGTTTCGCCAGGCGACGATCGGAGATTGGACGGGGGTTATCGAGCAGGTGGTCGACGCGCTGCGGCAGTGGATTGGCGAACATCCAACGTGGCGATAGTCGATCCAACGGTAGGATGTCCGCGATGTCCAATCCTGCGACTCAACCGCTGCTGCAACGCGCCGCGGACCACCACCGCGCCGGCCGGTTGGCGGAGGCCCAGGCCGCTTATCGGCAGGTGTTGGCGGCTGAGCCGAATCATGCCGATGCGCTGCATCTGCTGGGTGTGATACTCGGGCAGGCCGGACGGCACCAGGAGGCTGCGGAGCTGATTCGTCGGGCCATTGCCGTTGCACCGGGCAATCACGCTTACCACTTTCACCTGGCGAGCTTCCTGCAAAGCGCTGGCCGGATGGATGAAGCGATCGCATCGTACCAGCGGGCGATAGAGCTGAAGCCGGATTTCGTCGAGGCGCACAACGATCTGGGCACGGCGTGGAAGGCCAAAGGTGAGATCGAGCGGGCGCTTGCGTGTTACCGGAGGGCGCTGGCGCTGAATCCCAATTTCGCCGGCGCCCACTGCAACCTCGGCATGGCCCTTCGCGCCAACGGGCAGACCGAGCAGGCCATCGCCTGCTATGAGCGGGCACTGGCGATCGACGGCAAATTCACGCTGGCCCATTACAATCTCGCCAACGCATGGAAGGACACCGGCAAACTCGACGCCGCCATCGCCGGCTACCAGAGGGCGATAGCACTCGATCCCAATCACGCTGCGGCCTACAGCAATCTCGCCAACACCCTTGCCGACAATGGACAATTGGACGAGGCCATCGCCGCCAATCGCAAGGCCATGGCGCTGCGGCCGGGGTTTGTCGCCGCCCATGACAATCTCCTGTTCACGCTGCACAGTTATCCGGCTTCGACCGCGCAGAGCCTCCTGGACGAAAGCCGGCGGTGGAACGAGGAGCACGCCCGGCGGTTCGGCCGGCTCATTCGTCCACATACAAACATCCGCGACCCGGATCGCCGGCTGCGGATTGGATATGTCTCGGCCGACTTTTGTGAACATGTGTGCTCCCAGTTCCTGCTGCCGCTCCTGGGTCACCACGATCGCCGGCGGGTTGAACTGATCTGCTATGCGCAGGTGGCTCGGGCCGATGCCGTGACCCGGCGGTTTGAGGATTTGGCCGGGGACTGGCGATGGACGGTCGGCATGAGCGACGAGCAGGTGGCCCAGCGGATTCGCGAGGATCGGATCGACATCCTGGTCGATTTGAAGCTGCACACGGACAACAATCGGCTGCTGGTCTTTGCGCAAAAGCCGGCGCCGCTGCAGGTAACGTGGCTGGGCTATCCGGGCACCACGGGGCTGGACACGATGGACTATCGCCTGACCGACCCGTATATCGATCCGCCGGGGCTTGACGACGCCTTCTATTGCGAGCGATCGATCCGGCTTGGCGACACGTTCTGGTGTTATGATCCGCTTACCAGTGAGCCCGCGGTGAGCGCATTGCCGTGCCTGCAAGACGGCCATGTCACCTTCGGTTGCCTCAACAACTTTCGCAAAGTGAACAACGCCGTGCTGTCGCTTTGGGCAATGGTTCTGGGCGCTGCCGCCGGATCGCGGCTGCTGCTGCGGGCGCCCGAGGGAAGCGCGCGCCAGCGCGTGCTGGACCGGCTGGGTCGCGATGGCATTGGCCACGAACGCGTGCAGTTTGTGGCCCGGCAGGCCATCCCGGACTATTTCCGTACCTATCACCACATCGATATCGCACTGGACACGACGCCCTACAACGGCCATACGACGAGCCTGGACGCGCTGTGGATGGGCGTGCCCGTCGTCACGCTGGCCGGGCAAACCGCCGTCGGCCGCGCCGGCGTCAGCCAGTTGACCAATCTGGGCCTCCCCGAATTGATCGCCCGCACGCCGGAGGACTATGTGCGCCTGGCGGCGCAACTGGCGGCCGACCGGCCTCGCCTGGTCGAGCTTCGCGCGACGCTTCGGGAGCGGATGCGGAATTCGCCGCTGATGGATTACGCCCGCTTTGCCCGCGGCATCGAGGACGCCTATGGAACCATGTGGCGAACCTGGTGCGCCAGTTGACGGCGCAACGGGCGCACCCCGCGCGGCGAGCAAACTCCTGTAATTATTACGATTGCGATGAGCCTTGATTACGATTGTGATGGATAATGATTACGAAAATAAACAGCGATGATTACGATTACGCTAATGATGAAAAATAGCGACTGGCCGTCTGTACGATGCCGCCGATGTCGCAACTTACCATCGAGCAGGCGATGCAGACGGCCGTTGCGCACCATCGCGCCGGCCGGCTGGGCGATGCCGAGGCGATCTATCGCCAGGTGCTGGGCGTCCAGCCCGACAATCCCGACGCGCTGCACCTGCTGGCGGTGATCGCCGCTCAGGAGGGGAGGCACGATGCGGCCATCGACCTCATTCGCAAAGCCATTACGCTTGACCCGGGGAATCACGGCTACCACTGCGACCTGGGCAACTTCCTGCGCAAGCGTGGCCAACTCGATCAGGCCCTGGCCTCCTATCACCGGGCGCTGTCGCTGCGGCCGGACCATGCCCAGACGCACAACAGCCTGGGCAACGCCTGGAGAAGCAGCCGGCAATTCGATCTGGCCATTGCCAGCTACAACAAGGCGGTGTCGCTGCGGCCGGATCTGGTCGAGGCTCACATCAACCTGGCCATTTGCCAGAGGGCGATCGGCCAGATGGACAAGTCAATTGCGTCCTGCCGCAAGGCCCTGTCGCTGCGGCCGGACGACGCCCAGACGCTCAACAATCTGGCGGTGAGCCTGATGGAAACCGGGCAATGGGCGGACGCGGTGGATTGCTGCCAGCGGGCCGTTACCATTGACCCCGGATGTCTCCGCGCCCACGACAATCTGCTGCTGACCCTGCTGTTTCATCCGGAGACCGATCCGCAGACTTTCCTGGCGAAAAGTCTGCAATGGAACGCCCGACACGCCGCGCCGCTGGAGCGGCTGATTCCACGCGCTTCGACGAGCTTTGCTCAGGCCGGCGACCGCGACCCCGAACTCCCGCTGCGGATCGGATATGTGTCGCCGGATTTCTGCAACCATCCCGTCGGCCGGTTCATGTTGCCGCTGCTGGCCTGTCACGATCGCGGCGTTGTTCATGTGACCTGCTATGCGCAGGTATCGGCCCCCGACGAAGTGACGGCAAAGTTGATGCCCCATGCGGATGCGTGGCGGAACATTGTCGGCCTCTCCGATCAGCAGGCGGCACAACTGATAGGCCAGGACAACATCGACATTCTCGTCGATCTGGCCGGTCACACGGCTGACAATCGCCTGCTGGTCTTTGCACACAAACCCGCGCCGGTGCTTGTGACGTATCTGGGGTATCCGGCCACGACGGGCTTGAGCGCGATCGACTATCGCCTGACCGATGCCTTGGCCGATCCGCCGGGAATGACCGAGTCGCACGGCTGCGAACGATTGATGCGGCTGCCGCAGACGGCGTGGTGCTTTCAACCGCCCGATGATGCGCCGCCGGTTGGCGAATTGCCCGCAAAGAGCAACCGCTACATCACGTTCGGCAGCTTTAACAACATGGCCAAGATCAATGAGCCGCTGCTGAAACTGTGGGCCGAAATACTGCGAGCGGTCCCCGGGTCGCGGCTTCGGCTCAAGTCCAGGGGTCTGGCTTCCACTTGCGCCCGCGGCATGGTCCACGGCATCATGTCGCGATGCGGCATCGAACCGGTTCGGCTCGATTGCTCGGGTTGGGTCGGCGACGGAGAACACCTGCGCCACTACGGCCAGATCGACATCGCCCTGGACACCTATCCCTACCACGGCACGACCACCACCTGCGAATCGCTCTGGATGGGAGTTCCCGTCGTCACCCGCGCCGGCCAGACTCATGTGTCGCGCGTCGGAGTGAGCCTCCTGACCAATGCCGGCCTGCGGGAACTGATCGCGCAGACTCCCGAACACTATGTGCAGATTGCCGCGGACCTGGCGGCCGATCGACCTCGGCTGATGGCGTTGCGGGCAACGCTTCGAGATCGCCTGCAAGACTCGGTGCTGATGGATGCGCGTCGTTTCGCCCGCGGCGTCGAGGCCGCCTATCGAGCCATGTGGCGAACGTGATGCTCGGCGTCCGTCAAATAGTCCACCGCGCGATTTGGCTGTACGATGTCGGCCATGACGCAGGTTCCCGTCGAACAGGCAATCCGGGTCGCCGGCGAGCATCATCGCGCCGGCCGGCTGGTCGAGGCCGAGGCGATCTACCGGCGGATTCTCGCGGTGCAGCCGGAGAATGCCGAGGCGCTGAGCCTGCTGGGCGTGATCGCCGGCCAGGTGGGACAATTCGATAAGGCCATCGAGCTGCAACAGAAGGCGATAGCGCTGTCGCCGGACAACGCCGGCTATCACTATCACCTCGGCAATCATCTGCGGGCGTTGGGGCATCTCGACCGGGCCATCGCCTGTTATCAGCGGGCATTGGCCGTGAACCCGCGGCTTGTTGAAGCGCATGCCAACCTCGGCGTCGCCTGGCATGACAAGGGACAATTCGATACGGCCATCGCCTGTTACGAAAGTGCCCTGGCCATCAATCCCACGTTGCCGGAGGCGCATAACAATCTCGGCAACGCCCTCAAGGGCAAAGGCCAACTCGACGCGGCCATCGCCTGCTGCCAGCGCGCGATTCAGCTCAATCCCACACTCGTGGAAGCCCATGCCAATCTCGGTAAGCGGTGGATCGACATGGGCCGGCTCGATCCGGCCATCGCCTGTTTCCGACGGGCGCTGGCGATCAATCCCGGATTCGTCCCCGCTCACGATGATCTGCTGCTGGCACTTCATTTCGACACCGATTCCGATCCGCGCCGGCTCTTCGTGGAAAGCCGGCTCTGGAACGACCAGCACGCCCGCCCGCTCAAACTTTGCGTTGCTTCCTGCGCAAACAGCCGCGACCCCGACCGCCCCTTGCGCATCGGATACGTTTCGGCGGACTTTGTGCAACATCCGTGCGCCCTGTTCATGTTCCCGCTGTTTCGCCACCACGACCGCCGCCAGTTTGACTTGTTTTGCTACGCGCAGGTCGCCCAGGACGATGACTATACGCGGGAATTTCGGCAACTGATTCCGCAGTGGCGCAGCACTTTCGGCCGAAGCGATGCGGATGTCGCGGCCATGATCCGACAGGACGGGATCGACATTCTGGTCGATCTGAAGCTGCACACGGCCGACAATCGCCTGCTGGTCTTCGCTTACAAACCGGCGCCGATCCAGGTGACTTGGCTGGGCTATCCCGGCACAACCGGCATGGACGCGATCGACTATCGCCTGACGGATCCGTACCTGGACCCGCCGGGGCTCGATGATGAATTCTATTCCGAGCGCTCGATCCGGCTGCCGGATACGTTCTGGTGTTACGATCCACACAGCGATGAGCCACCCGCCCGCCAATCGCCGGGCGCGGGCACGGTGACCTTCGGCTGCCTCAACAATTTCTGCAAGGTCAACGATGCCGTGCTGGCGCTCTGGGCCAGCGTTCTGTCGGCCAATCCAACCGCGCGAATGATCCTGTTGGTACCGGAGGGAATGGCGCGACAGAGCGTGGTGGACCGATTGGGCCGTTGCGACATCCGCGCCGATCGCATCGAGTTTGTGCCCAGACAGAATCGATCGGCCTACCTGCGCACCTACGATCGCATCGATATTGTGCTGGATACATTCCCCTACAACGGCCACACCACGAACTTCGATGCCCTGTGGATGGGCGTTCCGGTGGTCACGCTGGCCGGCCGCACCGCGGTCGGGCGAGCGGGAATCAGTCAGTTGACCAATCTGGGACTCCCTGAACTGATTGCCCGCGCGCCGGAACATTACGTGCAGATCGCAACCGAACTCGCGGCCGATCGCCCGCGGCTGGCCGAACTTCGCTCGACTCTGCGCCAGCGCATGCGGGCATCCCCGCTGATGGATGCCGCGCGATTTGCCCGCAGCGTGGAAAATGCCTACCGATCCATGTGGCACACCTGGTGCCAGCAATCGTCGGAGAATAGTCCGTCGCCGCCGTGAACGGTAGGATGCCGGACATGTCGCAAGTCACGATCGAGCAGGCCATGCAGGTGGCCGCCGCCCACAGTCGTGCCGGACGCGTTGCCGAGGCCGAGGCGATCTATCGGCACATTCTGGCGGCGCAGCCAAATTGCCCCGGCGCGCTGCACGAATTGGGCGTAATCGTGGGCCAGTCCGGACAGCTGGAGGAGGCGATGGCCTTGATCCGCCGGGCGATGACCGCGTCGCCTGAGAATGCCGGCTATCACTGCGATTTGGGGAGCTTTCAGCAGACCGGCGGGCAGACCGACGATGCAATCGCCAGTTATCAGCGTGCCATCAGCCTTGATCCGGCTTACGCCGAGGCCTTCTACAATCTCGCCATTGCATGGAAGAGCAAAGGAAACCCTGATAACGCGATGGCTTGCAATCAACGGGCGGTTGGTCTGAAACCAGATCTCGTTGAGGCGCATAACAATCTGGGCATCCTGTGGAAGGAGCGGGGACAATACGACCTGGCGATCGCAAGCTTTCGAACGGCGTTGAAACTCCGGCCGGACTATGCCGAGGCGCACAATAATCTGGGGGCCGCATTGCGGGACACGGGGCAAACGGATGAAGCGATCGCGTGTTACCAGCGGGCGCTGTTGTTACGGCCGGACAATGCGCAAACCCACAACAACCTCGGCACGGCGTGGCGGGACAAGGGACAGATCGACAAGGCCATCGCCTGTTACCAGCAGGCCGTGACGTTGCAGCCCGATCTCCTGGGGGCGCACAGCAATCTGGGCAATGTCTGGAAAGCGGCCGGGCAGCTTGACCGGGCGATTGAATGTTACCAGAGGGCGTTGGCGCTGGATCCCAATTTCGTGGAGGCGCACGACAATCTTCTGCACGCGTTGCAATATCATCCCGACACGGATCGCAGGAGTCTGTTTCTGGAATTTCAGAACTGGAACGGTCGCCATGGCGAGCCGCTGCGGCGGTTCATCGAGGACCACGGGAACGACCGCGATCCCGAGCGGCAGTTGCGCATTGGCTACGTCTCTCCCGATTTTCGCGACCATCCCGTGGGGCGGTTCATGCTGCCGCTGCTGGCCGGCCATGATCGCAATGCGGCCCGGGTCTTCTGTTATGCCGAAGTGTTCGTCGCCGACGAGATGACCGCGAAACTGAAATCGCAGGCCCATGCATGGCGAAGCACCGTCGGCCTCTCCAACGAGCAGGTTGCCAGGGCCATTCGAGAGGACAAGATTGACATCCTCGTGGACCTGGCCATGCACACGGCCGACAATCGCCTGCTGGTTTTCGCCCGCAAACCGGCGCCGGTTCAGGTGGCCTACCTGGCGTCATTGGGCGGTGCGGCGCTGGACACGATCGACTATCGCCTGACGGATCGCCATCTCGATCCGGACGCAGCCGACGACCGGTATTACATGCAAGAGTCGATTCGCCTGCCGGGAACGTACTGGTGTTACCAGCAGAGCCTTGCCGCGGAGGCGGTCCATGAGCTGCCGGCAATCGCGGCCGGCAGAATCACGCTCGGATGTCTGAACCACTTTGCCAAGGTCTCGGCGGATACGCTGCGGACGTGGGCCACATTGCTGGATCGCCTGCCGACGGCCCGGCTGTTGCTGCACATCGATCACGGAAGCCAGCGCGACCGGGTGAACCAGCTCATGGCCGAGCGAGGGATCGCAGCGGACCGCCTGGAATTGCTCCCGCATGTTTCTCCCGCCGAGTACTTCCAAATCTATCACCGCATCGACATCGCATTGGACCCGCTTCCCTTTGCCGGCGGCACGACGACGTGCGATGCGCTGTGGATGGGTGTTCCGGTCGTGACGCTGGCCGGGCGGACGGCCGCGGGACGCGCGGGCGTCAGCATTCTCTCCAGCGCCGGCCTGCCGGAGTTGATTGCCCGCACGCCGCAGGACTACGTGCAAATTGCCGCCGATCTTGCCGGCGATCTGCCCCGGCTGGCCGCGATGCGATCGACATTGCGCCAACGCATGCAAAGCTCGCCGCTGATGGATGCCGATCGCTTCGCCCGCGATATCGAGGCCGCCTACCGATCCATGTGGCGAACATGGTGCCAGACAGGAACGCGCAATAGTCCGGCCCGTCGTCGGGCGGTAGGATGACCGCCATGTCGCAGCCCACGATCGAACAGGCATTGCACGCCGCCGTCGAGCACCACCGCGCCGGGCGATTGCGCGAGGCCCAGTCGATCTATCGCAACGTCCTGGCCGTCCAGCCCAACCAACCCGATGCACTGCACCTGCTGGGCCTGATTGCCGGCCAGCTCGGCCACCGCGAGCAGGCCACGGACCTGCTGCGCCAGGCCATCGCGGCCGCACCCGACAACGCGGAATTCCACTGCGATCTGGCCAGTGCCCTGCAAAGTCAGGGCCGGATCGACGAGGCTATCGCCTGTTGCCAGAAGTCGCTGGCACTTTCGCCCATGTTGGCCGAAGCCCACTGCAACCTCGGCAACGCCCTGAGCGCCACGGGCCAGTTCGATCAGGCCGTTGTATGCTTCCAACGCGCCATCGCGCTCAAGTCGGATCTGCTTGTCGCCCGCCTTGGCCTTGGCAACGCGCTGCTGGGCAAGGGTGAAATCGACGCGGCCATCACCTGCCTGCAGCGGACCATCGAAATGAATCCCGGATTCGTCGAAGCTCATTGCAGCCTCGGCAATGCCTGGAAAGTCAAGGGGCAACTCGACCGGGCCATCACCTGCTATCAACGGGCGATCGAACTGAAGGGCGACTTCTTCGATGCCCTCAACAACCTCGCCGTCGCCTTGCGCGATCAGGGCCGGGCGGATCAATCGGTGGTTTACTGCCGGCGGGCACTGTTGCTGAATCCCGCGTCCGTCGAAGCCCACGCCAATCTGGGCATGGCCCTGTGCGATATGAAACAGGAGGATCAGGCCATCTCCTGTTTCCAGCGGGCGTTGGCGCTCAACCCCAGTTTTGCGCCGGCCCACGCTGCACTGGCCGGGTCGTTCAGCCGCAAGAATCAACTCGATGAGGCCATCAATTCATATCAGCGGGCAATCGCGTTAAAGTCGAATCTTGTCGAAGCACACGCGAATCTCGGCAAGATCTGGATCGAGACCGGGCAGATCGATCGGGCGATCGCCGCCTATGAGCGAGCCCGCCAGATCAAGCCCGAGCTTGTTCCAGTGCATGATGGCCTGCTTTACGCCATGCTCTTTGCCGCAACTCCCGACCCACAAGGTCTCCTCCTCGAAAGCCGACAATG
>CAYQTE010000090.1:0-10015 GCA_964420285.1 uncultured Tepidisphaeraceae bacterium
GGAGGGGGAATAGCGGATGGGCTTTTGCCGCAATGGGGTGAGTCGGCTGCGTCGCCTGAGGTGTCACGCACCCTGTCGGGCGTTTCGCCAGACACGGCGCTTCCCACGCCGCGCCGAATCGGCTAAATTAAGCGGCGTTCTATTCGTGATCACGGAGCTCAACGCTCCCCTTTCATCGGGACCTTGTCCCCTAACCCAGCGCGAAGGAGTAACATCATGCGAGTCAGGCTTACCAGCGGAAAAATGCTCCCCATCGAAATGCACAAGGTCAAGATCGTCCAGAAGACCCGTTTGCCGGCGATCGAGCAGCGGCTCACGGCCATCGACGGCGCCGGCTACAACACCTTTCTCCTGCGCACTCGTGACGTTTTCATCGACATGCTCACCGACTCCGGAACCAACGCCATGTCCGACAACCAGCTTGCGGCCATGATGGTTTCCGACGACGCCTATGCCGGCGGCGAAAGCTATTACAAACTGCTCGATGCCGTCCGCGACGTGCTGGGCTTCGAGTTCTGCCTCCCCACGCACCAGGGTCGCGCGGCCGAACATCTTCTGGCCAAGGTCTTCGTCAAGCCCGGCGATCACATCCCGATGAATTATCATTTCACCACGACCAAGGCGCACTTCGAGCTCATGAACGGCACCGTCCATGAGATCTTCTGCGACGGCGCCCTGGAGACCACCAGCACCAATCCGTTCAAGGGCAACATGGACGTGTCCAAGCTGCAGGGGCTGATCGCAAAGTACGGCCCGAAGAAGATCTCGTTTGTCCGCATGGAATGCACCACCAACCTCATCGGCGGCCAGCCATTCAGCATGGGGAATCTGCGGGCCGTGTCGGAACTGGCCCGCAAGCACGGTATTCCGGTCGTGATCGACACCAGCCTCGTCAGCGAGAACGCCTACTTCATCAATCGCCGCGAGGCAGGCTACGCCGACAAGACCATCTCCGAGATCATCCGCGAGATGATGTCGCTGGCGGACATCACCTACATGTCCGGCCGCAAGAGCACCTGCGTCCGCGGTGGGCTGATCGCCACCAATAACCGCAAGTTCTTTGAGGATATCAAGGCATGGCTGCCGGTTTACGAGGGCTTTTTGACATACGGCGGGATGAGTTCCAAGGAAGTCGAGGCCATGGCCGTGGGCATGCGCGAGATGTGCGATTACGAAGTGGCCAGCAGCTCGGCCGATCTGATCGAGTATTTCGTGAACCTGATGGTGTCGGCGGGATTGCCGGCGGTGACGCCGCCGGGCGGCCTGGCCGGACACGTCGATGCCATGAAGTTCCTGCCGCACATTCCGCAGAGCGCCTATCCGGCCGGCTGTCTGGCCGCGGCGATTTACCTGGTGTCAGGGGCCAGGCCGATGGAGCGCGGAACGGTAAGCATGGATCGCGACCGCAACGGCAACGACGTGTTCTCCGACATCGAACTGGCCCGTCTGGCCGTGCCGCGCCGCGTGTATTCGATGGCCCACATGGAATACGTGGTGGACCGACTGAAGTGGCTCAAGGCGCACGCCTCGCTGGTGGGCGGGCTGAAATTCATCGAGGAACCGCCGGTTCTTCGATTCTTTTTCGGCCGGCTGGCCCCGCTCAACGACTGGGGCCGAAAACTGGCCGACGCCTTCAAGGCTGATTTCGGCAGCGAATGCTGATCCAGCAGGCGGCCAGACAGGCGACAAACAAACCGGACCCGATCGTCATGGCGACTGCCAGCAATCGGTCGGGCGGAATGTGGCCAGGTTGCCGCAGATCCAGCGGCCCGGAAATCGTGGCGTTATGGCCCGGATATCCGGCCGTGGCGATGATGCGGCCGTAGCGGTCGGTCAACTGTGATACGCCCGAACTCCAAACGCCGAAGACGGGAATGCCGTATTCCGCGGAGCGAACCGGGGCGACCCGGCCGTGCAGCATGCGGCGCTCGAATTCGCCCCAGTGCTCGCCGTCCATGGTGGGAATGATGAGCCCCGCCGCGCCCTGTCGCACAAGATCGTCCATGACACGGGCGTAGCTGAGATCGTAGCAGACGGCGATGCCGATTCTTCCCCACGGCGACTGCCAGACCTGGCGTCGCGTTGCCGGGAGTCCATCGTCCATAAACTGCACCGGCACGCTCTTGGCCTGTTCCATGATGTCGCGGCCGTCGGGGCCAACCACGAACGCCGTGTCGTAGAACTTGTCCTTATCGATATCAATCCACCGAATGCCGCCGGCGACGAGATAGCGGTGATATGTCCGCAGCACGTCGCGGACACTCTGGGGCACGACGTCGACGAACGTGTATTCGCTGAGCACCAGGATTTGCGCCTCGGGATGCTCCTGCGCCAGGTTTTCCAGTGCGGCTGTGACCTCTTTCGCCCCCGCCGTTTCAAGCTGCACGCCCGCCACGTGCAGGGGCAAATCCGCGGGCGACGGCGAAGGCGGCAGCGGCGGCACGTACATGAATATCGCCAGGGTAATCGCCCCGCACAGGCCGATGGCCCGAAAGATCCAACGCGGGCTCACGATCATGGCCGAGGCCAGTGCGATGATGAAGCCCAGCCCGTACACGCCGATCGCCGCCAAACGCACGCCGGGCACAAACGCCACGACTTGACCAGGCAAGAGCCAGGCGAATTTGAGTTGCCAGACCTCGCTGCGGAAGAATTCACCGCCGGTCCAGAGCATCGGTGTGAGCCACAGTGTCCAGTCGGCGCCCAGACGCCTGTGCGCGGTTCGCAGCAGCAGCAGGAACACCCCGATGGGAAAACCCGTGATCAGCCACAGCAGAACGGCCACCGGCCCGAAGATCGACCAGAAGAAACACAACGGCGGCCCGAATGCCAGAACGCCGGCCGCCAAACCCCCATAAAACGCCTGGCGGTCGGTGCGCAATCGCCCCAGCGCACAGAAACACGGAATCGACACCAAGATGGCCGCCGCGCCGAATCGAGTGCCGAACGCGATCCAATATCCCCCGGCCGCGACAATACCCAGAGCCAGCGCCGCTCTGGTCGGCAACGGCTGGAAGTTCCGGTTGGTCGCGGCTAACACTATTGTGCCCTACAAGCCTCCATCGGGCATGGGCGGCGCGGGCTGATTGGGCTGGCCGGGGCCGGGCGGCGGGGTCGCGGCGCCGGGGATCTGCTGCATGATGCTCATCGCGCCCTGCACGATGGCCGTGGCCATCCCACCCGGAATCACCACATCGGTTCTGAACGAATTAGTCTCCGTCGAGGCCGTGATTCCCAGCGGCGCTTCGTCCATCGCCGAACCTGGCCGGCGAACGTAGAACGCCATCAGCCGTGTCTTGGGCAGCAATCCGGCCGTGCCGGCGATCGCCTTGTCATCGGCCAGCGGCGAATTGCCCGATTGCAGATTCTGGACCAGCGTGGCCAGGGCATCGTCGGGCAGATTGGCGGCCGAGACCAGCCGGCTGGCGTCAATCTGTCCCACATAGGCGGTGGTGCCATTGGGCGAGGTCACGGCCTGCATGAACTGGCCGAGGGGCCCGGGAAGCGACTTGATCATCTGGGCGGCGTTGGGGTCCATGTTCTCCATCGTGGTGGTGACGGCGTCAAATGAGATGCCGGCCACGTTCTTGGCGTCGGATTTGATGGTGATGTGCGACTGCCCGGTCCCGTTGGCCGCCATCAGCCGTGAAATATCGTTCGACGCCTCCATCGACTTGCCGATGCCGGCCCTTATCGTGGCGGCATCGCCGCCGATGATGCTGATGATGGCCGGCGGATTGGCCGCGGTCATGTCAAACGAGACGCTCTTTTCCGCCATCATCAACTTCTGCAAACCATCGATATCGGCGGCCAGTTTCTGGCCGTCCTCGCCGCAATCCTGAGCGGCTTTTTCGATCGGGCCCAGGGCGTCGCTGAGCCACGGGCCCATGGATGTCGAATCGAGCGACACACCGCCGCAGGCGACGTAATCGCCGGCGGGCAGACCGTCCAGAAACGACTTGTCCGTGCCCTTGATCGAGTTGGCAAGCCTTGCCATGTAACTGTCAGGAAGGAATTCCGTCAGGATCGAAGCCTTGATGTCGTCGGCCCCGACGCTCAGGGCGATCGTCGTCGCCTTTTCATCCTGTGCAACACGCGAAAAGCCGTTGAAGATCTGCGTCAGATACGCCGTAAACACCGGCCCCATTTTCGCGTTGGCGGTCGGCATCATCGACACGATCTGCGGCAACATGGCGCGGATGTCGTCCAGGGCCGGCTGCATCTTTTTGGCCGCCGCCTGCCCGTCAACCCATACGGAAATATCGGAAGCGCCAACCAGCTTGGCCGTCGCTCCGTCCAACTTGACGCCCACGGGTTTTTGCCCAAGAAGGCTCTTCATCGCGGACACGGCCGCGTATTTTCCCCATGAGGCGGAATACACCGGGGCCGGATTGCCGGCGATGGGCAGCACATCCAGCCCGTTTTCCTGCGTGGCGTTGGGGAAATTCGCGACAAACGCCTTGTAGTCGGTGACCGGGATCAGAGCCAAAAGCGGCGGATCACCGCCCTCGAGGCTTCCCTTGCCGTCGTCGACGATGGCCATCGCCAGGTCGCCGGTGCGATCGACGCCCTGCTTGATGCCAAGCTGTTTCAGTCCGGCATCCAGCGGCCTGGCCATGTCGCCCATCAGGGCCGCAAACCCGCGGGCCTGAAAGAACGCGGTCAGCTTGTCGCTGGTCGCGCCGAGGCCGGACACCTTCACCACGACCAGAGACCCCTGCGGAATCTGATCCAGCACCTGCCCACGCACCAGAGGCGACAGTGCCAGCATCAGCACGCACACCACGGTTCGGATCATCGACTTCATGGCCACCGCTCCAAATTTTTCAATCCCCATGGCACCGGCCGAGGGCGGATGCGCTCCCATCCGCCCGCGGTCTGGTCATCTTACAGGCCGCCGCCCGGCATCGGCGGAGGCAGGTTGTCGCCCGGCCCGGCGCCAGGTCCGGCACCGCCGGGCGCTGGCTGGGGAGCAAACTGCATGTACAACTGCTGCGCCTGCTGCACGATCTGCATGGCGGTCTGGCCGCTGATATACACATCGAATCGAGCACCTGAACCCTGCGTGGCCAGCGTCATTCCCACCGGCGAACTGGCCGGTGCACCCGCCGGAGCCGGTTCGCGGAAATAGACCGCGGCAATGCGATCGGCAGGCAGCGCCGCATTCACCGCCGTCACCGCCTGGTCCTTTTCCAGCGAATCATCCGACGCCTTGATGCCGGCGATGAGCTTGGCAATCTGGTCGTCGGGAACATTGCTGACCGTCAGCAGCGAATTGGCATCCACGGCGCCGGTATAGGATTCCAAGCCGTTGCCGCCCAATCCAAACATTCCCAGAGGCGTCGGGACGGCGTTCCCGCCGCCGTTGGCGGGCATGGTTACCTTCGTATCCGAGAACGAAACACCGCTCACGGTCTTGGCCGCGTCCTTGGTCTCGATCTTGATCGTGTCGGCGCCGATCATGTCGGTCACTTGCTTGATCATCTGGTCGCGCACGGTCAGCAGCGATGCGCTGTCGCCCGTCGCCACCTGCACGGTTTGCGGCATCGGCAGACCGCCCGCGGCGGCCGGTCCACCCGCGGCCGCATTGGCCGGCATGCTCATGGCGAACATGGAGCCCTTCTGCTTGGCGGCCGCCATCTTGATTGAGCCCAGCATCGCCGCCACGGGCTTGCCGTCAGCGCCCATATCGTCGCTCGCCTTGATCAGTGGATCGATCCATTCCGCCATCCACGCGCTGAGAACCTCTGGATTATTCATCTCGCCGCCGAACACGGTGTAATCCCCGGCCGGCAGCCCGGCCAGCAGCGGCTTGTTGGTGTCCTTGAGGGAAGCGACCAGCTTACCGGTATAGCTGGCCGGATCGAAATCTCCAGCGCAGGTCATGGCGATGCCGTTGTCCTTGATGTTGATCGACATGCTGTAGCCGGAGGAATCCGAAAGCACCCGCTCGACGCCTCGGAACACCTCGTCGGCCAGAACCCTCACTACGGGTACATACTTGGCCAGCTCCGGCGATCCCGCATTGTCGGCTCGAATATTCTGCGGCAACTGCGTGCGGTACTGCTCAAGCTGCGGCAGCGCCAGCGCCACCAGTGGCTTGGGATTTATGTAGACAGTCAGGTCCGAATCGGTGAAAAGCTTGCCGCACAGGGCGCTGATAGCCAAACCGGCCGGCTTGTTCTGTACCATCGCTTTGGCCGGTGAAATCGCGGCGAACTTGCCCCAGGAGCTGGCGTAGGTCTTTTCCGTCTGCCCGGCGAAGCTGAACACATCCACGCCGTTCTCCTGCGCCGCGCCGGCAAAATTGCCCAGGAACGCCTTGTAATCGGTGACCGGAACGAGCATGAGAACGTCGGGCGTGCCGCCCGAGGCCACTGTCATTGCGGCGTCCATCGGCAGTGCCAAGACAAGATCCCCGCCACTGTCCAGGCCCTGCGTGATGCCCAGTTGCTTGGTCAGCGCCGGCAGCGGATCGGAAAAATCGCCGATGAATTGCGCCACGCCCATCGACGCCGTCAGGTTCTTGAATTTCGTGCTCACCGCCTTGAGATTGGTGATCTTGATCACCGCGACCGAATCGGCCGGCAGAAGCGACGTGACGCTGGCGACCTGCGCCCCAGCCGTCTGCGCCACGACAAGCAAAATCCCCAGCACCAGCGACGTTCGCCGAATCGACCTCATGGCTACTCCTTCCAGAACCACCAAAATAAATGCGCCAGCACCGTGGCCGGCCGCCCCAACGCGCGATTATGCTAACCGCTCGTTGCTAATCATCCAAGCTGTCCGGCATTAGAAAACTCTTTCGCCTTTAGAGCCGCAAGGCAGCCGATTGTTCACGTTCCGTTAGCGGGCAAAGACACGTTTGTCGCCGGTGCAATTGCCGGCCGGGTCGAGCTGCCCGGCACAAGCGGCTTTCCGCCCGGCGGCGCCTGCGCCGCGTCATGGATCACGCCATCGGCGTCGATGATCCGCCACTGTGCCGAACCCGCCGGCTTATACCAAAGCACCGCGTGTCCTTTTTCCGAAACGTTCACGCCGCCGCCGGCGTACGTCCAATCCGTCCCATTGTTCTTGTCCGTCATATAGGCCCAGGCTCGGCCCACCGGCACGAATTTTTCCATTGTTGCCTTTTCAATGTCGGCGACCGGCTCCTTCGCCTCCACCAGGCGCTTGGCTTCCCACGGCACAATCGCCGCGATCGCGCCCGTCGTATCGATCCCCGCCGGCAACACTCCGCCGTTGAGATCCGCCAATGTCCGCAGCATCCTCGGGACATCCGCTTCCGTCACATCCGACATATCCATGGTGCTGTTCACAACCTGATATCCATCCGGCGGCGTCATTGCCACGCTATGCGGATCGATGGCCGGATTCCAGTCAAAATCGCTGAAGACATAGGTCGCCGCCGGAACCAGGCCGTTTTGCATGAGCATCGTCACCTGTACCGGTCTTTCGGTCTTTTCATCGGCCCACACCTCGGCCTGCATCGTTGGGCCGGGGCTGCGGAATCCGCGAGCCGTGACACCGCCGATGTCCTTCTCGCCCAGGGCGGTGCTGCCTTGCGGAGTCAACTGCGTGAAGAATTCCAACAGGTTGGGCGGTTGCCTGGCGGCGTACTTCGGCGACTGCTTGATGTCCACCATCATCGCCGTCTTATTGAACGTCGAGAGCACCATCATCCGGCTGTTCCTGCTGTCCATCACCATCTTCATTCCCGGCATGCTCGTGATGGTGATCCCCGAATCGACCATCAGCATGTCCACCGTGCTGGTCTGCCTTTGATGATCGGGCATCTCCATCTCAATATGAACGCTGCATCGGACTCCCTGCGCCTGCTTCACCTGCGCGATGACATCCCCCAGCGCCACCCGCGCCTGCCCGCCCCAGATCGCCACCAGTGCCCCGGTCCCCACCGCGACAAGCAGCCCGGCCGCAACCGCCATCCGCCGCGCATTGCTCGGCGTCCACCACCCCTTTTCCGCGCGGTTTGCGGTCATCTTCACGGCGTTCAATCGCGCAACCGTCCGCTGTAACAACTCCTCCGACGGCCCGGCCGGCACGTTCAACTCGCGCATGGCTGCTGCCGCCACTTCCACACGACCTTCAACCGGAATTGGATCATGTTCATTCATGGGACACCCCGCTGTGTGCTTCGCAAGGACTCATCAGCTCGCGCAGCCGCTGTCTGGCCCGATGCAGCGTGACCCCCACCGCATTGGCCGTCGAACCTACCAAACTGCCGATCTCGTCGTAGCTCATCTCATCGATATGCCGCAGGCAGAACACTTCTGCCTGCTCGGGAGGCAATTGAGCCAAAGCCGCACGCAAATCCTGCACCAGTTCCTGTCGCTCGATGCCGTCGCCGGGCGCGCCAATCCGCTGGCTCCCCGGCAATTCGTCCCATAGCACATCTCTGGCAAACCTCGCTCGCTCCCGCATGCGCCGCCGCAGCAGATCCAATCCCTTGCTCGTGGCGATCCGCCGCAGCATCGCCTCCCAATTTCTCACAGTCCCCGGGTTCCGTACCTCCAGTTCCAATACGGCGACGAACACCTCCTGGAAACAATCCGACGCATCCGCCTCCCGACCGCCGGCAATGCGCAGCACCACCTGCCAGACCATCGCACCATGCCGTCGAACCAGATCACCGGGGTTATCCATCTCCCTTGCCTCTTGCATCGTCCGTCCCCGATCCAGTCGCTCGAGCGGCCGGTTTCTTACAATAAGCTGACGCGGAAATTTCCGTTTTTCCAGGTCGGGCTCGCGTCGCCGGGGCATATCCCATCTTGACGCCGCAAAACCCGCCCGACCGCGCCGAGCAGAATTCCCAACTCCCAACTGGATTCGCCGCCCGGCCGCGTCTATATCTATATGGCCAAACGTCAAACTGCATGCGCCTAACGGTACTTGAATACTCGACCCCGCGGAACCACGAATCGTTCGCGCCGGAAAACGGCCCGCGGTCGATCGCAGCCGTGCGCGTCCTGCGACTCAGCATCACCGACCGCTGCAATTACCGCTGCGTCTATTGCATGCCCGAAGAGGGTGTGCCTTGGATTGACCATCACAACCTGCTCACCTTTGACGAAATCGCCCACGTCGTCCGCGCCGCCATCGACGTCCACGGCATCCGACGCTTCAAGCTGACCGGCGGCGAGCCCACCGTCCGCCCGCACCTTGTCGATCTGGTTCGCATCCTCAAGAACATCGACGGCGTGGAAGATCTCTCCCTGACGACCAACGGCCAGTTGCTGCCGGAACTGGCCCGCCCGCTGCGCGACGCCGGACTGGATCGCGTCACCATCAGCATCGACTCGCTCGACCCGGCCAAGTTCCGCCGTATCACCCGCAGCGGCGATCTGGCCCGCGTGCTGCTGGGCCTGGACCGCTGTCTCGATGTCGGCTTTGCCGGCGTGAAGATCAACTGCGTGACCATGCGCGGAACCAACGACGATGAGCTACCGGCGTTCGCCAGACTCACTCTCGACCGCGCCGTCACCGTTCGATTCATCGAATACATGCCCCTGGGCGATGCGTCGCTCTTGCATCAGGCAATTCCTGCACCCATCGCAGAACCCGGCCCGGCCGGCGGTTGCGATTCCCAGGATCGCGGACCCAATGCCCTTGTCCCCGAGGCCGAGGCTCGCCAGATTATCGAAGATCAATGCGGCCCGCTGGTTCCCGTCTCGCGCGACAGCGAACCGGGCGTCGGGCCGGCCGTCGTCTATCGCCTCGCCTTTGGCCACGCGCTCGGCCGGATCGGATTCATCAGTTCCATGTCCGCCCCCTTCTGCGCCACCTGCAACCGCCTGCGTCTGACGGCCGACGGCGTGCTGCGCTCCTGCCTCTTCGACGGCGGCGAAATCGACATCCGCCCCATCCTGCGCGACGGTTCGCCGCATCACCTCACGCAAGACATCGCCGACGCCATGACCGCCTGCGTTCGCCTCAAGCCCGACCTCCACTCCGGCCGTGGCAACAAACAAATGAGCCGGATTGGGGGGTAGACCTC
>CAYQTE010000090.1:10115-15509 GCA_964420285.1 uncultured Tepidisphaeraceae bacterium
ACCTCCACTCCGGCCGTGGCAACAAACAAATGAGCCGGATTGGGGGGTAGACCTCGAATCCGGCCTGGAACAATACGCCCCGCCACGCCAAAAAGAAACGCCGCCCAAAAATGGGTGGCGTCGGGCCGGAGATGCTATCTCCGGGGGGGTTACCTTTTTGAACTCTTCGGATATTATCGCCCTTCGCTTGAGCTTTCAAGGCTTCGCGCTATTTGCCAACGGACCAGCCTCCACCAACTTCCCCAGTCCCCATGCGCGTTGTAGCCTATGTTGACGGGTTCAATCTCTACTTCGGCCTTCGCGCGGCCCGGCTGAAACGCTTCTATTGGCTCGATATTCACAGCTGCTTTCCCGCAATTTGCTTCGGGCGAATCAGACGCTCGTCATGGCCAAATATTTCACTAGCCGAATCTCCGGCCCGGCCAAGGGCGACACGTCTCCGGCCGCCGTGGCGATGGAGGAACGTCGGCTTCGCCAGTCGCTATATCTCGACGCGCTTGCTACGACCGGCGTTGGCATCATTGAGGGTCAATTCCTGGACAAGGGCGGACGCTGCCACACGTGCGGCGCGACATGGCCGAGTTTTGAGGAGAAGATGACCGATGTCAACATTGCCACCGAATTATTGACCGACGCGTTTACAGGCGTTTTTGACACTGCCTTGGTTGTGTCCGCCGACAGCGATCTTGTGCCGCCGATTCGAGCGATTCGCCGTCATTCCCCGGCCAAGCGAGTTGTAGTCGTATTCCCGCCCAATCGCGCCAGCAAGGAACTGCGCGCCGCGGCCCATGCGAATTTCACTATCGGCCATGGCACGCTGGGCAAGAGCCAACTTCCGGATACGATCGCAACAATGGGTGGTTTCGTTTTCGCTCGCCCGGCGGCGTGGAAATGAACAACGGCAGCCGCCGGCCTTTTCTTCCCACCCGCCGATCCTACAATCGCCACCCGATGGCCAAACGGCGTAACGATTTCATCGACCGGGCGCTCTATATCGGGCTGCGGCTGTTCGCGGCCATGCTGCATGTCCGGCCGATCGAGACCAATCTGTCCCTGATGCGGCGGGTCGGGTCGCTGGTTTATTTTGTGGACCGCCGGCACCGCCGACGCGCCCAGGCCAATCTGCGTTACAGCTTTCCGCACATGTCCGAGGCCCACCGCAACCGGCTGGCGCGGCACAGTCTTCAACAACTGGCCATGCTCTGCGCCGAGGTGCTCTTCACCACCCGGCTTATCCGCATCGACACCTGGCGACGGTATGTCGAGCTCAAGAACTTCCGCGAAACCCTCGAACTTCTTATGGCCCGGCGGCAGGGACTCATCATGCTCACCGGCCATTATGGAAACTGGGAAATCCTTGGCTATGTGCTGGCGACGCTGGGATTCCAGACGACGACGGTGGCCCGGCCGCTGGATAATCCGTACGTCAGCGAATTTGTCTATGGCATGCGCACGCGGCGCGGACAGAGGATCGTGGACAAGACCGGGGCCATGTCGCAGATCGCCGAGGAACTGGCGCACGGCGGCGTGGTCTGCTTCGTGGCCGATCAAAACGCCGGCAGCAAGGGGTTATTCGTCAACTTTTTCGGCCGGCCCGCCAGCACCTACAAATCCATCGCGCTGTTGGCGATCGAATACAACGTTCCGATCGTGGTGGGTTATGCCCGGCGGATGGACAAGAGCTTCCGCTTTCAGATTTCCGCCCAGGACATCATCTATCCGGCCGACTGGAAAGATCGGCCGGATGCGGTCATGTATATCACGCAGCGTTACACCAGCGCCATTGAGGCGTTCGTGCGCGAAGACCCCAGTCAATACCTGTGGATTCACCGGCGTTGGAAATCCCGGCCAAAGGATGAACCGCCGGGGCTTTATGCATAGCGAGCGATCGCCGCATCGGCCGTTTACTGCGGATCATGCCCGGGGTTGATCGTCAGCCTGTCCAGCTCGCGATCGCTGGCGTACGGGATATATCCCCTGGCCCGCGCCTTGGCGTAGAAGTCGTCGATCAGCGGCTTTTGCGTGACGTAATCGATCACGAGCACGACTTTTCCCGCCGCCTTGAAGCGGTCCAGATCAGCCAGCGTGTCCCGGATATCCGCGGCCTTGTTCGCCTTGTTGCCGTCGTACCACGTATCCTCAGCGCCGATGCCGGTAACCACCTTCATGTAATCCGCATGTACGCCAAGCTCCGGGCAGTTCTGCGGAAACACCGCAAAATCCGGCCGGCCTTTGTCCACGCGGGCATACCGCGCCAGTTCCTTCACGAAATCGACCATCTCCTGCTCGGCGGACGCCCGGTTCAATTTGCCGTCGCCGTCCGGACTCCAGAACTCATAGGCGTCGATGATGTCCAGATACATCCCGTCGAACCCGGCCGCAACGATCTTGTCGACGTACTGCTTGATGATCGCTTGCCAGGCCGGATCCCAATATTTCACCTTGTAGTTCCCCTTCCAGTCGGGATCTTCCGGCCCCAGCCAGCTTGGATTGGCAGTGCTGGGCTTACCGGCGTTCTTCTTGTCCCAGGTCGATTTCCAGTAAAATCGGTAATCCTCGGCTTCGCCGATGCTGAGATACGCCAGCACCTTCTTGGGGCTGCCGGGTCCATTCTGCATGAGATGCACTTGCTCGGGGGTGAACGGCTTTCCGTCCGCTCCCTCAGCCGCATCGCCGGAATAGTCAATGACGACGGCATCAAAATGCGACGCCGCGATCCCGGCCGGATCGATGTTCTGGAGCTGATACAAGAAGCTATGCACATTTGCCCAGGTCATGGCGGGATGAGTTGTCGCCGACTGCGTTGCCGGATTTGCGCCGCGAACGACCCGCCCCGCCGCCAGCCACGCCACGCCGATCAAGACCGTCGCCCAGAGGATCGCATGAAGTGATTTCATAATCGCCCGATTGTCCGCCGGGCGACTGGCATTTTCAAATTGGGTGATGGGGATCGAATGCCGTTTTGGCGTCCGCGCCGCCGTATTGACGTTCGGCGTGGGGTCGTCGTATGCTTGCCGGCGCAATGAGGTGGAGTGAAATGCACAACGTGGCGCCGGCCCGCTCGACGCGATGGATGCGAAATTCCGGGTGGTAACACCGCACGTTGACGTTGTCAGTGAGCCGCCCGGTGTAGGACGCCGGGCGGTCTTGTTTTTTGGAAAACGATTTCTCTTGAACCGAGGCGGATATGGCGGCGATTACCTTACCGGATGGAAGTGTGCGTGAACTGGCTGACGGCGCGACCGTCCGCGAACTGGCCGAGTCGATCGGCCGCGGGCTGGCCAAGGCGGCCATCGCGGGAAAAGTCGACGGCAAGCTCGTCGATCTCTCCCATAAGCTCGTCGGCGCGCATGCGGTTTCCATCATCACCGACCGCGACCCCGACGGCCTGTTTGTCATGCGACACAGCACCGCCCACGTGCTGGCTCAGGCGCTGCGGCATCTTTACGGCCGGGAGGTGCAGTACACCATCGGCCCGGTCATCGAGGATGGGTTCTATTACGACTTCGAGCTTCCGGCCAATTTCAGTGCCGATGAATTGCCCAAGGTCGAAAAGGAAATGGCGAATATCGTCGCGGCCGATCTGGCGTTCACGCGATCGGATGTGCAAGTGCCCGCCGCTCGCGAAGCGCTGCACGGGGAGAACCAGCGTTACAAGGACGAGATTATGGACGAACTGGTCGCGGCCGGCGAGAGCACGGTCTCGACCTATCGCCAGGGCGACTTTCTGGATTTGTGCCGCGGTCCGCACGTTCCGTCGACGGGAAAGATCAAGGCGTTCAAACTGCTGAGCGTGGCCGGGGCGTATTGGCGCGGCGACAGCAATCGCCAGCGGCTCACCCGCGTCTACGGCACGGCGTTTTTCGACAAGAAGGACCTGGATGCGCATCTGAAGCGCATCGAGGAGGCCCGCCAGCGCGATCATCGCGTGATCGGGCAGAAGCTCGGCCTTTTTTCATTGGACGATCAGGTTGGGCCGGGATTGATTCTCTGGAAGCCCAAGGGCGCGCTGGTGCGAATGCTGCTCCAGCAATTCCTTCAACAGGAATTGTTCGCCCGCGGATACCAGATGGTCTTCACGCCGCACATCGGGCGCGTCGAACTCTACAAGACCTCCGGCCACTATCCGTATTACAAGGAGAGCCAGTTTCCGCTGATCAAATTCAGCCGCGAGGGATCGTGGCCGCTTCTGGATGCGCTGGCGGAGTGGCGCGATACCGGCAAGCCGATGGCGATCGAGCGCGAGCGTGAGCTTGTCGCGGCCGCTGGAATCAAGGCGGAGGCGTATCCATGGAATGAAGCCGACCCGATGCGCCGCCACGCCATCGCCGCCGAACTGTGCCGCAGCGGCGAGGATTACCTGCTCAAGCCGATGAACTGTCCGCACCACATCCGCATCTACGCCAGCGAGCCGCGCAGTTATCGCGATCTGCCTTTGCGCCTGGCGGAATTCGGGACGGTGTATCGCTATGAGCAATCGGGCGAGTTGTCCGGCATGACGCGCGTGCGCGGATTCACTCAGGATGATGCACACCTGTTCTGCACGCACGATCAGGTGAAGGGCGAATTCCGCTGGACGATCGAACTGGTGCAGTTCGTCTTTAAGACGCTGGGATTCAGCGATGTGCAGATCCGCCTCAGCAAGAGCGACCCCAAGAGCGACAAATACGCCGGCAATCGCGAGGTATGGGATCGCGCCGAGACCGAGATCAAGGAGGTCTTGCAGGAGATGAACGTCCCGTTCGACGAGGCCGTCGGCGAGGCCGCATTTTACGGGCCGAAAGTCGATTTCCTGGTCCGCGATGTCATCGGCCGTAAGTGGCAACTGGGAACCGTGCAACTGGATTATGTGTTGCCGGAGCGGTTCAAGCTGGAGTTCATCGGCCCGGACAACCGCCCGCACCGGCCGGTGATGATCCACCGCGCCCCGTTTGGCAGTATGGAGCGGTTCATGGGCATCCTGATCGAGCAATTCGGCGGCGCGTTCCCGATGTGGCTGGCCCCGGTGCAGGCGGTGGTCATGTCCATCAGCGAGAAATTCAACGACTACGCGACCAAGGTGGCCGGCGAACTCAGCACGGCCGGCATTCGCGCGCAGAGCGATTTCAACGCGGACAAGATCGGGGCCAAGATCCGCCGTGCGACGCTGGATAAGATTCCGTACATGCTCATCATTGGGGAGAAAGAGCAGGCGGCAGGCGCGATTTCCGTCCGCACGCTGAGCGGCGAAGACCGAGGGCAACTGGCGCTGGCGGATTTCATCAAGCAGGCGAAAGAGGAGATCGACACGCGCAAGGGGCGATGACGATCGAACAAAATGCGATTGAACCGCCAAGATCGCCAAGGACGCCAAGAAGATTTCCTGGGCGTTATTCTTGGCGCTCTTGGCGCACT
>CAYQTE010000091.1:0-14962 GCA_964420285.1 uncultured Tepidisphaeraceae bacterium
TTGGCGGGTGTCCGATACCTTCATTGCGCCCAATGCGGGCCGGTTGAGTGTGGCTGGGAAGGAACTTATGGCTGAAGTTGTGGTGTCACGAGCCAAGGCGTATCTGAAGGCCCGCCAGAAGCGGGTTCGGGACGCGATGGCGAAGCTGGGGTTGGATGGGTTGCTGCTGACCCATCCGCCGGACCTGGCGTATCTGTCGAATTTCACCGGGGATGAATCGATCGGGTTGATCACCGAGCGCGAATTTCATCTTGTGACCGATTTCCGGTTTCGCGAGCAGGCGGAAATCGAGGCCGGATGGCTCAAGGTGACGATGCGCGAAGGGAAGATGGCCGATGCGCTGGCGGGGCTGATTCGCGGCGTCGGGGCCAAGCGGCTGGGGTTTGAATCGAACAACATGACCTTCGGGCAGGTTCACGCCCTGGAACGGGCGCTGAAGGCATCCGGGGACAAGGGATCGGCCGGGGAGGTCGAATTGGTGCCCCTTGAGGATGTGATGGTGAACATCCGCAAGGTGAAGGATGACACGGAGATCGGCCTGATCCGCGAATCGGTGAAGATCGCGGAGGAAGCGTTCACATCGCTGCGGGAGCATATCGAGGTTGGCCAATCGGAAAATTATCTGGCCGGCATGCTGGTGATGGAATTGCGAAGCCGCGGGGCGTCGGATGCGAGCTTTCCGGTGATTCTGGCGGCGGGGGCGAACAGTTCGCTGCCGCATTATCGGCCGGGCGAGGCACTGGTGAAGCGGGATCAGCCGCTGCTGATCGACTGGGGCGCGTTGTACAAGGGATATTGCAGCGATCTGACGCGGACGCTGAGCATCGGTCGGGCCAGCGACAAGCAGAAGAAGATATATAAGGTATGCCTGGAGGCGCAACTGGCGGCGATCGCGTTCTTACGGCCGGGTGTCACCACGCAGCAGACCGACACCGTGGCTCGCGACGTGATCGAGCGGGCCGGGTTCGGGGAGATGTTCGGGCATGGGCTGGGTCACGGGATCGGGCGGGATATACATGAGTTGCCGACCATGCGGAAGAACGGCGCGGACGAGGAATTGCGGCCGGGGATGATTGTCACCGTCGAGCCGGGGATTTATCTGCCCGGCGAAGGGGGAGTGCGGATCGAGGACGACGTTCTGATCACGCACAGCGGGTGCGAGGTATTGTCGTCGTTACCCAAGAGTTTTGAGGACTGCCACATTGAGTGAAAGCAAGCCGACCAAGCGCAAGAGTGCATCGGTGCCGCCGCCCATGAGCGGGGGATCGGGTCCAATGGACCTGGGGCTCCTCGAGCGGATCGTGCGTCTGATGCGGGACAACGACCTGAACAGCATCGAGCTTCGCGACGGCAACAAGCGCGTGACGCTTCGCCGCGGACCCGGCGAGGTCGCGATAGCACCGACGCCCGTGGCATCGGCGCCGGTTGCGGCAGCGGGCGGCAAGGCCGCCGAGAACGCCGTTACGCCGGCCGAGAATCCGGATGCGAATCTCCATCCGATCACCAGCCCGATGGTGGGCACGTTCTACGCCGCGACCAGTCCGGATGCCAAGCCGCTGGTGGCGGTGGGTTCGGCCGTCGATGCGGAAACCGATGTCTGCATCATTGAGGCGATGAAGGTCTTCAACAACATCAAGGCCGAATGCACCGGCACGATCGCCCGGATTCTGGTGACTAACGGGCAGACGGTGGAATTCGGCCAGACGCTTTTCCTGGTGAAACCGTGAGCGGCCGGGCCGATTCAAAGCAAACACAATGTTCTCCAAGATACTGATCGCCAATCGCGGTGAGATCGCCCTGCGGATCATCCGCGCCTGCCGCGAGCTGGGCGTGCGGACGGCCGTGGTCTATTCCACCGCCGATCGCGGCGCGGCCTATCTCGGCCTGGCCGATCAGGCGATCTGCATTGGCGATGCCGCTCCGGCCGAGAGCTATCTCAACATCCCGCGCATCATCTCCGCCGCCGAAGTGGCCGATGTGCAGGCGATTCATCCCGGCTACGGCTTTCTGGCGGAGAACGCGCATTTTGCCGATATCTGCCGGAATTGCCGGATTGAATTCATCGGCCCGCCGGTATCGGCCATGGCGGCGGTGGGGGACAAGGTCGCGTGCAAGAAACTGGCCAAGAAGGCCAAAGTTCCCACCGTGCCCGGTTCGGATGGCGCGATCGACGATGAGAAGATCGCGCTCAAGATTGCCAACGAGATCGGCTATCCGCTGATCATCAAGGCTGCGGCCGGCGGCGGCGGACGCGGCATGCGCGTGGCGCACAACGATGTCTCCCTGCGCTCGGGTTTGAAGCAGGCCCAGGCCGAGGCCGAAAACGCCTTCAAGAACTCGACCGTGTATCTCGAAAAGTACATTGAATTCGGCCGGCACGTCGAGGTGCAGATCATCGGGGATCATCACGGCAATCTGGTGCATCTGTGGGAGCGCGACTGCTCATTGCAGCGGCGGCATCAGAAACTGCTGGAGGAATCGCCCAGCCCGCTGCTGCGGACCGAAGTGCGCGAGGAGCTGTGCGCCGCGGCCGTGCGACTGGTGAAGGCGGCCGGTTACGCCAACGCCGGAACCGTCGAATTCCTCGTCGATGCCAAACAGAATTTCTATCTGCTGGAGGTTAACGCCCGCATCCAGGTCGAGCATCCGGTCACCGAGTCCGTGACCGGCATCGACCTTGTCAAGGAACAGATTCGCGTCGCGGCCGGAGCGCATCTGTCGTTCCGGCAGAAGGACGTGATCCAGCGCGGGCACGCGATTGAGTGCCGCATCAACGCAGAAGACCCCTCGCGCAATTTCGCCCCCTGCCCCGGCCCGATCCACGAACTTCGCCTCCCCGGCGGCCCCGGCGTGCGCATCGACAGCCACGTCTACGCCGGATACCAGATCCCCCCCAACTACGACAGCATGATCGGCAAGCTGATCGTCCACCGCGCCACGCGAGCGGAAGCGATCGCCACGATGCGGCGGGCGCTGGGCGAATTCCACATCGCCCCGATCAAGACCACGATCCCGCTGCAATTGCAGATCATGGACAACCCCAATTTCCACGCGTCGGATATCGATACCGGGTTCATCGAGCGGGTGTTGTTGAATAAGTGACGGCGACATGCCCGTTCGGTTGCCCTTCCGGTCGGCTAGTTGCGACGAGTGACGCGAATCAACTGCCCGGCGATCCCGCCATGGAACGGCGATACGGCCTCGTGGATGTGCCGCGCCAACGCGACAAAATCGGGATCGACTGTACACACGACAATTCCGGCGTGATTGGGCTGCTGCTGGTGCAGAGCGATGAAGTGTCGCCGGTTGAGCGTAATCACCGCCCGCGCCTCGGCCGTAGCGTAGGCCAGAACTTCCGCGTCGGGCATTTGGATGTTGGAGTTGCCGGATTCAGCGATCGTAGCACAGTCATGGCCGAGTCGCCGCAATTCGAGAACAGCCGGAAGCGGGAAATTTTCGTTGGAGTAGAGGCGGGCCATGAGAAGATCAAGCCTCTTCATTGGCACGTGCTTGAGCCTCAATCTCGTCCAGATGCGCACGCGTATAGTGCCAGGCATTGGTGAGATCTTCGGCCGAGATCGTCGGATAAGCGCGAAGGATATCTGCCTCGGACACGCCGGATTGGCGCATCCGATGAAGAACCCAGACTGGGATTCGCGTCCGGACGATGCAAGGTTCGCCGCCGCAAACGCCGTTGCGACTGTCGATGCCGGGGAATGCGTCGCCGAGATCTTGTGCGACATTCTGCAAGACCGAGGCCTTTTCACCGGGAGTCAGTTGCGCCAGAAGTTGCTGGATTTCGTGCAGGGCTGTCATGCGACCTATTATAGCTTTACGGTATGACGAAAACGATGGGGGCGAATGTTCACACAACGTCTTTATCTTACTTGTGGTACCATGCAGCAGATGGAGAACGCGGTCATTCTCAGATCTGCACACGACGGTACGACGCTTGAGGTCTCGGCAATTTCCACTGGCGTTCCCGAATACAAAGTATTCCTGTATGGTCCGAACTTCCGCGGCACCACACCCGTCTACATGCCCGAGCCGAGGTATCTGGCGCGGTTCTTTCGTGACTTGGCAAGCAACTGCAAGGGCTGGGCCGGCAAGAAAGAGTGGGCCTCGTTGGAACACGAGCTTTCTCTCGCCGCCACGATCGATTTGACGGGACACATCAGCTTATCGGTTCGGCTGCGGACATGCGCATCTCCCTTCGACTGGAGCCTGTCGGCAGTCCTGCTCATCGAAGCTGGACAGCTTGAGCAGATTGCGTCCTCGATCGAGCAGTTCGTGCATGACGGCGCACCCGCATGCGACAATTCGGAACCAAGGGTCGGCGAGTAGCGAGTGAAGTTCCTGCCCGTTCTGCTTGCGCGGGCGGTGGCGTCCGGACCCCGTTGTTGTCCCTACAGAAAATACCCCGGCTCAAGCCTGAAGTGCTCGGCGAGCCTGGCGATCGTCTTTTTGCTCAGTGCCCTCTGGCCGCTGAGGATCATTGACACCATCGACTGGCTGGCGCCCAGGACTGAGCGCAACTGAACAGGTGTTGTTTGCGATGTCCGCAGGAGGGCCTTGAGCCGTTCCAGCGGCGTGCGGCCGTCGGGTTTCACCGGCATCACGCTGTTCTCATACGCCTCGATGAGCACTTCGATGGCGTCGAGATACTGTTGATCGCCGTAGTCAAGATCATCGCGGACGGCCAGGCGGTCAATCATCCTGGACGCCGCATCGTAATCCTTCCGCGTGCGAATCGCGCGGAGCGGGTGCTCTTGAATAAGGGTGAGGTAGCTGTCGGCCGGGCGGGCGCTGCGGGAAATCTTGATCATGGTGCTCATAGTTCGCCTTTCCATCTATCGGTGTCGTATTCTTTGTGGGTGAGGATGCGAAGCACGTAGACTTTCTCCTTTTCGTAGCTGACCTTTGCGATGAGGCGGAATTTGTTTCCGCCGATGTCGAAGATGCAGACAGTGTTACCGGACCTCACCCTGGCTACGTCTGTCTGCCCGAAGCAGCGGCGAACGTCGGCAAAGTTTCTCCAGGCCGCCTTTTCGGTCAATCGGAACCACTCATCCAGCGGTGCGACGGCACGCGGATGCAGGTTACCGAATTCCACAAGCGGCAGCCGCTTGATGACGCGCATGACGTATCAAATTATGTGATGAACGCATCGAATTGTCAATCACGAAATGTGATGGAAATGGCGAGGTCAAAGAGCGTCGCCGAAAACTCTCTTCGCGAAGGATTCCCGAACGCGCGGATTTTGAGCGGCGGACTGGCCTTTCTGCGCGAGGACGGCTAAACCAGTATCATGAGTTACCCCGAGCGCCGAAAATACGACTGGACAGCCTATCAGGCGATGAAGCGAGCCGGCACGTCTCCGCAGGACGCCATACGACAGGCTGTCAAGGAAGGATATGCGCGAATAGAGGTTTGGCTGATGCTGCGCGAGGTCTACGGCTTCGATCGCGCGATGCAGAAGGCGGCGTGGCTGGAGGTGGAGGGGATCAAAATATTGCCGGAATACAGAAAGCGATTGGATGAGGCTGAACGGCAAGTTTCGGAGGACGCCCGGCGCAGGAAGGACGCCGGCAAATCAGACGAGGCGGCTGAGTGACGTTGCAGTTCGGAGGTTTCCAAAAAGGAGCCTACTACTTCTTCCCCGCCGCGCGCTGTTGTTGGAAGAAATCGGACAGGATTTTGGCGCACTCGGCCGCAAGAACGCCGGGGATGATTTGGGCGCGGTGATTCAGCCGGGGATCGTCGCAGAGGTTCAGGAGCGTGCCGGCCGCGCCGGCTTTGGGGTCGGGGCAGCCGTAGACGACTGTGGCAATGCGGGCGTTGACGATCGCGCCGGCGCACATTGGGCAGGGTTCGAGCGTCACAAACAGGGTGCAGCCGTCGAGTCGCCAGTCGTTGCGCGATGCGGCGGCCTGGCGAAGGGCGAGGATTTCGGCGTGGGCGGTGGGGTCGGCGGCCGACTGGCGGCGATTGTGTTCAGCGGCGATGACCCGGCCGTCGGCATCAACGACGATCGCCCCGACGGGCACCTCGTTCAAAGCCCGGGCGGCCTGGGCTTGGTCGAGTGCCAGGCGCATGTATCGGTCGAGATCAATGGGAGTATCGAGCATAGGAAGATGCGAATAAACCGCAAAGACGCAAAACCGCAAAGGAAGAAAATACGCAAAGGGCTACATCGTAATGGATTGTACGGTATTGAGGGGCTTTTCGTGAAATCGAGGGCCTGCAGGCGCGCGAGTTGCTCTTGGCGCGTCTGGAACTTCGCGTCTCTGCGTCATTGCGGTTGATTCATTGCATTTGGTGCTTTGGCCGGTTCCCGGTATCATGTCCCGGCCGGGTGCAACTTCCGCGGCCAAGCGGCGTATATTCATTTTAGCCGGTCGTTGATGGAGCAAACCGGGCATGGACTGGCGGTGACTGGCGATTTGGTGTAGTGTTATCGGTCCGTGCCCTGGCGGTGGAGACAGCCAAACCTTGACAAGGGCGGGCAGGTGACTTAGGAACAACGGTCTTCCGCGGCGGTGGCGCCGCTCGCGGCCGCGTCGATCTTTGAGGCAACATGATTTCGGTTTCGCAACTGACCAAAGCGTACGGTCCGGTTCTGGCCGTGGATAAAGTCAGCTTCGAGGTGCCCAAGGGACAGATCGTGGGATTTCTCGGCCCCAACGGGGCTGGGAAGTCAACGACCATCCGGATGCTCTCGTGCTGGCTGGCCCCGACAAGCGGCGGAGCGACCGTTAACGGGTTCGACATCTTCCACCAATCCGAGCAGGTGCGCCAGCACCTTGGCTACCTGCCGGAAAACGTGCCGCTGTACATGGAAATGACGGTCGAGGAGTACCTCGACTTCCGTGGCCGGCTGCGCGGCATGGAACGCGAGCTCCGCCGCAAACGCATCGATTATGTCATGCAGCGCTGCTGGCTCAGCACCGTGCGCTCGCGCGTGATCGGGCACCTGTCCAAGGGCTACCGCCAGCGCGTCGGCCTGGCCGATACCCTCCTGCACGGGCCGGAAGTGCTCATTCTTGACGAACCCACCGTCGGGCTGGACCCCACCCAGATTCGCGAGACGCGCAAGCTCATCAAGGACCTGGCCGGCGAACATACCGTCATGCTCTCGACGCACATCCTTCCCGAGGTGGAAGCGGTGTGCGATCACGCCATCATCATTGCCGGCGGCCGTATCGTGGCCCAGGGTTCGCTCGAGGAACTTCGCTCGACCCGCCGAGCCACCGCCCGCGTGCTGATCGAATGCCGCGGCCCGGCCGCCGACGTCCAGACCGCCCTCCAGCGAGTCTCGGGCGTCCATAAGGTCGAGATGCTCAACGGCGACGATGCCCGATCATCGCGCGACAAGAATTACGTCACCGCCGCCATCCGCCAGAAGGACGGCTTCGACGTCCGCGAAGAGGTCGCCCGCACCGTGGTTCAGTCCGGCTGGCCGCTCCGAGAAGTCCGGCTCGAACACGCCACGCTCGAAGAATTTTTCGTGCAAGTCACGGCCGGTCAGGCCGTCAGCAAGACTCAGGAGTCCGCATCATGAAGCGAGCCCCCGTGATCGCCCGGCGCGAGCTGGCGAGCTATTTTCATTCACCGGTGGCCTACGTGGCGATGGCGCTGTTTCTGTTTGCCGCCGGCGCCGCGTTCGTCATGTACGATTTTCAGCCCGGCCATCCCGACGAGATGCGGCACACGTTCGAGTCGTTCGTCTGGCTGCTGGTGTTCGTTTCGCCGGTCCTGACGATGAGCCTGCTGGCCCAGGAATGGTCCAGCGGCACGATGGAAACGCTCATGACCACCCCGATCAACGAGCTGGACGTGGTCATCGGCAAATTCCTGGGCTCCATGGCGTTCTTTGTCGTCCTGGTGCTGCCGACCATCTTGTACGTCGCCCTCCTGAGTGTGTACGGCCACGTCGACATCGGCCCGGTGATCGCCGGCTATCTGGGCATCTTCCTGACGGCGGCCCTGTTCATCTCGGTGGGCTTGTTCTGCTCGTCGATGACCAAGAGCCAGCTTGTGGCGGCCTTCGCCACCGGCGCCGTGCTCTTCGCGTCCACCATCATCCCCTATCTGGTCAGCTATTACGCGACCATCGGCGACGTGTGGCGAAGCGTCGTCAACGGCTGCATCTACGCCCGCTACTCCGGCTTCGCACAGGGCATCATCGACACCGGCAACGTCGTGTTCTTTATCGCGGCGACGGCCGTGTTTCTCTTCCTGTCGGTCAAGAAACTTGAATCGAGGCGCTGGCAATGAGTCAGGACAAATCCGACACTCCCCCGCAGTTTGTTCCCGAGAACCAGCAGGAGCGCTGGCTGAAGTACGGCTCCAACGTGCTGCTCAGCAGCGTTGTGGTCATTCTTCTGGCCGTCGCCGTCGTGGCGCTGGCGCAATACAAGCCCGCCCGCATCGATACCACCAGCAACGGCGTCTACACCCTGCGCCCCCAGACCATCAACATGCTGGGCAAGCTTGAGGGCAAGGTCCATATCATCGGCCTGCAGACCATGACCAAGCCGGCGGTTCAGGACCAATCCGACGATGATCCCATCTCCGGAATTCTGGCCAAGATCCCGCAGGATCAGAAAGTGCGACAGGTCACCGATCTCCTGAACGAGTTCCAGGCCGCCAACTCGAAGATCTCCGTCGAAATGATCGACCCGGTCACCAATCCCTTCAAAGTCGATCAGCTCATCAGCAACGTGACCAACAAATACGGCGGCGAAGTCAGCAAATACCAGGACTTCATCAAGTCCTTCGACACTCGCGTCGCCGATTTCAAGGCTCTGGCCGACAAGAATGTCAAGCAGATCCAGAAGATCGCTCCGGTTCTGGATTCGACCCCACTGGACGATGAGGAAGTCCGCCAGACGGTTGGGCTGGCCATCGGCTCGATCGGTGAAGTGCCGCAGAAGCTCGCCGAGTTGCAGGATGACCTCAAGAAGCCCCTGGCGACCAAGCCCCCCGATTACAAAGGCGCCACCGATGCCATGCAGGGGAGCATGTCCCAGATCAGCCAGTTGCTGGGCATTGTGCTCAATGAATTCCATCTGCTGGCCGGCGCCGGCCCGGCCACGCCCGCTACCGCGCCAACCACCGCTCCCACCGACATGGCTGCCACGACAGCCCCCGCGACGGTTGCCAGCGCGACAACCGGCCCGGCCACCCAGCCGGTTGCCGACACCCGTATTCCGCTGGCCCTGCGTCAGTTCATGATCGACAGCTATCCCGATTTCCAGAAGATGAAGGACATCGCCGACCAGGTGGTCTCCGATGCCGGCAAGCTGCCCGACCTCAAGCTCGACACCCTGCGCCAGAGTCTGCAAACGCCAGACCCGATCCTTGTCCAGGGTGACGACGCCTTTCAGGTCATTACCGCCGACAAGCTCTGGGTCAACGACGTGCGCGACATCAGTGCCTCGGGCAACGCCAAAGCCCGATTCAACGGCGAACAGGCCGTCACCAGCGCGATCATGGACCTGTCCCTCAAGGGCGACAAGCCCATCGTGGCGTTCATTCGCAATGGCGGCGAGGCGCTGACCACGCCCGGTTTTGGCGCGATGATGCCCGGCGGCGCGCTCTCCACGGTTGCCGATCGGCTCCGCGCCCATAACTTCCTGGTTGTCGAAAAGGATTTCGGCGGCGATTCCAATCCCGAACAGCCCGAAAGCTCGGCCACCGATGCCCAACTGAACGACAAGAACACCGTCTGGGTCGTCATGGACCAGCCTCAGGGCAATCCCATGACGGGTGAGTCGCCGCCGCCCACCGCCATGATCGAGCGCGTGAGCGAGCACCTTCGCGCCGGCGGCGGAGTGCTGGTTTGTGCCGAACCGGGGGCGGATGATATGCACGCCGCCCTCAACGACTGGGGCATCGACTTCAAGCCCAGCGTCGTGGCCTTCCACGAGGCCGTCAAGGCCCAGGCCGGCGGCGATGACGTGCTCAATAACGCCCTCACCCGTCAGTACATTTTCCGGATCACCGACTACGGCGCAAACAACGGCGCTGATTTCCTCAAGCCGATCCAGTCGCTTCCCAGCGTGTTCCTGCCGATGTCGATCGTCCAGACTCACCCGGTCGCCGGCAAGAAGATCACCCCGATCCTTCCCGTGCCCGGCTCGCCCAGTTTTCCCAACTCCTGGGGCAGCGCCACCGGCAGCATGATCTGGGATGAGATTCAGCGCGGCAGCAACCCGACCGTCGTCTTCCATCCCGACACCGATTTCAAACAGCCCATCTACGGCGGCGCGGTCTCCGAACAACAGGGCGGCGGCCGGCTTATCGTCATCGCCTCCGCCAGCTTCCCCAATAACGGGCTGGTTACCATTGTGGACAAGGACTATACGTATCTGGCACCGGGCAACGCCGAGTTGTTCACCGATTCGGTCTACTGGCTGGCCCGCAAGCCGGAAATGATCGCACTCAGCGCCAGCGCCGAAGACGTCAGCCGCATCGCCGATATGACCAGTGCCGCCCAGATCGTCTGGTGGATCGTCATTCTCGGCCTGCTGCCCGTCGGTGTCGTCGCCGGCGGCGCGGTCATGTATGCCTCGCGGCGGAGTTAGGTCATGCGGCGGCGCCCGGGTTTTTGCGTTTTACTGTTTCCTCTTTGTCGATTACGGACATGAATTTCAAAACCACACTCATCCTGTTGGCGGTATTGCTCGTTGTCGGCACCACGGCTCTGATCGTCGTGAAACATACACCCAGCGACGAACTCAGCCCCGTCGATCGCACGCTTTTGAGCGTCAAGGCCGCGGACGTCACCTCAATCGCCATCGAAAATTCCGATGGCGACAAGATCGTGATCACCCGGCCCGGCTCGACCGGCGCCTGGACCATCACCCAGCCCATCAAGGTTCCCGCCAGCGGCGATACCGTCGGCACCATCCTGAACGATCTGACCGGCTTGGTCTCGACCCGCGAGATGACGCTCACGGGCGCCAGCGACGAACTGCATGCCTACGGCCTGGACCACCCGCAGTACAGCGTGCGCCTTGAAGCGGGCGACAAGCACATCTCCCTGCTGGTCGGCCTTCCGCAGTCGATCGGCGGCGGGCTGTATGTCGAACAGGAAGGCACGGGAAAACTCGAAGTCGTCAGCAGTACCCTGCTCCCCGATCTGCAAAAGAAGGTCGGCGACCTGCGCGACAAGAAACTCGTCGATCTCACCAGCACCGCCGATCTGAACACCGTCACCATCGCCAAGCCGGATGGCGACGCCATCACCCTCACCCGCGACACCTCCGTCGCGCCCTGGCGCATGACCGCTCCCACGTCGATGCCCGCGGACACCTCGGCCGTCGAAGCCATGCTCGATCCCCTCGTCACGCTCTCCGCCAGCAGTTTCGTGGATGATGCCGACGTCGCCAAGGTGCCGCCGTCCAGTCTCAAGCCGCAGTTGACCATCACCTACACGCCCAATGCCCCGATCACCGGCGCCACAAGCAAGCCGACGACCCAGCCGTCCAGCACGATCGTTTTCGGCGGTTACGACGATCTGCAAAAACAAAACATCTATGTGCAGGTCGGCGCCGGCAAAGTTCTGGCCAAGGTTCCGGCCTCAACGCTGGTTACCTTCAACAAGAAGCCGCTCGATCTGCGCGACAAGAATATCGTCAAGATCGACCGCACCATGGTCAGCAAAATTACCCTGGACACGGAGGCCCCGGCCACAACCAGCCCGGCCTCGCGACCCGCGATCATCATGGGCGTGAGCCTCAGCCGCCGGCCGCAGTCGCACATCCTCGGTCCGGACCTTCCGACCGGTTTTGCGCCGACCACCTCCGCGACGCAGGCCACGACCATGGCCAGCACGCAATCCGCCACGACACAGATCGCCGCCATGTTGCCCGCCACCATGCCCACGACGGCCGCCACCACCATGCCCATTGTGCCGCCGAGCACCTGGATCGTGGACGCCACCAACGGCGACGCCGACGATGAAGCCGTCCAGGAATTGCTCACCGATCTCGATCCGCTGACCGTCGATCATTACATCGAGAAACTGCCAACGACCCAGCCCAGCCATATCTATCGCCTGACGGTCACGACCGTCGGCCCGGGCGGCTCGCCGGTGACCGAATACCCCATCCAGGTGATCGATCCCAACCCCATTGACCAGCCGTACGGCGTTTACAACGGTGTCCCGTTCGTCGCCCAGCGCATGCTGGTCACGCACCTGGACGCGAAGTTTGCCAAGAACCCGCCGGCCACGCAGCCGACGACGCAGCCCGCCGCCACACAGCCATGACCAGCCGGCTGACCCACCTGCGCAGGAAGACGTCGCCCGGCGGCGGTCGGTCTGCCGAACCGCCCGCGGTGAGCCCCGTCGAACCACGGTCCATCCTGAAGACCTTTGACAACCCCCGGCCGGGCCGCGACTACCACATTCAACTCGTCTTCCCGGAATTTACCAGTCTCTGCCCGATCACCGGCCAGCCGGATTTCGCGACCATCACCATCGACTATGTCCCCGACCGGCTGTGTGTCGAGATGAAGAGCCTCAAGCTCTATTTTTTCGCCTACCGCGGCCGTGGCGCGTTCTATGAAGCGGTGGTCAACACGATCCTGGATGACCTGGTTGCCACGGTCCGCCCGCGCGAAATGACCGTGACCGGCAGATTCAATCCCCGCGGCGGCATGAACGGAGTCGTTACGGCAACGCACAGTTCCACTTGACAGCCGCGCGGCGCTGCCCAAAATACGCGGCTCGGTCAGGCATTTGGGCCGCCGGTTAACGAGGACACATGGCCAAGGCACGCGCGATCGTCAAACGCCGCAAAGCGGTTCGCAACATCCGCAAGATCACCAAGACCATGCAGATGATCGCCACCGCCAAGTTCCAGAAGTCGCTGAAGCGCGCCGTCGGCACCAAGCCCTATTCCCGCAAGGTGCGCGAGCTGGTCGGCGAACTGGCCGCCACCGTCGGTGATGTCCAGCATCCGCTCTTGCGTTCCCCGGTGCCCGCCGAGCAGCCGGGCAACATCGCGGTCATCGTCATCACCAGCAATCGCGGCCTGGCGGGGGCCTACAACGGCAGCGTCCTGCGCGCCGCCACCCATTTCATCCGCGAGCAGCAAGGCAATCACAAAACCATCGAGCTTTATGTCGCCGGCAAGAAGGGGATCAGCTACTTCAACTTCCAGAAGCGGCCGATCACCCAGAAGGTGGATCAGATCGGCGATCCCCCTCGCTTTGCCGATGTCGAGCGCCTGGCCGACACGTTCATGCAGCGGTTCATCGAGTCCAAGATCGATTCGGTGTACGTGGTGTACGTGAACTTCATCAGCGCCGGCCAGCAAAAGGTGGACGTGATGACACTGCTTCCCCTTGCCTCCGTGACGCCGGCCGCCACCAAGCCCGGTCGTGCTGGGGAAATCATCTACGAATTCTCGCCCGATCCCACGACGCTGCTGAACGAACTGTTGCCGCTGACGGTGAAGACGGCGCTGTTCCAGTGTTTCCTGGACGCCACGACCAGCGAGCACGTGGCGCGGATGGTGGCCATGAAGAGCGCCACCGACAACGCCGACAAGATGGTCAAGAGCCTCACCATGCAATACAACCGCGCCCGCCAGAGCCAGATCACCACGGAACTGGCCGAAATCATGGGCGGCGTGGAGTCGATGAAGGCGTGAGGACGATGCCTTTCGATCGCCCGCTTGCGGGACTGCACAAGACTCCCTACGCCTTTGAACTTACTGATCCAAATATCACGCACGCTGCAATAGCCGCTTTGCGGGAGCAAGGCGGATTTCCAGGCGGCGATCCAGTGCGTTGGCAATGCGTTGGAGCATCGTCAGCGAATGGCCTTCGTAGTCGCAGTCTTCCAGCCGGGCGATGGCGGGCTGCTTTGTGCCGACGAGATCGGCAAGCTGTCTCTGCGTCAGGCCGGCCTTTTCTCTGGCCTCGTAAATGAGTTTGGCGACCATCGCGTTGACGGTCGCCTCGTCGGCCAACTCGCGCGTCTTTGGGTCGTCCTTGATCATACCTTCAAGGATGGCGACCGCATCCGAAGTCGCCCTGGCCCTATGGGAGCGACTCGCTGGCGCAGTGCGTTGGTGGGTCTTCTTCATATTGATTCCTGTAGGGTCCGCACCGCGGACCTTTGTTTGCCCGATTGCGAATTCCGGTCCGCAGCGCGGACCCTACGAAATCGGAGCCACGGAATCGTCCAACGCGTTCTTGGCACAATAGCAATATTGTTATCGTCGGCCAGGCGGTCTGGCAAGCTTTGACGGCCAGTTGTGATTGGTCAGGCCGGTTCGCTCCGCTGGGGCTTCGGCCCCTCCGGCGTCGGCAGAATGACGTTGAACGTCGTTCCCTTGCCGGGTTCGCTGGAGACTTCTATCCGGCCATGGTGGGCTTCGACGATGTCTTTGCAGATGGCCAGACCCAGGCCGCTGCCGCGGGTTTCGCCTTTTCTGGCGGTGGATTTGGTGGTGAAGAAGGGCTGGAAGATCTTGGCCTGAAGTTTTTCCGGGATGCCCGGGCCGGTGTCGATGACCTGGATGCGGACCATTTCGTCGCCATCCGGGCCGGCCTTGACGGTGAGCGATCCGCCCTTGCCCAGCATGGCCTGGCGGGCGTTAATCATGAGATTCAGCAGCACCTGCTCAAGCTGGACCATATCGCCCAGGACGCGAAGCTCCGGCGGCACATGGATGCGCAAGGCGATGCCGTCCTTCTGCGGGTCGCGGGCCATCACCAGCAGCACCTCATCGACCACCTTGCGAAGCTCGACCGGCCCAAACCGCGATTCGCCGCGGGCCAACGCCAGCATCGACGCGCAGATTTTGCCGGCCTTGTCAGCGCTCTGAAACGCCTTGCTCAACGCCTTGCGGATCAGCTCCATGTCCGGGTTTTCGGACTCAGCGCTCTGCAGCGCGTATTGGCTGTAACTGACGATGGGGGTCAGCAGATTATTGAACTCATG
>CAYQTE010000092.1:0-14488 GCA_964420285.1 uncultured Tepidisphaeraceae bacterium
AACCGCATCCTGGCCTCGCCAAGGCCGTTGCGGCTACCGAAGTGCGAAGGTTGGGCTAGCCTGCCCGGCCGCTCTGCGCCGCGCCCGATGCCGTACCGATATTACCACGCTCGCCCGTGCCGCGTTACCTCCAGTGATTTGCTGCGTGTTCTCCGTCTGTTACTAAACAGCGGCCGCGCCCAAGGCCAGCAAAGGCGATATTGTCGAGCGATTAAGTAGGGGTTCCCCGGCGGGCCCGATTCGGCGCGCCCAGATTGGACTCGGCCGGGCCAAGTTCAGACTTTTTCAGCACGTCTTCCAACTTTTTCGAGACATTTGAGGCGTTTCTTCGTCGCAGATAGTACGTGAAACCGCGATATTCGGGCAAGAAGCGGGGTGCCGCCGGGAGGGCTTGATGCCACGTTTCGGTCGTAATCTCAAGCCGGGAGGGAACTTAGAGAAGAAATCCTCACGCCGGCTCAATAAACTCGCCGCAGGCAGAGGCGCTGAGGCGCAAAGGGGCGACTCAGGCTGTTCGAACCGCCAGGGCTTTACCCCGGTCCTGCTAAGCCGGCCGGAGGACGCGGCTCAGACGGCCGCGGTTTCGCAGGGCGGCCACGATGCCATAGCCGCCGAGCAGAACCATCGCCACTTCCGCGGCGGGGGGCAGCGGAACGGGGGTGACCGTTATCTTCGTTATGGTGCCGGAAACTTGAGAAGCCTGGTCCGTGAATACCGAAAAGTCACTCAAGGCGAGTGGCGCTGCGCTCAGTGCGCTGATCGTGGAGTTGAATGACGTGTCCGCCGGGCCGCTGTTCGGAAAGCCGAACGCGGCGACCATCGAGTTGGCGGAATTATAAAGAAAGACGAAATCGTAATACGGCCCGATTTCCGACTCCAAATCTACGCCGATTTCCGCGCCTGTGCTGTCAGTGACCGCGGGACTGGACATGTTGCCGTTGAGCACAAGCGAATCGCCGTCGCTGGAATCCTGATAGACGGTTTCCGGCGGGCTCACGACATTTTCCACGACCGTAAGCTCTGTTGAGTCAAAATAAAACCTGGCGTCGAAGGTCGTGCCGACGCCGGGGGGCGCGCCATCGCTGACCGCTTGGCCGTTGATCGTCGTCCCGCCGGGAATGCCCGAAAACACGCCGGTTACGTCGATCGTCACGATCGAATCCGCATGGGCATGCGCGGCAATGCCGACGGCCAGCAGGGCGAACAGGTATGGATTTCTCACCGGCATATTCTCCTTGCTCCTCGCCCGGAGGGAACCTTATCGGACCAGTCGGCCGGTCTGCAAGTAGAATGTGCCGCAAAATGAGAAATAATTTCCTCGATCGGCGGCCTCTTCTTTCCCCCTCGCCCTGTACGCAGGGAGAGGGTCGGGGTGAGGGTTGGGCGCCACGGCGTTGCCTGTGCGCTTGACCTTTCAGAACCGCTGGCGAGGAACCCGCCCGTCTGTCCTTCCGCTGGGTACATGCAGAGGAGCAAGAGGGGGCGGAGGATGAGAAGCGTCGAGCATTTTATCCCGGCGGCAACGGCTCCGCCGGCGGGTCGGTTTCGGGCGGTTGCAAACCCTTCCCCGGCGGAATCGGCGTCCCGCATTCGGGGCAGCGATCCTTGCTGGCGCGGAGGTCGTAGCCACATTTGAGGCATATATTTTGTCGTCGTCTCTGGTTCTTTCTCCGGCGGCGCAGATACATTCCGCCGACCAGAAGCAGGTAGATAGAACTGATCGCCCAAAAATGTAAATAAAAATCAGTCTCATCAGGTCCACCGGCGGCGATAGTGGTGAAATAACCACATCCCGCGAGAACAAAGCGATCATGACCTTTGCTGCCAGCCGGAACATGCAATCTGGTGTCATTCCAGATCGTGGGCCGAAAACCATCCGCACGGAATCCAATGTCTAACCGAACATGCGTAACCACACGGCCCTCGTTGCGATCGACGATCGCGGTCTCGCCGGTGAACATTTCTGCCCCAAGAATTAGCTGCCCGGATTGCGGAAAGAGCCAAAACACCCAAAAATCTGGGCCATTTGAACAAGCATAAGTAGCGCCAATGCAGGGAGTGAAATGATAGCTTCCGCACCACGCCAGCGCGATCAGCGCACCGATAAGCGCTACTGTGATGCGTGAAATACTTCGACAAATTTTGCCCATACCAAGCTCCGTCCGAACTGTCGGGAAGCACTATTGATTCTACCAACTTCGGCCATGTTGCGTTGTCGCCACTTTCCGGCAGACCGTCACGGGGAGCAAAGCAGGGACGGCGATTGAATCCATGGCGCGAGCGGCCCGCGAAAAATTTTCTTCTTGCAATTCATCGAGAGTTCGTATAAAGTTAGGAATGATGCCTATGGCCGTCGGACGGTGGGAAATGGATAATTGACAATGGAAAATGACGCGGACGGCCAAATCATATGCACACCGGGAAATGTCCCATCCCCTTGAGATGGGACATTCGCTGGACAGGCCGAAAAATGGCGTTTGGGGGCTGGGAACAAGGGTTTTTGGCTTCGCTTAGGGTAAATTGAGGCTCGACCCCCCACCCCCCCCTGGGGGACATTCGGGGACATTGAAAGGGCGGGGGAGCGGGGGAGCGGGGGGATGGAGGTGCAGTCGTTTCTCGCCGGTGGTGGTGGTTCTTTGGCGCTTGGCGGTTCAATTTTCGCCTTGGGCTGGTAAGCTGGCGAACCGCGTTTGTCGCACATCATCATTTTCGCGGCGAGGTCGGTATGAAGACATCCTTTTGCGGCTTGTTCGTGCTGGTTCTTTCCTGTGCGCTGGCTTACGCGGCGGACCCGTCGCCGGTGAAACTGGCCAGCTTGCAGGCGGAGCATCAGATCAATCCGATCGGGATCGGCGTGGCGATGCCGCGTTTGTCGTGGAAGCTGGTTTCGGACCGGCCGGGCGAGGTGCAGACCGCTTATCAAATCCGGGCCGGTTCGAGCCAGGCGCTTCTGGCGGCGGACAAGGCCGATGTTTGGGATTCGGGGAAGGTGGCTTCGGATCAGTCGGTGCTGGTGCCATGGGGCGGCAAGCCGCTGGAATCGCGGCAGCGCGTGGCGTGGCAGGTGCGGGTGTGGGACAAAGCGGACATCGCATCGAATTGGAGCGATTCGGCCACGATCGAGATGGGGCTGCTCGATGCGGCCTCGCAATGGAAGGGGAAGTGGATCACCGCCGATCTGCCACGCTATGACATACTCGGCACATCGTTGGCCGGGGCATCGTGGATCAGCGGCGGGGCGACACAGGCACAGCCGGCCGCGGCGAGATATGTCGTCAACCTGCCGCCGGACGCGAAGATTCGCGTGGCGACGATTGACGTGGCGGCCGAGGGGTTGATCTCGCTGTACGTCAATGGCAAGGCGACGCATCAAGGCGCCAGCAGCCATACCGCGCCGTTTCATGCGGATATTGGGCAGCAACTTGTGGCGGGGCGAAACGTGATCGCGCTGTTCTCGCTGGCGGTGCGGATGCCGGGCGGGCGCGCACCCGTCGGTGCGGGGCCAAACGCAATCGCCGCCCACGGCGAGATCGTGCTGGACCGGGGACCGGCGATCGAATTCAACACCGATGGCAAATGGAAAGCGGCGGTCGCGCCGGCGGGGAATGCGTGGTACGCGCCCGATTTCGACGATTCGACCTGGGCGGCAGCGACGGTGATCGGTCCATATTCCGCAACGCCGCCGATCCGCAGCGCCGATGGCACGATCGGGCCGGGCCGGTATCTGCGAAAGACATTCAACATCAAAGGGCCGGTGGCGAAGGCGAGGCTTTATTCGACGGCGCTGGGCGTCTACGAAGCGTCGATCAACGGCAAGGCGGTCAACGACCATCAGCTTGATCCCGGCTGGACGGACTACACCCGGCGCGTGATGGTGCAGACCACCGATGTCACCGGTTTGCTTTCGCCGGGCGTCAATGCATTGGGCGCGGTGCTGAGCGACGGCTGGTTCGCCGGGCGGGTCGGCTGGATGGGAGCGGCACAGTATGCGTCGATCGGGCAGATCCCGGCATTCAACGCGCAGCTCGAAATCACTTATGCTGACGGAACCAGCGAGACAATCGCGACGGATGGCACGTGGAAGGGCGGTCCGGGCGAAATTGTCGGATCGGACCAGCAGCTTGGCGAAGTGATCGATGCGCGCAAGGCGGTCGCGTGGGATCGGTCGATATTCGATGATTCCGCCTGGGCCAGCGCCGCCGTCCAGACGCACGCGGGCATCGCGCTCGACCCGCAACTGGGGCCGCCGGTGCGAAAGCTTATGGAGTTGTCGCCCAGGAAGATCACGCGGATGGGCGATATGTGGATCGTCGATTTCGGGCAGAACATGGTGGGGCACATCCGCCTGTCGGGGACCGCTCCGGCCGGGACGACGGTGAGCGTGCTCCACGGCGAAATGCTCAATGAGGATGGGACTGTCTATAACGAAAACCTCCGGCAGGCGATCTCGTACGATACGTTCACGTTCGCGGGCACGGGTTCCGTCGAGACCTTCGAGCCGCATTTCACGTTTCATGGATTCCGCTACGCACAGATCACCGGCTATCCGGGCGAGTTGACGGCCGATCGAATTCGGGGAATCGTGGTCGGCTCGGACACGCCGGACACCGGCTCGTTCGTTTGCTCAAACGCGGATGTGAATCAGCTTTTCTCGAACATCCGCTGGGGCCAGCGCGGGAATTTCCTCTCGGTGCCGACCGATTGCCCGCAGCGCGACGAACGCCAGGGCTGGATGGGCGATGCCCAGGTGTTCGCGCCGACGGCCGCGATGAACGCGGATGTGTCCAGCTTCTTCGCCAAATGGATGGTGGATGTGAACGACGGGCAATTGGCCAATGGCGCGTTTTGCGTGACCTCGCCGCGCATCGCCAACCCGGGGGCGGCCTATCCCGTTTGGGGCGACGCGGGCGTGATCGTGCCGTGGGTGAATTACACGACATACGGCGACAAAGGCTTCCTTGCCGCCAATTACGACCACATGGCCAAATGGGTCGATTATTGCCAGCGGACTTATCCCAATCTGCTGGAGAACGGCGGGGTGGGCGATCATCTGGCGCCGGACGTGGCGCGGGCCGGCGGTGCGCCTCGCGGAGCGGCGGCCGGTGCTGCCGCGGGTGGCGCGGCGGGTGGTCGCGCCGCGGGCGGACTGGGTCGCGGCGGGTTTGGCGGGGGTATCAGCACAACATCCGTTGTCGATACCGCCTACTTCGCGCGCTCGGCGTGGATTGTTTCCAAATCCGCCGCGATCCTGGGCAAACCGGACGACGCCGCTAAATACGACAAACTCTTCCACGACATCGCCGCGGCGTTTGACCGGGCGTATGTGCAAGCCGACGGCACGATATCGGCCGGAACCCAGACGACTTATGTTCTGGCTCTGGAATTCGACTTGCTGCCGCAGAATCTCCGAGCGGCGGCGGCAAAGCACCTGAGCGACGATGTCGAATCCCGCGGCCATCTTTCGACCGGCTTCGTCGGCGTCGGCTGGATCAATCCCGGCCTGGCCGACATCGGCCGGAGCGATCTGGCGTATCAGCTACTCTTGGTCGATACCTATCCAAGCTGGCTGTTCACCATCCGCCAGGGCGCGACGACGATGTGGGAGCGCTGGGACGGCTACACGCCGGATAAGGGATTCCAGGATTCGTCGATGAACTCCTTCAACCACTATTCGCTGGGGAGCGTGGGCAAATGGTTCTACACCGGCCCCGGCGGGATCAACGTCGATGAGCAGCAGCCGGGCTTCAAGCACATCGTTTTGCAGCCGGAGTTTTCAACGAAGATTGACAACGTGAAGGTCGGGTTCGACTCGCCGTATGGACGGATCAAGTCGGCTTGGGCTTTGAGCGGCGATACGTTCACCTACGATGTAACGATCCCGCCGAACAGCAGTGCGACACTGACCCTGCCGGCCGCGGCCGCTGATGTGAAGGGCGGCGGCGATGCGACCAGCAATGTGCCAACAACGCAACCGGCCACCGCGATCTTCAATCTCGCGGCGGGGACGTATCATTTTTCGTTCCCGAAGGGGGCGGTCAAATAGTGGGGGAGAAGAATAGCTCACGCGGAGGCGCGGAGGCACAGAGGGAGGCGAGCATGATTGAGTGTGTGGCGTTGCGCGCGTCCGCCTTTTCATCCTCTCCCTGCCTACAGGGAGAGGGAAATAAGAACGCCCGAATCGACATGCACTTGCCCGGAATTTCGGCCGCGATCGAATCATTTAGAGTCATTGCGCGGGCACAGTGGCAGCGGATTTGGGCGCGTCGAACATGACGTCCTTGAAGACGACTTCGTGGTCGAGCAGGCGGGTGATATCGACGGTAGTCGCGGCCTGGGCGGGGCTGGGACGGAGGATGATGTCGCCGCGCTGGCCGATGAAATCCGGGCAGTAGTTGACGAAGGCCCAGCCGTGGGATTCGATCCCCCCGCTTGATGAGCCGCGCAGGACGAAGCCGCTGCCCTGGCGTTCGACGTTTTGGCATTTGAGGAATACGTCGAACGCGCAGTCGACCGGAAGTATTTTGTTGGGGAACCAGATTTCAAAACCGCCGGATACTTGCTGGACGCGGACGATCTTGTAGGAGAGCGATTTGTCCACCTTGGCCGCGAGGCTCGGATCTTTGTAAAGTGTGACGGAGCGCTGGTCGGCCGGCACGAGCGTCCACGTTCCCTGCACGGTCAGATTGCCAAACACGCTGGGATTGACCATGTACAGGGTTCCCGGACTGAAGACAGTTATTGCCAGAGGGTGCGGTCCCAGCGGCAGGCTGTCCGACACGGCTGGCAGCAGGGCAATCCGGCCCTCGGCGTCCACGCCGGGAGTTGGGTAGCCGCCGAGGAACGAGCCCCACGTGATCGGGCTGAGCAGCGGATCATGGGCCGATCCGGGAACGGATACCAGCGGCTCTTGCAGATTCGTAACGCGGGCGCCCGGTCCAAGCGAGTTTGAGCCGCGCAGTTCGATGTGAAGCTGGTAAGGAATCGGATCGCCGCGAGCGACGATCGGGCGGATATTGAGCGTCGCGATTTCGGCCTGCGACTGATAGGTCTGCCAGTCCGCCGCGGAAACCTGGCCCTTGGATTGCAGAAGCTCGATCAAGCTGCCCCAAATGGGTTGCCACGGCGTGGCGCGATTGGCCTGAAGCGACAAGGCCGTGGCCACGACGGACTTGATCCCGGCCGGCGAAAGGCTGTCGTGCTGGGCGCGGTAGAGGAGTTCACGGCGGTTGGGAGCGGGATAGTTCTCGCGTATCGCGTCGTGCAATACCCATGGGGTTGGCTTGAGCCGGATAAGGTCGATGTCGCGCACGGACATGGTAATCAGCGTTGCCAGCGGGATCGCACCGAAAAGAGCCACTGCCAGGCCGCCGTAGATCAGGCCTTCATACCGCTGGCGCGTGCCGATGCGGATGTTCCGGTCGGAGACAAGTTTGGTGCCGCATTCGGGACAGATGTGGCTGTCAGGAGGTTGGCCGAAGAGGTCGTAGCCGCAATGGACGCAATGGGGATGGTCATCAATGAGCCGCCCGCGCCGGCCGCGGAGTATCATCACGATTCCCGCGAGGGCTACGGCGGCGGAGATGGCGAACACATACCACGGCATAGGAACCTCCGGATGCAGCCACGCATCACGGTTGAGCCGCCGGTCTTGGCTTCACGATCGCGGCGGTGTTGGGGGCGATGGCGCTGGGGCCGCCGGCGGTGAAGGTTTTGGCGTCGATCGTGGTGTTCCAGCCGTCGAGCGCGAGCAGGGGGTTTTGGCCGGCTAGGTCTTTGATGTCGGCTTCGATGGAGAATGTGCTGGATTCATCCGGGAGCAGGGAGATGTAGTTGTCGGTGTAATAGACGGGCAGAACGCGGGCATTGCTGGTCTGGCGGCGAAGTTGGACGTGGGCCATCAGGGCGACGACCTTGGCCGGGTTGTGCAGGGTGACGTCGAGCAGGCACTTGCCATCGGCGTCGCGGCGGGAGACCTGCGCGTCGAGCTTGACTTGCGGCAGCGTTTGCAGGGACGTGAAATCGGTCACATGCGAGGGCAGCGATTGCCAGTAGAAATTGTCGCTGAGAACCTTGTTGGCGCCGTCGAGCAGAACGAGCTTGACGAAGACCACCGGCGACAATTTGGACGCATCCGGCCAGGTGAAGGTACCGACGTAATTGGCACTGGTCGGCAGAATCTTGGCGGGGAATTGGCGATCGTAGGCGACGGTGCCGTCGAGATTGATGATGCGGACCCACGCCTTGAGGTTGTCCATCATCACCGGCGTGTGGTTGATGACGCTGATGCCGTAGTCGTCCTGATTGAGCTGAATGTGGACGTTCTCGCAGGCCTTGCGGGTTGCGAAGAGCGACGAATTGGGCTCAAGGTCATAGCTGTAAAGCTGCCAGACCATGCTCGGCTGGGAGCAGTTGCTCATCCAGGTGAGCACGCCGGTGCAGGGTTGGAACATGTAGGCGAAACGGCCTTCGTACATGGCGCGAAAGGCTTCGTAATTGGCCAGTTGCGCTTCGCGGACGAATTGGGGCAGGCCGGCCCATGCGCCGTAGCGCGAGGTGAGCACCGTCGGATACATGTTGTCCTTGGGCGATTGGGCGCCCCAGCAGAGATCGTGCTGGGCGAAATCGTCGTTGAGTGCTTCGGTGAGGTTCTGCCAGTCCTTGGCGGGCATCATGTTCTGGATGGCTTCCATGGTGGGGATGGAAACACTGCCGAGTTCGGTCTTGAAGGCTTCGACCCCGGGGCCGTCCTTGGGGAAGGTGAAATACTCCTGCGGCGTGCGCCAGCAATATGGGCCGTTGGATCGCACGCCGGCGCCGTCAGTCGAACTGGGCTGGAAATGGCGCAGGGGTTCCAGCTCTTTCATGATGGCGACAAGGCCATCGAGGACGGCCTGCGGGGCGGGTTCACCTTCGTTACGGCCGCACCAGAGGGCGATGCACGGATGGTTGCGGAAGCGCAGGACTTTCTCGCGAACGTTGGCGAGATACATTTCGGTATCGAGGACATTGGGTCCGTCGCTGGGATTGGGCTGGAAGAACTCATCCCAGAGCATGAGGCCGTAGCGGTCGCAGAGGTCGTAGAAATCCTCGCTGGTGCTCTGGCCGACCCAGTTACGGATCATGTTGTAATTGGCCAGAGCGTGCATGCGGATCTGGGCTTCGAGTCGCTGGCGGGGGTTGCGTTTCATGGCTTCGTCCATGCCCCAGTCGCCGCCCTTGCAGATGATCTTCACGCCGTTGACGCTGAGCGTGAGGTTTTCCGAATCGGGGACGGTGTAGGTGATCTTGCGGATGCCGAACTGGACGTCCTGAGTATCGGAGGTTGCGCCGGCGCACGTGACCGCCAAATGGAACGAATCGAGGTTCTGCGGGCCGTAGCCGTTGGGCCACCAGAGTTTGGGATTGGCGATGTGCAGGGATGGAGTGGTGTTCCTGTCGAAATTCAGCGTTTTGGATTCCCCGGCCGCCAGACTGATCGGGGAACTGACTGTCGCACCATCGAGCGTGAAGCTGAACGCGCCGGTCTGCGGCGCATCGGTGACATTTTGGATGGTGGCTTGGAGGGTGAGATCGGCCGAATCGGTCTTGGGCAAAGGCAGATCGCTGGTGACCAGCGGGTCTTTGATGACCAGCGGTCCGGTACAGGAGAGGAAGACCCGTTGCCAGATTCCCATGTCGCGATCACGGATGCCCATGATCCAGTCCCAGCCTATCGTGCAGAGGAACGTGGGGCCGTCTTCGCTCAGGATTCCGCCGTTGGGACCGGTGCCGTTGATGACGGTTTGTTCGAGCGGAATTCCGGGATGCGGCGGGGGCAGAATTTCGACGGCCAGCGCGGCGGGCTGTCCCGGCGCAACCAGCAATGTGATGTCGAAGATTCCGCGCGTGAAGGCGCCATGAATCTCGCCGGCCTTCTGGCCGTTGACCCAGACGTTGGCCTTGTAGTTGATGCCGTCGAAATTGAGCCATATGTGTCGGCCGGCGTAGTCGGCCGGAACGGTGAACTGGTTGCGATACCAATAGTTGGTTCGGCAGAGTGTGTCGGGGATAGTGCGGTTGTTCTCGCCGTAAAGCGGTTCGGGATAGACGCCGTTGTTCACCAGGGTGGTCAGTACGGTTCCGGGGACGGTGGCCTTATACCAATCAGCGGCGGCGAAGGTGGTTTGCGAGACGGCATCGCCGGTTTGCGGGGCCTTGGCCTGGTCCTGCATGGTCCAGCCGGTGGACAGGACGGTGATGGGAATCAGGGCGGCATCGGCGGCATGTGCGATGCGCGGCCGTTGCGACACGATCGCGATGAAGATGATCATCAGGACCAGGCGGGCGGTGTTGAGCGAGCATCGAGCGACTTGCGACATGTGCAGCCTCCAAAGCCCCGCCGGACCCGGCGGGTGGGAAATGGGTGCGTGAATTTGTTATCCAGACCGCCGCACTTTACAATACCGGCCGACAGTTCGACGATCAAACCGATGGTGGCGTTTCGTCAAAGGAGAACGAGATGAAAACGGCGGCGTGGAAGGTATCGGCAATCCTGTCCGTGGCAGCGGGGTTGGTCATGCTTGTGGCGGGGTGCGGCAAGGGCGACAACTCGAGCCAAGTGGGAACAAACCCGCAGCCCGCGCAGCCCACGAAATTGAAGATCGCCGTCATCCCCAAGGGGACGACGCATGATTATTGGAAATCGGTGCATGCCGGCGCCGACGCGGCCGCCAAGGATCTGGGCGTCACCATCGACTATCAGGGCCCATTGAAGGAGGACGATGTCACCAACCAACAGAATATCGTCGAGCAGTTTACGGCCGACAAGGAAAACGGCATCGTGCTGGCGCCGCTCAGCGATTCGGCCTTGCTGGTGCCGGTTCAATCCGCGATGGCCAAGAAGATACCCGTCGTTGTCATTGACTCGGCGCTGGGTGGCACGGCCGGCACCGATTACGTCAGCTATGTCAGCACGAACAACCACCAGGGTGGTGTGATGGCGGGTGACCAGATGGTCAAGCTGCTGGGCGGCAAGGGCAAACTGGTGATGCTGCGATACGCGAGTTTCTCGGCCAGCACCAACGAGCGAGAGGCCGGCTTCATGGATGCCATCAAGGCCGCAAACGACAAATCCCCCGGCAGCTTTACCTGGATCAGCAACAACCAGCACGCCGGCGCCACCGAAAGCGAGGCCCAGCAGACGGCCGAGAACATGCTGGATGATCTCAAGCAGGCGGACGGCGTCTATTGCCCCAATGAATCCAGCACGATGGGCATGCTCAAGGCCCTCCAGGAAAACAATCTGACCGGCAAGAAGATATTCGTTGGTTTTGACGCGACGACGGCCGAAGTCGATGCCCTTAAGGCAGGCCTTATCAACGCGTTGGTGTCGCAGAACCCGTACCGCATGGGTTATCTGGGCGTGCAGACGTGCGTGGCGGCGATCAAGGGTCAGAAAGTCGATCTGCAACAGGACAGCGGCGTCAAGCTGGTTACGCCCGAGAACGTCAACGACCCGGACATGGTGAAGTTCCTCAACCCCGGTTGAACGTCGGTTCGGATCCCACAAACCCGTCCGTGATGACGCAGGTTCAGTCCAACATCCCCCGCCTGCAGATGCAGGGTGTGCGCAAGCGGTTCGGCGAGAGCATCGCCTTGGCGGGCGTTGATTTCGCCGTGTCCAGCGGCGAGGTCATGGCCCTGGTCGGCGAGAATGGCGCCGGCAAGAGTACGCTCATGAAGATCCTCTCCGGCGCCTATCAGCCGGACGAAGGTGAAATGTGGCTGGACGGCAAGCCCTATCGCCCGTCCGGCCCGCACGCGGCCAGAAGCGCGGGCGTCGCGATGATCTACCAGGAGTTGTCGCTGGCTCGCCACCTCAGCGTGATGGAGAACATTCTCCTGGGCATGGAGCCAACGCTTGGGCCGCTGATGAACTGGACCCAGATGCGACAACGCGCCGCCGAGGCGATGGCCCAGCTTGGCCGGCCGGATATTCGTCCCGATCGGCCGCTGGCGGAGTTGTCGATTGCCGAGCAGCAACTGGTCGAGATCGCCCGCGCCGTGGCTGTCGGCTGCCGCGTGCTGGTGCTCGACGAGCCAACCAGCAGCCTCACGCTCAATGACATTCCCCGGCTCTTTGATCTGGTCCGCCGCCTTCGGTCGCAGGGGCTGGCGATCGTCTACATCTCGCATTTCCTGGAGGAAGTTCGCGAGATCAGCGATCGCTTCACAGTTTTGCGTGACGGGCAAAGTGTCGGCGGCGACAGCACGCCGGCGGTGCCGACAGCGAAGATCATCGCCATGATGGTCGGCCGTGACGTGGCGGACCTGTATCCACGATCGCCGCGGCAGCGGGGCGCGGCGCTGCTGGAGATCGATGGCCTCAGCGGCGACCGAAAGCCGATCGGGGCGAGTTTCACTCTTCATCACGGCGAAGTCCTGGGCATCGCCGGTCTGGTCGGCGCGGGGCGCACGGAACTGGTGCGGTCGATTTTCGGATTGAATCCGGTGCGCAGCGGGCAGATCAAGCTGGGCCATTACAGCGGCGCCCGCCCCCCGGCTCAGTGCTGGCGCGCAGGCATGGGCATGCTTAGCGAAGACCGCAAGGTCGAAGGGCTGGCGATCGGCTTGAGCATCGCGGACAATCTCACGCTTACGCGGCTGGGGCCGTTTGTGTCTCCCTTGCGACTGCTCTCCGATAGCCGCGCATGGGTGCGCCGACTGGGCATTCACTGCCTTTCGCCGCGGCAGCGCGTGGGCGATCTGTCCGGCGGCAATCAGCAGAAGGTGGCGATCGCCCGCCTTCTGCATCACGATGTGGATGTGTTTCTTTTGGACGAACCGACGCGTGGCATCGATATCGGGTCCAAGGCGGAGATTTACCGCGTCATCGACGAATTGGCCTGTCGCGGCAAGGCAGTTCTTATGGTCAGCAGCTATCTTCCCGAACTTCTGGGGGTGTGCGATCAGGTGGCCGTCATGTGCAAGGGCCGGCTTTCGGCCCCCGTGCCGGTGGACCAGATCAACGAACATCAAATCATGCTGGCCGCGACGGCGGGCACGGAGGCGGCATGACAACCCGCAATACGACATCGCGGCCGGCACTGCCGGTTCTGGATTACGGGACGGAAACGTCCACCCATTGGCAGCGCGTTGGGAGCGTGCTCAACAGCCTCGGGCCCTTGATGGCGCTGATGCTCGTGTTCGCTTTCTTTTCCGTGGAAAGACCCACGCGATTCTTTACCTGGCCAAATTTCCAGATCATCCTGATTCACATGGCCGTCGTCGCGACGGCGGCGCTGGGCATGACCTGTGTCATCGTGTCCGGCGGGATCGATCTGTCGGTCGGATCGTCGATCGCGCTATGCACTGTTGTCATCGCTCAATGCATCATCGCGGGCCAATCTCCAGTTGTCTCAGCCATTTGCGGAATCCTCGCCTGCATGTGCATCGGCCTGCTCATCGGGTTGCTGGTGACGACGCTGAAGTTGAGTCCGTTCATCGTGACGCTGGGGTTGTGGGGCGCAGTGCGCGGCTTTGCCAAGTGGTGTTCCGGCGACACCAACGTCAATCCGCCGACCCGCGTGACCCACACCTGGCTGTTTCACCTCCTGGACATTCTCCACGACGACCAGTGGCAGAGGATCTTCCCGATCGGCGTGTGGATCATGTTCGCGCTGACGATCGTGGTCGGATTGATCCTCCGCTACACGCGCTTTGGACGGCATGTCTTCGCCATCGGCTCCAACGAGCAGACCGCGCGGTTGTGCGGCGTGCGCGTCGAACTCGGCAAGGTGATGATCTATCTCTTTGCCACCTTTTTCGTCGGGATTGCCGGCGTGCTGGAATTCTCCCACCTGCGGATCGGCGATCCCACCACCGCCGACGGCCTGGAATTGAACGTCATCGCTGCCGTGGTCATTGGCGGCGCCAGCATGACCGGCGGTCAGGGCGGCGTGGCCGGCACGCTTGTCGGGGCGATGCTCATGACCGTCGTCAACAACGGCTGCACGGAGATGGGAATGGCGACATCCATTCAGCAGATCGTGACCGGCGTGATCATCGTGCTGGCCGCGGTCCTGGACCACTTCCGCCACCGCCGATCGACGTGATGGGTTTGTTTAATCCAGCCAATCGCGCTTCTTCAGTCGTTCGGGGACGTATTCTTCCGTGACGTAGGAAATGCTCTTGCTGATGAGCGATTCGACTTCCATCTTGAAGCCGTTCTTCAGCAGTTGATTGATTTCCTTCTGCCATTCCTTCTTGTCTTTGAACCAGTCGTAATTGGCAATCTGTTTGGCCCGGCTGATATCGCCCTCGTTGATGTCGATCTTGACGTCGTCGGTCAGGCCGCAGCGATCGTAATCCATGCTGCGCAGGCCGAGGTATTTGGCATCGGGGATGGCCATGCGCTGGCTCTCATAGGCCAGGTTGATCGAGCCCTGCTTGATAACGCTGTAGATGTAATATCCCCAGGGATCGTTATCGAGCAGGCAATAGACCGGCA
>CAYQTE010000093.1:0-14301 GCA_964420285.1 uncultured Tepidisphaeraceae bacterium
TACCCGCGACAGGATTCGAACCTGTGACCTCCGGTTTAGGAAACCAGCGCTCTATCCAACTGAGCTACGCGGGCTCATTTGAGCACGCTATCGTGGTGGCGGGAGCGGATCAAGTATACTCCGGGTGAAACCGGGAGTTCAAAGTTGCGGATGGGGGATTCGACGCTTTGGGAGCGGATCGGTGGATATTCGCGTAGTGGATGGCGACCTGCTGGATCAGGACGTGGATGTCATCGTCAATGCGTGGAACCGGAACATCATCCCCTGGTGGCTGCTGCTACCGCAGGGCGTTTCGCGGGCCATCAAGAAACGCGGCGGGTGCGGGCCGTTTCGGGAGTTGGGGCGATTGGGACCGATCCGGCTCGGCGGCGCGGTGGCAACGGGTGCCGGTCGCTTGCCGTATAGGGCGATCATTCATGTGGCGGGGATCAACATGCTGTGGCGCTCGTCAGAAAGGTCGATTCGCGCATCCGTGCGAAACGCGGTCGCCGTGGCCAGGTCGCGCGGATATCGATCCATGGCGTTCCCGCTCATAGGCGCCGGCTCCGGCGGCGGCAGGCCGGAGAAGGTTCTTGAAGCAATGCTCGCCGAGCTTGGCGAGATTTCATTCGATGGTGAAATCCGAATTGTCCGGTTCAGGCGCGTTCGCCCAACGACGTAGACTTGGTAATAGACACGGCGGTGGCCGCTTTCAGGCGTTCCACAACGGACCGGATGAGCCTGGGGAGCTGCGAGTTCGCTGGGCGATCACGGCGGCAAAGCCCTGGTGGCCGACGATTGCGGCGGGCGCACGAAAACCGGGTACATCGCGCTGTTGAGCCGATGCAGCGACAGAAAGGTGAAACCGGGCGGCGGCGTGGGGAGGATCGCGCTGTCCGGGGCCGGGGGATAGATCAGCACCTGCGTGGGACTCGAACGGGGACGCACCTCGTTTATCCGGCGAACGAAACGCGTGTGCCGCCCGTTCATCCGATTTCACCATTTCTCCCGCCGGCTGGGACGACCAAACGGAGCCGTCGTGTGCGCCAAATCCAGCCGCGAGACGATCTGGCGCGTCCAGGCGGCGCTGCCCAGCGGCCGGCCCCGCTTCAGGCTGGCTTCCACCGCCTCAAGCTCCTTCGCCGTCAATGCCTCGTTCACGCGCTTAATCCAATCCCGGCCGCGTTCCACCGGCCACGGGGACAGCATCGCCTTGTGCCCGTCCGTCCCGTGCTGCCGCGTCCACAGGCTTGACCACCGCCATTGCTCGGCTCGCCGGACCAGCCCGGCCGACAGCGCACTGCGCTCGACATACCGGCACAACGTCAGCAGATGCTCGTCGCTCTGGACCGGAAAACTCTTGAACCGGCCCTGGTAGAGATGGCCGTAGCCGACCGTGTGGTGCGACACCCGCCAGCGCATCGCGTGCGTATGCGTCAGCCAGCGTACGAAGTCCGTGAGTTGCCCATCCTCATCCGGCCACAGGACCAGTTGCCAATAACTGGGCATGATGCCATAGGCGAGGACGCGGATGGGGTGTCGGTCGTGGGCTTCGAGCATGATCCGCTCAAAGGCCTCGAAGTCGCGGTCCAGGCGGAACATTTTCATGCGCCCCACCGAGCTGTTGAGCACGTGGTACACCAATCCACCCGGTGCGGCGCGAGCGCGACGTGGCATGGCTCGTAAGTTAGCCGTTTTGATCCCCGCGGTCAATAACCCGGCCGCGTCCATGCGCCCTTCGCCGAAAACGAGTTGCGTCCCCGTTCACGTCCCGCTGTCCAGGGTCAACAGGCCGTCTGCGTCCATGCGTTTTTCGCCGGAAACACGCTGCGTCCCCGTTCATGTCCCCGCCGACGATTGTCTCAGCAAGTCCGATGTCGCCGGCTCGTCGGATCGATTCTCCAAGCCGGTCTGGCTGTACCAAACGGCATCGTGTCCGGCCTTGTCGGTCGCTTTCGGGTCGGCGCCCGCGTCCAGCAATATCTGCACGGCCTTCAAGTCATGAGATTGCGCGAAAAGGTCTAGAGGCGTTCTGCCGGCAGAGTCGGCGAACTTCACATTAGCGTGACCGCCGACAACCAGGAACTCGACGACACTCGCGCTGTCTCGCTCTGCCGCCAGCATCAACGGCGACTTGCCGTCCGAATCGAGAGCGTCTACATCGGCGCCGCGGCTGATAAGCAGTCGCGTATGAACCATCGAGCCTCGCCGTGCAGCCGCGTGAAGCGCCGTCATCCGGCCGGAGCCGGCATTGACGTCCGCGCCGCCGTCAATCAAAGCTTGCGTGTTCGCCAATGACGATGACTCACAGGACTGGATCAACAGGTTCCTTGTCCCATGCCATTCGTTCTTGACCGCCGGGTTGGCACGCAGAAGGAGTGACACGATCCCCGGAATGCACTCGTCCGCGCTCACGGCCGCCCATATTGGGGAATTGCCGCTCACTCCGGACCTCTTCGCGTCTGCGCCATGATCGATCAGGAGTGAAACGAACCGCGCGTCCTGAGTCTCGATGGCCCGTTCCAGCGGCGAACGCCCATCGCTATCCGTCGCGTTCGCGCTGGTTCCGGCGTCCAGGTCCGCTCGGGCGTCGTCCAAGTTTCCCAAATAAATCGCACGAAAAAGATCGACACGCCCCCGCGTTGTGGCGGGCGCCTTGTGACCGCCGCCCTGCACCCATTGACGCAGCAGTGCTGACGTTTCCGGCTCATTCGATCGGTTTCTCGCACCGTTCATACTGTGCCACATCGCGTCATGGCCGTTGATGTCAGTCGCGCTTGGATCAGCGCCATTGTCAAGCAGAGTCTGCACCGCCCGACTGTCGTGGGCCATCGCAAAATAATCCAGCGCCGTTGCACCGCGCCGGTCTGCGGTTCGCACGTCGGCGCGCCCGGCGCCAACCAGAAAATCCAGCAGATCGCGAAAGTCGTACATCGCCGCGATGAGCAGTGGCGTCTGCATGTCGGCGTTCGCAAGGTTCACCGAAGCTCCTCGGCTGATAAGCAGCCGAGTTTGCCATTTCCTGTCATACCTGGCGGCCAACGTCAGCGGCGTGTCACCCGGTTCAACAACTGAATCCATGTTCGCGCCGGCATCCAAAAGCAATTGCAAATTTTCGACATTGCTCTTTGCCGCACTTACGATGACCTGCTCCGCTCGCTTGGCTCCCGGGCGAACAACTGCGCCCGCCCGCAGCAACTCGGCCGTTATCTGTGGCGGCGAACCGTCCCAAAGTGTCGCAGCTTCGAGCGCTGTCAGCCCATCGCGATCGGCGCCCGCCAAGTTCGCTTTGTGTTCTAAGAGCAACCTTACGAGTGTCGCATCCTGAGCATCGTCGATCGCCCGGAACAGTGCTGAATCCCCGGCTTGGTCCACCGAATTCACATCAGCCGCAGCGTCCAAAGCCGCCCGCGCGCGTTTCACGTCGTCGAAGTGAATCGCCTGAATCAGATCGTCTCCGCTTCGCGTTGTCGGCCCAGGGCGGCCGGCCGGCGTACCCACGCCCAGAACTTGCGGAGATTCCTGAGCCCACGCTGTTTTTGCACATGCCGCGACCAAGATCGCTGCGACCAGAACCGTCGAAATGCTTTGCAAGGATATTCGAGTCACTGCCACCATGATTCCATCCCTATCGCACCTGGGCAGGATGCGGCGAGCGGCTTCCATGTCTTTCCCCACCGGAATCCGCCCGAATTGGCCGGATGCACGCTGCTGCCGAACGTCGAACCCTTGACGGCATTTTACGAGCCACCTCGTATCGTGCAAGATAAATGCGCCGATCATTTTACCCACGCGGACGACGAGATCGCGCAGAGCACGTTACTTCCCCGATGCGGAAACCAGCGTCACGAATCCGGATTGGTCCTGGCGGATTTCGCCGCGCTGGTCGAGGCGCACGATCGCCTGTTCCAGAGCGGTCTTGAGCCTGGGGCCGGTGCGGGAGAAGCCGAACAACCTGGCCGTCGATTCCATGATCGCGTCGAACTTCACGCCGAATTGTTGGGCCAGCGTCAGCTTGATCGCCGCTTCAAGCTCCTCGGGGGCGATCAATTCCGGATTCGTGACCGGGCAATTCTCATCGCCACGAAAACGGATCACGGGCTGCTGTCCCTGGTTAGTCCATAGAAACTCGCCGCGCTGAACAAACCGCCTGCGGGCGATGCCGGCGGCCACGGCCCGATCGAACGCCTCGCGCGGCCGGGCCGTGGCCTTGGTGCCGAACATCTCCGCACACGCTCGCGCGGCTTCATCGACGTGAATCGGCCCCTCGGTCTCAACGATCTTCCGCACAATTGCCGCCAGATCGTCCGGCGGCATCGCTGCCATCGGCGCCGACGGCGCCGGCTTCAGCAGGCGATCAAAGACATACGGCGCGACACCCGGCGGCCGCTGCGATGGCGGCGCTGCAACGGGCGACGACGGCATTGTGGGCTGCGGTTGCTCATTGGGCGCGAGCGGCGCGACCCGCTCAACCTCACGCGGCGGCTCGGCCAGCGGCTGGTCGCGAAGCTCTTTCAATCTCGCCAGCAAGCGCTCGCGCACCGGTCCCGGCCGGTGAAACCAGTCCGTCGACCAGATTCGGAAGATCGTCCAGCCGAGTCCTTCCAGAACGCTCTGCCGCAGCCGATCGCGATCGCGGGCGGTCGGCGAACTGTGATACGTCGCGCCGTCGCATTCGATCCCCAGCAGGTATCGGCCGGGCAGTCGTGGATCGACAACCGCCAGATCGATCGCAAACCCGGCACAGCCAACCTGCGTATGCACCTCCCAGCCGGCGTCGCGCAGAGCCCGGCAGACCGACGCTTCAAACCCCGAATCGAATCCGCCTTCGGGCACGGCCGCGTCTTTCAATTGCCCATGTTCGGCCGCGTACAGATATTCCTTCAGCGCGACCACGCCCTGCGCCTGCGTCGCGCCCAGGTCGATGTCATCGGACACAATCGAGCTGAACACCACGCATCGCCGCCTCGCCCGCGTGATCAGCACGTTGAGCCGCCGCCAGCCGCCTTCACTGTTGAGGGCGCCGAAATTCGCGTGCAGCCGGCCATTGGGATCCTTGCCGAATCCGATGCTGATATGGATCACATCCCGTTCGTCGCCCTGGATGTTCTCGAGATTCTTGACGAAGAACGGCTCGGCCGGGTGGCGCGTGAAGAACTCCTCGACGCGCGGATCGGAGTGGCCGCGACGGAGGGTTTCGATCTCGTCCTCGATGGCGCGCTGCTGCGGCTGATTGAGCGTGCCGACGCCGAGGGTCAGTTCGGGACGCCGCAAGGCGTGTTCGATCACCGCCGCCGCGACGATCTTCGCCTCGATTGGGTTGTACCGTCCTGCCCCGCGCAGATAGACGGCATCCTTCACGGGTTGGAACGCCAGACCCAATTCCGTGCGATCGGTGCGCGGGCTGGGGAACACGCGAAGCTGGCCGTCGTAAAAACGGCGGTTGGAAAAGTCGATCAGGCTGTCGTGGCGGCTGCGGTAATGCCAGCGCAGGCCGCAGCGATGCTTGAGGCGGACGATGCCCAACGAGAGGATGCTCTCCAGATCGCCGCTGAGATCGCCGGATGGGGCGCCGTGGCCGTCGCTGCCGGCATCGGCGCGGGTGAAGAAGTCGGTGGGCGGCAGTTGTTTTTCATCGCCGACGAGGATGAGCTGCCGCCCGCGCGCCACCGCGCCGTAGGCGTCGGCCGGTTCGACCTGGCTGGCCTCGTCGAACACGATCACATCGAACATGACAGCGCCGGGAGCGAGATATTGGGCCACGGAAAGCGGGCTCATCATAAAACAGGGCTTGACGGACTGAACGACCTCGCCGGCATTGGCCAGCAGATTGCGCAGCGTCATCTGCCGGCTTTTCTTGCGGATTTCCGCCTGGAGCAGGCCGAGTTTGGATTGCCGATGGGCCGCCTGCCCCGGCGTCGGCCGTCGTGCCGCCAGCAGCGCCGCCAGACGCAGGCGGCTCTGATCGAGCCACTGACGATCCAACTCGCGGAAACGGGCGATGAGTGCTTCGTGATCCTGCCCGCGAAAACCGCGCAGCGCCGCCCGTGCCGAAAACGCGGTATCGACCCACAACCGATAGAAATGTTTCTGAAACGCCGCGGCCGCCTTGCCGCATGCCGCCACCCGGCCATCGCCAAGCAGCCATTGCGCGAACGACTTGAGCGGCGTGTTGGACAGTTCTCGCAGCGAGCGGCGCAGATCGACCCAATCGTCCAGTTCCGCATCGCGGCTGGTCAAATCAAGCAGTCGCGCCTTCACCGCCGCCAGCGCCGCCGTCGGCCAATCGCTTCCAAGCCACGCCTGCTCATTGGACGCGATCGCCGCCAGCCAAGCTGTCCAGGCATTTTGAACCCGATCCAGCGCCGCCTGCGCCGCATTCGCGGCCGCCGTCAGAGCCGAGCGATCGGTTGCCTGAACGAGCCGAACCGCAACCGCTTGATCCAATCGACCGCTCGTGACCAGGTGGCGTAGCGTCACTGCCTGCTTGGCGTAGGCATCCAATTCAGCGGCCTCCGTGTCGATTCCCTTCCAGACCGGCGCGAATCGCTCGGCCAGAAGCGAGACCTTGTTCGCCAACTCACGTCGCAGCGGAACGCTTTGCGCCAGGGCAGTGAGAAGTTGAATCTGCCGATCAACCGGCGGCAGCTTGTTATCCGACATGAACGACTTGATGCGGGCGCTGTCGGCGTGCCAACTGGGTCGGAGAAACCGCAGGCTGGCGTGCCGCATGGCGATGCGCCGCTGCAATAGCTCGTGCCAATCCTTCATCTCCGCCTCGGGACGAAATGACGGCGACCAGACGGCCATGAGTTGCTGCCGCCGCATCGCGACGGACAGACCGGCTTGCACATCGGCATCCATCGAATTCCAGCGCGGATCAGCCACGGCGGTAGCCATATAGGCCGGCGCATCCGCGAGCAATCTCGCATCGGCCAGTTGGTCGGTTGCTTCGCGCACGCACGTTGGCGATGGCCGGTTGAGCTGTGCCGAAAGCGGACTGGCGGTGAGATTCGCAATGGCGTCGATCAGTTCGACGCGCGATTTGGCGATGCGCTGGCGATCGGCATAGGCAAGCGACGTGCATCCAACGCCGCGCCACGGATGGACGGCCGGATCGCCCACCCGACCGAGGCGGCGATCCAGCGTCGCGATCTGTTCGCAGGCGTCGGCGAGTTGCTGGCCGGTCCAGTGCGTGATGTCGGGAATCTCGCAATCGGCCGTCGGGGCGTCGGACCATGCGATACCGCGCGACATGCCGACGAACGGCGAAATCCCCAGCGATTCCAGCGGTTCGTGCAATTGCCGGTGATAGGCGTTCAGATCGTCGCGGACGCGCTGCAATTGCTCACCGCCGTTGCCCGCGGCGGCGGCGATGGCAACTTGTTTCTCGATGACCCGGCCGATCTCGGCGAGCACGGCCTTTCGGCTGGCCTTGCGGCTGTGCAGTTCCAACGCGAAATCGCCCATCCCTTGCTGTTCAAGCCGGCGCTTGACGACATCCAGAGCCGCCGCTTTTTCCGAAACGAACAGCACCGTCTTCGCCTCGGCCAGGCACTCGGCGATGATATTGGTGATCGTCTGCGATTTGCCAGTGCCGGGCGGTCCGTCGATGACCAGGCTCAGGCCGCGCTTGGCGGCGAGGATTGCCGATTGCTGGCTCGAATCCGCATCGACCACCTGGAAACAATCGGCCGGTTTGAGCAGTTGATCGAGTTGGTTCGGATCGGGAATGCCCTCTTTGTCGTCGGTCCCATCGTCCATTCCCGACAGGCATCGCACCAGGGGATGCGCGCCCAGGGGCGAATCCGCCGGCCAGTTGCGCTCGTCCAGATCGCGGTACATCAGCAGCTTGGAAAAACTGAACAACCCCAGATGCAATTGGGGCAGCAGCTTCCAGCCGGCCATGCCGTCGATCTGCGATTGGACGCGGGCGAAGTATTCGGAGGGCGTATCCTTATCCGAGTCGAAGGTCGGCAGATCGCATTTGAATTGCGTGCGGCAGAGTTCGACCAGACACGGATTGGCGATGATGTCGTCGTCGAACGCGTGGACACTGTAGCGCGTGTTGACGGATTTTCGATGCAATTCGACCGGTACGAAAATAAGCGGCGCCCGGCAAACGACGGAGGACTCATCGGCTTCGCGCCATTGCACGATTCCCATCGTGAGATACAGGATGTTGCAACCCTGTTCGTCGAAGGCGCTGGCGGCCTCTCTGGCCAGATTGACCAGCCGCGCCTGCAACACGGAACTGGTCAGAACGGTTTGAAGATGTTTGTCGTGATGTCGCTCCGCCGCTGCGTCGGCAGTAAGAGGCGCCAATTCGGGCAAAGCGTCGGACGGCTCGGTCGACTCGATACCGGCAGGCGCATGGGAATCGGAGTTCCCGGTGTCGCCCGATTCAATCGCGGCTGCCAGCGAAGTGATGGACGGCGCGTGCGTATCCGCCGCGGTGCTCGGCGGCGTGTCGGCAAACAGCGATGGATCGGCGAGCTGCGGCGGCTCGTGTTGTTGGGCGGGTTCCGCCGCTTTGGCGAGCGGGGCGCGGTCTTGTGAATCATCGGATGGAAGCTGGTCGCGAATCTCGGCCGGGGCTTCCTCGCGCGAGAGGAACTGCATCGAGGCCGTTTCCTCGACGAGCAGCTTATAGACCGAATCGGCACGCTCATCGACGATCTGAAGAGTGCGCTGGCCGCGATTGCGGTGATTGAGCAGGCGATTGTTCCGCGTCAGGTCAAGCAACTGCCGGCGGATGTCGTTGAACGTCGCTTCCATCGCACACTTGGTTCAATTTCCCGCCGGACGCATGCGAACCATGACCACGCCGTGGCGCGGGATGGTCATGGAGTAGGCCGTATCGAAATCGCCGACATCCTTCTGCCGCCAGAGATCGCGAACGGTTTGTTTGCCGGCCAGACCCAGGTCGGACAACGCCGCTGAATAAGGGGCGTCGAGTTCACCGCGATTGAAAAAGCCCACGGCTTTGGAGCCGTCGGACATATCCTTGGCCCAGACTTCGATCTGGCCGTCGCGTTTGACGCGGCCGGCCTGCTTGCCGAGCGGATCCTGGTTGACGGCCAGCACCTCGTCGTTGGTCAGGAGGCTGAGCGTGAAGTCGTCGAATTTGGTCATGTCGCAACCGATCAGGAGCGGCGCATCCAGCAGGCACCAAAGGCTGACGTGGGTGTATTGCTCGTTGGGCGTCAACCGCGTCGGATGGAAGTTTCGGCCCGAGCCGACATCGACAGAGCCGACGATCATCATGTCCGGATCGTTCCAATGGCCGGGCCCGGCGTACTTTTCGTGGCCCGCCTGATTGAAGCCAATGTTGGACAGGCTCTGCCAGGTGTCGGTGATATCGCCGGTGGTGCGCCAGGTATTGCCGCCGATGCTTTGGCCCCATTCCCAGACATTGCCCGCACCGTATTGGCAGAGGCTGAAGACGATGTCGCGATCGACTTTGTCCAGGGAACTGCGGAGCAGAATGTAGGGCGCCTTGCGCTGATCGAGCGTTGGGTTGTTTCCGACCACGGCGTTATAGGAGCACCAGTCGTATTTGATGTAATCAAAGCCCCATTTTGCCCAGGTCTGGGCATCCTGATCTTCGTGCTGATAGCTGGCCGTGCATCCGCCGCACGTCGTCGCGCCGGGCGATGAATACAACCCGGCCTTGAGGCCCTTGGCGTGGATGTAATCGCACATGCCCTTCATGTCGGGGAAGCGGCTGTTGGGATTGATGGTGCCGTCCGGCTGGCGCGGCGTGCCCTGAAGCGTACGGTCGCCGCTTCGGAGATTGATCTCCCAATAGTCGTCGGTGTTCACATAGGTCCAGCCATGCTGAATGAGGCCGGATTTCACCATCACGTCGGCTGCAGATTTGACGTTCTCTTCGGTAACGCTGCTGCCGAAGCAATTCCAGGAATTCCAGCCCATCGGCGGAGTGAGGGCGATGGTGTCGCCGACGACGATCTTGAACGCGCGCGCGGTTGTGCCGAGCGAATTGGTCGCATGGAGAGTCACGTTGTATTGACCCGGAAAGCCAACCACGCCGGTGATGATGCCGGTATTGGTGTCGATGGTCAGCCCGCCGGGAAGCCGATCGGCGGCGAACTGCATCGGCCGATCGCCGGAGGCGGCGACCGTATAGAGGAACGGATGGCCGGGCCGCACGCCGAAAATGGCGGCGCCGTTGATGCGCGGCGTAGCCGGCGGTTTGGGCGTGAGAATGACCGGCTCGTCCACGGGGACGGGGACCAGCTTGGGCGCAGCGCCGGTCACTTGCAGCGTGGCGTTGGCCCAGTCGGCATGGACGCCGTTGCCGGTAACTTGCAGGACGAGCACGCGCACGTTGGCAACGGGGATGTTGACCGCCTGGCCGGCCGTGCCCTTGGTAATCGGGCGGGGGGCGGCGCCCCCTCGCCCGCCGCGACCGCTCGGCGGCGGCCAGAGCGTTGTCCCATCGCCTTGAATCGTGAATGTCGCGCCGCCGGTCACGTCGGCCGGCTGATCGTCATCGACGCCGATCGTCGCGCTAAAGGTGGTCGATCCCCCTTCCAGATCGAGAAAGATCTTGCTCGGTCCGGTGACGCCCACACCATGATCGAACGTCTGGCCGTTCATGGTCAGAGGATTACCGCCGGCCGATTTGTCGGCCTTTACCGGCGAGGCGCTCTGCACGTTGTTCAGTTGCAGCGACGACAGCAATACCGCATCGGCCGACGCGGTGGCCGCGGGCAGCAGGATGGTCAGCGATGCGACGATCCAAAGCGAGCGATGGAGGGCGGCAATTACGCTCTTTCGGCCTGTGAACGGCATAAGATGGTCTCCTTCCGCATGAATCGAAACGACAATGGAGCCATCATATCGGATGAACGGTTACGGCAACAGGGTGCGGGTTTCGCAGGGTGCGGGTTTCGCGGTGTCGCATGGGTGTGCCCGAAATTCCGGGCGAGGGTAACTCGATGCGGAGCAACCTCTTACCCCTCCCCTTGTACTCAGGGGGAGGGTTGGGTGGGGGTTGCCCGTAGCGGCGCTGGTCGGGGGCTGAGCCTTCCGGAGCCGCTGGCGAAGAACCCCCGATCACCTCAGGCAGCCATTGCCGACATTGCGAGGGCTCTGCTCTGGCCGTGTTGGCGGATTTATCTTGTACGATGCGAGATGCCGCGTAAAATACCCTCAAAGCTTGGATAACAATCTCCATCCGGCCCGTGCCGGTGGAGTCGGCCCGGCCAAAGACATGGAACTGATTTGCCCGATCTGCTCCCTCCCCCTCCCGTCGCCCCGCCCCCCCGGCCGCGGACAAACCCGCGGGCGGTTAAAAAGGAATAATCGCAACTGTATCCACAATGTCGCTGCGTCCTCGTTCCATTCCCTGCCGGCGGAGGCCAAGGAAATTGGTTTAATCCTTCTACCGGCGAAAGTCTCTACAACGACATGCAGTCAACTGACCACGATCCCCATTGGGATTACCGCCAGCAAGGCGAGCCGGGCAAATGGCGATGGTATCCTTACGGTCCGATGGAGTATTAGAAATGAACAAACCATCTATAATAATTTCTAGAGCAGATTCATCCATTGCGCTCGGCTACCTAGCTGGGCACTTGGCAGACAGCAGAATTGTCCAATATCTCGGCCGGGATACTTTGACTTCCGAATGCGAAACCATCTCGATAGTGACCTCTTCGCCGCACCCGGGCGGGGCCAGGCTTGATTCTGGTTTTGGCGGACAGGCCGCACCGTGCACGGCTTGGTTAATCCAAGAAGCTATCTCATATTTGCAACGGACTTCCGACGGCGTAGTGCTCTTCGAAGATCTTAATTCACTGCCAACTGATCCGTATTTGACGAAGCGCGATCATCCATTTTTCTGGCACTATGGGGACCGGCTCTTCTGGCCAGTCACTGCACTCGCAGCAGATTCGCGCGCGGTAGAGCAGGCGAAGAATTGGGCAGGAGCAATGCGCGAGGTGGCATGCTTTTCCAAAGTACCACACAATTTGAACTCGGTATTCGAGACCCGATCATTAACTCAAGACGAGTTTGGGTTTATCGCTTCCTCTCTTAGAGCTGTTGTGACCGACGTCTTCGACGGAGAAGGATACATCGAATGGAACCGTCGGCAGTTCAAAAGGTTCGGAGTCTCTGATGGAAAAGACTCCCGACCGTTTTGACGGAAAAGATTCAATGGGCGGCGACGCCGGCGACTGGGAAGTGGAACCAACGAGAGTGCCCGATTTCCCGGGCGAGTGTAAATCCATGCCGGACCGCCTTTTATTCCCCTCTCCCTGTACGCAGGGGGAGGGTTGGGTGGGGGTTGACCGCTATGGCGTCGGTCGCGGCTTCGAGATAACAGAACCACTGGCGAAGAACCCCCACCTCTATCCTCCCCCTGGGTACATGGGGAGGAGGAAAAGGCGGTTGCCCGGAAAATCGGGCACGCTCTGTCGCGCGTCGCGTATGCGTGCGCCACCTGCCCGCCAAATCTCCTCTTGTGCCCGCCCGTGAGTGCACGCTGACGCCCGGAGAAGGCCCCCGATCACGTCAAGCGGCCATTGCCGACATCGCGAGGGCTCTGCTCTGGCCGTGTTCGTGGATTTATCTTGCACGATGCAAGTTGCCGCGTAAAATACCGGCCAAGTCTTGATAACCGCCGGCGTCCGGCCTGTGCCGGTGGAGGCGGCCGGGCAAAGACATGGAACCGATCCGCCCCATCTCATTCCCCTCAAGCTCCAGAAAGGCGGTCGGCCAAGAAATCAGTGAAACCGGTATTGTGTCCCCCGATTCCAGGTTTTTCATGAACTTGGGTAGCAAACTGGGACTCACAAATGACGATTGGAATCTCATTCGCCCCGACTACCAACTCAACTTAGGAGGGGGGAACTGGGCTACGTTTGATATCTCGACGCTTGGAGAGGCCGGTAAGATCAAGATTTACAATAGCGTGCGGTCGCCTTGTCTTGTAAACCTTATATATGGACAGATAAAATTATGAGCCACAAAGAGGTTATGCAGCTCCGATCGCGATGGTCGGGGGCACAGATCGAATCGATTAACCGTTTGCTCGCAACTGGTAACGTGGAGACGATTATTGCACCGACGCTTCCGGTCGGCGGTATCGCGATGCGCGACTTGCGGGGCATCAAAATCGTTGAGCCAATTGATGGTGTGGTGCTTCGCCGTATCGATTTCTCGTATTGTACTACGGGAGCCGCTGGAAGTATAATTTCTCCATGCCTTGAGGAGTGCGCCTTTGTCGGAGCAGACCTGCGGGAAACGAACATCGGTAACCGCGTTGTGCGATGTGACTTTTCGGATGCGGGGTTTCATGTTCTATATGGAATTTACGAAAACTGCAGATTTCATGGTGCGGACCTAGTTGGCGCGAAAGGAAGCAAGTTAGTGTTTACAGGGTGTGATTTTACGGAAGCGAATTGGAGGAAGGCAACGATACTGCGGAGTAGATTCGACCATTGTATTTGGGATCGATGTAGGTTTCGTAGCGGCTCGTTTGGTTTCTGTCACTTCATCGGCGGGCGCCCCGACCCCGCTGCCTTGGGCAATACAATGGTCGGTGAAGCCGTGTATGAATAGGGCATGGAACGGGGACGGGGATCGTTTTCGTATTGGATTCCGTATTATTGCTACAGCGTGGCCAGCGGCGGCCGCGGGGGGAGTCCGCCTGGCGGGGAGTGCCGCGGGCGGTCGGGCAGCCGCGGTGAGGTGACGAACTGCCGGGAATGGCGCCATGCGTGCCGCCAGAGCAGGGCCTGTTGCCTGCGGGGATTTCAGTGGCTTTGGCGGGTGGGTTGCGTGTATTATTGGTCGGATCGAGTGGAGGTTTTGGCATGGCCAGGACGATTCAGGATTGGATGCACGAAGGCGACGAGCTTTACGATTCGACCATGCGCGATTGCGAGGATCTGGAAAGCCAGATTCGCGAACTCGAGCAACGACTGGCCGACAAGCATAACGAAGTCAACCGCCTGGCGCAGATTCTGGGCAAGCCGCTGGCGCACAACGGCCGGCGCGTGACGGCGCAGATTGTGGACGACACGGTGGCGCAAGTGACCGCGAATTCGCAGGTTTCGATCGCGCGAGCACTCTCGGGGCGGGCGCTGCCGAGGTAGGAATTCTCACCGCGGAGGCGCCAAGGGCGCAGAGAAGAAGGCAGAATTGGCAAATTTCAGATGCGGGATTTGAAATTCTCTGTTGAGGCCAGATGCGGGGGCCTGTCTGATTCCATTGCATTTCACTCGGCGTCCTCCGCGTCTCGTATGTTCAAAGAGGCCAAGAAATGTTCTACTGCCGGTCGTCGTGTTT
>CAYQTE010000094.1:0-14241 GCA_964420285.1 uncultured Tepidisphaeraceae bacterium
ACGTTCCGGACCCGAACCGGCCGTCAAAATCCGCCCCAGACCACGTACATGGTCCCGGTGGCCGCAGAGTACAGAAAAGAGTAGGCCGAGATGTCGGAGATGTCGCGCGGCGTTTCTTTGATGTTGATTTGCAAATACGCCGCGTCCGCCAGGGGCGGGTTATTCCACCACGGTGGAGTCTTGTAAGCGGGCCCGCCCTTATCGAAGGGCGGCTCCGAGTCCGCGGGAAACTGTTTGATCTTGGCGGCCGCTTGAACCGATGCGAAAAACGGCCCGATGTCAGCGGGCGCCATCTCGACCTTGAACACATGTTCGGGATCGCGCGCAGCCACCCAATACGATTCCTTCACAACTGCGGAATTCGGCAGGATCACGCCAAAATCGCCATTCAGATGGCGATTGAGGCTCCCCTTGGCGTTGAAGAACGGGAACTGGATTCCTGAGCAGCACAAAACGAAACCGAGGGCCAGCGCTGCTGCGACACCGAATATGACTACGTTGCGCACCATCGACTTGCACCCTTGCGGTGAATCCTCGCCGCGGCAGCAATTATCCGCGCGCATCCGAGATTAGCAATATCGGCTCGCGATCGTGCCACCGGTCATGGCAACGCTGAAATCTCCCGCTGCATCGACCCACTCCCTTTGCATCCCCGCCGCTCTTGCGTTATCAAATTCCAATGCTCCACGACGAAGTCGTTCCGATTCTGGACTTTGGATCGCAATACGCACAGCTCATCGCACGCCGGGTGCGCGAACAGGGGGTGTTCAGCACGCTGGTCCGGCCGGATGTTGCCGCCGGTGAACTGGCGGCGATGAAGCCCAAGGGGATCATCCTGAGCGGCGGTCCGGCCAGCGTGTACGAGGCCGGGGCGCCACGCTGCGATCCGGATATCTTTCAACTGAACCTGCCGATCCTGGGAATCTGCTATGGCATGCAGATCGGCGCGCAGATTCTCGGCGGGCGAGTAACACCGGCGGCCGCTCGCGAATTCGGGCGGGCCCGCCTCCACGTGCTGGGCGACGATCCGCTGGTGCGCGGGCTGCCGGCCGACACCATCGTCTGGATGAGCCACGGCGATCAGGTCAACGATCTGCCCAAGGATTTTGTCCCGCTGGCTTCGACGCCGACCTGTCCCTTCGCGGCGGCGCGGCACAAGCGGCTGCCGTTCTACGGCGTGCAATTCCATCCCGAAGTCACACACACCCCGCGCGGCGAACTCATCTTCCGCAATTTCCTCCACGATATCTGCCACTGCGCCGGAACCTGGACCATGGGCAATTTCATCGAGGAATCCGTCAAGGCCATCCGCGACCAGGTGGCCGATGCGAGGGTGATCTGCGGCCTGTCCGGCGGCGTCGATAGCACCGTCGTGGCCGCACTGCTCTATCGCGCCATCGGGCAGCAGCTTACCTGCATCTTCGTGGATAACGGCCTGTTGCGAAAACACGAGCGCGAACGCGTCCAGTCCACGTTCGCCGATCATTTCAAGACCAATCTCGTCGTCTCCGACGCCACGGAGCAATTCCTGGGCGCTCTGGCCGGCGTGTCTGATCCGCAGAAGAAGCGCAAGATCATCGGCGCCCAGTTCATCGACGCTTTCAAGCGCGAGGCACTGGCAATCAAGGACGCCCGCTTCCTGGCGCAGGGCACGCTCTATCCCGATGTCATCGAATCAGGCCACGGCCACGCCGGCGCCAGCGCGAACATCAAACTCCATCACAACGTCGGCGGCCTGCCGGCGGAGTTGGGGTTTGAACTTATCGAGCCGCTGCGCGATCTGTTCAAGGACGAGGTCCGTAGGCTCGGGCAGGTGCTGGGTCTGCCGGATGACACGGTCTGGCGGCATCCATTCCCCGGCCCGGGACTGGCCGTCCGCATCGTCGGAGAAGTCACGCCCCAGCGGCTGACGATATTGCGCAACGCCGATGAGATCGTATTGGACGAGCTGATGGCGGCCGGTTTGTATCGCAAGACGGCGCAGGTTTTTGCGGTGCTGCTGCCGATCGCGACGGTGGGCGTCATGGGCGATGCGCGGACGTACGATTCGGTGGTGGCGATCAGGGCGGTGGAGTCGCAGGATTTCATGACCGCCGACTGGGCGCGGATTCCGTTCGACGTCCTGGCAACTATGAGCAACCGCATCATCAACGAAGTCCGCGGCGTCAACCGCGTCGTCTACGACATCTCCTCGAAGCCGCCGTCAACGATTGAATGGGAATAGCTACGGCTTTACTAAGTCACCTTGTCACCATGTCATCAACATCGCCGCTTATGACCCGCGCCATACTGCCCCGCAAGACCCCCGCCCAGGCCGGCTACTCCTTCCCCCCGGAATGGGCCCCGCACGCTGCGACATGGCTGAGCTGGCCCCGGCCGGAGGGAATCAGCTTTCCCGACGGCTATCACACGATCGCGCCGAACCTGGCGAATATCGTGCGAGAAATCGCTGCCCGCGAGCGCGTCGAGATCAACGTCCCCAACGAAAACTGGGAGCGCATCGTCCGCGGCCAATTGACCGACAACGGCTGTCCGCTGCGTCACGTCTATTTTCATTACATCAAGACCAATGAATGCTGGTGCCGCGACCACGGCCCGGCGTTTGTCGTGCGCACGGCGCGAGCAAAAAAACGCCTGGCAATTGTCGATTGGGGGTTCAACGCCTGGGGCGGAAAATATCCGCCTTACGACGATGACGATGCGGTGCCGACGCGCATCGCCGCCGAAAAGAAACTGCCGCTGTTCCTCCCCGGCATCGTCATGGAAGGCGGCGCCGTCGATTTCAACGGCCGCGGGACCATCCTCACCACCGAATCCTGCCTGCTCAATCCCAACCGCAATCCCACTCTCTCGAAAAAGAAGATCGAGAACTTACTGAAGGCCTATTACGGCCAACTGCACGTCTGCTGGCTGGGCGACGGTATCGCCGGCGATGACACCGACGGCCACGTTGACGATCTGGCGAGATTCATCGACCCGCACACGATCGTCACGGCCGTTGAGCAGGACAAGCACGATGCGAACTTTCGCGTGCTCAGGGAGAACCTGCGCCGCCTCGAGCTTCTCCGAGACCAGGACGGCCGGCCATTCCGGATCGTGACCATTCCGATGCCCAGGACGATCGTCCGCGACGGCCAGCGACTGCCCGCGACGTACGTGAATTTCTATTTCGTCAACGGCGCGCTGCTGGTGCCGACGTATCGCGACAAACGCAACGACCGCAGGGCGCTGGAGACCCTGCAAACGCAACTGCCCAGGCGCCGCGTGATTGGGATCGATTGCATGGAGCTGATCTGGGGTCTGGGCGCGATCCACTGCCTCACCCAGCAGCAACCTCGATGAACATTGCAACCAGGCGTCGATGCACAGTATCAAGGCATTTTTGACCTTAGCTGTCGTCCAATGCACAATGTGCGCGCGGCCGAGGTCACGCAAAACGTCAAAATGACGTTTTGCACGGAATTTGCATGTGGAATTCAAAGAGGGAAGGGACGGGGCGATTGTGGCGTCGCCTCGGCGGTGGTTGTGTTCCTCGGCGCAAGCCGATTTCTCCACCCGACCCGCCTTCACGCTGTTGCCGAAAGCGGGAAAATTTGCGGTCCGGCGGGGCGTTCACTACGCTTGACGCTCTAGCGGTTATCGCGCTTGCCATATAGGTAGCCGACGGTCCCGAATCGTTCGGGAAGGAATTTCTTTTTGCATAGTCTTTTCACAGGAGCCGCCCCATCATGAGCGCCAATGCACGTTTCGAGGCCATCAGGTCCATCGCCAATACCAAGCACAAGCTCGACTACGTCGATTTCAAGACCACCCACGTCAAAGACCTCTTCGGCCTGAACGTCTTTAACGAGGAAGTCCAGCGCCAAAGGCTTCCCAAGACCGTCTTCAAGGCCCTCCAGAAGACCATCAAGGAAGGCGCCATGCTCGACCCGGCCATCGCCGATGCCGTCGCCAGCGCCATGAAGGACTGGGCCCTGGAACACGGCGCCACCCACTATACCCACCAGTTCCAGCCGATGACCGGCATCACTGCAGAAAAGCATGACAGCTTCCTTAGCCCCAATGTCGCCGGCGCTCTTCCAGAATTCAGCGGCAAGGAACTGGTCAAGGGCGAGCCAGACGCCTCCTCGTTCCCGTCCGGCGGCCTGCGCGCCACCTTCGAGGCTCGCGGCTACACCGCCTGGGATCCTTCCAGCCCGGCATACATCATGGAGCACGCCAACGGATCGACCCTCGTCATCCCCACTGCGTTCCTCTCCTGGACCGGCGAAGCCCTCGACAAGAAAACACCCCTCCTCCGCTCCATGGAGGCACTCTCCGCTCAGGCCGTCCGCATCCTCAAGCTCTTCGGTAAGGACGTTAAGCACGTCTTCACCACCGTCGGCGCCGAGCAGGAATACTTCCTCATCGACCGCAATTTCTACATGCTCCGCCCCGATCTCATCAATTGCGGCCGGACGCTCTTTGGCGCCAAGCCGCCCAAGGGTCAGGAACTCGAAGACCAATACTTCGCCACCATCCCCGAGCGCGTGCTGGCCTGCATGGCCGACGCCGAGGCCGAACTCTTCAAACTCGGCGTGCCCATCAAGACCCGCCACAACGAAGTGGCTCCCAGCCAGTACGAACTGGCGCCCCTCTTTGAAAACTCCAACCTCGCCACCGATCACCAGAACCTGATCATGCTCGTCCTCCGCCAGACCGCCGAGAAGTACGGCCTGGCCTGCCTCCTTCATGAGAAGCCCTTCGCCGGCATCAACGGCTCCGGCAAGCACAACAACTGGTCGATGTCCACCGACGCCGGTGAAAATCTCCTCAACCCCGGCGACACCCCCCACGACAACGCGCAGTTCCTGGTCTTTGTCGCCGCCGTCATCCGCGCCGTCGACAAGTTTGCCGACCTCCTGCGCCTTTCCATCGCCAGCGCTCACAACGACCATCGCCTCGGCGCCAACGAGGCGCCTCCGGCCATTATCTCGATCTTCCTCGGCGAGCAGCTCAACGACATCATTGAGCAGATCGAAAAAGGCGGCGCCAAGAGCACCAAGCAGGGCGGCCTCTTCGAAACCGGCGTCTCGATTCTTCCCAAGCTCCCCAAGGATGCCGGCGACCGCAACCGCACCAGCCCCTTTGCATTCACCGGTAACAAGTTCGAATTCCGCGCCGTCGGCGGCAGCCTGAACATCTCCGGCCCCAACGCCATCCTCAACACCATCGTCGCCGAGTCCCTCGACTACATCGCCTCCAAGCTCGAAGCCGACGTCAAGGGCGGCAAGACCCTCACCAAGGCCATTCAGGAACTTCTTCCCGCTATCATCAAGGAGCACAAGCGGGTCGTCTATAACGGTGACAATTACATCGAGGAATGGCACAAGGAGGCCGAAAAACGCGGCCTGCCCAATATCAAGAACACCGTCGATTGCCTCCCGGTTCTTCAGAAGAAAGAGGTCATCAGCCTTCTCACCAAGTACAAAGTCTACAACGAAAAGGAACTGGCCAGCCGTTATGTCATCCTCGCCGAAGGCTATCTCAAGACCGTCACTATCGAAGGCAACATGGCCGCCTTCCTCGCCAAGAACATGATCCTTCCGGCCGCTCTGACCTACCAGGGCCAAGTCGCCACCGCCGTCAACGCCGCCAAGGCCGCCGGCGTGGATAATTCCGCTCAGGCCGAGCATCTCAAGACTCTCACCGCCGCCATCACCGATTTCCAGAAGCAGATCGCCGTTGTGGACAAGGCCCTGCATCACCATGCGGACGGCGATGCCTTCGACCATGCCAAGCACGCTCGAGATCACATCGTGCCCGGCATGGCCGACCTCCGAAAGGCCGCCGACAAGCTCGAAACCATCGTCTCCGACGATCTCTGGCCTCTCCCAACTTATCGCGAAATGCTCTTCATCAAGTGATGTAAAGCCGCCAAAAGCGGCAATTCCAATGGCAACAACCCACGGCCCCGGCCCCAAAAAGCCGGGGCCGTGTCATGCGCAGCGCATCTCTCCTGTTCTCCCCTTCGCCCCTGCTACAATCCTTCCCTTGCCTCACCCGCGACTCCACCTTTCCTCGCTCCCCGACGCCTCCCCGGCCGATGCCTGGCCCACAGGATTTCTCCACCCCGTCTGCACCATCCGCTGCGACGCCCAAACCCTCCGCACTACTGCCCACGTCGGGCAGTCCTTCCTCCGCCAGTGGGATGACCCGCTCCTTGCCCTCGATTGGATGTCCCACACCTTCTGGCCCGACAAGGGCCGGTGGATCGGCTTCCTCAGCTATGATCTCGGCCGGATCTTCGAGCATCTCCCCGATCCGCCACCAGACGATCTCCATCTCCCGCTCTTCGTCTTCACCTATTGCCGCCCGGTCCCGGATCGGCCCGGCTTTCCTGAGCCCGATCACGGCCGGTCCGACGCTCCCCTGGCCAGCAATTTCACCCGCCACCAATACGAATCCGCCGTTTACCGCGTCATCGACTACATCCGCGCCGGCGATGTCTTTCAGGTCAATCTTTCCCAGCGCCTCAGCATCGGCCTGCGCGAGCATCCGTCGGTCATCTATCAGCGACTCTGCAAACAGACTCCCGCTCTCTACGGCGGTTATCTCGCCTGGGATGATTTCACTCTCATCTCCAATTCCCCCGAACTGTTCCTCAAGATCGACGCCCCCGATTCCACCGGCCGGCGACGCATCATTACCCGCCCCATCAAGGGCACCCGCCCGCGCGACCTCGGCATGGACCAGATTCTCCGCCAATCCGCCAAGGACCAGGCCGAACTCAACATGATCGTTGATCTTCTCCGCAACGATCTGGGACGAATCTGCGAGATCGGCTCGGTCAAGGTCGAAGAGCTCCCCACGGTCGAAACCCACGCCACCGTCTATCACGGCGTTGCCACCATCGCCGGGTCGCTCCGCCCGGATACGTCCCTGGTTGATCTGCTCGGGGCCGTCTTCCCTGGCGGCAGCATCACCGGCGCCCCCAAGATTCGCGCCATGCAGATCATTGACGAACTCGAACCCATCCGCCGCGGTCCCTACACCGGCGCCATCGGATACATCGCTCGCGACGGCTCCATGCAATTCAACATTGCCATCCGCACCATGATTATCGCCAACGCGATGGTCCACATCCCCATCGGCGCCGGCATTGTCGCCGACAGCGTCCCGGCCGAAGAATACGCCGAAACCCTCCTCAAAGCCCGGGCCCTTCTGGCCGCCCTCAACCTCCCCAACCCTCAATTCCCCTAAAATCCTCCCCTCCGCCTCTCAACGGCGACCCTCTCCCCGTCTATATAAAGATAGATGCTTTCCCCGGCCGTTAGCATAGGATAGAGGCATGACCACTCGATTCGCCTTCGCGGCATTCACACTCGCCCTCGCCTGCACACTGGCTCTTGCTCAAGACGCCGCCAGTGCTCCACCTGCCGCACAACCGCACGGCGTCAGCGACGCCGCACAGCCCTCGACTCAGCCCCAGGCAACTGCACCCGATCTCCCCGGCGATGATTGCGATCTGGCGGCCGCCGTGGCCCTGGCCGATTCCATCATCGTCGCCAAGGCGGCGGATATTGATTCGGCCAAACAAACAATCGAAAGCCGCGAAGGCACGTTTGGCCTTGCTCACCTTTCGGTCAGCCGATGGCTCAAGGGCCAGGCCAACGACAAGCCTGTCGCCTATCTCCCCGTCGTCACCGCCGATGATGCCGATCCGCCCCGCGTCGCCGTTAACGCCACCGTCGTGATGTTCCTCGCCCGCGACGGGGAATCGCCCATCCTTTTCAAGGCTCTGGCCGCCGACGATCGCACCATCGCCTCGATCGCCGACTTGATCAAAACACCCCCGCCCGCTCAACCGGCCGGCACGCTCGGGTGCGACATCCTCATTTCCGATCCCCCGGCCATCATGGCCGGCACTCTACTGGCCGCCCTGGCCCTGACTAATAACGGCGACCAGCCGATCCGCATTTGCGTCGCCGGCTCGCCTGTCAACGGCGTGATCACCGACGCCAACAACAAAATCACCGGCAGCGACGTCCGCTTCGAAGCCGACAAATTCAACGCCGCCCCGCCTCCCGATTACGAAATGGCCCGCCAGATCGTCACCATCCCCGCCAAACGCACCTTCCGCCTGGCCGTCGGCTACGCCGTCCCCGAAACCGGCCCCCTTACCCTGACCGGCCATTTCTCCGTCTCCCAATCCCTGGCCGATAAACTCAACCTCTGGCAAGGCAGCATCGACGCCAAACCGCACGCCATCGTCATCCCGGCCCCGCAACCACCGCCGCCACCTCAGCCGTAGACATTACGCCCTCTGGCGATTCCCCGCCGTGGGCGGTATTCCTTCCCACCGCCAATTCGGGAGCACTTTCCTATATCGAAACCATGCGGTCGGACGGCCGAACCTGCTGACAGGCGGCCGACGCCACGAGCAGGGCGGAGGCAGGGACTTGGCGAAAACAGCCAGTTCACATCGTCTGTTGGGGTGGCGTTGGAGGTCAACAATCCCGCCCTTACACCTCCCGATCCACCGCCGCCGCGATCTTTCTCACCGCCTGCATCATCTGATTAAACTGCACCGGCGTGATCGACTGCGCGCCATCCGTCAGTGCGTGTTCCGGGTCGGTATGCACCTCGATGATCAATCCATCCGCGCCCGCAGCCACGGCCGCTCGGCACATCGCGTCGACCAAGTGACTCTTGCCCGTTCCCTGGCTCGGATCAACCACCACCGGCAGATGGCTGACGCGGTGCAATTCCGGCACGGCCGCAAGCGCCAGCGTGTTCCGCACGTAATCCTCGTAGGTGCGGATGCCGCGCTCGCAGAGGATCACCTGTTGATTGCCCTTGGCCATGATGTATTCGGCCGCAAGAAGGAATTCCTCCAGCGTCGCGCTCATGCCGCGCTTCAGCAGCACCGGCTTGGGCTGATCGCCCAGGGCATTGAGCAGATTGAAGTTCTGCATGTTCCTCGCCCCGACCTGCAACACGTCGGCGTATTTGGCCACCAGCGGAACCTGCTCGACGCTCATCACCTCCGTCACCACCGCCAATCCCGTTGCCTCGCGAGCCTGGGCCAGCAGTTCCAATCCCTTCTCGGCCAGACCCTGGAACGAATACGGATTGGTCCGCGGCTTATACGCTCCGCCACGCAAGGCGACGGCCCCGCCGTCCTTTACCGCGCGGGCCGTGTCCAGCAGCGATTTCTTATTCTCAACGCTGCACGGCCCGGCGATGATGGCGACTTTCTTCCCGCCCACCACCGCGCCCAGCTTGCCGCCGAGGCTGACCTGCGACGTTTCGGTCTTGAGTTCCCGGCTGGCCATTTTGTAGGGCGCGAGGATGGGGACGATTCTCTCGACGCCGTCCACGAGTTCCAGGACCGATTTGTCCTTGAAGCGGTCATCCCCGACGCAGGCGACGACGGTTCGTTCGGTTCCGACGATGACATTTTCCTTGAGTCCCATTTCCCTGACCAACCTTACCACGTGCTCGACCTGAGATGGTGACGAGCCGCATTTCATGACCACGATCATTGTGCCTCCGCTGTATTCCCAAGGGCCTGCGTGAAAAACCGCCAACAAAAAAGCCCCGGGCTTTTGTCCCGAGGCTTCGATCGTCTGTTTCGTTATCGTGAAGTCGCTCAGGACGCTGGTTGGGCGCGCCAATAAAAACTGGTGCTAAACCAAAACCCAAAGCTCGTCGCCTGCGACATCATTCGACGGCTTGTATACCACATCCCCCTGTACCAGTCAAAGTCCATCGGCAATTGATGCGCCGCTTGTCCCGCCCACTCCGGCCCGCTATCTTCTGCGCGGCTATAGAATGACCGCTCGCATCCTCGCCCATCACGCTCACGTGTTCCCGGCCGATGTTAATCCGGCCGGGACTATTGCCCGCCTGCTCTCGCTTCTGGACGCCTGCGCCATCGAGCAGGCCGTCTGTTTTGCCCCGTTCGCGCAGCACTCGGCGGCCGGTTTTGATCCCAACGGCTGGCTGGCGGGCGAATTGAAGAATCAGCCGCGGCTCAGCGGGTTTGGCACGATCGACTTTGCCGCAAGCAATTTCCCCGATCAGGTTCGCCGGGCGGTTGATCTGGGATTTTGCGGGCTGAAGCTGCATCCCAACGCGCAGAAATTCGCGGTTCTGGGTCAGCCCGCTCGTGAGGTTTACGCGGCCGCTCAGGACGCCGATCTGTTTCTTACGTTCCACACCGGCGTTCATCGGTCCCGGCTGGCGGATTGCCGGCTGATCGACTTCGACCAGATTGCCTGGGATTATCCCAATCTGCGTTTCAGCATGGAGCACATGGGCGGCTACCATTTCTTCAATGAGGCGCTGGCCGTTATTTTCAATCATGTTCCGCCGCCGTGGAAACCGGGCAAGTGCCGGCTTTTCGCGGGTCTGGCCAGCGTGTTCACGCAGCATCAGAACCGATTCTGGTATCTATCCCCCGAACAGATCAGGGAACTGATCGCGCAGGTCGGCTCGACACAGGTGATCTTCGGCCTGGATTTCCCGTACAATCTCGAACGCGAAACGCAGATGGCACTGACGACGCTCAGGAGCCTGGGCCTGCCGGAGTCCGATCTGAATAACATTCTGGGTGACAACCTCCGTCGCGAATTGTCGATCCCATGACAGCCGTTTTTTGGAGCAGAGACGCCAATGACCACACCGACACCCGCCGTGATTGATCCCGAATTTCTGGCCATGTTACGTTGCCCGCTGACGCGCAGTCCGCTTCGCGTCGAGGGACAGTATCTCGTGGCGGAGGTTGGCGGCCTGCGCTACCCGATCCGCGACGGGTTTCCGGTCATGCTGATCGAGGAAGCCAAACTCCCCGCCGGCATCGCGACGCTCGATGAATTCAAGAGACGCTTCGCGGGGCAGATCCCGGAGTGATGCCAGCGGCGGCGTTTCAAGATAAGCTCGCGCGGAGGCGCGGGGGCGCAGAGGGAATGCGGGACCGTTCTCGGATTACAGCCACTGCTTCATGGCTGGCTCCAGAAAAATGACCAACGGACAAACCGCAAGAAAGCCAACTGTCACGCCGGCAATCGCCTTCGCGGACGCGCCTCGCTTTTGCAATGATACGATCCCGCAAATCGCGCCAGGGAGCCCGCAGCAAAACATGGCGAGAATCGACAAATCGCCCAACCCTTCGGCCATCTCGCCGGGCAGTTTCGGCTGTTCCAAGATCATGTATGCCAGCACAAGACCAGAAGCCAAAGCCAGCATCGCCAATGCTACGGATGCCCAAGCCCACCAATCCGGCCCCTTGGGACCGGGCGGGGTTTCGTAGAACAGCTTTCTTGGCTCGCTGCTCATCCTCTCATTCAATGACGAACATCGAGACCGACGTGTCGTCGCGGATGTACATGGTGTTGCCATCCACCACCGGGAAGGCGAAGACCGGCGCCGTGCTGACGGTGATCGTGGCCAATTCGGAATACGCCGTGCCGTCGGGCTTGAACGCGATCAGCGTCGATGTGCTGGGCATCGCCAGCAGCACCGAGCCGGCATCCACGATCGCGCCGTAGGTTGTGCGGCGGTTGGTGGCGTCCGACCAGGCCGTCTCGCCCGTCGCAGCCTTGACGCAGAAAAACGTTGACTTGTCGGACAATCCGTAAATAAAGCCGTCCTTCAGCACCGGCGTGTTGAACTGCGTGCCCATCGTGGCGTTCTTCCAGGTCTGCGTCGCGGTGAAGGTGTCGCCGGTCTTGGCCACCTTCACGGCCGTCATGCCGCGAGCCTGGCCGGTGAAGATCACCGTGCTGCCATCGACGATCGGCGTGGCGGCGTTATAGCCCATGCCGGTCACGGCGAACGGGAGTTTCCACAACAGTTTGCCGTCGGCGGTACCGATGCTTACGATATTGGATTCGGTCTGCGTGACGATCTGCTTGACGCCTTCGACGGTGAGCAGCACGGGCGATGCGTAGCCCGGCCCATCACCGGTCCACTTCCATTTGACGTCGCCGGTCTTGAGATCGAGCGCCTCAACGGTGCCGGCATTCCGGCCGCCCAGGTGCGCGATGACGTTCCCATCGACAACGATCGGCGACATGCTGGTGAAGAACTGCGGCGCCGTCTTGATATCGTCCTTGCGCCATTCCATCTTTCCCGTGACCGCGTCCAGGCATGACAATACGCCGCCGACGCCGAGCGTGATGACGTGGCCATCGGCGACCGTCGGGCTGCTGCGCGGGCCGGGGTGACCGCGAGCCGCTCCGGTGACGGCCGTCGCGGCGTACTTGTCAGTCCAGACTTCCTTGCCCGTGGCGGCGTCGAGGCACATGGTCACTTCATCAGTACCCTGCCGGCCGAAGGTGTACAGCTTGTCCTTCACCAGGGCCGGCGTCGAATCGCCTGATCCGACGGTCACTTTCCATTTGGCGGTCAGGGTCTTTGGCCAGGCGGCCGGAGCCTTGAAGTTGGTCACCTTGGCGTTGCGATCGGCGCCCATCCATTGCGGCCAGTCATCGGCCCGCAGGACGCTTGCACATACCAGAATCGTACAGCCGACGAATACAACCATTTGTCTGGAGAGACGTGACATGGCGGATCCTTTCTGTTGAAGGTCATGCGGCTTGAATTGCGAGAGACCGCTGACCGCAGGTCGAAATGCTACCGCGCCGCCAGAACCCACACCAGATGCCAGCGACCACAATCTCCTTTATTTCGGCGCATGCCGCAGGTTAAGATTCCGGCAAGGACGCCTCATGCGAAAATTCCGCTACGTGATGATCGGTGGATTTCTGGGCGCGGGCAAAACCGCCGCCAGCATCAAATTGGCCGAGCACTTGGATTCCCGCGGCCTGCGGGCCGGGCTTATCACCAACGACCAGAGCGTTAACCTCGTCGATACCGCGCGTGTGCGGGCGGCCGGGTTTCCCGTCCAGGAAATCACCGGCGGCTGCTTCTGCTGCAAGTTCAACACTCTGGTCGAGGCCTCGCGTCAGCTCACCAGGTCCGCCGCGCCCGATGTCCTGATCGCTGAGCCGGTGGGCTCCTGCACCGATCTCATGGCCACCGTCGGCTATCCGCTGCGACAGCTTTACGGCGACGATTATGACCTGTCGCCTCTCTCGGTCCTGGTTGATCCCATCCGCTGCGCCCGCATACTGGGAATCGCCGACGGCAGGAACTTCTCCGAGAAAGTCCTCTATGTCTACCGCAAGCAGCTTGAAGAGGCCGAGTTGCTGGTCATTAACAAGGTGGATCTGCTGACCGCCGCGGATCGTCGCGCGCTGGCCGATGCGGTCAAGAAGCAGTTTCCCCGCGCGCGGGTGTTTGAGGTGTCGTGCCGCACCGGCGAAGGGCTGGCGGACTGGTTCGGGTGCCTGCTGGCGGATCAACTCGGTCGCCGTCCGGCCATGGACGTGGATTACGACCTCTACGCGCTTGGCGAAGCGCTGCTCGGCTGGCTCAACGCCACCGCGCACGTGAAGGCTTCGCTGCCATTCGACGGCAATCAGTGGCTTCTCGCCCTGGCCTCGAATTTGCGCGGGCAACTGAACAACGCCGGCATCGAAATCGCCCATCTCAAGATGACACTGGTTCCCGACGAAGGGCCGGACCTCGCCGCCGTCAGCCTGACCAACACCGCCGCCGACTCGCAATTGACCCATGCTCTGCGAGCCCCGTTGGCCGACGGCCTGCTGACGGTGAACCTGCGCGCCGAGGCCGACCCGGAAATCCTCGATCGACAGGTGCGCCATTCGCTGGCCGGTTCCTCTCCCGTGGCGGCGGTTCTGGACTCGATCAGCGCCTTTCGCCCCGGCCGGCCCAATCCCACGCACCGGATGGCAACGGCCGGCGAAACGCGGGTCGGCTGAAGAAAGTGCGCGATCCTGCTGGCGGCCGTCCTTGCTCCCCGGCGGCTGTTTCGACGCACACACGCCCGGAATCCCAGCCGCGCTCCGCACCGGGAATTTTCCCTAACTGATTTGCCAGATTGGAGTTGCGACACAAATAGCCCCAAGGCCCCGCGGACGCCACCCTCATTTCCAGCCGGATATCGCGGTTTACGCCAAACATCGCGTCCAAAACGTGCCCCAAATGTCGCGAAAAAGTTCGAACTTGGCCCGCAGGAGTTGGAACTTGGCCCGGCCGAGTCGAAACTGGGCGCGCCAGAATTGAACCACCAGCCAAGGCCTGGAAAGAACTCGGGGCTCACCGCCGAAGCAACGGAGGATAACGGAGGAGAGACAAATACAATTTAACCACGGATGGGCGCTGATGGGC
>CAYQTE010000095.1:0-14155 GCA_964420285.1 uncultured Tepidisphaeraceae bacterium
ACGTAATGTCTCTTGACCATCCCTGTATGTGGGCTCAAGTCAAAGTCCGGCGCTGAAGCCGCGTAGGCGTTCTTCATGAGTGCCCCTTTCCTTGCGATCGGATTTTCAGCACAACGCAGAACAGGTTGGCGGCAACCCAACAGAGTTTCGCGCCAGTGCGTTGTTGTGCCGCCTTGAGAATCTCAGTCGCAGCTCCATGCGCGATAGACGACGCTGCGGTCCCAGCCTGCCTTACAGCCGCCAGACCAGGAAGCAATTCCGGCCGGACTCAACGCGGTCCCGGCCCATCGCCCGTCGGCTCGATCACGTCACCCGGATTTGCCCCGGGCACCGTGCTCACCGTCGGCATCGCCGGCGCCTTGTATCCCGCCGGGCGCGTCGACGGCCACAGCGCATTCGCCTGCTCCGGCGTCAACGTGATCTTGGGGGCAAACTTGTCGCCGGCCGCATAATCCATCAGCGACTGCCGCAACTGCCGCGCCACCGAGCTTTGCGCATTCGGCTGCAGGTTGATCGCACTCACCAGCAGCTTCCCCTTGCCGACGTTGCACTCAAACACAACGCCCAGCTTGTATCCGCGGTTCCAGTCGTCGATCGCCTGCACCGTCGGGATCAACTGGTACGGCACGCTTTCCAGGTTGATCGCCCGCACGTTGCCGATGATGTCCGTCCACTGCCAGTCGCAAAAGCCCTCGGTCGGAAATTCCGCCAGCGCCGGACTCTTGGCGTCCACCAGCAACCCCAGAAAGCCAACGGCCGACAGGCCCCCGGCGCCGGTGTTGTTCATCACGCGATTCCAGAAAATCGGCCGCGTGGCCAACGGCGGACATGTGGCATCCAGCATCGCTGCCGGCGGCGTGAAGAAGACCTTGCCGCCCTCGGCCAGTTTGGCCTGCGCCGCATTCCAGTCGGTCGTCACCAGCACGTCGCCGGCCGCCGTTAACGGCAATTGGGCGGGATAAAGCCAGAAGTTCCAGTCGTTCTCAATGACCTTCTGCGACGGCGTCGCGGCCGTCACGCCGACCACCAGCCGGTATTCAGCAGGTGCGGCCAGCTTCGTGAGATCCGCCGTCACCTGGCCCAGGGGAATCGACTTGCCGATCGGCAGGTCGCGCATCGCCAATTTGCCTTGCGCCTGCACGTTGCCGGAAAGATCCACGATCTTCCAGTACGGCAACGCTCCGGCAATCGGCCCCTCGGAATAGTTGGCCAGTTCCACCGGAATCGCAAACGGATCGGTCGTCCGATAGACGTAATTCCGCATCCGCGCCAGCGGCACGACCGGGGCGCAGAACCGGTGGAATTCCTCGCCCGTCACAAACCCCTTGGATTCCCAGAACGTATCGAGCATCCCAACCAGCGCGCCGCCCTGTCCCAGGTAGTCATGCAGGTCCAGCAGCACCAGCCCGGACATGCCCGGCGTGCGGAGGTTGGCCTCAATCTCCTGCTTGTAGCAGGCCAGCGAGAACTTCCCGGAAGCCCACGCCAACTGCTTGTTCTGAATCAGCACGCCATGCTCGGCGGCGAAGTCGCGCCAGATTTCATAGTTCCCCGGCTGCAGATAGCCCGTGAACTTCTTTATCACGTCAAAATCGGGATAGACGCACCATTGGCCGACCTCGTGTCCCAGCACCGGCACGTTCCCCGGGATATTGCCATAGTCATTGCCGAACCATCCGCCGGGACCGCGCGAGACGGAGGTCGTGTAGCTGTACGCCGGGCTTTGCCCGGTGCGGCCGGTGCCCCCACAGTACAGTCGGCGCGGATCGCGTTCCACCCACTTTGTGGCCCACGGCGGGAGCAGTCCCGCGTAGTTACCGGCCGGCTCATTGCTGGGGGAGAGCATGATGTACGAGGGGTGATTGCCATAGGCCCGCTCCATGCGGGCGGTTTCGGTGTCGAGCATCTGGACCATCGCGGGCGTGAAGCTGTTCCACATGCCCGCCTCGGGCTGAATGTAGAACCCCAATTCGTCCGCCGCCTCAAACGCCGCATCAGGCGGACACCACGAGTGAAATCGGAATCCGTTAAGCCCGTAATCCTTGCAGGTTTGGATGATCTTCTTCCACGAGGCCACATCCATCGCCGGATACCCGGTGAGCGGAAAGTCGCCGCCGGAATGCGTGAACCGCAGATTGATTTCCTTGCCGTTGAAAAGCAGTTGTTTGCCGCTGTGGGAGATTTCGCGCAGGCCAAACGAAACTTCGCGCGAATCGGTGGCGCCATCGCCCTTCAGCACCACCGTCAGATGTTGCAGCACCGGATGAAACTCATCCCACGTTTGGGCATTGGGCAGCGGCACCTCAATCTGCACATCGGCGCCGTTCTCAGTCCAGTTGGCCGCAGCGCTGACACCGCCGGCCGAAACGGTGCCCGAGCCCGCCTTCCCGGAAATGTTGCCCAGGTGAACCTTGATCGTGGCGGACTTCTTTTCCACGCTGGGGAAGACCTGCACATCATCGATGTACACCGGCGAAGATGCCGCCAGTTCGATCCTCCCCGCGATTCCATTCCACGCCCCGCCCAGCGCATCGGAAACGCCGTGGCCGTCCGGCCGGTAGCCCGGCACGACCGTCATGCGGTTGTCGACTCGGATAGAGAGGGTGTGTTTCCCCGGCGTCAGCGTACCGGCTTCAAATTCATGTGGCGCGACTATGCTGTTTTGGGTGCCGATCTGCTTGTCATCGATCCATGCGGTGGTGCCCCAGTGGGCGCGTTCGAGGGTGAGGTGCAGATGCTGATTCGCCCAGCCCGCGGGGATGTCGATATCGCGCTGATACCATGCCACTCCCAGATAATGCTTGGGTGGCTGCGACAAGTAAGGCATCTTCACATTGCCGGGCTTGGTGTACGGCGCATACTGGGGCAGGTTGAACCACTTCATGTCCCGCGGCAACGCCGCCACCCAGGGCGTGTCCACCGAAATATCATCGCCATACCCCTGGGCCTGCAGAATCCCCGGCAGTTTGATCTTGTCCGCCAGCGCCGTGGAAAACCATGAATTCTTCACGCCCGCATCGTCGCGGTCCATGGCAAAACGCCAGTCACCTGCGAGGTTGATCGGAGTCGCCTGGGCAAAGGCGGACGAAGCCAGAGCCGCAAGGAAGAGCAACGGAAGGCAGTTGCGAGTCATGGTAATCCTCATGGAACGAACGTCTCGTGGATCAACGCGCCGCATTGACGAAGATCGCTTGAATGAAACTCGTTTTTGAATTCAAAGCCACCAAGCTTCATGAACCGGGTTTCTGGTCGTCATCTCAATCGCCGTCGCGCGATTATATGGAATGTCGCCAGGAAAAGGTACGCAAATGACACATCGGGCGCCACGCCACCAGGAGGCCCGGAACCGTGCGCCGCCCCCCACCGGCGACCCAAGTGCCGCCGGGCGCCAGGAGGTGATGCAACCGCGGCCAAAATTTCTCCCGAACGATTTTTTTCGGGGGTTTGAGGCATTCGGGCGTGTGGCTCGCAAAATGACCGGAAGGTTTCGGCGCAGGTCTTTTTCGACAGATTTGCGAGGCGTCTACCGCGTTCGAGCCGGGCGTGGCGAGGGCTCTTTCGCCCGGAGGGCGATTTCGTGCGAGTCCTTCGAATCGACAATCGCAGCGACGCAAGCCGGAACTGCCCGGCGCGGGTGATGGCGGCAAACTCGCTGCTCGCCGCGCAATCCTTGCGATTCGTGCCCTTGCACCTGACAATACGCCAGCGATGCGGATGATCAGAACCCCAGGTGGAATTGGTTTCCGCCGCGGGACGTGGACCTTTCTTTTGGAGACGGCCGTGAAATCACTGCCTTATTGCTTCGCCCTTCTCATTGCCTGGCTGCTTGCACCAATCGCCGGGGTGTGCCACGGTGCCGTTGGCGATGCCTCCATCACCATCAACGGCCAGAGCGCCAAAGTCGGCGACTACAAGCCGGCCGACATTGACGCACTGGTGATCTCCAGCGGAAACGTCCAGATCACTTTCGCCAAAGACCCGTCGCGGGCGAACCTGCCGAACCCGCGCGGGGGCGGGGGCGGGGCTGGTCGCGATCCGGCCAAGGATTTTTCGGCCACATCGGTCATCGTGAACGGCAGGGAAATCGGCCACAACATTCACGGCGTGGAACCGCGCGACGTGAACGCACGCCGCAGCTTCTATCTCGACTCCTACACGGGCACGGACCTCCTGTGCGACACCGTCAAAGTCGTCAAGAACACCCCCGAAATGGCCCATTTTGCCGTCTGCAATGCCCCGACCGCCAACCCGCACCTCGAGCACCACTTTGTCGTGCTCAAGGGTGAAAACGGCATTCATCCGTACGTGATCATCAGCGGAAATCAGAACGGCGAAATGCGAACCATGTACAAGTTCGACATGAGCATCGTCGACCATGCCTGGACCAACGAACGCACCGGCATACAAACCAGTTACGAGGACCTCCAGAAGATCTCCGCCAGCGGCAATCTCGGCGATGAAACCTGGCGACACCCGGACGGCTCGCCCTTTCCCGACGGCACCACCGTTTACACCAAGTACAATTATGTCTCGTTCCTCTACCAGACCCCCATGTGGGGCCATTATGGACATGGCGTCGGTGCCTGGTTCATTCCCACAAGCCCTGAGTCTTATGCCAGCGGGCCGCTTCGACAGGACCTCGATGTTCACCAGGATGCCCTCATCCTCAATTACCTCGGCGGCGGCCACCTCGGCAGCGGCGGCACGGCGGCGGGTACGGGCGGAAAGCCGAAGATTCATGGCCCCTGGTACCTGTATTTCAATACGGCCGATACCAGCGATGCGCTGATCGCCGATGCCCTGAAAACATCCGCCGCGGAAAAGGCGAAATGGCCCTATATGTGGGTCGATGAACCGACCTATCCCCTCAATCGCTCGACCGTCACGGGACAGATCAAAATATCCCATGACCGCCCGGCGGCCAACGCGTGGGTCACGCTCGGCGGTGCCGGCGGTGGCGCAGGCGCAGGCGGACGCGGTGGCCGTGGCGGCGGTCGTGGCGGGGCCGGTGCCAGCGAAGCCGATCGCGCCAGCAGCCTGCTCGGCCAGGCCGGCGATTACATCTTCTTCGTTCACGCCGACGATAAGGGCCACTTCTCATTTCCGGGGGTTCGTCCCGGCACCTACACCCTTTATGTGTGGCAGGATCAGGGTCCCATCTGCCAGTCGCTGGCCGTCGACAACATCACTATCAAGGGCGACAAAACCCAGGACCTGGGCGATATCCCGTGGGATCCCCCCTATCATCCGAACCTCCTGTTCCAAATCGGCAAGCCAGACCGCATGGCCGGCGAATATAAGCTCGGCAACGGTCCGCGCGCCTATGACCTTCTCGGGCAGGTCCCCAAAACCGTCAATTTCACCATCGGTACCAGCAAGGAAGACCAAGACTGGTATTTCGCGCAAAACGGCGGCACTTGGACGGTCCACTTCGACGTGAAGACACCCCCAACCGGCAACTGCTATCTGACCGTCCCCTTTGCCGGTGGAGGCGGCAGCGTCGCACTGGCTGTCAACGGCAAGGCGATTGGCAACCTCACCAAGAGTGACGACCAAACCCTCCGCAGACAGGCCAACCGGGCCGGCGTTTATATGCGCCCGCCCCCAGTTACCTTCCCCGCCAGCGATCTGCAGGCCGGCGCCAACACCCTCACGCTCCAGGGAAGTGGAATTATGTACGACACGGTGGTGCTGGAAGCAGATTGAGCCAGTGCAATGAGCTGGTGGTTCGCTCCATCTGGATCTGCGGGCGTAGCCGCCGGAAGTTCGATTTTCGCATTGGCCGTTTGGAAGTGCCAGTCGATCTTCTTACTTCGGTTGTTCCGGTCCGCATTCCGGCTCGGCGAATCGCGATAACGGCGTCGTCACATCCCTGCCGATTTCGGGGTCTTGGCGGATATGACTTTGATCACCTGATAGGACGCCGGCGTGTCGCCGATATTCTTGAATGTCCGCTTGTCATTGGGGGCGCAATAGAAGAAGGAATCCTCCTTCAGCCGGCAGGTGACGCCGTTGACGGTGGCCGCAAGCTGGCCGGTTTTGAGGATAAAGAGTTCGTCGCCGGCATCGACCATGTCTGACTTGGTGCTTTGGCCGGCCTTGAGCGTGGTGATATGGCATTCCAGCGTTTGAAAAGTCAGCGTCGGAGAATTCACGACGCTTACCGTCGAGCCGGTGGGTGTCGGCGTTGCGGGAAGCGAGTTGCAATCGATGACCGACGAGGGCAGTTTGCCGGCGACGGCCTGTTCGGCGGCTGGCTTGTCGGGGACGGTGTGAACCAGGTCCGTGTAGAAGTTGATGACGTAGTAGGTGGCGTTCGTGTCGCCGACATTCTGCAGGTTGTGGGGATCGTTGGATGCGTAGAAGATCAGGCAGCCGGGGCCGGCGCGCTGCTTCTTGCCGTTGATCGAGACCTCGACCTGGCCCTCCTTGACGAGGATCATCTCCTCCCAGGGGTGGTGATGGACGGGGTGCGAGAACATCTGCGGCCGCAGGGTCGTGATGTGCATTTCGAATTTCTCGAGAGTGGGCGTGGGATTGTCCCACACCGCGCGGGACTGGCCGATCACGGTGGCGCGGACGGTGAGCGAATCCCACTGGACAAACGTCGTATGCAGGATGGCGGAGTCGCCTGGCGGCGAATACTTGATTGCGATCGCTTCCTGCGTGGTCGGCAACGTCTGACCGAAGGCCGTCGCGGCCGCTCCGGTGAGAATCAGGACCATTATCCGGCACATCGTGACGCTTCGGATGGATTTGATGGGGATCATTTGAGTTCCCTCTTTAGAATCGGTTCAAAGCCTCGGCCGCCGTCGCTTCGCATGGCCGTCGCCTGGAAGTCTGGTGACAGCGCGTGCATGATAGCGACGGATGCCACATACGCGATACCCGCGCAGAAGAATGGGCCGTTGTAGTTGTGCGTGTAATCCACCCATCGGCCGGTGAATTCCTGGAAGAGGGCAGCGCCCATGTAGCCGCAGAATCCGCCAAGGCCGGAAACGGAGGCGACCAGGTTCTTGGGGAAGAGGTCGCTGACGACGGTATAGAGATTGCTGCTGTAACCCTGGTGGCCCGCGACGGCGATGCCGACGATCAGCGCGGCGGTCCACACGTGATAACAATGCGGCGCGAAGATGATCGGCACCGTGCAGGCCCCGCAAACGAGCATCGCCGTCTTGCGGGCAACATTGACGCTGGCCCCTCGCCGGATCATCACCGATGAGAGCATTCCGCCGGCGACGGCGCCGATGTTGGCCATCAGGTAGATCAATACGAGCGGCCAGCCAATGTTCTTAAGGTCCATGTTATATGGCGCCGAAAGAAAAAAGAGCGGAATCCACGTGACAAAGAACCACCAGATGCCGTCGGTGAACATCTTCCCGGCCATAAAGACCCAGGTCTGCCGGTATTGGATGACGTTGATCCAGGGAAGTTTCGTGGAAGGCTGCGGAGGATCGCTGAGGATCAGCGCCAATTCTTGGCGCGAGACGCGCGGATGTTCCTCCGGTCGCTTGTAAATCGGCAGCCACACCGCCAGCAGAATCAAGCCCATGGCGCCGGTCCAGAAGAAGGCGGACGGCCAGCCGAAACGCAGTGTCAGGAACGGCACGACCAGCGGCGTGATGATGGCCGCCATGTTGCAACCCGCGTTGACCCAGCCGAAGGCATAAGAGCGCTGTCGTTGCGGAAACCATTCAGCGCAGATTTTCGCGGCCGCGGGATAGGCGGGCGATTCGGAAATGCCCAGGCAGGCGCGAAAGATGGCAAAGCTGAGAAATCCGCGCGAGAGCCCTGTGAGCATCGCGCAGATGCTCCACAAAAACAGCGAAAGTGCGTACCCGGCGCGGGTTCCGATCCGATCGAGCATGGCCCCCGAAAAGACCTGCCCACAAGCGTAGGCGATGGCAAATGCGGCCCCGATGGTGCCGTATTGCGCCGGGGTGATCCCGTAGTTCTGCTGGATCGTCCTGGCAACCAGCGCGATGACAAGCCGGTCGACGTAGTTGATCGTGGTGCCCAAGAAGATGAGAGTCAGGATCACCCAGCGGAAACCGCCGACTGACCGCGACTCGCCGCGAATGGTCAAATCCAAATCAGCCACTCGACTCCAGCCAGGTACGCGCCGTCATTCTACCGTGTTCTTCAAGATTCCAATCGAATCGATGCCGATTGTGATTTCATCGCCGCTCTTGAGCGTAAACGCGTCGTCCGGCACCACGCCAGTGCCCGTCAGCAGAAGACAGCCGCTGGGAAAGCTCGTCTCGCGATAGAGATACCCGGCCAGGGATTCCAACGACCGCTTCATGCGCGAAATCTCAGTAGCGCCGGCAAAAATATCCCGGCCGTCGCGAACGATCGTGATCCGAATCTGTGTCGCCGGCGCAAGGGGCGTCTCGCTGAGCAGGATGCCCGGCCCCAGCGAACAGGCCCCGTCGTACACCTTCGCCTGCGGCAAATAGAGCGGGTTGGCCGCCTCGATGTCGCGGGAACTCATGTCGTTGCCGATGGTGTAACCGGTGATTCTCCCGTTGGCGGAGATCAAGATCGCAAGTTCGGGCTCCGGCACATTCCACTGCGAATCGCGGCGGATGCGGACTTTTCCGCCCGGCCCGATGACCCTGTGACCCGCCGATTTGAAGAACAATTCCGGACGCTCGGCGATGTAAACACGATCGTAAAAATCGCCGCCGCCGGCCGATCGGGATTCTTCGATGCGGGCTTGACGGCTGCGCAAATAGGTGACGCCGGCCGCCCAGACTTCCTGGTTTTGAATCGGCGCCAGCACATCGCGCGGCGCATCGGTCGCAGCGAATTTCCCGCAATCGATCGACGCGTTGAGAAACGCCATCGCGTCGTCGCGGGACGCCAGCGAATCCCACGAAGTTGCGCCGGCGGAATAGAATCGGCCATCGCGCTCAACCACGGCGCCACTCTGCGTGCGAAAAAGCTTCATGGCCTGCCCGCCAATCGCCCGCATATGGATTTGGTGTCAAAGACGCAGCCGCCCCACGTGCCGCCGCCGACATCTTGCAGCGCCGCCCACAGTCGAGTGTCGTCGGGCAGCGCCGGATGCGCGGCCAGATCCGCTCGCGGCGGGCGCGTTTCGAGCAGTCGCGCCGCATCGTCCGGCGTGAGTTGTTTGCCGTTGGCGCCGACGAGGTCAACGGTACCCGTCAGGTTCTTCAGGTCAATCACGATGCCAATGGAATCGCCGTCCATGATCTTCCCGACCGGCCCGCCGGCCAGCGCTTCGGGTCCGACGTGGCCGATGCACGCCCCGGTCGACACGCCCGAAAACCGCGCATCGGTGATGCACGCCACGCGCTTGCCCCAGGGCAGATGCCGCAGCGCGCTGGTCAGCTCGTAGATTTCCTCCATGCCCGAACCGAGCGGTCCGCAGCAGATCAGCACGATAACGTCGCCCGGCTTGATGTCACCGTTCTTCACCGCAGCAATCGCCGCCGTCTCGCGCGTGAAGACTCGCGCCGGACCGATGGTCCGATAGACTCCGTCCTTATCCACGACGGTCGGATCGATCGCCGTGCTCTTGATGACCGAGCCGTGGGGTGCGAGATTGCCTTTGGGAAAAGTTAGCGTGCTCCGCAGCCCTTTGGCCTGCGCGACATCGGGCGACATGATGACCGTCTGGGGATCGATCCCCTCGGCTTCAAGAACCGCGCGCGTCCGGCGCCGGCGCTCGCTCCTGGCCCAGGCATCGAGCAGTGTTCCCCACGTTTCACCGGCGGCGGTCAGACAATTCTCGTCGATCAGACTCAGCTCGCGCAGATGCAGCATCACTTCCGGCACGCCGCCGGCGAGAAACACGCGGATCGTCGGATGACCGATCGGCCCGTTCGGCAGCACGTCGACAAGTCGCGGCGTTTTCCGATTGATGGCGATCCAGTCCTCGGCCACGGGCCGAGCCAGGCCGGCCGCATGGGCGATCGCCGGAATGTGCAGCAGCAGATTTGTCGAGCCGCCGAACGCGGCGTGGACCACCATCGCGTTGCGGATCGCGCTGTCGGTGAGAATGTCAGAACATTTGATGCCGCGAGCCTCAAACTGAACCAGCGCCTGAGCGGAGCGCACCGCCATATCGAGCCAGATCGGATGCCCCGACGGCGCCAAGGCCGAGTGAATCAGGCTCAAGCCCAGTGCTTCGCCGACGACTTGCGATGTGGCGGCCGTTCCGAGGAACTGGCATCCCCCGCCGGCCGTCGCGCAGGTGCGGCACCCCGATTCGGCGGCTTCGTCGAGAGTCACCAGCCCATGCACGTAGCGGGCGCCAATGGATTGGAATTTCCCCGCATCCTCGCCCTCCGTCGGCGGCAGCGTGACGCCCCCCGGCACCAGAACCGACGCAAGATCACGCATCGCCGCCAGCGCCATCATCATAGCCGGCAAACCCTTGTCACAGGTCGCGATGCCCATGACCGCACGGCGGCGCGGCAGCGATCGGATCAGCCTCCGCAGCACGATCGCCGCGTCGTTCCGGTAGGCCAGGCTGTCCATCATTCCCGGCGTGCCCTGCGTGCGGCCGTCACACGGGTCCGTGCACGCCCCGGCAAAAGGCACGACGTTATGCCGCTTGAATTCCTCCGCGGCGGCCCGGACCAGCAAACCCACTTCCCAGTGCCCCGTGTGATAGCCCAGGGCGATCGGCTTGCCATCGTCGCCACGCAGTCCGCCGGAGGTGCTCAGAATCAGGAATTGCTTACCGGCCGTCTGCGCCGGCTCCCATCCCATCCCGGCGTTTTGCGACAGGCCGAAGAGATCGCCACTGGCCCAGTTGCGAAGCATTTCGTCCGTGAGCGGGAGTTTGTCGCCCGTCGCGGCCCCCGGCCCAGGCGCGTGCGTCGGAATGTTGTAAAGATCCGGGCGGGCCGATTCCAATAAGTCATCCGCAAGCGAATGATCAGCCTTTGACATGCGGGAAGTATAGCGGCACAAGTCTGGCGATGCGCGATGGCGCGACCTGCTGCGGCCAGAGCAAGTCGAAGAAGAAGGTCACAATGGCGACCGAGGGCGGCCCGGACTTCAAGGGATGCCGTTCGCTGCGCACGACCTTTGCAAGACTCACACCGCGGGGATTTTCCGAGGAACGCAAGCTCATCATGGGACACACCGGCGACATCACGCTCGACCAATACGTCGAGAAATACGGAATCAATCCCCTGCGCCGACTCATGGATGAAGTCTGGCTGCGGGCGTTCACCGCGGCCTGGCCGAGGGGTTCGGAAAGACGGGAGGCCGAAATTGCTGCCGCCGAAAGCATATGAATTGGGTAGGCGCGTGTTCCCGAGGAATCTCGTAACCATTACGCAAGACAAGGCACACTGCCGCTTGACGATTCCTTCAGCCGATTGAAAGATACCTGTTGTGCGCAAAGCCGACACTCGCTGATTGTTGCCAGGTCGAACTACCTCTATGGGCATCACACTATCCATTTCCCCGCATTGGCGGCTGTTTGTCGAGACAGCGGTGGAATCGGAAGGTCGTATCGATGATGCGACGGCCGAGCGCATTGAACGGGCGTTTGCCGAGGGTCAGGCGCAGGGGTTACTTCACCTGGGGACACGGCAATTGCAGTCGATCCTGTCGGCGGATTTCTCCTTTGGCCGCGACTTCGCCTGCCGTTACCTGACGCGCCTGTGCCATACACCGGATATCGCCGGCGCGTCGGAACTGCCGCCGATTCCGGTACCCGCCGCCGAAGAATTGGCAGAGTGGTCCGCGATGGCGCCGCCGATGCGCGGGCTGGAATATCTCAATCCGGATTGTCTGGCGGCGTGGTGGTCGGACCTGGACGAACTGGTCCTGCGACTGGTAAAGACCTCCGGCAAGGGGGTGCGGGAATATCTGCGAGAACTCAATCCGCTCTGGCGCACGGTCGGCCGTGTGACCTTTCACCTGGCGGAGAACAAGCGCGACTCGGAATATCCGTTTGCCTTCCTGGCGACCTACGCCACGAAATTGTCCGCCCAGGGCCGGGTGCAGCATTTGCCGCTGGGCCGGGCGCTGGAAGAATACGCCGGCGCCAGGAACCGCTCGGCACTGTTGGCACTGCTGCAACCGATCCAACAGGCCGGCGAGCGCTGCGCCTGGGTCAAGGAACTGGCCGATGCCGGCGATGTCTATCAGCCGCTGGCCTGGACGCCGAAAGAGGCGCATCGCTTTCTGCAAGACATTCCGCAACTTGAACAAGGCGGCCTGATCGTGCATGTGCCGGACTGGTGGAAAGCCACTCGACCGCCCCGGCCGGTGGTCAATGTCACCGTCGGCGATCGCGCCAAATCCAAGTTGGGTGTCGATGCGATGCTCGCTTTTTCCGTCAATGTTGCGCTCGACGGCCAGCCGCTGGGCGAGGAGGAATTGCAGTCGATCCTCCAATCATCTGGTGGGCTGGTTTCGCTTCGGGGCAAATGGGTGGAAGTGGATCGCGACAAGCTGGCCGAGGCGCTGAAGCATTGGAAACAGGTCGAGCGCGACGCCCGCGGCGGTGGGATTTCGTTCTTCCAGGGGATGCGCCTTCTAGCTGGGGCGCAGATCGAAACTGATCCGGCAGCAGCGCAGCCGGATGCGACACGAGAATGGGTCGGTATTTCGGCGGGGAAAGACCTTGAAGAAATCCTGCGCCAACTGCGGGAGCCAGAGGTCGTGCGCGACGCTGCGCCGTCAAATCTGCATGGGCAGCTTCGGCCGTATCAGCAGAGCGGCGTACACTGGCTGCGGTTCCTGGTCCGGCTGGGTCTGGGCGCGTGTCTTGCCGACGACATGGGACTGGGCAAGACCATTCAGGTCATCGCGTTGCTCCTGCACTTGAAGTCTGATCCGGATACCGCCACGCCCCCCGCCGTGAGTGCCGTCGAACGGCCCAGCCTGCTGGTCGTGCCGGCCTCGCTCATCGCCAACTGGAAATCCGAACTATCCCGTTTCGGACCCTCGCTGTCTGTCGCCATCGCCCATCCATCCGAGATGAATGGCGATGCCAACGATGCCGGGGCCGTCGCCAACCGCGATTTGGTCATCACGACCTACTCGATGCTCGGCCGGCTTGAGTGGCTTCGCCAGTGCGATTGGCGCCTGGTCATCCTCGACGAGGCGCAGGCGATCAAGAATTCCGGTACGCGCCAGACCCGCACGGTAAAGGAACTCCGCGCCGCCGGCCGCATCGCCCTCACCGGCACGCCCGTGGAGAACAGGCTCTCCGATCTCTGGTCGCTCTTCGATTTCCTGAATCCCGGCCTGCTCGGCGGCGCCAAGGCCTTTGGCCGTTTCGCCAAGCAACTGGAGGCCGGCGGGCCTAATCCGTACGGGCCGCTTCGGACACTCGTGCGCCCCTACATTCTGCGGCGGCTCAAGACCGACAAGCGCATCATCACCGACTTGCCGGAAAAGACCGAAGTCAACGCCTTCTGCGGACTGAGCAAACGGCAGGCGGCGCTGTACGAGCAATCCGTGCGCGATTTGACCGACGCGATCGCAAACGCCGAGGGTATCCAGCGACGCGGGATTGTCCTGGCCTTTCTCATGCGGCTCAAGCAAATCTGCAATCACCCATCACAAATGACCGGCGACGGCGGCTATGAACCGCAACACAGCGGCAAGTTCCAGCGGCTGGCCGAAATCTGTCAGGAATTGTCCCTGCGACAGGAAAAGGCCCTGATCTTCACCCAGTTCCGCGAGATCACCGCCCCGCTGGCGGATTTTCTCGCCGGCATCTACTCCCGGCCGGGGCTGGTATTGCACGGCCAGACTCCCGTCGGCAAACGCCGCGAACTGGTCGATGCGTTTCAACGCGACGACGGTCCGCCGTTTTTCATTCTGTCGCTCAAAGCCGGCGGCACCGGTTTGAATCTGACTGCCGCTTCGCAAGTGATTCATTTTGACCGCTGGTGGAACCCGGCCGTCGAAAACCAGGCGACCGACCGCGCCTTTCGCATCGGCCAGAAGCGCAATGTGCTGGTTCATAAATTCGTCTGCCGCGGCACGGTCGAGGACAAGATCGATGAACTAATCTCGCAAAAATCCGGCCTGTCCCGCGACCTACTCGACGGCGGCGGGGAAGCCCTGCTGACCGAGATGACCAACGACCAGCTTCTCCGCTTCGTCGCTCTGGACATCAGCAAGGCGACGGAGGAGTAGGGATTCGCCA
>CAYQTE010000096.1:0-13925 GCA_964420285.1 uncultured Tepidisphaeraceae bacterium
TCGACCGCCGTCTTGGCGTTTCCGATGGCTACGCCGAAGCCCCAGCCGCCCTGGTAGTTGTCGATTTTGACCAGCAGGCGGTTGGGGCCGGCGATCAGGGGGACGATCAGGCGGTCGGAATCGGGGCGGTAGGGGCGGCCGATTTCGTGGGTGTGAATCTGCCGGCCGTTGAGCCAGATACGGATGCCGTCGTCGCTGCCGCAGCGCAGTTCGGCCTGTCTGGCCGTGGCGGAATGGAATTCGGCATAGGCATAGGCGACGGCCCATTCGACGGTCCCAATCGCATCGCCGAGATTTACCAGGCCGTGGTCGTCGGCCTGGGCGGGCGTCCATGAGATTTGCTTCGTGCCGGCGGCGTATGTCGCGGTGCGGTCGATCGGGCCGTGGCCGCGCTTGGCCAGGCCGCGCTCGAACTCTGTGGGGAAATCCAAACGCACCCGGCCGGGCGTGTCGCTGGGGAATGGGCCCAGCACCAGCCAGTCGCGGATGTATTCGGACAGTCGGCGCGATTGATCGGCGCACCATTGTCGGCGCAGATCGGCCGGGTCCAGCGGGGGGAATTGGATTCCGCTGGTGGGAACCAGAGTTCGGGCGGGCAGCGGGGGAAGCAAATCGCCGTGAGCGGCGATCAGTTCATCGCACATCTGCACGATATCGTCGAGTGGCAGCGTTGCGGCCGTCAGCGGGTCGAACATCACCGCCTGATAAACGTGGTCGCGGCGATGTTCCAGGACGGCGCGGATAAACAATTCATGCTGTGACACGTGCGGCTGCACATAGGCGACCAACTGCGGCGGCAGATCGCCGACGTGCGTGAGGGCGACGCCGGTTCGATCGGCCATCGTCGGGCATTCGACAATCGCATCGGCCGGTAGATTGGAAATCGCGCCGCGGTTGGGGAGATTTCCGTACACAACGGCCGGCTGTCCGGTCGCCAGCGAATGGATGATCGTGCTGCCGTATTCCGGGCTCTTGCGGACGGGGATCGGCTCGGGCGAATGGCATTCGCTGGCGAGCCGATGAAACTCCTCGACGCCGCGATCGCAACGGCGGAGATATTCGTCGATGGGGACGGCGAATCGCTCGATAGTCCGCTGGCCGTGCGGGATGAAGAACGGGTTGTACTCGGCGTTATGCTCGGAGGATTCGGTGACGAAGTAGCCCAGCCGCTTGAGCAATTCAAATCGCACGCGATCGGAATCATAGACGCCCGGATCATCCATGGCGGCAAAGAGGCGCGGATAGAGATCGACCCCGTCCTTTTCCAGTCGCAGATAAAATGCCATGTGGTTGATGCCGGCGCAGGTGAAGGCGACCTTGGCGGGGTCTTCGCCGATGCAGTGCATGAGATGCTGGAACGTTCCCTGCACACTGTGGCACAGGCCGACGGCCCGCACGCTGGTCGTGGCCGTTATCGTCCGCATGTTCATCGACATGGGATTGGAATAATTGATCAGCAGGGCGCGCGGGCAGAGGGATTCCATATCCCGGCCGATGTCGCGGAGCAGGTTGAAGGTGCGCAGGGCGCGAAAAAGCCCGCCGGGTCCGGTGGTGTCGGCGATGGTGAAATTCAGGCCGTATTTGCGCGGGATTTCAAAGTCGATGAGCGTTGCGTCGAACCCGCCGACCTGGGCCATGACGATGACCACGTCGGCCTCGGCCAGAGCGGCACTGCGGTCGAGCGTGGCGCGGATATCGGGTTTGGCCCCGCAACCGGCTGCGACCTTTCGTGCCAGTGCCGCGCCCACCTCCAGGCGACGGGCATCGACATCCATATACGTCAGCCGGGCGTCGTGAAATTCGGGATAGGAGAGGATGTCCCCGGTGAGCGTCTTGCAGAAAACAACGCTGCCGGCGCCGATCATCGCGATCTTGATCATGTCGGACCTCAGGCGACGCGGGCGACGGGGCGATCGATATCAAAACGCACGCCAACCCGGCCGAGCAGCTTGATGATGTTGTCGTGATAGAGTTTTTGGATGACGGCATCGGGCAGGGCCAGGCCGTGAATTTCGGGCTGGCGGTTCACGGGCAGATCGGGATCGTAAATGTTGGTCGGGCCGTTGTAGGCGGTTTCCCAGAGTTTGCGATGAGCCCAATAGCGGCTGGCGAGGAAATCGAAACCGCGATCATCGCCGCTGACCTGGTCGGAGCCGAAGATGATGCGGTCCTGATTGCGAATGATGAAATCGCGGGCCTCGTCGCGCTGCTTGCTGATCTCGCGGACCATCCATCGCGTGGCACTGTTGTCCAGAACGAGATTGGGGAACCGGTCGAGAAATTCCTGCAACCGCGGCAGATTTTCCGGATTGCCGCCCAGATGCGCGCCCAGCCAGGGGTGATCGCGATATTCTTCCAGGGCGTCGGCCCACAACCGGTAATGCAAATCGCGATCGCCGAATTTGGCGGCGTCTTTGTATTTGTCGTTGTACCAGGTGTCGGGGTCGCCGACGTGGCTCATGAGGATCATGCCTCGATCGGCCGATTCGCGCATGATCCGCCGGATGGTTGGCGAATCCAGTCGCAGGCCGGTGCGGATCATCGTGCCCGGCGCCATGTGGAATTTGACGATCCTGCTGCCGAGGTTGTGGAAGGCTTCGATGCGCCGAAGCCACTCCTCCTCATTGAAATTGGGGAACGCCGGCACGGCGATGAATTGCACGCGATCGCCCCAATCGCGCTGAATGCCGATGGCCTCCTCCAGCGGCGACATGGTGACAAAGGCGTCGATCCCGTAATGCCGCGCCGCCGCAAACCACCCCGGCGCATGCCGGGCCGCCAGCAGATGCGAATGGGCATCGATGACAATCCCGCGCACCTTCGGCCGGGGAATCGGCAGCCGGTAATTCAATCCCAGGCGGTTATATTCCCCCTCTTTCGCCGGCGCCAGCGCCGCCGACGGCGGTGGAGGCGGAGGCGGTGACTGACCCTGTGCAGCGGCAAGTGTGCTCATAGCAATACGCTACTCCGCGCGATGGCGGATTTCCAATCGAGGGATCGCCGATCAGGAGGAAAAGCGAATAAACCGCAAAGCCGCGATGACGCAGAGGAAAGAAACACGCCAAGAGCGCTTTTGGCCGGATCGGAGTTCATCGTCGGTTGATGTTTCTCACGCATCAAATATCTGAATTTGCCGAGACGCTCTTTGCGTTGTGTTACCTTTGCGTCATCGCGTCTTTGCGGTTTATTTGTATTTCCGCACCTTGCAAGCCAAGGTCAGCCGCAAGATCGTCGTTTGGTTCACGCAATCTTCTGGCTCTTTGCAATTGATCGTTCCTTTCGCGCGGCCGTCAGCTCGGCCAGCACCTCTGGATTCAATTTGTGGCGCAGAAATTGGCCGGTGAAGGAATCCGGGATGCCTGCGATCTCCTCCGGCGTGCCCGTCGCGATGACCCGGCCGCCGGCGTCGCCGCCTTCGGGGCCCATGTCGATAATCCAGTCGGCACACTTAATCACGTCCAGATTGTGCTCGATGACCAGGATCGTGTTGCCCATGCCGGCCAGTCTGTTGAGCACGTTCAACAGGTTCTGGATGTCCGCGAAATGCAAACCGGTTGTCGGTTCGTCAAGCACGTAGAGCGTGTGGCCGGTGGCGTTTTTGCCCAGTTCGCTGGCGAGTTTGACTCTCTGAGCTTCGCCGCCGGAAAGTTGGGTGCTGGGCTGGCCGAGTTGGACGTAGGTGAGGCCGACGTCGTTCAGGGCGCGGAGCATGGTGGTGATGCGTGAGAAATTCTCGAAGAAGCCAAGGGCCTCGTCGACGGTCATGGCCAGCACGTCGGCGATGCTCTTGCCGCGGTATTTGATCTGCAGCGTCTCGGCATTGTAACGCGAGCCGCGGCAGACTTCGCAATTCACGTACACATCCGGCAGGAAGTGCATCTCGATGCATTTGGTGCCCTGGCCCTGGCAGGCTTCGCACCGGCCGCCTTTGACGTTGAAGCTGTAGCGCCCGACCTCATAGCCGCGGATTTTGGATTCGCGCGTGGCGGCAAAGACGCGGCGGATATCGTCGAACACGCCGGTGTACGTGGCCGGATTGCTGCGCGGCGTGCGGCCGATGGGGCTCTGGTCGATCTCGATGACCTTATCGACTTTGGAAAGCCCGTTGACGGTCTTGTGCTCGCCGGCTTTCACTTTCGATCCGTACAGCCGGCGTTTGAGGGCGGGCAGGAGCGTCTGGTTGACCAGGGTCGATTTCCCTGATCCGCTGACGCCGGTCACGCAGACCAGGCCGCCCAGAGGAATGCGCACGTCGATGTTCTTGAGATTGTTGGCCCGGCAGCCGCGAAGCTCGAGTGCGTTCCGGTCGGGGTCCATCGGCCGGCGAACCGGAGGCGTTGGGATTGCGCACTGGCCGGTGAGGTATTTGACGGTGAGGGAATCGGTTTGTTCGAGCACCTCGGGCATGGGGCCGATGGCGACGACTTCCCCGCCGTGCGCGCCGGCGCCGGGTCCGATATCGATCAGATAATCGGCCGAGCGGATGCACTCCTCATCATGTTCGACGATGAGAACCGTATTGCCCAATTGCTGCAGACGGCGGAGGGTGCGGATGAGGCGGACATTATCGCGCTGGTGCAGGCCGATGGTTGGCTCGTCCAGGACGTAGCAGACGCCGACCAGTCCGCTGCCGACCTGCGTGGCCAGGCGTATGCGCTGGGCCTCGCCGCCGCTGAGCGTGGCGGTCTTGCGATCGAGGGTGAGATATCCCAGGCCGACGTCGATCATGAAGCCGAGGCGATTGACGATCTCGCGCACCAGCGGTTCGGCGACGAGTTTGCCTTCACTGGAGAGGCGGAGATTCTCGAACACCCGCCGGGCCACTGTCACGGGCAGACGCGTGACGTCTGGAATTCCAAATCCCGGCAGCACGCCGGGCGATGTCAGGTCCGTTCCGTCCGGCAATTCCGTTTGCAGTCGAACCGCCAGTGCCTCCTTTCTCAAGCGGGTTCCCTTGCACAGCTTACACGGCTGTTCGGACATGTATTGATGCAGGCGCGTCTTGACGAATTCACTTTCGGTCGATCCGAACCGGCGAACCAGATGCGGCAGCACGCCTTCGAAGGTGACGCCGGTTCCGTTGTCGCCGCGGCGGTCGGTCCCATCCAACAGAATCTGCTGAATCTTCTTGGGCAATTCCCGGAATGGAGTTTCATAGGAGATGTCGAACGCCCGGCAGAAATCGCGGAGAACCCGGCTGTAGTAGATGTTCATCCGCCGGCCGCCGCCGCGCCAGGCTTCGATCGCACCGTGCTCCAGCGACAGCGAATCGTCCGGCACCACCAGATCTGTATCGAATTCGAACGTTGTGCCCAATCCATGGCAATCGGGACACGCTCCATGCGGGCTGTTGAAACTGAACAGCCGTGGTTCGAGTTCTTCCAGCGAAACCCACGGATGGACCGGGCAGGCGAACTTCTCGCTGTACATGTGATCGGTCCACTTATCGGCCTCGGCCTGCACCGCAATCACCACCAGCCCCTGGCTGAGGCGAAGCGCGGTTTCGACAGAATCGGCCAGTCGCGGGCGGGCCTCCGGCTTGAGCACGATGCGATCGACCACGGCCTCGATGTCATGCGCAAAGGTCTTCTTGAGGGCCGGCGGCTTTTTCGGGTCGAGGTCGATGACTTTGCCATCGACGCGGGCTCGGACGAAACCCTGCTTCTGCATGGCAATCAGAACATCGCGATGTTCGCCCTTTTGCCCGCGGATGAGGGGGGCGAGAACCATCAGTCGTGTTCCCTCGGGCATGGCGACGACGGCATCGACGATCTGCGTGGCGGACTGGCTGGCGATGGGCCGGCCGCATTCCCAGCAGTACGGCTTGCCGGCGCGGGCGAATAAGACGCGCAGGTAGTCGTAGATTTCGGTGGTTGTGGCGACCGTGGATCGCGGATTGCTTGAGGCGGAGCGTTGTTCGATGGCGATGGTGGGGGGGAGGCCCTCGATTTCGTCGATATCCGGCTTTTGAAGCTGTTCGAGGAACTGCCGGGCGTAGGCGGAGAGCGATTCGACGTATTTCCGCTGGCCTTCGGCATAGACGGTATCGAACGCCAGCGTCGATTTGCCGCTGCCGCTGATGCCGGTGATGACCACAAGCTGATCGCGCGGAATATCCACGGCGATGTTCTTGAGATTGTGCTCGCGCGCACCGCGAATTCGGATGACTTTCAGGCTCATGCGTGACCCGACGCTTTTCCCGCCCGCCGTTGGCCGACCTTTCCAAAAGCCCGCCGCCGGCGACGAAGAAACCCATCTTAGGAGGAAACTGCAAGCCGATCAAAAGCCGCGGAGGGTTGTACAAGAACCGCAAAATTTGTACGCCGTCTTCATCAAATCGTCATGTTCGATGTATATAGAGGGTTGGCAGCGGTTGGACCAATTCACATTTTGGCGGAGGATCGGCGATGAAGAAGGCACTGGCATTGTTGGCGGTCGGGATCACATGCTTCGTGGGCCGAAGCTGGGCGCAGCCCGCGGCAGCGCCGGCAACTCAACCGTACAAGGTCGTGCAGCAGGCGGCGGTGGGGGGCACCGGCGGGTCCGACTACGTGTACGCCGACAGCGAAGGCCGGCGCCTTTATATTCCCCGCGGCACGCGCACAACGGTGTTTGATCTGGACACGCTGGCCAGTGTGGGCACGGTGACGCCGACGACCGGCTCGCATGGCGTGGCGGTCGATCCCAAGACGCATCACGGATTCGTCAGCAGCAGCCCGATCGTCATGTTCGACACGCAGACCTTCGCCACGATCAAGACGATTGATCCGCAGGGCAGCAGCCCCGACGGCATCCTTTTTGAACCGCTGACCGAACGCGTGTATGTCCTGAGCCACCGCGTTCCCAATGTGGTGGTGATTGATGCCAAGGACGGTTCGGTGGTCAACACGATCAATCTGGACGGGCAGCCGGAACAGGGCCAGAGCGACGGCGCCGGGCACGTCTACATCGACGTCGAAGACAAGAACAACGTCGCCGCTGTCGATGCCAATACGCTGAAGGTGACGGCCCATTACGATCTGGCCGGAAAGGGCGGCGGACCCGGCGGACTTGGCCTGGATGCCAAGAACCACATCCTGTTTGTCATGTGCCACACGCCGGCGACCTGCGTCATCATGGACGCCACCAATGGCAAGATCCTTGACACGCTTCCGATCGCGGCCGGCACCGACGGCGGCGGGTTCAATCCCAACACGATGGAAGCGTTCAGCTCCAACGGCAGCGGGCAGGGCGAACTGACCATCATCAAGGAAACCAGCCCGACGAGCTTCGTGGTTGAGCAGAGAGTCAAGACAGTTCCCGGCGCGCGGACCAGCACTGTCGATCTGAAGACCAACCGCATCCTGTTGATCGCGACCGTGGCGGGTGCCACAACGGCGCCGACCACGCAGGACGCGGCGGGTGCGGCCGCTCCGGCCGGCGGCCGTGGCGCCGCGGGCGGTGGGGCGGGCGGCGGCCGCGGTGCCGGTCGCGGTGGCCGTGGCGGTGGTGGCGGCGTGTTTACCATTATCGCGGTTGGCAAATAGCGGCCCAGGGCCGAGATTGAGGCTGTTCGCGAGGCGGACATCGAGGGCGAACGCGGTCGGCGCATCATTGGGTCATCATGTTCCCATGCTATAAACGTGGCTGGTTGAAGATCGCTTTACTTTTTGTGACTGAGGCATGTCAATGAAAAAGATACTGGTATTGTTGGCGGCGGTGATCACTCTTATGGCGGTTCGCACATGGGCTCAGCCCGCGGCAGCGCCAGCGGATAAGCAATACTCCATCACCAAGAAAGCCAAGGTCGGCGGCGTGGGCGGATTCGATTACGTCTATGCCGACGCCGACGGCCGTAAGCTCTACATCCCGCGCTCGGGCACCGGCGCCCGCACCACCGTGTTCAATCTGGACACCCTGGAAAGCATCGGTACGATTGCCAACACACCCGGCGATCACGGCGTGGCGGTTGATCCCAAGACCCACCATGGCTTCGTGAGCTGCAGCCCGATCGTCATGTTCGATTCGGAGACCCTGGCCACGATCAAGACGATCGACCCGCAGGGCGGCCGGCCGGACGGCATCATGTATGAACCCTTCACCCAGCGCATCTACGTCCTGAGCCACTCGGCCCCCAACGTGCTGGTGATCGATCCCAAGGACGGCTCGGTGGCCGGCACGATTGACCTGGGCGGTCAGCCCGAACAGGGCCAGAGCGACGGGGCCGGCCATGTCTACATCGACCTGGAAGACAAGAGCCAGATTGCGGTTGTCGATGCCACAACGATGAAGGCGACGGCCCATTACGATCTGATGCCCAAGGGCGGCGCACCGGCCGGTCTGGGTCTGGACGCCAAGAACCACATCCTTTTTGCGATGTGCGCGACGCCGGCCAATTGCGTCGTCCTTACCACTGACGGCAAGATTCTCGACGCCCTTCCCATCGGGGCTGGCGTTGACAGCGGCGGATTCAATCCGGCGACGATGGAGGCGTTCAGCTCCAACGGCGGCGGGCAGGGCGAGTTGACCATCATCAAGGAAAACAGCCCAACCAGCTTTGTGGTTGAGCAGAAGCTTCAGACCATGCCCGGCGCCAAGACCTGCACGCTGGACAGCAAGACCAATCGCATTCTTCTGATCGCGACGGAAATGCTGCCGCCGACGACGGCTCCGGCGGCAGTGACACCGGCCACGCAGCCGGCTGGCGCGGCGGCCGCCGGCGGTCGCGGCGCGGGTCGCGGCGGCGGTCGCGGCGCACGCCCAACGCCGGCTCCGGATGGATTTACCATCCTGGTCGCCAGCAAGTAACGCCCGCCTGATGATTCATGCGCGTGCTGTTGATCGAGGATTCCGAGCGGATTCAAAAGGCCGTGGCACGCGGCCTGCGAGCCAACGGCTATGCCGTCGACGCCACCGGCGACGGCTCGCACGGCCTCTATCTGGCCCAAACTGAGCCCTATGATGTCATCGTGCTCGACCTCATGTTGCCAGGAATGGACGGCCTCACGTTCCTCCAGCGCATTCGCCAGCAGGGCCAGAACACGCACGTGATCATCCTGACGGCCAAGGACACCGTGGAGGATCGCGTGACCGGGCTTCGCGCCGGCGCCGATGACTACCTGGTCAAGCCATTCGCGTTCGAGGAACTGCTGGCGCGTGTCGAAGCGCTGATTCGCCGCCGGCACGATGCCAAGAACCCGCGGCTTCAATTCGGGCAGTTGGTGGTGGACATATCCGCCAAACGCGTGTTCGTGGGCGGCGAGCCGATCGAATTGCCGCCGCGGGAATATGCGCTACTCGAATACCTGATCCTGCATCGCGGCCGGGTCGTCGGCCGATCGGAAATCGAATCCCACATCTACGATGAACAAGTCGAGCCAATGAGCAATGTCGTGGACGCGGCGGTCTATTCGCTGCGGAAAAAGATCGATCGGGGCTCTGGCGCATCGTATATTCAGACCCGGCGGGGGATGGGATATATTTTCGATCCAGGGACCGCATGACAAGCATTCGCGGCCAGCTTCAAAAGCGCCTTGGGCCGCCGATCGCGATATTGGTCGTTGTGTCGGTCGCGGCCCTGTATCTCTACGTCCGGCATGTCCTGGATAAGGATTTTGATGCGACGCTGGCGGCCAAGGCGCGGGCCGTCGCCGCGGGGGTGCGCTGGGACGACGAGCGGCCGTTCGAACTCGTCTCGCCCGACACGGCCAGCGAGGAATTTTCGCCCGACAAACACGCGGAATATTTTCAGATTCGCCGGTCCGATGGGAGCAGTGCCCTGCGGTCCAGTTCGCTGAAATCCGCTGATCTGCCCCCGCTGGCGGCAAAACCGGACAAGACAGCCTTCAGCGACGTGGCGCTACCCGATGGACGAGCCGGGCGCGAGGTCGTCATTCGATTCGTGCCCATGCGCGATCCGGACGATGTGGCGATCCCTGTCAGTACGACATCGCCCGACGTGCAGATGACTCTCACGGTGGCCCAGGGTCGCCACGCGCTGGATGAGCCGCTGGCCGTGCTGCTGACCTCTTTGGCGATCGGGTCGGCGGTCTTCATCGCCGGGGCGTTGTTGATCGTCATCATGGCGGTTCGGCGAAGCCTCCAGCCGCTGGAGGCCATGGCCAAGGCGGCCGCGAGCGACCCGGCCGACGCGGCCGGGCAGCCCTTCCCCGTCGCCGGCATGCCCAGGGAACTTGCCCCCATCTGCCAGTATCTCAACGAGCTTGTCGGGCGGCTGCAAACCGCGTTTCAGCGCGAGCGGCGATTCACGGCCGATGTGGCTCACGAACTGCGCACGCCCATCGCCGAACTGCGTGCCATCACGGAGGTGGCACTGAACTATCCGGCGACGGCGGCGGAAAATTCGGAGACGCTCAGCGACGCCCTGGCGATTTCCCGGCATATGGAATCGGTCGTGACCACGCTGCTGGCTCTGGCGCGGTGCCATGCGGGCAGGCCGTCCATCGCGATGGAATCGGTCGACCTGACGGCGATGGTTCAGAAGTTCTGGCACACGATGGCGGAACAGGCCGTGAAGAACCGCCTGACCGTCCAATTCGACATGGCCCAGCCGGCGATCGTCGAATCGAATCCCACGCTGTTGGCGGGCGTCGTGTCGAATCTGCTTTCCAATGCGGCCAGCTATTGCCCGCCCGGCGGCCGCATTACCTGCCGCATCCAGCAGGCGGCCGATGCGACGATGATGGAGGTTTCCAACACGGCCGAATCGCTGACGGCCGACGATCTGGCACACATGTTCGAGCCGTTCTGGCGCAAAGACCCGGCGCGCTCCAGCGGCAGCCAGAGCGGCCTGGGGCTGGCGCTGGCGCAGGCGTATTGCAGCGTGCTGGGGGCGACAATCATTGCGGAAATGCCGGAATCAAATGTAATTCGCATGGTCTTTCGCCTGCCAACCGGCCAAGCGCGATCGTCGGACGGCGGGGCGCAAGCGCCTCAGCGGGCATGACCGGGCCGTTGCGATTTATCCCGAACGGCGCAGCGAGCCCCGCAGTGCGGCCGACAATTGTTGTAGCGCCACCGCGACATTCACGTTCGCGTCGAGATAGCGATCGGTCATCGCGATCGCGTCGATGGCGCGGCAGATGTTCTCCATGGTCTTTCCGGCGGTGGGCGACCCGGCGGCCGACGATGCTTCCAGGCGGCGGCGCAGTCGCTGGGACATCAGCCGGAGATATGTCGCCAGACCCTCGCGCGTGGCGGCGTCCTTGCTGGCCAGTTCGTCTTTGTCGATGCGTTTTTGACCGAAGGCCTCGGCGGCGGATTTGAGAAACTCGCCGATGTCGTCGGCGAGTTGGCCCGAGGCGTCGATCAGTCGATCCAGGCGACCGCAAAGATCCTTCGCCGGCTCGATCATCCCGTCCTCAATCAGATTCATGGCCCCGCCCAGCGACCCATCGGACATCTCGGCCGCTTGCGCCGCGTCGCTTTCGGCGATGCCGCGTTGCGTGAGGCCGGCCTTAACGATCTGGGCCGGCAGAGCGGCGAACGTGACGATCCGGCAGCGGCTGCGAATGGTCGGCAGCAGCGATTCGGGTTGATCGGCCAGCAGGATGATGAGCGTTCCGCGATCGTCGGCCGAGCCGGGCGGCTCCTCGAGAGTCTTGAGAATCCCGTTCTGCGCGGCGGCGTTCATCAGATGCGCTTCCTCGATGACAAACGCCTTGCCGTGCCCCAGCGATGACTTGCGCCCGGCCGGCTCGATCAGCTCGGGGCGAAGCACCTGGATCGACAGGTCGATTCCCTTGGACTTGCCGGTCTTGTCGTGATAGCGGATGAGCTGGCGGGTGATCAGGTGATAATCGGGGTGCGTGCCGGTATCGATGAGCCGGCAGCTTGGGCACGAACCGCAAGCGTTGTGCGAAGGGGCGGCGGATTTTCTGGATTTTGCGGCCAGAGGTTCTCCCGCGTTTTCGCAAAGCCACCAGGCGGCCAGCGCGCGGGCGGTTGTGGATTTGCCCACGCCCGCGGGACCGGCGAAAATCAGGCCGTGCGCCAGCCGGCCGCTCGACATCGCCGCCGTCAGGGCTTCGATCGCGGTGCTCTGCCCGAGAATGTCGTCCAGTTTGGGGGGCATGATTGAATCATCGCGATATATCGCGGTCGGGAAACGCCTTCACCACCGCCGACCACATTGCCTCATGCACCGTGTCCAGTGGCTCGGCGGCGTTGACCACCATGAATCGGTCGGGATCGGCCGCCGCCTGTTCCAGATACCGATTTCGCACCTGCCGATGATAATCCAGGCTCCGGCGTTCGATGCGGTCCTTGGCGATGCCGATGCGACGCTCGGCCGCGATTTCGGGTGTCATGTCCAGAAGGATGGTCAGATCGGGCCACCGGCCGGCGATCGCAATCTCGCCGACGGAAATGATTTCCGCCGCGGTCAGTCCGTCGCCGCCGGCTTGATACGCCAACGTGCTGGAGACGAACCGGTCGCACAGGACGCACGCGCCGGCCGCCAGGGCGGGGAGGATCGACTGCTTCATCAGTTGCGCCCGCGACGCCATGTAAAGCAGCATCTCGCATCGCATGGACATTTCGTGATGATCGGGACTGAGCAGGATCGAGCGGATTTGTTCGCCGATATGGGTGGCGCCCGGATCGCGCAGGGACACGACGCTTGTGCCGAGCGATTCGATACGCTGGCGCAGAAGCGAAAGCTGCGTGGATTTCCCCGACGCTTCGCCGCCTTCCAGCACGATGAATTTTCCAGACAATCGAGGCATGGGCGTCATTTGAACGCCCCGGGGTCGGATTCGGAAGGCCTCGTCGCCGCATGTTTGTTCGCCGCCTCGTCCGGCGGGCCGAAGATCAGGTCGGCCGCCTGGTCGAGAAGCGATTCCGCCAGCGACGGTTCATCCGGCCGGATCGTCAAATCCCACGCCACGCGCCATTGCGTCTGCACGGGGGCAAATCCCATCGCCACCAACCGGTCCGACATTTCCGGCATATGTGCCGCGCCATAGAAAATCGCCAGCTTCTTCTTGCCGGCGTCAAGCTGCTGGGCAAGGACGGCGATGGCGGCCTTGTTGCGCTCGGTGACCAGCACGCTCGGCCCCGGCCCCAGGAGCGATTGGATATCTTCATCCGGCGAGCTGAGTTGCTGCGCCAGTGCCACCTTGAGCTGCCGCCGGCCGTCGGGTCGCGTAAACAGCGAGATCGCGTCGTGCAACTCCTGGCGCGGATCGGCATCGGAATTGTCCGACGGCTGCTGCATGCCCTTCATGAACTGGCGAAAGATGATCGATTCGATGGACTCGCCGCGTTCGGCCTGCATTTTCTCGAAGGTTTCCTTGTCCAGATCGGCATGCACGAAATTTGGCGCGGTGTAGTCGATGGCGTCAAGCTGGAATTTCAAATCCAGCACATTGGTCAGCAGCCGCTGAAAATCGCTCAGGGCGCTATCCGACTGCGGCCCGTCGGGCGAGGGCGGAGCGCTGTCGCGCGGCATCACCAGTTCATACAGCACCGCGTCGTACGATTGAAAATCCTTCACCAGCGATTTGTAATACGACGACTCGGCGATGTGGACAGCCCCGATGAGATGCACCTCGACGCCCGCCGCATTGCGGAACGTGACATCCGCCGTTTGCAAACTTCCCCCGGAGTGGCCGTCATCGACGAACCGCATGTATTGGACGGGCCGGGTCGTCGCATTGGCCACGGCCGCATCCGCCGCCGCGGAACAGTCGCCGACCAAGCCAATGCCGCCGGGCGCCAGCATTGCCACGGCCACCGCCGTAACTGACCACCATGTACCAAGTCGCCTCATAGGTGCCTCCTGTGCATTCTTGACAGAGTATACACTCCCCGCCGGCTGTTGGGGCGTACCGGGCGCGCCGGGAGCACCGTCCGCTACCCCCGCCCCGCGAGTGCCCGATTTTCCGGGAGCCTGTCTTTTCCTCCTCCCCTTGTACTCAGGGGGA
>CAYQTE010000097.1:0-13908 GCA_964420285.1 uncultured Tepidisphaeraceae bacterium
ACTGTCCGGAGATCGGGCTGGCAGGTAATTCTTGATGGATGAATTGATGTCCGTGTGGAGCATTACCATGTTGGCGCAAAACAGATCATTGCCGCCACCTAAAAGGGGCAGTATCGGGTAGGATAAATCCATGATGACTAGAGACAACATCCTCAAATACCGCGACCAGATTATTGCCCTGGCCGCGCGCAACGGCGCGTCCGATGTCCGGATCTTCGGCTCGGTCGCGCGGGGCGAGATCACCGAGACCTCCGATCTGGACCTGCTCGTCCGTTTTGAGCCTGGCCGCAGCCTCATGGATCATGGGATGCTTATCGAAGAGCTTCAGGAATTGCTCGATGTCAAGGTCGATGTGGTGAGCGAAGGTGCCCTGCGCGACAACGACCGGTTTCGCCGCGAGGTGCTGAATGAGGCGGTGCCGCTATGAGGTCTGATCGGCTGCTCCTTCAGGACATCCACGATGCCATCGAAATCGTGCGGCGTTACACCCCTTCTGAGCGCAGCGTGCTGGACACGGATTTGCCCGTGCAGTCTCTGCTCCTCCGATACATTCAGATGATTGGCGAAGCCGCCTGGCGATTGTCCGGCGTCTTCAAAGGCGATCACCCCCAAGTGCCCTGGCAGCGAATCGCCGCCATGCGACATGTGCTTGTCCATGACTACTTCCGCGTGGACCTCGACCAGGTTTGGAATGTTGTCACCATTCACGTCCCCGCCCTCCAACCCCAGATCCAAACCATCATCGCTTCCCTCCCTCCCGATCCCCAGCCATGACCTACCAGAAACCATAGCAGAACGACGACTGGGATCGAGAATGTTCGATGCTCACATGTCCGTGGCCAACGAGCCGGGCCGACGACAAATTGAGAACCAATGGCAAACGTGATCCAAGCAAGGAACTTCGCTCCCTCACCAAAGCGCAAAATGTCCGAGATGATTTCGGAAATGGCGGCAGGCTTCCTTTGGGTGGGCGATACGATTGACAAGAGGCAGAATCGTTTGAACGCCGCCTGCGATGGAACCAACGGCTGGTTCGCCACCATCGGCACAGGACGAAACGTGGCGGCAGTGCCGAAACATGTGGCGGACGTTGCGGACGCCATGATGTGGGCATCGTCCTCCGCGCCCGGCGGCGGTAGGATGTCGGCATGTCGCAAGTCCCGGTCGAACAGGCGCTGCAAGTCGCCATTGCCCACCATCACGCCGGGCGGCTTCAACAGGCCGAATCGATTTATCGGCAGATACTCGCCGTGCGGCCGAACCATGCGGAAGCTTTGAATCTGCTGGGGGCGATATCAGGTCAACTGGGCCGCCCGGATCAGGCCATCGATCTGATTCGCCGGGCCATTGCCGCAGCGCCGGATAACCCCGTCTACCACTTTCATCTTGGCACACGCCTTCAGAGCCAGGGCCGGCTCGATGAAGCCATTGCATGCTATCAGCGCGCGGTGGCTCTCAAGCCCGACTATCCCGAGGCGCATCTCAATCTGGGGAACGTGTGGAGGGCAAAGGGACAGCTCGACCCGGCCATCGCCTGCTACCAGAGGGCATTGGAGATCAAGCCAGACTACGCCGACGCCCACAACAATCTCGGCAATGCCTGGAAGGATAAGGGACAACTCGATCAGGCCATCGCGTCCTATCAGCGCGCGATTGTTCTCCAGAGCCAATCCGCCGAAGCGCACACGAATCTCGGCAGTGCCTGGTATGACCTTGGCCAACTCGACAAGGCCATCGAGTGTTACCAGCGGGCGCTGGACCTTGATCCCCAGCTTGCCGCGGCTCACACCAATCTCGGTAATGCCTGGAGGAGCAAGGGCCAACTGGATCGGTCCATAGCCTGCTACCAGCGGGCTCTGGCGCTGCAGCCGGACCTGGTCGAGGTCCAGGTGAACCTTGGTGTCGCCTGGCAGGAAACGGGCCAACTGGACAAGGCGATGGCATGCTACCAGCAGGCGCTGGCGTTGAAGCCGGATTATGCCGTTGACCGCACCAGCCGGGCCGTTGCGCGGAACGCAAGCGCTCAGGTCAACCCGGCCGGCGCCTGTTACCAGACGGCGCCGGGTCCGAAGCCGGATTTGGTCGAAGCTTTCTGCAGTTTGGGCAGCGCTTTTTTCGACAAAAGCGAGATCGACCATGCGATCGTCTGCTTTCAACAGGCTCTTGTTCTCAAACCCAGGTTCGCCGAGGCGCACACGGCACTGGGCCTGGCCTGGAAAAAAAAGGGGGATGCAGATCAGGCCGTCGCGTGTTACCAGCGCGCGCTGGAACTCGATCCCGAACTTGCCGCGGCTCACACGTATCTGGGCGTGGTTTGGAGTAGCGAGGGGCAACTGGATCAGGCTATTGCCTGTCACCAGCGGGCGCTTGCCATCGATCCGGAATTCGCCCTGGCCTGCAACAACCTCGGCAACGCATGGAAGGACGTCGGTCGGCTCGACCGGGCCATCGAGTGCTACCAGCGCGCCATCGCCGCCGATCCCCTATTTGTCAGTGCCTACGACAATCTCCTGTACGCCTGGCCGTTCCATCCGGACTTTGATCCGAAGAATCTGCTGACCGAATCCCGGAAATGGAATCAACTGCATGCCCAACCCCTGGAGTGCTTCATCAGGCCCCACGCCAATGACCGCAATCCCGAGCGACGTTTGCGCGTCGGCTATGTTTCACCCGATTTCCGGCGGCACTCGGTCAGTTTCTTCATGCTGCCGCTGCTGGCCAACCACAATCGCGCCGCTGTGGAGGCCTACTGTTATGCACAGGTTCCCGTCCCCGATGGAATCACCGCCGGACTGCAAAGCCATGCCGACGCCTGGCGAAACATTGCCGGACTTTCCGATCAGCAGGTCGCCGACATGATTCGCGACGACCAGATCGACATTTTGGTCGATCTGTCGCTGCACATGTCCAACAACCGGCTGCTGGTGTTCGCGCGCAAGCCGGCTCCGGTCCAGGTGACGTGGCTTGGTTACCCGGGCACGACCGGGCTGGCGACGATGGATTACCGGCTTACCGATCCGTATCTGGATCCACCGGGACTTCATGACGCCCTCTATTCAGAGCGTACCGTTCATCTGCCGGACACGTTCTGGTGTTACGATCCGCTTTCCAGCGAACCCGACGTTGGCGCGCTGCCAGCGGCGAGCAATGGTTGGATCACATTTGGCTGCATGAACAATTTCTGCAAGGTCACTGGTGATGCGCTGGCCCTGTGGGGCAGAATTCTCAATGCGGCTCCGAGGTCGCGATTGATCCTTCTGGCGCCGCAGGGAAGCGCGCGGCAGGTGGTGCTTGATCGCCTGGGGCAAGAGGGAATCAGCCCCGATCGGATCGAATTTTCAGACCGACAGCCCCGCCTGGCATATCTCCGCACTCATAACCGGATCGATATCACGCTGGACACGTTTCCCGTCAACGGCCACACCACCAGCCTTGATTCGCTCTGGATGGGAGTTCCGGTTGTGACGCTCGTCGGCCGGGACGTGCTTGGCCGGGCCGGCCTCAGCCAACTGATGAACATGGGACTTGCGGAACTGATTGCCCGTACGAGCGAGGATTATGTGCGAATCGCCGCCGACCTGGCGGCCGATCTGCCGCGCCTGAGCGAACTGCGCACCACGCTGCGACAGCGTATGCAAGATTCGCCGCTCATGGATGCTCCCCGCTTTGCCCGCGCTATCGAAACCGCCTATCGAACCATGTGGCGAACGTGGTGCGCGCAATGACGCGGAAACACCTCAGAAAAGCGGTGAATCCTCGCCGGTCTGTCGGCGCGATCATGATCGCCTGGGCGGCGATGGGTCAACCGGCCAAGACCGAGGCTTCCGGCTCCAGCCAATCGGCGCTAATCGTCGTATCCGAGAAGATCGCGCTGACTGAGGCGCCCGATGATGGTATCACGGCTCCCGTTGCGGCGCTCTTGACGGCAGACGAGTTGGCCACGGCGGCTGCGCCGCTGGCGGTTACGCCCGCGCTGTCACCGATGCCGTTCAGGTGGGCGCCCAGATCGTTGATAATGGCCGCGACATCATAGATGTTCACGATCCCTTCTTTGAGCACGTCCCCGCCGGAATATCCAGCCGAATGGCCCAGGTTGTTGATCGCCCGGGTCAGGTCCGTAATGTCCACGTGGCCGTCCAGGTTGGCGTCGCCGGTAGGCACGTAGGTCACTTCCACATCGCCGGCCGGGACGGTTAATGGGTCACCGCTATGGTCGCCATAGCCGACAGCGCGGCTGGCCATGGCATGAGGACCGGTGACCAGGGAACTCATGATGCTTCCGTTCTGCACCCAGGTCGTCAACTGCGCCAGGGACACATTGCTCTCGGCAGCTCGAAGCGTGTTGTTGGTGATATCGAGCGACCCGCCGGTGTTGATCGCCAGCGTCCCGATCGTGCTGGTGACGCCGGGCGTGCCCTGAGCCAGTTGCAGCCGTGCCGACGGGCCAAGCGTCAAGGCTCCGGTGCCGGTGAGACCGCCGATGACACCGGTACCGGTGATGGTCATCAAACCGTTATCAAGAAGGCCGCCGGCCTGCGAGAAGTTGACGGCCTGGAACGCCGCACCTTGATCGACATTGAATGTCCCCGTGCCCGAAACATTGCCGACGACGTAAAATACGCCGGAAGCGTCAAGAGTCACCGAGCCATCATTGATGATATCTCCAGACGATGAGCCGGTCGGGCTGCCCAAACCGATCTGCAAGGTTCCGGTGGTGATTTCGAGCGGAGACTGGCTGGAGATCGCATAAGCGGAGAAATCACCCGCCGACACGTCAATGGTGTTGAAGCCCGATCCGATGGAGACCGAATCGTTGGGAGTGGGCACGGCGCCGGTCGACCAGTTGGCGGGATCGCTCCAGTTGATTCCATCGCCGTTGCCGGTCCAAGTGACGGCGACAACGACGGCCTCGTTGGCGCCCATGTCCACGGCGCCGTCGACGATGCGCGCGTTACCGGCCAGATCGGTGAAGACGTCGGCCAGGTCCGCTGCCGTGTTGGTGCCGGCATTGATGCACGGAGAAGTCGGGTCGAGTTGGAAGTTATCAACGCCGGGACCGGCGAACTGCGGGTCGGCGTTGATGTTATCCGCGCCGATCACGCCGATGGAACTGCCGTCGATATCGTTGTAGCTGGCGAATGTGCCACTTGTGTTGTCGTTATTGATTTCGCCGCCGGTGTCGTTCCAGAGAATGCAGTTGGTCAGGGTCGGCACAGAACCGCCTTCGTTGTCGAACGCGCCGCCAATCCCGGCCGTGTTGTCCGTGAAGGTGCAGTTGGTAAATGTCGGGGAGGCTCCGATGTAGTTGGAAACGGCGCCGCCGCGTGTGCCGGCGGAGTTGCCATAAAAGAGGCAGTTAATCAGAGTCGGTGACGCGATGAAATCGTAGATCGCACCGCCATTGTAGGTGCTGGTGTTGTCGGCAAAGATGCAATCGGTCAGTGTGCCGCCGTCGCCGGTCATATAAATCGCGCCGCCGGCCTGGGCGGAGTTGTTGGTGAAGATGCAATCCGCGATGGAGGGTGAACCGCCCTGGACGGTCATGCCGCCGCCGTAACTGCCGTCGGCAGCGCCGTTGCCGTTCTTGATGGTGACGCCTTCGAGTACGGCCGTGGAGTCCGTGCCGCTGGCGGTCACGACGCTGTAGTTTGTATTCTGACCGTCCAGGATGGTCGGATAGAGGACCGGATCGGGGCCATTGAGGCCGCCGGCCTGGTAACCGCCCTGAATCGTGACACCGTCTTCGAGTTGGAAGGTGTCGGCGGGATCACTGCCGGGGGAATAGTCGCCTTGAGCGATTTCGATTGTGTAGCCGGGCAGAGCGGCACTGAACGCGGATTGGAGGTTGGTGAACGCGCTGGCCCAGGACAGGCCGTTGTTGGCTCCGCCGGTCGCGCTGGCGTCGACGTAGATGACGGCCGGCACGGCGCCCTCGTAGGCGCCCAGGTCGACCAGGCCATCCTGGAAGCGGGGCTGGCCAGCCAGATCGGTGCTGATACCTGCCAGTCCGGGCGCGGCGGCGTCCCCGATTTGAAGGCAGGGCGATCCGATCTGAAGATTGAAGATGCGGGCAAATTGCGGATCGACGGACAGGTTGACGTTGCCCCCGTAGCCATATTCAACGTCGCAGTAATTCACCGTCGCGGCACCGGCGCGATCGGTGATTTCCAGGCCATTGTCGTTCCAGAGGATGCAGTTGGTGAGGATCGGACTCGACCCGTCGAACTCGTCATCAACGATGGCGCCATTGGTATTGCCGGTGAAGGTGCAATTGGTGATGGTGGGCGATGAGTTCAAGTTGAAGACAGCGCCGGCGGAATTTCCCACGAAGAGATCGTTGACCAGCGTGGGCGAGGATGCGACGAGATACACCGCGCCGCCGGAGTAAATGGCAAAGTTACCAACAAACGAGCAATCGACGAACGACGGGGCGTTGGCGCCGTTGTTGGCGCTATAGACCGCGCCGCCGTACAAAGCGGTGTTGCTGACGAAAGTGCAATCGACAATGGTGGGCGAGCCGCCATCGGCGATCAACCCGCCGCCAAAGGGGCCGTCAGGAACCCCGGCGGTGGCGTTGCCCCCGGTGATGGTGACGCCTTCAAGCACGGCCGAGGAATCCGTTCCGTCGGCGGTGACAACGTGATAGTTGTAGCCCGCCCCATCGAGGATGGTCGGGTCAAGCGAGGGATTGGGGCCGCCCAGGCCGCCGGTTTGGAAGCCGCCCTGGATCGTGACTCCGTCGAGCAGTTGAAATGTCGCGGTTGGATCGCCGCCCAGCGTGTAGTCTCCCTGTGCGATATCGATAGTGTCGCCGGGAATGGCCTCCGCCAGAGCCGCTTGGAGTGTGGTAAATGCATCGTGCCAGTCCCGGCCGTTGTTGGCGCCGGACGTGGCGCTGCGGTCGACGTCAATAGTGACGGGAGCGAAGGTGCTGAAGCTGGAACTGGTGGCCAGGGCGTCGCCGGCATCGTCATTGGCGGTGAGGGTGAATGTGCCGGCCTGGCCGACATAGACGTTGTCGAAGGTGGCCACGCCGTTCTGCACGACGGCGCTGACATCGCCGCCGAGCGTGACCCCGCCGGCGCCGGTCACCGAGAGCGTCACGGTTGCCGTGTCGCCGGTGACGGCATTGCCAAACTGGTCCTGTACGGCCACGGTGATCGGGGGTGCAATCGGATAGCCGCTGGACGTGCTGCTCGGCTGCTGGATAAAAACCAATTGGCTTGCCTGAGCGGGAGTGATCTGCATGCCCGTGGATCCGGCCACGCCGAGATTCGAGTCCGTGGCAAGCAGAATGTACTCGCCGGCGCTGGTGAGGATGATATTGTTAAACGCCGCCATGCCGCCCTGGGCGGCCGCGGTCAGTGCTTCGACCACATGTCCACTGAGGTCGGTGACGGTGAGAGTGACATCGCCGGCGTAGTCCGTGTTGTCGTTGCCGAGCTCGTCCGTGGCTTGCACGGTGACATTGGCGGGCGCGCCGGCCGACGCGCCGGCTGTCGTGACCGCAAACCCTGCCGTGGCGCCGGGATTGACGACAAACGTATTAGAAGTTCCGGAGATGACCTGCGTATTGTTCAGGTCCGTGGCTTCGAGGAAATCATCGGTGGCTGCCACACCCACGTACAGGTTAAAGAACGTGACGCTGCCGGTCGCGGGATCGAGAACCAGTTGGGTCTGGCCGCCGTAATTCGAATATGTCGGACCCTGGCCCGTGATGAGGATCGTGTCGCCGATGCCGGTAATCGGATTGCCGTTGTTGTCTTCGAGGGTCACCGTGACGGGCGCAATGGGGCTGCCCGAGACGGTGTAGGTTTGCGGTTGCTGGGTGAAGACCAGCGTCTCGGTGCCCTCGACGGTGACGGGGAGGCTGGTGGTGACGCCGCTGGCGCTGTCGGTGGCCTGGAGTATGTAGTTGCCGCTCTGGCTGAAAGTGACGCCATCAAACGTGGCAATGCCGGACGTGAGGTCCACGGTGGCAAGCGGGTTTCCGTTGGCGTCGGTCTGGTCGCTGGTCACCGTGCCCGGACCGCTCAGCACCGTAAGCGTGATCTGGGAATCGTACTGGCTGGCGGGCTGGCCGTTCACATCGACGGCCACGGTGAGAGGCGGAGCGTCAATGGGATCGCCGACAATAATGTTGTCAGGAAGCGGGCCTGGGATCAGCGTGACCGGATATCCGAGTGTGATGTTGAAGGATGCCGTCAGATAACTTCCATCCTCGGCGACGACCGTGTAGTTGCCGGGCGTATAGCCGGTCGGGAACAACAGACTGTCGATGGTCGCCACTCCGGCGGTGGTGTACGCGGCACCCACATTGTTGGGGCCGACTGCAAGTGTCACCAGCGAGTGTTCGTCGATGGTCTTGCCGAACTGCTGAACGTCCACAACGACGGGCGTGGCCAGCGGCTGGCCGATGACGGCGACGGCCGGAGGCGGTGCGGCGAAGGCCAACTGTGTCTGGGCGCCGACGATGGAGACATTGAAACCCGAAGAGGTGACGGCCAATCCGCTGGCATCAGCAGCCATGAGCGTGTAGCTGCCGGGCGCGCCCAGTGAGATGGTGTTGAACAACACCTGTCCCTGGCTGGACCGGACGACAAGAGTGCCGTTCAGGTCATTGGTATAAGCCCCGTCGGCAATCGAGAGCGTAATGATATTGCTGTAATTGGTATCGATGACGCCGTTCTCTTCGAAGGCGACACGGATGTACGGCGTGATGGTGTTATTGATAAGGGCGTTGGTGGGCTGCTGGGTGAACACCAGGCCGGTGGCTCCTGAGTTCTGGCAGGCGCCCATGTCGATCTGGCCGTTGGTCAGGCGCGGATTGCCGACAATGTCTGTGGTGTAGCCGTCATTGATTTGCTTGTTTAGCGCAACGGTGAGAGCGCCGGTGTTGATGGCGGGAGAACCCGTCAGCAATTGCAAATCGGTCGCACTGACGAACTGAGGATTGAGGTTGATGTTCCCGTCGGCCTCGGCCCCGTCCTGGTTGTCGCACTGGGAGTAATACGCCGTGCTGTCGATGTCGACGACCTCGTTGGTCGGCCCACCCCACTGGGCGGCCGATTCAACGGCCGAGTCATTCCACAGAATGCAGTTGTACAGGTGTGGTGTGCAGCCGGAAGAGTCGACCATCGCGCCGCCGACCTGTCCAGCCGAGTTGTCGGTAAACGTGCAGTTGATCAACGTGGGATCGGAAGCGGCGTAGTTCTGAATCGCGCCGCCATATTGGGAGGCCGAATTATTGACAAAGACACAATTCCACAGGGTAGGCGAGGAGTCGCTTGTGTTATCCATGCCGCCGCCGTTGACGGCCGAGTTGTCCTTGATAGTGCAGTCGACGATGGTTGGACTGCCGTTCACATCGGATATTCCGCTGCCGGTGCCGTTTTCGATGACGAAGCCGCTGAGAACGGCCGACGAGTCGGTTCCACTGCCAGTGACGACACTGGCACCGGCATCGGCGCCGTCGAGGAAGGTCGAGGCGTAGAGACCGGGTTGTGGCGTGGCGGAGCCGCCGGTGGGAAATCCGCCCTGTATGGTGACGCCATCGATAAGTTGGAACGTGCCGTAGAGCAGTCCCGGGGAATAATCGCCCTGGGCAACGTCGATGGTGAAGCCCGGGGACGCCGCCGCCAGCGCCGCGCCGAGCGAGTTGAAGGCATTAGCCCAGCTTCCGCCGTTGTTGGCGCCGCGGGCGTGCTGATCGACGTAAATGATGAACGGTCCCTGGTACTCGTAGGCGCCCATATCCACATTGCCGCCGGTCGGAGCGACGCGCGGATTGCCGGCCAGGTCGCTGCCGGCGTATTCGGCGATCGCGGCGTTTTCGCCCTTTCCGATGCAGGGAGACGGCCACTGAAGCTCTAACCCGCCGGGGGCGAAATTTGGATTCTGATCGAGGTTGTTGCCCAGTCCAGGCGTGGGGAAATGGAAGAGATTACTCTGGTCCACATCCGTGAATTCAAGAATGGACCGACTGTCGTCGAAATATCCGCCGTGGAACGTTGTATTATTGTAAATCTCTCCTCCGACATCGCCCCAGAGGATGCAATTGGTCACTGTGGCGGTGGAGTAGAATTCATTATAGATCGCCCCGCCCGTACCGGCGGCGGTATTGTTGCTGAAAGTGCAGTTGACAAAAGCGGGGTCGGCCCCGGCCGAGTCCGCGGGCTGGCCCAAGTATGCGTATTGACCGCCGGTGTCATAGATCGCACTGCCTTGCGTCGCTGTGTTATTGGTAAATGCACAATCGACAAACGTGGGCGAGGAATCGTTGATATAGACGGCGCCGCCGGCGTTGCCGGTGAAGATGCAGTTTGCAACCGTGATGTTTGTAGAGCGAATCCCGGCACCGTCTCCCTCGAGGTCCAGGACACGCTGGCTGGCACTTCCGCCCGTAATGGTAAAGCCGCTCACGACGGTCTGTTCGGAGCCGCCACTGAGCTGCAGCACTTCTCCGCCATCGCCGTTGAGAGTGGTTACGTATTCGCTTGGATCGGCCGCGGTGGAACCGCCCGGCTTGAAACCGCCGATCAACGTCACTCCTGTCAACAGTGTGTGCGCGCCGCCATATTGGCCTCCGGCGACATAGATGATGTCACCCGATGTCTCTTCGCCACCTTCGCCAAGGTCGGCGTTCAGGGCCACGTTGAGGTTGTTGAAGGCCGTCGCCCAGCTCTGGCCATCCTCGTGGGTGCTCTTATTGCTCGCGTCGACATAGATCACGCCGGGAACGACCTGAATGACACCAGTGAATCCGGGTCCGGGCTGTCCGGTGGAGCTCGCCTCATGTGTGTTGTCGCCGAGATACTGGGCCGTCACCGTTTCGTACCCGATGAAGTTGTACGGTATGGGGACGGCGGCGACGCCGTTGAGCAGTGGGACGGCGGTGCTGGTGATCGTCTGCAGGGTGCCCGTCACGGTGGTGCCGGTCATGGTGAACACGACATCGCCGGTGGGAGTCAGCCCGTCGGTGGACGATACTGTCGCGTCGTAGGCGCCGGCTTTTCCGGCAATAGGGTGCGCCAGCGAAGGCGTCACCGCGATGGTGGTCGGATCGGTCGGGGTCGGCGTCCCGCCGCCCTGCTTTCCATTGGTCAGCGAACTGATCGAGGCGATGGTGGTGTTGGCAAAGTTGTATGTAACCGTGGGTGTGCCCGCCGGCCCGGACGCGGTGATAAACCCGTTGGCGTCGATTTCTCCGGATACAACGAAGAGATCGCCCGCGCTGAGGTCGCTTGAGATATCCGACCAGCGAATCTTGCCGGACGGATCGGGTTGCAGCGAAAAGGTGAAGCTCCCATACACGCCGCCGCCCACCGCCACCGAAGCCAGGCCGACGTTGATTCCGCCCTCGATCGCCAGACCCATGCTCACCTTGAGATTGGAATTATTCTCATTGATGTAGAGACCTTGAACCAGGTCATTCACCGCATCGGACGGATTGAAGTTGTCCCTGGCAAATTGCACGATCCCGGTGGTATCGTACCCACCGCTCAAATTGGCCGACGCCGTGAAAACATTGGGCGGCTGTCCATCGGCGTCACCGGCGATGGTCACGCCGATCGGCCCCAGGATGGGGACGAAGATGCTCAGGGGTATCGAGACCGACACGGTCGGCATCGTGAAGGTCACCAGGTTCACGCTTGTACTGCCGGTCAGGAGTCCAAACGCCGACATGGGATCATCGAGAATCGGGAAATCCAGCTTGCCGCCGGTGGTATCCGCCGTTGCGCCACCGGCATCGGTGGCATCGCCACCCAGGCCGCTGAGGTCAAAATCGTTCGTCAGGTCGCCGATGAAGTCCGACGCTTCGCCGCCGACATTGTTGACCGCACTGGCGATTTCATCCGGACTGAGGGCGGACAAATCCACCGACGGCAGACTGAAACTGCTCAAGGCGGCGCCGGCGCGGGCATCAAATCCATTCAGGTTGAAGCTGCCCAATGAAATCAAGTCGTTGCCGTTGAAGCCGCCGCTGTCGAAGGAACTGCAGAATGTCTCGAGGTTTTGTATGAAGCTCACCCAGTTGCCCAAATCGCTTGATGGATCCAGCAACTGAATGAAATCCGCAATCGTGTAGGTCTTGCTGCTGCTTCCGCCGAGCAATGATTTCAGGGGACCGATGCTGTTGACCACCGGCATGGGCTGGTCCAGGAAATTCACAACCGGCTCAAACGGCCCGATGATGTTGTTCAGGTCCTGGGCGATCGGCTGAATGAAGTTGTTCAGGAACGAGCCAAGGCTGATACGGACATCGGAAAATCCGAACGTGGGAGTGCCGCCGGTGTTGGCCGTGGTGGTGGCGGAGTTGATCGTGGAGGCGCTGAACGGCCAATCGAGGTGGAAAAGCGTGTCCAAGGACGGGAATTCGGTGCTGCCGCCGAAGCTTACGACCAGGTCGAGATTGAGATTGGCGTTGCCGCTGAGCGTCATGTTCACACCCATGGCGCTGCTGCCGATATCCTCCAGGGGCATTTCGTAGTTGGTAAGCGTATTGCTGTCGGTCAGCCCGACGGTAAACATGGCATCAAACAGAGTGCTGCCGTAAATATCGCCGCTGGTGCCATTGAAGCCGTCGTTGGTGGTGTGATCCGACGCCTTCAGCTCGAGGAATCCAAGCTTGCCCGTGGCGTTGGCGCCCTGGAAAGTGATTTTCGCCTGCACCGTCAAGCCGGTGCCGACAAAACCGGTCTGGGTATTGCTCGGTGCCAGGTCGATGAAGAAGTCCCCCGAATTTCCGAGGGTGGTGTCATAACCAAAATTCAACTGGAATGTATAGCCGAGCGATACCTTGACATTCCCGGCCGTGGTCAGGCTCAGGGGCAGGCTACTGCTGGGCAGGCCAGCATCGAAATTCAGTGAACTGGTTGTTGCCACCAGCGTCTGGGTCAGCGGAAGCTCAAACTCGACTTTGGTGGTGTTGCCGTTGCTGGGAGTGAGAATGCATTCGTTCGCCGGGAAGAGGCCGCCCGCCAGCGGGAGCAGGCCCTTCACGCCCGCTTCGTATCCGGAGGGGTCCAACTGAGTGACCAGATTCTGCTCCAGCGTGCTGATATCGCCTCCCCAACCGTTGAACGCGGTGCCGATGCTGGTGGCCAGGCTGCTGAGCGAATCGGTCCAGCCGGTGAACGCCGAGCCCAACTGGCTCCCGACGATCGGCAACGGCTTGCTCAAGAGCGACGTGACTTGGGTCTGGATGGGTGTCAGCGCGTTAGTAATGTCGGTGGGAACATTATTCAATCCGTCTACAAGGCCCGTGGGAAGGCTCAGCAGACAGCGTTCTTCGAGCTTCTCCACCATCAGGCCGGTTGCGCGAGCCAAAGCCCGCCTTCGCCGCTTGAGTGCCGAGGCGGACCCACGACGCGACTGCCGGCCGGTTTGCATGACAGCCGCCACGAAGCCATTTTCCGATTTCATCGAGTACCGATCCTTTTCCCGCCCGACGGTTGATTGGAAGACGTGCAAAGATGACTATCGCCACGCTGGTGTTGGAAGTGCCAGCGTTGTACACAACCGACGCGGTTGCCATGCAGGCAAACCGATACGACGGGTTGTTTCAATTTTTCAAACGACGGTTCCCCGGGGACATGCAGCGCACGCAAGACCGACCGGTCGGTCCGATAACTGCGGGATCGGCGCATACACACTCTCTCCCGAAACGGCGGAGCGGAGACATACGCCGCGGCCGATGAGAGGACACCACTTTTCTGGCATGCACCTGAGCAAGACGGTCAGACGCGACTCAGATACAAGCCCGATTTTCGCCGGCGCTGATCAAGAACGGCAAATTCGCGTAAACAACACCGCGATTTGGCCTCATCAACTTCTTGCAACCGAACCCGATCCTAGTGTAGTGTCTCAATCTGATTGCATTTTATCCAGCACGGCTTTCGCCCGGCG